>DATCFY010000029.1:0-126223 GCA_036509255.1 Streptosporangiaceae bacterium
GAGCGACACGGCAACGCAACCAAACTCACCGGGGCAGTCGCGGCCTGAGGTTGACACAGAAGGTGTCATCACGGCACCTCTCCCGCCAGACCCTCAGGTCCAGCGTGATCAGGCCGGAAACACCGTTAAATCCACAGGCCCCGTCGGGCTGGGAGCCACACTGGGAGCCACACGGATGAACAACCTTGGGATGCTCCGGACCCATGTGGACAACCGGGAGAGACAAGCCCGAGGTCACGGACTGATCTGAACGGGGCTGGACGCCCGTACGGGTGACTACGGATCAGAAGGTTGGGGGTTCGAGTCCCTCCGAGCGCGCCATGTATCCGCGGTTCAGGATCATGAGCAGGCCTTGTTGAGAGATCGTCCTGGCTACGGCCTCGAAGCTGATCTCTCACAACTTCTAAGTGATCTTGTAAATCCTGGCCAGCAGGCGGCCCGGCCTAGCAGGCTTCTACCAGGCCCCCGACCAGTTCCTCAGCGTCTGCGGCCTGGTCTAGCAGCGTGGTTATCCGGGTGGGAGCGCGTTCACCGGGGTTGGCGTACAGGCCGATCGCGCCGATCAGCACGGCGCACCTGTCGGTGCGGGTGATCAGCGCGCGCCACGGCCGAGGCTGGCCGCATTCCCCGCCGTACATGACCGACCCGTCCGGGGCGGTAAGTCGTGCTGCGCGGCGGGCGGACAGCTCAAGCCGCCATCCCGGGGCCGGGGCGGGCGGAAGGACCCAGGGCTCGGGGCTGGCCGCCTGGGCGTGCACCAGCGCCCCGGCCTGGCCGTCCATGGCCTGTGCCAGCTGTTCGCTGATCGTGGTTACCAGGGTCAGGCCCATGCCCAGCAGGGCGGAGACAGAAATGTTCACGCCCTCGGCGGGGCCGCTGCGCACGGCCATCTCAGGCCGCTGGTCGAGGATCAGCAGCGGCAGGGACCCGTCCGGGCCGGGCAGCACGCCCGTCAGGGCGGCCATGTCCGCGCCTGTCCCAGGCCCGGTCAGGGCAGCCGGTGCCGGAGCGCCAGCGCTGACGACCTGCGATCGCGCGCACTCTGCGTGCGCGAGGGCGATCCGGGCGGCGCCTTCCTGCAGTTCAGCGATCACGGTGGCGGGCTCAGTGTCCGCGTCGCCAGGGCCATGGCAGTGCCAGCAGGTGAACGGGCCGCATGCGGGGCTGTGACGCAGCCGGTGCAGGTTCTCGGCGCCGATCATGTCGGCTACCCCTGCGCTGGCCCGGATATCGCGCATCAGCAGAGGTCCTCCCATCGTTTACCGGTCCACCGCTCGCGCCGGTCAAGGGGGCGGGTATCAACGACCTGCTGGGGCGGGGCGAGGTAGGGCGCCAGCGCGTCTATGTTCTCGCTGGCCATCCGGGCCGCCGCAGCCGCTACCTCGCCCATGCTGACCTGCCGTTGCTCGATAGCGGAGAGCTGAGCGCCCCCAGGAGCAGGATGGTTCCGGGCGGAACTTTGAGCGATGACCGCTCGCCCACCGGGCACACCTCCCGTGGCGATAACGCCCGTGCCCTCCAGCTTACTTGGCCCGGCCGCGGGCGACTGCCTGCATCGGTTGGCGGGAGTTTCTTCCCTGCCCGGGGAGTTTGGCGGCCCGCTACGGCTCGGCCGGCAACAAAGACGACCGCTTCGACGCGTTCGTGCTCGCGGACACGCTGCGCACCGACCGGCCCCGGCTGCGGCCGCTCATCCCTGACAGCCCGGCGACCGTCGCGCTGCGCCGCGCCTGCCGCGCCGCAAGGACCTCGTCAGCCACCGCGTCGCGGCCGCGGTCGGATGGAACCTGGTGAACCTGCGGGCGCTCACGCTCAGCGTCCCGTACGACAACGACAGCACGATGCACGAGCAGATGGTGCGGTTCGCGACCGCGCGGCTGCGCGCCGGGCACCTGCCGCTGACCAGCTGGTTCCCGTTCCTGGGTGAGGGATCGCCGCAGTTCCTGCACTACCAGAGCCTGCCCGCGATCCTCACCGGCGCGCTCGGCCTGCTGACCGGGCCTGACACCGCGTTCCGCTGGTCGCTGTACCTGCTGTTGTCGCTGTGGCCGGTCAGTGTCTACCTGGCGGCCCGCGCGTTCGGGGCGGGCAGGTCGGCGGCGGGCCGCCAACCAGCTCCGCGCCCACCTGCGCAACGTCTTCCCTGGCGCCACCGGGCTGTTCGGCGACATCGACTCGCCGGTCAGCCTGACGTTCCTGGCCCGCTTCGGCACCCAGGACCGCGCCGACTGGCTCACCCCCACCCGGATGGGCAGATGGCTGGCCAGCATCGGCTACAGCGGACGCACCGACCCCGCCGTGCTGCACGCCCGCCTGGCCGCCGCGCCCCGCGGCATCACCGGGCCCGGCGCTGACGCCCAGGCCGGCATCACCCACGCGCTGCACGCCGTCCTGGTCACCCTCACCACCCAGATCAAGGCCCTGTCCGCCCAGATCAGCGCCCAGCTCGGCGCCCACGCCGACAGCCGCATCTTCACGTCGCTGCCCCGCTCCGGAACCGTCCGCGCCGCCCGCCTGCTCGCCGAGATCGGCGACTGCCGCGCCCGGTTCCCCACTCCCGAATCGCTGGCCTGCCTCGCCGGTGCCGCCCCGTCCACCCGTCAGTCCGGCAAGATCCGCGCCGTCACCTTCCGATGGTCCTGCGACAAGCAACTCCGCGACGCCGTCACCGACTTCGCCGGCGACTCCCGCCGCGCCAGCCCCTGGGCCAGCGACCTCTACGAGCGAGCCCGCGCCCGCGGCCACGACCATCCCCACGCCGTCCGCGTCCTCGCCCGCGCCTGGCTCTTCGTCATCTGGCACTGCTGGCAAGACGAAACCGCCTACAACCCCGCCCACCACAAAGCCCTCCAGCGCATCCTCAACCGAGATCAACAGGTAGCGGCTTGACACAGGGCTACTCACAGGCCGTCCCCAAATGTGCCCCAAAATCTGCTCGCCGTACGGAACTAGTGAGGTCGGAACTATCCGTCCTGCTCGCCGCACGATTGTCTCGGCCGAGGCCTCCGAGTCCAGGCCACGCCACGGCGCGGTCGCTTCTCGGCCTGGAACACGGTCGGCCTCGGCCGTCGGCGGCCAGCTACGCAGAGGACGGGGGACGAGGAGGGCACGAGCCAGGCGCGGTCCATCGCAGAGCGCGGCCGTGATCGTCTCACATCCGTCTCACAGACTGGTGGGACATGACCGAATCCAGCCGCACGCACTGGATGTCAGGCCGACCCTGACCTGCGGATACGGACTCCGGCGCACTGGCTGGACACCCCGCACTGATCTACGGATCAGAAGGTTGGGGGTTCGAGTCCCTCCGAGCGCGCCACCCGTAGCCGCAGGTCAGGCTCGTAATCAGGCCTCGTGAGAGATCACCCTGACAGCAGGCGGATCGACGACCGAATTATGATCACTGACCTGGCCGTTTGCGCCTCCCAGGTCACCCCGTGTCTGACGTGTCATCGACCGCACCCTGCTGCGGCGCGAACCGGGCCATCGTGCGTTTATCGGCGCAGACGCTGCAGTTCAGGATCGTTCGGCGGAGGCTCTTCGCGCCGCCCGGACCCGTAGGCAGTCACCCGAGGCCGGAGATCGCTGAGCGCCAGAAGTAATGCCGCGTACGCGGTGAAGATAACGACGGCGGATGCGTCTAGGACTGTGGCCGAGGTTGGCGGTCGCCATGCGCCGGCCGGTAGGTTCCATGGGAGGTACGGGCCTTGTACTCCGACCGCCACCCGATGCAGATTCCACCAGAAGGCGAGTACCAGTCCGCCTGTTGCTGGCAACACCATAGTGCTAGACAACCTTCTGGCCGCCCAAGAGGGAAGGGCGCGCTGGGTAGCGGCCGCGAAGAGTGGTACCCCTACCCAAAGCGGCATGAAGTACCGACCCTGTTCTTCCAGGCCATCCCGGCGAACAGAAGCCACCACTAGTGCGAGTGGCATCAGCGCCGACAATGTCATGAGAAGAAGCGTTACACATGCGTTCTGCTTGCTAGACCGGGCCACGCACATCACAACCGGGACGCTCACGGCGATCAGTAGAAAGAACACGGCCAACCCAGGCTCATGAGTTTCGCCCCAGCCGAACGTTCCTGCAGCTTGACTCAGGCTCCCCCACATCCCGTCGATCGCCGACGACACCAGGCGAGACAGAGGCGTTCCGGGAGGAGGCGGCCCTTCCGGCCGAACCGCGAGGCCGTTGGCGGCGAAGACCCATACTGCCGAGGCGACAGACGTAACGGCCACCACCGTAACGGTGACCAAAAAGTCACCCCGGCGAAGCAGTGCCCGTGCCGATACTCGATGCCATGCCGCCAGGACGACTATAACCACCACTACCAGTAGCCACAGCGTCGAGATCGGCCGGGTTAGGGCGAGAACGGATGCCGCCGTCCCCAAGCAGATCAAAAGCCCCCGCGGCGGCATCGAAAGATGGTCCAGAACGAACACCGACGCAGCTACCCAAGTGCAGATAGCGGCAGAGATCTCCAGGCCGCTGGGATTGACCGACGACGCCATGAAAACCGCCGTCGGGGTCGCCACCACAGCCACTGCGCCAATCAGAAGCGGCGAGGACGCCCACCGCCAGGACACGGCCAGCGCCAACGCCAACAACGCTGCGCAGAGGGCGACGCTCACCAATCGCATGAGATACAGGCCGGCAATGCTGGTAGTGAAGAGCGACGGCAGTCCAACCACCGCGTAATAGAAGAGCGGATAGTGACCAACGTAGGTGTAGACAGCCACCTGCTTGTCGGAGGCAACAATCCTCTCACACTGCGCAGAGACCTCCGGCATGAAGTGATAACAGTTGTGCGCCCCCGTAAAGCCGCCGGTGCTATCCAGACTCAAGGCGTAGGTCCGAGGGATCCAAACCTTTGTGTACACCGCCAGTTGACCAGGAATCGGCGCGCCGATCGGATGCCCTCGCACCTCAGACGCCGCCCGGGCGATCTGGGCCGGTTCGTCCGGCGAGTTGCCGATCGGGTTCGCTATCGCCCAGACCGCTCCCACCGCGCAGATAATCAGCCACGCAGCCACCCACACCAACAGAATGGAGCGGCTAGAGAACCGCCGCGCCGACCCCGGCGCCAGGCGGTCAGTCATACGCTCAGTTAACCCCTTCTCTGCCGTGTCCACCACCTCGATGGTACTCAGCCACGACGTGCGAATCGCAGTGATTCCCAGCGCGGACAACAGGTAGCTGAGCGCGTCGGCCACCACCGTGGTGACCGGACCGAACATGCGCCACTCGACGACAGGTTCAGCGCGCGGCGCGGGACTTACCGGGTCATCTACCGGATCGATGACAAGACCCGAGTGGTCACCGTGGTAGACGTTGCCCATCGGCGCGACGTATACCGAACCTGATCCCGGGCGAGGCGCCTGCCACACGGGACAACTGGCGGACCTCGACCTGCGGATACGCACGGACATCGCGTTCCCCGACCGCGATCACACCGGGACCGTCGGCGGGTGGATCAGGACTGCGCGGCTCCTTCGTGCTCCCCCTCGAGGGAGCCGGTGAAGAAGTCGATGAATCCGAACGGTGCGCGGTCGCCGAGGCGGAGCTCCAGGATCAGGTACGCGTCCGCGGCTTCGGACTCGCCGCGCGGGAACAGCGCCTCTTCGTAGGCGGTAAGTGCCGCGGCGGCGAACTCGGCGTAGATCGTGGCGGTCGTCACACCCGGATAATCCCACCGCATCGCCGCCTGGCCACAGCCGGCCGCCGTGCCTGCCGGCCGCCGTGCCCGTCAGCGGCGGATGACCGGCAGGATCAGCCGGCTGGGGTGCGCGGGGCCGTGCAGGACCTGGTTGGTGGCGACGACCGCCTGGCTGGCGGTGTCCTCGGCGATGACACCGCCGGTGTTGGTGTTCCGGTCGTAGCGGGGGAAGTTGCTGCTGGACACCTCGAGCCGGATGCGGTGGCCGGGCAGGAATACGTTGGAGGTCACCGACAAGTCCAGGGTGATCTCATACACCTCCCCGGGCTCAAGGAGCTCCGGCTCGGTGAGCGAGTCGCGGTAGCGGGCACGGAGGATGCCGTCGGTGAGGTAGATGGCCCGGCCGTCGGGGAAGACGTCCACAAGCTTGCCGGTGAAGTCGGTGTCGCGGGCTGAGGAGGCCACGTGCAGCACCAGCGACACGTGGCCGGTGACCTCCACCGGCTCTTCCAGTACCGGGGTGGTGAAGCAGAGGACGTCGCTGCGGGCTTCGGCCGGGCGCTGGTCGGCCGGGCCGGCCCCGTTGACGGCGGAGGGCAGCATGATCCGGCCGCCGAGGCTCGGCACTGGCCGGGCGGGGTCGTACGCGTAGGTGTCGGTCGCCTCGGCGGCCGGCGGCTCGGTGCCTAGCCGTCCGTCACCGTCAGCGGTGTGCGCCTGCCCGGCGCCGTCGAGGAAATAGTCGGTGTACTGGGTGTCCGGCAGCGGCCAGTCCTGCTCGTCGCGCCACTGGTCGATACCCATCACGAAGATCCGCACGGGGGCGGTGCCGTCGAGGGCATCGGTGCGGCCACGCAGCCACCGGTCGAAGAACCTGATGTGCGCCCCGGTCACGTCGGCGGCGATGGCGTTGGCGGCCAGGCCGAACTGCCGGTCGTGGTAAATACCCTCCTGGTTCAGGTGGTCCCACGGGCCGATGATCAGCCGCTGGCCCTCACGCGCCCCGGCGCTGCCCGCCCCAGCCCGCATCCGGGTGAACGTGCTGGTGGTACTGCCGATGAACAGGTCGAACCAGCCGCCGACGTTCAGCGCCGGGACGCTCACCCGGTCCAGCCGCTCGGCGACGGCGAGGTCCTGCCAGAAGTGGTCCCGGTCCGGGTGACGCAGCCAGTCCGCCCACGGTGATTGCTTGATCAGCAGCGGCTGATCGCTGACCGGCAGCCTGGCCAGATGTGGTTCCGGGTCGGCCAGCATCCCGGCCAGCTCCATCAGCGCGGTGGGGTCGCCGCCCCCGGCCGCCAGCGCTTTCTGGGCCCCGGCCAGCGACATCCTCGTAGACCATCCCCACGTGGTGTGCCACGAGAGGGCACCGCCCGCGGAGTACCAGGGCGTCAGGTAGTAGTCGGTGGTGGTCACCGTCGGGACGATCGCCTTCAGCCCGGCCGGCGCCTGCGACGCGGTGGCCCACTGCACCAGGCCCAGGTAGGAGGCACCGTAGCTGCCGATGTTCCCGTCGCACCACGGCTGTCCGCCCAGCCAGGCGATCGTGTCCGCGCCGTCGTGCGGGTCGTCCGCCAGCGGCGTGAACTCGCCGTCCGAGCGGAACGTGCCCCGGCAGTCCTGCCAGACCACGGCGTACCCGGCCTCGAGCAGCGCGAAGATGCTGGGGTGCAGGGCGTAGGCGAAGGTGCCGGGGAGCATGTCCTTGCCGTACGGGAGCCGCACCAGCAGGGCCGGGGCCGGCCCGCCGTCGGGAATCCACAGGTCGGTGGCGAGGGTCGTCCCGTCCCGCATCGGCACCATGACATCTTTCTCGACCCTGAACGACATGCCAGCGCCTCCACGTTGCGAGCTACCGCGTTACGGGACACCACTCCCGGCTCATTATCGGCACAGGAAGGCACGAATCCTATGAACGCGTGGGACGTCTTGGGCGGCTGACGGAACCGTCCCAGTGCCCGATCGGCGCGATGACGTGGCCGCCGTCTCCGGTGCACCACCACACGGCCTGGTGACCGTGCTCGCGTGGGTGCCCGCCGAAACGGTGAGCCGGGCACACCGGCCACGCCGACATCAGCTGGCCCACGACCGCGTCCTGCACGTCGTCCGCGACCGCCACGAGCGCACTCACCCGGTCACGTCCTTCGCCGGGGCGGATGCCCGAGGTCCAGCTGAATGAGCCGCGGAAGTGAGCGAACGTAGCCCGGAGGTCCCGGCGGCCCATGAAACTCAGCCCCACCTCGCTGCCGAGACCGGTGGCCCGCGCATCCTCCCGGACCGCCTCCAGGGCCAGTTCCAGCGCTTCGAGGAGCCGGGGTTCCGTGTCGAAGTCCGGCTCGAATCCTGATTCCTCCAGGACCTGCCCGGCCGTATCGGCCAGCCGCGCCGGGTCGGTCCCGTCCACGCTCTGCTCAGCCAGCTGGCGAACGGCCTCGCCGGACTGCCCCGCGTCCATGAGCAGGCAGGCCAGGTCGAACGCCGCTTCCGGGTCGAGGTCGCCGTCCCGGATGCCGACGTACACCTGGCTGGCCAGACGGTCGAAGTGGCTCACGGATGACGGCCAGCACTGCGCATGGGACGGTCACCTCTCGATCTAGGGGAGGATCCGGGAGCCAGGCCCGGCCTGCAATATTGTCCCCCTGTGCCGCCAATACCAGGAACATCACGCTTTGCCGCGATTAAGTCACTGTCCGCTGGAATTGGCGTCTGCGGGATCACGGCCGTGCTCGCCATGGCCGGCTGCTCGGCGTCACCCGGGCTGTCTTCAGGCCGGCCGTCCTCTGCGGCGATGGTCAACCAGGAGACCACCGCCACGGTCAGGCACTGGGGGTCGTTCTTCGGCGGCGCGCCGGGCAACTTCGACATCAGCAAGTCGCCGGTCACCGTGACCGTGCCCGGCACCGTCGCCCAGGTTGGCACCTCGAACTCCACTGAGTACGCCCTGCTGGCCAACGGCGCCCTGTACGCCTGGGGCCTGGGCACCCAGGGCCAGCTGGGCAACGGCCGCCAGCAGAACTCATTCACCCGCCCGGTCCGGGTCCGCTTCCCCGCCGGGGTGAAGATCGCGTCGATCCCCACGGACGTCATGCCCTACGACACCGGGCTGGCCGTGGACACCAGGGGAGACGTCTGGGGCTGGGGCGACAACGGCGGCGGCGAGCTCTGCCTGGGCAATACCACCGAGTACCGCACCCCGGTCGAGCTGCCGCTGACCCAGGTGACTGCCCTGGCCGGAGCCAGCAACCATGCGCTGTATGACGCCCACGGGACGGTCTACGCCTGCGGCCAGAACGTCGACGGCGACCTGGGCGATGGCACCAGCAAAAACACCACCACCCCGCGGAAAGTGGCGCGCCTCGGCGGGTTGCCGGTCACCACGCTGGTGGCCTCGTTCGCGAACTCCGGGGCCCTGCTGGCCGACGGCAGGTACTTCGACTGGGGCTTTGACGGGAGCGGGCAGCTCGGCGACCGCGCCGTGCACCGCTCGTCCGACGTCCCGGTGCGCGTCCGCCTCCGGCATCCGGTCAGCCAGGTCGCCCAGGGCGGCTCCATCTGGGACAACGGCCAGACGCTGGTCATGCTGTCCGATGGCTCCCTCTGGGCCTGGGGAAATGACCGGGCCGCCCAGCTGGGCGACGGGGACAGGGGGATGGCGCCGCTGCCGCTGCGCTTCCGTCCCCCGGCTGGTGTCACCTACCGGAGCCTGGCCAGCGGCTCGGCCACCTCATACGCCATCTCCGCCACTGGGGACGTCTACGCCTGGGGTGTCGGGCACGTGGGCCAGGTCGGGGACGGGCACACCCGAACCGCCGCGATCCCCGTGGTCGTTGCCACCGGGGCCGCGTCGATCTCCGCGACGGCGAACAATGTGCTCATCAGCGTCCCGCGCAGGACCCGCAAGGCGTAACGTCCATCCGGCCATCGGCGCTGGTCAGACGGCGACCATCTTCTGGACGGCCTGGCGGGACACGCCCAGCTCCCGGGCGATCTCGGCCTGCGAGATGCCTTCCTCGGTGAGCCCCCGGATCAGGTCGCGGCGTTCCCGGGCCAGATCCTGGGCGATGCGGAAGTGCTCGAGGGCCTGGGCGCGGACCTCTTTAAGACGGCGGATGGTTTCCTGCTGGGCGGCGGTGCGTCCCGGTGCGGTCATGACCCCAGTATGACAACACGGGGTTGTCAAAGTCAACCCCCCGTTGTCGCGTGGGGTTTGCCTCTTGTCCGGTTTGCGGCATACTCGTAATTGTCGTTACGACACCGCCCAGACCTTGCGGTCGTTCGTCACCTCGACGTTGGTCATCGTGCCGCTGGACCCCGAGTCCGCGGCCCCCACTGGCAGCAGTCGGCGAGGTCAATTCCGTCGCGCTGGCAGGAGGCATCGTGTGTTCCGGACTGTGCTGGACCGTGCCATCGTCGAGCCGGGCCTCCCGGCCTGCGGTGGCTAGGTGATCTCGCCCAACGCCCCGCAACCCCCTCAGCTCGGCGAGGACTCCTTGGTCTACGACGACGGGGTGCTGCGGATAGCCCCGATCTCCGGGCCCGGCCCGGGTCCCCGCTATGCGCTGGCGGGCGAGATCGACGAGTCCACCGTCAGCGGGCTGGCCGGCAAGCTCGCGGAGATCGCCGCGAGCCTCGACGAGGTTCACCTGGATCTGGGCGACCTGATCTTCGCTGACCTGGCCGGGCTGCGGGTCATCGTCCGGCTGGCCGCGGACGGCCAGCGGCGCGTGGTCCTGCACCGGCTGCCACCCCACCTGCGCGCGATCCTGGGCATCGTCGGCTGGGACACCGCTCCGGGGCTGGAGCTGGCCAGCTAGCCGCTCGCCCTGCCCGGCGACCCGGTCAGCGCCGCCCTGGGCCGGACAGCAACCGCAGCACGGCTGCCTCGGCCGCTCCCTGGGTAGCCAGCTCCCCGAACTCGCTCTGCTGCCCTAGCCGGCCCAGCGCGGCCGCGATGGTGGTGCCCTCCTCGTAGAGGGCGATCACCCGCGGGTCGATATAGGACGCGCGGGCGACCGCCGGGGTGTTGCCCAGGTAGCCGGACACCTCCCGGACCACGCGGGCGATGGCCCGCTTACGGGCGGTCTCGGAACCCGCGGCCCGTTCCGACACCGCCAGGCCCACCGCGGCTAGGACCGTGGCGTGCCAGGTCCGGAAGTCCTTGGCGGTGAAGTCGTCGCCGGACACCTCGCGCAGGTAGTCATTGATGTCGGCGGCGGTCACGTCGTGCCAGCGCGGCCCGCTGCGGTAGGCGAGCAGGCCGTCCCCGCCGCCCCGGCGCCGCTTGAGGCTGCGCACCACGGCGCACACCCGCTCGTCCGCCACCGCCTGCTCGCGGTGTTGCGCGGACTTGCCGATGTAGTCGAAGACCAGCTCGGTGCGGCGGCACGTCACGTGGTCACGGCGGATGGTGGCCAGCCCGTAGCTGCCGTTCTCCATCGCGTACTCGTCCCCGCCCGGCCGGAAGAAGCCCAGGTCGACGAGGCGGATGGCGGCGGCCAGGACCCGGTCCCTGGACAGCGTGCGGCCGTCCAGGTGGCCCAGGACCACCGTCCGCACCCGGGGCAGCACGGCCCCGAACTCCAGCACGCGATCATGCTTCTCCCGGTCGCGCTGCTCCCGCCAGAGGTCGTGGTAGCGGTACTGCCGTCGGCCTGCGGCGTCCGTGCCGACCGCCTGGATGTGTGCGTCCGCGGCGTCGGCGATCCACACGTCTTCCCAGGCGGGCGGGATCACCAGGGCCTTGATCCGGGCGAGTTCCTCCGGGTCACGGACCGGCGTGCCGTCCGGGCCGAGGTAGCGGAACCCGCGGCCGTGCCGCCGCCGCCGGATCCCCGGCCCGCTGAGGTCACTGCGCACCAGGGCCACGGGTTCAGCCACCCCGCGGGACCCGTCTGGCGGTCATGCTTTATCCCTCCCGCGTGACGATCGGCTGCGCGTCGGCGTCCAGTTACCCGTGCGGGCCAGGGGCAATCACCCGGCTGCCTGCTGGGGCCGGAAGGCCCGCTATCGCGGCTGGGGCCCGGTTAGCCGGCGCCCCCCCGGGTAGCAGCGCGGGGGCCGCGGGCGCGAAGGGGCGCACCAAGGGACCACGATGCACAGTCAAAATCTAGGGCCGCAACGAAAACCGGCTGGCCGCCAGGCCCGCCGGGCAGTCCGGAGAGGCCAGGGGCCAGTGAACAAGCTCACGTACAAGCCGATCAGCCTGGGCGCCAGCGTGCTGGGCGGGGTGATCGCCGGGGCGATCTTCAGGAAGGTGTGGCAGCTGGCCGCCGGCGGGGACGAGGCCCCGCAGGCCACCGACGCCCAGCGCAGCTGGACCGAAGTGCTGATCGCGGCGGCGCTGCAGGGAGCGGTGTTCGCCATCGTGAAGGCGGCTGTGGACCGCGGTGCGGCGGAGGGAACCCGCAAGCTGACCGGCACCTGGCCTGGCGATGAGGACGAGCAGCCCGCCCGGGAGAAGGAGCACGCCGCGTGAAGACACCACTCCTGCTCGCTGCGGCCGCGGTCACGGCGGCCGCCACCGCAGCCCGGGCCAGCGTCCGGCGGACCCCGGATGACATCACCGGCGAGGTGGCGATCGTCACCGGCGCCTCCCGGGGACTCGGCCTGGCCCTGGCCCGTGAGCTGGCCCGGCATTCCGCCCGGCTGGTCATCTGCGCCCGCGACCAGGACCAGCTGGAGGGGGCCGAGGCTGACCTGCTGGCGCTGGGGGCTGAGGTCGTGGCCGTGCCGTGCGACACCGGCGATGAGGGGACCGCGGACCTGCTGGTCGCCGCCGCGCTGGAACGCTACGGCCGGCTGGACATCGTCATCAACAACGCCGGGATCATCCAGGTCGGCCCGGTGGAAAGCACCCAGCCTGCCGACTACGAGGCGGCCATGCGGACCATGGCCCTCGCCCCGGTGCGGCTGACCCTGGCCGCGCTGCCGGTGATGCGCGGCCAGGCGCACGGCCGGATCGTCAACATCACCTCGATCGGCGGCAAGGTCAGCGTCCCGCACCTGCTTCCCTACTCCACGGCGAAGTTCGCGGCGGTGGGGTTCTCGGAGGGCCTGCGCGCCGAGCTTGGCCCCGGGCCGGTCGCCGTGACCACGGTGGTGCCGGGCCTGCTGCGCACCGGCTCGCACCTGAACGCCCGGTTCTCCGGCCGGTCGGAGGAGGAGTTCACCTGGTTCTCCCTGGGTGCGAGCCTGCCGGTGATCTCGATGGATGCCGGGACCGCAGCGCGCCAGATCGTGGAGGCGATGCGCCAGCGCCGGGCCGAGCTGATCCTCACCCCGCTAGGCCAGCTGGCCGCCCGCGGCGCCGGGATCTTCCCCGAGTTCACCAGCGCGCTGCTGCATCTCACCCGGCAGATGCTGCCGGCCGCCACGGGCCACGGCGGCCCGGCGGTGCCCGGCAGCGCGCTGCGCCCGGCCCTGAACCAGCAGGTGTTCAACCGGCTGACCGCCCTCGGTCAGACCGCGGCCCGGCAGTTCAACCAGCTGCCCCAGCCGTCCGGGAGCCGCGGCCGCTCGTAGCCGGGCGGCTCCTGGCTGGGGCAGCTCACCAGGACGGGGAAGAAGGATGGCATGGCACTGAAAAGCTCAGCACTCAAAGAGACGGCCGCCAGTATCAGGCGTTCGGCGCAGGACCCGCTCGGCATCTACCTCAACGACCACCTGGCCGGGGCGACCGGTGGCCTGGAACTGGCCCGCCGGGTCGCCAGCGCCGGGCAGATACCAGCTGACCAGCCCGAGTTGCGGCAATTCGCCGACGAGGTGGCCGAGGACCGGGTCTCACTGCTGCGCATCATGGGCGCTCTCGGCGTCCCGGTCCGTGGCTACAAGGTCTGGGCCGCCTGGCTCGGCGAGAAAGCCGGCCGGCTCAAGCCGAATGGCCACCTGACGACGCGTTCCCCGCTCAGCAACCTGGAAGAGCTGGAAATCATGCGCCTCGGCGTGGAGGGCAAAGCGGCCGGCTGGCGCACCCTCCGCGAGCTCGCCGGCCAGGACGGGCGGCTCGACGCGGGCCAGCTGGACGAGCTCATCTCCCGGGCCCGCCGGCAGGCCGATTTCCTGGAGCAATCCCGGGTCAGGGCCGCACAGCAGGTCATCGCCGCGGCCGGGGCTTCCCGTGGCTGAGGCTTCCCGTGGCTGAGGGGCAGCGCGGCGGGGCACAGCCGCGCCGCGGCGGGGTGGTCTTCGACGTGGACGGCACCCTGCTGGACACCAACTACCTGCACGTGACCGCCTGGTGGGAAGCGTTCCGGGAGCGCGGCCACGACGTGGCGTGCGCCGACATCCACCGGGCCCTCGGCCTGTCGTCCGACGACCTGATCACCCGGGTACTCGGCCGGCCTGATCCGTCGGTCAGCGGCGCGCACAGCCGGTACATCGCCCCGTACCTGGTCCGGATGCGGCCGCTGGCCGGGGCGGCTGATCTGCTCCGGTCCACCGGGCGGCTGGGCCTGAACGTGGTCCTCGCGACCAGCGCGAAAGATGAGGAACTGGAGCTCATGCTGGACGCCCTGGGCGCCCGCGAGGCGGTGGACACCGTGGTCAGCTCCGGCGACGTGAAGCAGGCCAAGCCGGATCCGGAGATCGTGCGCAAGGCGCTGAGCGAGTCCGGGACCGATCCGGCCCGGGCCGTGATGGTCGGGGACACGGTCTGGGACGTGCTCGCCGCCCAGCGCGCCGGGCTGCCCTGCGTCGGGCTGCTGTCCGGCGGGATCAGCGAAGAGGAGCTGCGCGGCGCCGGGGCGCAGGAGACGTACCCGGGTCCGGCCGCGTTGCTGGAGCACCTGGGGGAGAGCGCGATCGGCCACCTCACGGCTAGCCCTGTTCGGGGCTAGCCCGTGTCAGGCCAGCCCGTTCATCAGGGGCAGTCCCCGTGAACCCAGTCGCGGTCGGGCCGCCGCCGCGCGGGCTGGCCGGGGCTGATCTCCCGCCCGCAGCGTCCGCACTCGTGGCCTGCGGCCTGCGCCTCATGCCCGGCGAGCTCAGCCCAGGACCGGCCGGCCGGGGCATCGCCGGGTTCCGGGAGGCCCGTGCCGGGCGAACCGGCCGGGAAGCCGAGACCACCGGGACAGTACTGGCTGAGGTGCACGGCCCGTACCCGCTCGCCGATCCGCACCTGGAACCTCCCCCTTTGCCGCTTAGGCTACTGTCGGCGACTCGATGGAGAGGATGAGCCCATGCGCGCAGTGATGGGGAGCCAGCACGGTGGTCCTGAGGTCCTCGAGATCCGGGATGTCGCGGTGCCGGAGCCGGGGCCAGGGCACCTGCTGGTCGACGTGGCCGCGGCAGGCGTCAACTACATGGACATCTACCAGCGGGAGGGGCGGCCGCCTTACGCCTCCGCCGCGATGCCTTACGTCCTCGGCGTTGAGGGCGCCGGGATTGTGGCTGCGGTCGGGCCCGCCGTGCGTGACTTCGCCGTGGGCGACCGGGTCGCCTGGACCCAGGTACAGGCCAGCTACGCGGAGCAGGTCGCGGTGCCCGCCGCCCTGGCGGTTCCCGTGCCGGAGGGCATGGACCTGAGCGTCGCCGCGGCGGCGATGCTGCAGGGCATGACCGCGCATTACCTTTCACACAGCACGTACCCAGTGAGCCAGGGCGACCACGTGGTGGTGCACGCGGCCGCGGGCGGGGTCGGGCTGCTGCTGACCCAGATGATCGCGATGCGCGGCGGTATCAGCATCGCCACCACCTCCACGACCGCCAAGGCAGTGCTGGCCCAGCAGGCCGGCGCGAACTACGTCACGGACTACGAGAACTTCGCCACGGTGGCCCGGGAAGTCACCGGCGGCGCGGGGGTCGCGGCTGTCTACGACGGGATCGGCCAGGCCACGTTCGAGGCCAGCCTCTCGGCGCTCCGGATCCGCGGCTACATGGTCCTGTACGGCGCGGCCAGCGGGCCGGTGCCCCCCTTCGATCTGCAGCGCCTCAACCCGGCGGGCAGCTTGTTCGTCACCCGGCCGACGCTGGGTCACTACATGGCCAGCCGGGAGGAGCTGATGTGGCGCGCCGGTGACGTGTTCCGCTGGATCACCGAGGGCCGCCTCTCGGTCCGCGTCGGCGGCCGCTACCCGCTGGAACAGGCCGCCCAGGCCCAGTCGGATCTGGCCTCCCGGGGGACGACCGGCAAGCTGCTGCTGCTGCCGGGCGGGGCCGCAGCGTGAGGCACCGCCGGGGTGCGCGGCCGTGACAGTCGTCGCGGCCTGCCAGCTCAGGCTGGCCGTCGGTGACCCGGCCGGCAACCTGGCCGCGGCAGCCGCGGCGGTCGAGTCGGCCGCGGCCGCCGGCGCGGGCCTGGTGGTCCTCCCCGAACTGTGCGACAGCGGGTACGTGTTCCGGGACGCTGCTGAGGCCCGCGCGCTGGCCAGCCCGGCCGGTGACTGCATCGCGCTGCGGCAGTGGCAGGCGCTGGCCGCCCGGCACCGCACGGTGGTCGCAGGCGGCTTCTGCGAACTCGGGCCAGACGGCCGGCTGTTCAACAGCGCCGCCCTGATTGACGGATCCGGTCTCCGCGCGGTGTACCGGAAGGCGCACCTGTGGGACGCGGAGAAGCTGGTCTTCACCCCCGGCGCGGAGGCCCCCCCGGTGGTCGAACTGCCCGTGGGCCGGGTCAGCGTGATGATCTGCTACGACCTGGAGTTCCCCGAGTGGGTCCGGCGGCCCGCGCTGGCCGGCGCGGACCTCATCGCCGCCCCCGTGAACTGGCCGTACGCGCCGCGACCCGCCGCCGAGCGGCCGTCCGAGGTGGTCAAGGTCCAGGCCGGCGCGGCCATGAACGGCGTCTTCATCGTGGTCGCGGACCGCTGCGGCACTGAGCGCGGGGTGGCCTGGGTGGGTGGCAGCCTTATCGCCGGCCCGGACGGCTACCCGCTGGCCGGCCCGGTCATCGCCGACGAGCCTGCGGTCCTGACCGCCGACTGCGACCTGCCCAGCGCCCGGGACAAGACCATCAACTCCCGCAACGACCTGATGGCCGACCGCCGCCCCGACCTCTACTGACCCGCCCCGGCGGATGGTCCGCCCGGGCCGGCCGGGAGCGGAGAATACGTAGCCGCTACTGATGTGCGGCGGCCCGCGTCCGGATTTGCTGTTCCCTCACTTACTAGCAGGCGCCGGGACGGGATGGGTGGCCGGACGTGGATATTGGCTCGCCGCAGCAGGCTACCTCCCCGCCCCGGCGGCGCGGGCGGCGGCGCCGGGGCCGTAGCTGGCTCGTGCTCATCGTGCTCGTGGTCGGGTGCCTGTTCGTGGTCGAGGTGGGGCTGACCCCCTGGGACCTGCATATCGGCGGCCGGTTCACGCCCACCCTCACGTGGGACGGCTACGGCACGGTCCAGGCGTCCAACGGCGGCCGCTACGTCCTGTTCACCCATCTGCAGGGCGGCCTGGTGAGGTCGGGCTCGGGCTTCGCGTGCGACAGCTTCAGCGGCTGTGACACCCTGCAGGGCAGCGCCAGGCTGTGCGGCCGCGACGGGGTCACCGAGACCTTCCAGCTCCGCGGCGACGTACATTCCTGGTGGAGCACGGACGGTGCCCGGACGTCGGTCGACCTGACCGGCGGCACGCCCAGGTCGCTGGGTGACGGGTGGGTCGTGGCCTTCTCCGGGACGTGGCACGGGCCGGCGCTGGTGCTGTCCGACCACGACAACTCGTTCACCGAGGCCTTCACCCCGCGGGGAGCGATACGCGGCGTCACCTCGACGGCCGACGCGGGCACCGCGGCCGTGACGCTGCGGTATGGCTCCAGCGTGGCCTTCGCCCGGGCCTGCCAGGCGCTGGCTGCCGGGAAGAGCGGTTAGCCCGGGTACCGGGCGCCGCGGGCCGTGACCCGGATGGAGTAGACGGAACTCGTGGCACACATGAAGATCTGGTTGCGCTGCGGTCCGCCGAAGGTCAGGTTGGCTACGATCTCCGGCACGTGCAGCTTGCCCAGCAGGGTGCCGTCCGGGTCGAAGCAGTGCAGCCCGTCGCCGGCGGCGGCCCAGACCCGGCCCTCGCTGTCCAGCCGGATCCCGTCGAAGGTGCCGGCCTCACAGCGCGCGAAGACGTCTCCGCCAGTCAGGCCGGTGCCGTCGTCGGTCACAGTGAACAGCCGGATAAGCCGTTCCTCGCTGTCGGAGATGTACAGGCTCCGCTCGTCCGGGGTGAACGCCAGCCCGTTGGGCCGGTTGAAGTCGCCGGCCACGATGCGCAGGTCGCCGGAACCCGGGTCGATCCGGTACACGTGGCAGGCGCCGATCTCACTGTCCGCCTGATGCCCCTCGTAGTCGCTGTCGATGCCGTAGGCGGGGTCGGTGAACCAGACCGAGCCGTCCGCGCGCTCCACGACATCGTTCGGGCTGTTGAGCCGCTGGCCCTGGTAGCGGTCGGCCAGAACCGTGGTCGATCCGTCCGGCTCCGTGCGGGTGACCTGCCTGGCGCCGTGCTCACAGCTGACCAGGCGGCCCCGCCGGTCCACGGTATGACCGTTAGCAAAGCGGGAGGGCTGGCGGAAGATGCCCACAGCACCGGTGGTCTCGTCCCAGCGCAGCAGCCGGTCGTTGGGGATGTCGCTGAACACCAGGTAGCGCCCGGCCGGGAAGTAGGCCGGTCCCTCGGTCCAGCGGCAGCCGGTGTGCAGTACCTCCAGTTGCCGGTCGCCGTGGACGCGCCGGAAACGCTCGTCCAGGACCTCGAACTTCGCCGTGATGGTCTCGCCCACTGGGGTTTGGCGCACTGGGGCATAGAGCACTGGGGTTTGGAGCGATGGGGTTTGGCGCACTGAGGGCTCCCGCCTGAAATTGTCTTGGCATCAAGATAAAATGGGCCGGGCCGATGCGGGGCCGCCGGGCCCGCCGCACCGGTGTGCTCGCGGAGGTGCACATGATCCATCATGTTCAGCTGGCCTGCCCGCCGGGGAGTGAACCGGCCCTGCGGGCGTTCTACCACGGGGTGCTGGGCCTGGACGAGATCCCGAAGCCCGCTGCCCTGGCCGCCCGGGGCGGCTGCTGGTTCCGCGGCCACGGTATCGAGCTGCACCTGGGGGTGGAAGCGGACTTCCGCCCGGCCCGGAAGGCGCACCCCGGCCTGCTCGTGCGGGACCTCGACGCCTGGGCGGCCCGGCTGCGCGCGGCCTCCTACCCGGTACGGCCGGACGGCGATTTCCCGGGCATGCGCCGGTTCTACAGCGAGGATCCCCTGGGCAACCGCCTGGAGTTCCTGGAGCCAGCCTCCGGCTGACCGGCTCGGCGCGGACTCACGCGCATGGATGCAGGTCTGGGGTAGTCCAGACTGCACTAATCCTTCATCCATGCCCCCTGGCCGGCCAGAGGGTAGGTCAGCTACTCGTGCTCGCCCGGCTCCGGGATCACCACGCCGAGCAGCCAGCCCACGACCCCGACGATGATCGCGCCCCAGAACGCGGCCCAGAACCCGGTGATGTGGAAGGGGAGCGAGAGCTTGCCGGCCACCCAACTGGTCAGCCACAGCAGCAGGCCGTTGACCACCAAGCCGATCAGCCCGAGGGTCAGCACGTAGAACAGGCAGCCGACCGCCTTGACCACGGGCTTGATGACGGCGTTCACCAGCCCGAAGATCACCGCGACCGCCAGCAGGGTGAGGATCTTCGAGGTGGTGGTCCCGTGGCCGAGCTGGATGCCGGGCACCAGCACCGCGGCCACGGCAAGCGCCGCCGCGGTCAGGACCGCGCGGATCAGGACACGCATGCGGCAATCATCCCATGTTGAGAGGTATGGGCGGCCCCGGTTAGCGCCGGGGCGCCAGTCTCCGTGCTTGCCCTGGGCGCCCAGTCACCGTGTTCGCCGGGAGACACCCACGGCTTCCGCGTTCGCCGGCCCGGCGGGACGCGCTCGCGGGTGCCCGCCGCCGGCCCGGGCCAGTTGCGTGTGGCTGCGAGCAGAACGGGGTATAGGTCCATAAATCTACTTCAGCTAAGCAAATTAGTAATTCGATAATGGTGTGGCCATTTGCGCTTTCGCTGGACAACCAAGACGGTTCATGCCAGCATTGACAAACACGCCGGCAGATGCGGGAGACTACGAGTCGTAGTCCCTGCATGTCTGCGTATGGGGGGGATGAGGGACCCGGTGCCTTCTTCCCGGGGAGTGGAAACGCGGGTATCAGGCCGGATGACGGCGGCCTTGACAATGGCCAGGTCCCGGCTCGCGATCCGCGGCGATGGGGGAGTAACTGTGGGCTGTGTGTGGCAATCGACGTATCCTCCCGACGGGCGGTTCGTCGACGCCCGGGTACATCAGCGCTTCGAGCCGCGGCACCGCAAACCAGCGCGATGGGTAAGAATTGCCCGCGCTACCGCCCCGGCTGTGGGTCGGCTGAGGACGCGCCTATTTCCATCGGAAATGCACGAAGACCCGGCCGAAGTTCTTTGAATCCTTCTCAACCCGGCTGTACAGCTGTTTGATTTCTTTCTGCTCGAGGAACCGCAGGACGTGCTTTTTCAGCTGACCTGAGCCCTTGCCCGGAATGATCTCCACGAGCGGCGCCTTCTTTGCCACAGCCTCGTCGATGATCGCGCGGAGGGCCTGGTCGATGTCCTGTCCCCGGTTGTAGATGTCATGCAGGTCGAGCTTCAGCTTCATGGGCTCATCTTTTCCTGTGAGGGGCTCAGCTCAAGGCGCCGGATGATTTCGTCCACGGCCTGATCCGGCGAGGCGGTGGCCTCGACCACCAGGATGTGCTCGGCAGGCTGCGGGTCCTCCAGGTCAGCGAGCTGGCTGTTAAGGAGGGCCGCGGGGAAGAAATGCCCGTGCCGGGCACGCAACCGGGCCTCCAGCACCTCGCGGCTGACGGGCAGGAAAACCATCCGGGCCGCCGCCCTCCCGGCCAGCAGCTGGTCCCGGTAGGAATGCTTCAGCGCGGAGCACGCCAGCACGGCGGATTCGCCGGCGGCGGCGAAGTGGTCCATTCGCGCCCCCACCGCGGCCAGCCAGGGCTTCCGGTCCGCATCGGACAGTGGATGGCCCGCCCGCATCTTCGCGATGTTCGCCGCCGGGTGCAGTGCGTCCGCATCGGTAAATGGCCAGCCCAGCCTGCTCGCGAGCAGGGAACCGACCGTTGTCTTGCCGCTGCCGGACACCCCGGCCACGACCACGATCATGGCCGCGAGCCTACCGGCGGCCGGGCGGCCCCGTCCTCGTGGCCTTGGCCGGTGCCCTCGCGGCGCATACCGGCCGCTGTTAGTGTCAGGTGGGCTACGGGATGGCGGTGGGGCTGTCCCGGCCGTGAGCAACCAGGAGATGGGATGCGAGTGCGCCGCCCCCTGTTCATTGCCGTGGGCACGGCCGCCATGGCCGCCGCGGTGGCGGGCAGTACCACTGCCGCCGCCGGCGGTGCCGCCGCCGTGGCCGCGACCGCCGTGGTGGCTATCAGCCCGGCCGCGGTCCATGTCCGGGACGCCCAGGCGGCTCCGCCGTCCACGGCTTACTGTGAGTCGCACTACCAGATCGCCTGCTACCAGCCGGCCCAGGTCCAGCAGGCGTACAACCTGGGCCCCCTGTTCAGCAAGGGAATCACGGGCAAGGGCCAGACGATCGTGATCGTGGACTCCTATGGGTCCCCGACGGTGCGCCATGACCTGGGCGTGTTCGACAAGAAGTTCGGCCTGCCGAACCCGCCGTCGCTGAAGGTGATCCAGCCGGCCGGCCCGGTGGCGAAGTACCGGCCGACCTCCAACCGGGAAGGCTGGGCGGGCGAGACCGAGCTGGACGTCGAGTGGTCGCACGTGATGGCCCCGGACGCGAACATCCTCCTGGTGGAGACGCCAACCTCGGAGAACGAGGGGACGAGCGGCTTCCCGGCCATCGTCAAGGCCGAGACGTACGTGGTGAACCACCACCTCGGCGGCGTGATCAGCCAGAGCTTCAGCGCGACGGAGCAGACCTTCCCGTCCGGGAGGTCCCTGCGCAACCTCCGCGGCGCGTACCGGGACGCGGCGGCCAAGGGCGTGACCGTGCTGGCCGCCTCCGGTGACAGCGGCGCCGCCGACGTCAAGTACAACCAGACCACCTACTACCTGCACCCGGTGACCTCGTGGCCGGACAGCGACCCGCTGGTGACCGGGGTCGGCGGAACCCAGCTGCGCCAGTCGGCCAAGGGCGCGTGGCATTCCGTGGTCTGGAACGACACCTACAACGTGCCGACGCAGGAGTACATCTTCGGTAACAAGGGCCCGAACCCGCTGGCTGGCGGGGGCGGGAAGTCCGTGGTGTTCTCGCGGCCCGCATACCAGGACGGTGTGTCCGGCGTGGTCGGCGGCCAGCGTGGCGTGCCGGACATCTCGATGAGCGGGGCCTGCAACGGCGCGGTGGACATGTACCAGAGCTTCAAGGGCCAGCCGGCCGGCTGGTACCCGACCTGCGGCACCAGCGAGGCCACCCCCGAATTCGCCGGCGTGGTGGCCCTGGCCGACCAGGTCGCGGGGCACCCGCTGGGCCTGATCAACCCGGCCCTGTACAAGATGTCCGCGATGGGCTCCGCCGCGGGCATCGTGGACGTGACCAAGGGCAACAACACCGTGTCGTTCCCTCAGGGCGGCAAGGTCCACACCGTGACCGGGTTCCGCGCCCGGCCCGGTTACGACCTGGCCTCCGGGGTGGGCACCGTCAACGCGGCCCGGTTCGTCCCATGGCTGGCGAAACTGGCCGGCTAGCAGTCCCCCGCAGCGCGGGGCCTGGTCGGCTGCGGCCGGGCCCCGCGTTTCGCGTGCCGGACCCATCCGGCCAGCCCGATGCTCCGAATACCGATCATGAGCACACCTGACGTGCCCGGATCCCGGCCCGGGCTGCGGCCCCTGCCGGGGCGCGAGGAGGATCTCGCCGAGCTGCTGACCCTGGTGGCCCGCGGCGACAAGGTGGCCTTCGAGGCGGCCTACGACCGGCTGGCCCGCCCTGTGTACGGGCTGATCCGCAAGGTGGTCCGGGACCCGGCCCAGTCCGAGGAAGTCGCCCAGGAGGTCCTGCTGGAGGTGTGGCGCTCGGCGTCACGCTTCGACGCCGGCCGGGGCAGCGCGATGACCTGGGTGATGACGATCGCGCACCGGAGGGCCATCGACCGGGTCCGCTCGGCGAGCGCGGAAACCCAGCGGGAGCACAAGGCCAGCACCGTCGCCGCCGTGCCCCCGGAGGGGGTCGCGGAAACGGTGGAGTCGCGGCTGGACGCGGAGCGGGTGCGCCGCTGCCTGGACTCGCTGACCGAGCTGCAACGTCAGTCGATCACCCTCGCCTACTACGGCGGTTACACGTATCCGGAAGTCGCATCGCTGCTCAGCACCGCCCTCGGGACGATCAAGACCCGGGTGCGGGACGGCCTGATCCGGATGCGTGACTGCATGGGGGTGAGCTGGTGAAGCTAGGTCGCCACGTGAAAACGGGCCGCCACGACCTGCACGGGCTGACCGGCGCGTACGCGCTGGATGCCCTGACCGGCCTGGAACTGGATCAGTTCGAGCATCATCTGCACGGCTGCCCGCCCTGCGAGAACGAGGTCCGCGGCTTCCGCGAGACCGCGACCAGCCTCGCCGTCGCGGTCGCCGCCAGCCCGCCGCCCGAGCTGCGTGAACGGGTGCTCACCATGGCCTCCGTCACCCGGCAGCTTCCGCCTGAAGTGCGCGAGGTGCCGCCAGCCCGGCTCCGGCCAGCCCGCAGTCCCTGGCTGCCCCGGATGGCCGCCGCCGTGGCCGCGGCCGGGGTAGCGGCCGCGGTGGCGCTGGGCGTGGTGCAGTCCTCCACCCAGCACCGGCTGGACCAGGCCCAGGCCGAGAACCGGTCGGTCGCCGCGGTGCTGGCCGCCCCGGACGCCCGTCTGGCCGTGCACCGCACCACCGCCGGCGGGGTGGCCACGGTGGTCGCCTCCCCGTCCCGGCACGCGATGATCATCAGCACGGCCGGGCTTCCCGCGCTGAGCGGGGGCAAGGTCTATGAGCTGTGGTTCGTATCGGGCGGGACGGCCCGCCGGGCCGGCCTGCTGCCGGCCCCGGCGTCCGGGCGGACGGCGCCGCTGCTGGCCTCCGGTCTCGCCGCCGGCGACGCGGTCGCGCTGACCGTGGAGCCGGCCGGCGGCACCAGCCAGCCCACCACCAAGCCGATCGTCGTCATGGCCCTGTAGGGATCACCGTTGGCTGCGGAGCCCGGCCTGGCGGGCCCCGCCTGGTGGGCCCGCGGCACGCTGGGCGGTGATGGTCATGGCCTGGCCCGGGTAGCTCTACGGTGGTCCTTATGAGCGTGGCGAGCAGTGCCGCGGGCGCCGGGCTGCCCTCCGCCAAGGGCACCCCGCGTGTCCTGGTGGTGGAGGACGATCCCAGCCTGGCGACCCAGCTGGTGCGCGGGCTGAGCCGGGGCGGTTACCAGGTGGATCACGTGATGACCGGCCAGGAGGCGCTGGCGTCCGCCGATCCGGACGTCGTGCTCCTCGATCTGGGCCTGCCCGATACGGACGGGGTGGAGGTGTGCCGCCGGCTGCGTGCGCGCTCGGATGCCGGCATCATCATCGTCACCGCCCGGGGTGAGGAGCCGGAACGCGTCCTGGCGCTGGACGCGGGCGCCGACGATTACCTGATCAAGCCGTTCGGGCTGGCCGAGCTGCTGGCCCGGATCCGGGCCGTGCTGCGCCGGGTGCGGCCCGGCGGGGAAGTGCTCCGGCATGGCCCGCTCAGCGTGGACCTGCGCACCCGGAAGGTGACCGTGCAGGGCCGCGAGGTCGCGCTGACCCCGAAGGAGTTCGACATCCTGGAGTGCCTGGCCAGCGACCCGGGCCGGGTGATGACCCGCCAGGAGATCCTGGAGAGCGCCTGGGACGCGCACTGGTACGGCCCCACCAAGGTGCTGGACGTGCACGTGGCGGCGCTGCGCCGCAAGCTTGACGTGCCGGGCCTGATCGAGACGGCCTACGGCAGGGGTTTCCGGCTCGGCGAGGTCTGATGGCCCGGCGCATCGTGCTCACGATGCTCGCCCTGATCGGGGCGTTGCTGGTGACCACCGTGGTGCCGCTCGGGCTGATCACCACCGGTCGCGAGCGGAGTTCCTTCCAGCAGGACACGATGCTGTCCGCCCGGGCGCTGGCCGGGCTGGCCGAGGACCGGCTGGCCGACCGGCCCCCGGCCGGGGTCGGCGCGGTGACCCGGGCGCTGGCCCAGGCCCGGCAGGCCGGGGAACAGGTCCGGTTGTACAGCGCCAGCCGGCGGGTGGTCACCGGCACCGGCGGCAGCGACGCCGCGATCCCGGCCGCCACGCTGACCGCGGCGCTGCACGGCCGGACCGTCGTGGACAGCCGGGCCGATGACCGGCTGCGGGTGACGGTCCCGGTGCTGGGAGACAGCAGTGGCGCCGTGGTCGGCGCCGTGGTGCTGTCCAGGTCGTCCGCGGAACTGGAGGAACGCGTCAGCGTCCTGTGGACCTGGCTGGGCGCGGTGGCCCTGGCCGGGCTGGCCGCCGCGGCGATCGCGGCGATCGCCCTGGGCCGGTGGGTCAGCCGCCCGCTCAGCTCCCTGGACGCCGCCGCCCAGCGACTAGGCAGCGGGGCGCTGGACACCCGGTCAGCCGCCGGGGCCGGGCCGCCCGAGGTGCGGCGGCTCGCCCGCAACTTCAACGGCATGGCCGGGCGACTGGAGTCCCTGGTGCACGGGAACCGCGCCACGATGGCGGACGTTTCCCACCAGCTGCGCACGCCGCTGGCCGCGCTACGGCTCCGGCTGGACGTGCTCATCCAGGACACCGACCCCGAGACAGCGGAGGAACTGGCCGGGGCGCAGGATGAGATTGCCCGGCTGTCCCATCTGGTGGACGGGCTGCTGGCGCTGGCGCGCGCGGAGAACGTGCTGGTCGAGCCGGTCAGCATCCGGGTCGATGAGGTGCTCCTGGACCGGGCAGCCGCCTGGCTGCCGGTGGCGGAAGAGCGCGGGGTCCTGCTCCGCCCGTCGTGCCCAGGCCCGGTGCCGGCCATGGCCGGCCAGGGGCACCTGGAGCAGGTCCTGGACAACCTGCTGGCCAACGCGCTCGACGCGGTCCCTCCAGGCGGGCATATCGAGGTCACCGCCGGCGCGGGCGGGGACGGGGCCCAGGTGGTGGTGGCCGACGACGGGCCGGGGATGACCCCGCGCCAGCAGCAGATGGCGTTCCGCCGCTTCGCCAGCAGTACGCCGGGCGGGGCCGGGCTGGGCCTGGCCATCGTGCACCGCCTGGTGACCTCCAACGGCGGCTCGGCGGTGCTGTCGGATACCCCCGGCGGGGGGCTTACCGTCACCGTGACACTGCCTGCACAGCCGCCGGACCGGGCTCGCCGGCCGGGTCTGGTGTCCGACTAAGGTCGGGCTTTTCCTTACCGGTTCTGAACAGTTCCTGAACTAGTTCCCGGCCGCCTCACCCGCAGGCTTGAGATGCGGGGATCAGCTTGTCCCCGCGCGTTGTCTCCGGGCTGGCGTCGTGTGTTCGCCGGCCCCGCGTCGACCAGGGAGGAAGTGGGCATGACGGGGTACCGGCCGGGACCGGGGGCGCGTGAGGATCCCGCCGGTCCGCGTGGCTCCCGCCGCTCGCTTGGCCCCTACGGTCCCCGCGATGACCCCGCCCCCCAGGATCCGGGCGGCCGCTACGATGCGCCGCCGCCGCACCGGCCGCGGGCTGCGGGGCCGCCGCCCCGCAGGCCGCGGCCTCCCGCGCGTCCCTGGGAGCAGCCCGGCCCGGCCCGGTCGGCTGCTCCCGGGGACAACACCGGAGGCGCCGAGGGCAACGAGCGGCTCACCGCGTCGACCGGCGCCGTGCTCCTGGTGCTGTTCGCCGCCGAGGGCTTCACTGTCCTGTCCATCCACCAGATGATCACCGTGCACTTCTTCCTCGGCATGCTGCTGATCGGCCCCGTCGCGCTGAAGGCCGGGTCGGTGATCTACCGGTTCGCCCGCTACTACAGCGGTGCCCGCGAGTACCGGCGCAAGGGGCCGCCTGCGCCGCTGCTCCGCCTGCTCGGGCCGTTCGTGCTGATCACGTCGCTTGGCGTCATCGGTACCGGCGTGATGCTGGCCTTCACCGGGACGGCCGCCGGGCCGTGGCTCTTCCTGCACAAGGCGTTCTTCGTGCTCTGGTTCGGCGTGATGACGATTCATGTCCTCACGTACGTCTGGCGGCTGCCCCGGTTGATCGGAGCTGACCTCCGGGGCCCGGCCGGTTTCAACCGGGCCCGCGGTGTCCTGGCCGGCCGCGCCACGCGGTGGCTGCTGCTGACGGCCTCGATCGTGTGCGGCCTGCTCATCGCCGCGATGACGGTACACCTGGCCGCCCCCTGGGCGGGATTCCACCACTTCGGCTGAGCCGGCTCATCGTGACCGCGCTCATCGTGACCGCGCCGATCGCGGGGTGCCCTGTCGGGCCGGGCCGCCGGGCTGCCTGCTCAGGCCTCGTAGTCGAAGATCAGGGCCAGGGCGTCGTCCAGCTTGCGCATGGTCTCCTCGGCGAGCTGGCCGATCCGGTTGCCGGAGAGCCGGCTGCGCCGGACCCGCACTGCGGAGTAGGACTCCAGGTGCCCGGAGACTGGATCGTTGCGGCTGAGGGCCACGACATACGGGGTCTCGGTCAGGTCAGGCCGGTCGCTGACCTTGACCACCACGGGATGGCCGGTGATCGCGTTGAAGCCGTCGTTGCTGACGATGGCGACATACCCGGCCCGGGCTACTCCCTTATACGCGAAAATGTCACCGCGGTTCACGCGGCGCCCTTGCCGGCGCTAGGCGGGAAGTCGCCTGCGTTAGCCTCCGTCCACTCCGCCCAGTCGTGACCAGTGGTCCGGTCGGCTTCGGCGATCACGCTCGCCGCATCGCGCTGGATCTTCTCCCGCGCGGCCCGCGTCATCCACGCCGACATGGACAGCCCTGCGCGGTCAGCCTCGGCACGAGCCTGCCGGTAAGCGCGCTCACCCATGCTGATGCTGAAAGTTTTCACGGACATGCTCACAACGCTAGCAATGAGATTCCTGTTAACAGGGCCGAACGCCCAATCGGGTAGCAGCCCCGGCCGCCCGCCTTGCCCGCCCGCGCGGACGTCCGGCCGCTGCGCCGCCGGTCAGGAGGCGGTGGCCAGGGCGACCGCAGCCTCGGACGTGTAGGCGAGGAACGTGAACGTCTCCTGGAGGTACAACTCCACGCTGGCCGCGTCGTGGCTGAGGTACCCGATGGAGATGTCCTGGCCGAGATGCAGGTCGAAATCGCCGCCGCGGGTCGAGAGCACGAAGGCGCCCTCGATAGCCGGGGCCCAGATGATGTCCCCGCTGATCAGCCTGTTGATGTGCTCGTGGATCGGGTACCCGTGGTCACGCGTCTCGCTTACCGCGGTGTACGCGTCGGCGCTGAGCACGACCGAGTACGGGCCGTTGACTCCCGCGATCCGCAGGTAACGCAGGGCCTCGGCGACCGCCTCAGGGTAGCTGCGCACGTCACCGGGCAGCGTCATCGGCGGGTTGCTCGTCTCCTGCCGGACCCCGGAGATCCCCCCCGCCGCAAATCCCTCGAAGACGGCCCGGTCTTCGGCGAACGCGATCTGCCGGGCCGCGTCCTTGACCGGCTGCCAGTCAGAATCCTGGGCGCCCCGCAGCACGTCGTCGATCGCGCTGCGGTCCACCCGGAACGGGACCCGGAACTCGACGACCGGCTTGGCCTCGCGCTGCCGGGCGAGCACCCCGTCGCGCGGGGCCTCGATATCGAGCAGATGCCCGGTGCCGACCGCGGACAGCGTGCTCCCGCCGGGCCCGGACACGTCTACCACGCGGCGTCCCGCCAGGTTGCGCTTGAGGGTGCGGGCGGCCTCTTTCTCGATCTGGGACCAGGCTGCGTCAGAGATCGGGGCCAGTTCCCGGTGCAGGTTATCCATGCTGCGTCACTCCTCGTAGGCTGCCGATGCCGAGCGATCCGGTGGATCCGGGCGGTGCGGCCGGACCGGACGCGTGGTCCTCATCTGTGCCGGCCTCGTCTGTGCCGTCCTTGCCTGTGCCGTCCTGGCCGCCGTCATCCTGGTCCGGCTCCGTCCCCGGGCCGTCGTCCGCCGGGGCGTCGGCCAGGCTTTCCAGCAGCGGCACCGACGGTACGAAAAACAGGCTGCCGGTCACCGCGCGGCTCACGTCGAGCAGCCGGTCGTAGTTGCCCGGCGGGCGCCCGACGAACATGTTGACCAGCATCAGCTCGATGGGCGCGGGGGACCGCGCGTAGCCGATGAAGTAAGTGCCGAACTCGCCGTCGGCCGTACGGCCGAACGGCATGTTGTCGCGGACGATCTGGATCTCTTCGCCGTCCTCGGTGGTGATGGTGGTCAGCGCGTTGTGGGCGTAGGTGGGCTTGACGTCGTCAGCGAGCTCGATGTCGTCCAGCTTGG
Organism: Streptosporangiaceae bacterium; assembly: GCA_036509255.1. Classification (GTDB taxonomy): domain Bacteria; phylum Actinomycetota; class Actinomycetes; order Streptosporangiales; family Streptosporangiaceae; genus RYN-230. The sequence goes on from DATCFY010000029.1 coordinate 29,014, forward strand.
TCCGGCCGATGATCTGCTCCTGCTGCTCGGTGGGCAGCGCGTTCCACCGGTCCAGGTCGTGCAGGTACTTCTGGACGACCACGTAGCTCCCGCCGGCGTAGGCCGGGTCCTCGGCTCCGATGACCGTCGCCTGGACCGCCTCGTCGCCGACGGGGTTCTCGGTCCCGTCGACGAAGCCGATCAGGTCCCGGTCGTCGAAGTACCGGAAGCCGTGCACCTCATCGGCGCTGTCCAGAGCGTCGCCCAGCCGGGAGGTAATGTGCGTGGCCAGCTCGAAGCACAGGTCCATCCGCTCCGCGCGGATGTGGAACAACAGGTCCCCAGGAGTGGCCACGGCGTGCCGGTCACCGGCCCGGATCTCACGGAACGGGTGCAGTCCCGCGGGCCGCTCGGGGCCGGCCAGCCGGTCCCACAGCTGTGCCCCGAAGCCCACCACGCAGGTCAGCTTGCCGTCCAGGTCACGGAAACCGACCGCACGCAGGAGCCCCCCAAGATCACCGCACAAGGCACGGACCGCCGCGTCGCTGGCCGGGCCGGGCCGCACGGTCACCACGAGGAAGATAGCCGCGCCAGTCAGCGGCGCCGCGACCGGCTGCGTCACCGGCTGCGTCACCGGCTGCGGGGCGGGTCCGGCCGCGGGTCGCGGCGCGCCATCCAGGGTCATCAGCGGTCCTGGTGCTCGGTGTTCGTGGAGTTCAGGAGACGTTCCGTAGCGGTACCTGCGTCCCAAGGTACCTGTCTACAGATGGGGCCCGAGCAGGGTCAGGTCTGCGGGCGAAAGCCGGTCGCGGGCCGTCTTGGCCTGGTGCCAGTACGGGTAGAGCAGCGGCGGCTCGCTCACCTTATCCAGCCGCGCCATGTCCGCGTCGCTGAGCTTCAGATCGGCCGCAGCCAGGTTGTCAGCCAGCTGGTCCGTGGTCCGCGCGCCAATCACCAGCGATGTCACCGCGGGCTTGCGCAGCAGGTAGGCCAGGGCGACCTGGGCCGCGGAGACCCCATGCCCGGCGCCGATCTCGATCAGCACCTCGACGGTGTCGTACAGCTTCTCCTTGTCGTAGACCGGGGGCTCGTTCCAGTCGGTCAGCTGCCGGGAACCGGAGTCCGGCTGCTCGTCGCGGCGGTACTTCCCGGACAGCAGGCCGCCCGCGAGCGGGCTCCACACCAGCACGCCCAGCCCTTGGTCCACGGCCGCCGGGATCAGCTCGTACTCGGCATCACGCGCCTGCAGCGAGTAGTAGATCTGCTGGCTGACGAACCGGGGCAGGCCGTGCAGGCTGGACGTGCCGAGGGCCTTCATCAGCTGCCAGCCGGCGTAGTTGGAGACGCCGACATACCGGACCTTGCCCGAGCGGACCAGCAGGTCGAGCGCCTCCAGTGTCTCCTCCAGCGGCGTCACCCCATCCCACTCGTGCACCTGGTACAGGTCGATGTGGTCGGTGCGGAGGCGGCGCAGGCTGGCCTCGCAGCCGGAGACGACATGGTGCAGGGACAGGCCGGCGTCGTTGGGGCCATCGCCCATCGGCATCCGGACCTTGGTGGCCACCAGCACGTCATCGCGGCGTCCCTCAAGGACCTCGCCGACGATGTCCTCGGCAAGCCCGGCCGAGTACACGTCCGCGGTATCGATGAGGTTGATCCCGGCGTCCAGGCACATGTCCACCTGGCGCCGGGCCTCGTCCACGCCGGTCGAGCCGACGCTCGCGAACCCCCCGGCGCCGCCGAAGGTCATCGTGCCCATGGTGAGCACGGAAATCCTGAGCCCTGATCTTCCCAGCGTTCGATATTCCATGCTAAAACCCTATCCACCCGCCTGCCGCCGCCGCGGGGGCGGGTTGTCCCGGCGCCCGGGAGCGGGCTCCGGCGCCGGGTGCTGCACCAGTCCCCCGCCCGCTGGCCGTGGCCTCGCGGGCCGCTATTACGTTCCGGCCGGGCCGCGCATTGCCTCGCGGGCCCCCGGCACGACCTCTTCGGCGAAGATGCGCGACTGGCGTTCCCGGTCCCCGGACGGCCAGAACACGAACGCGTTCATCTGGTAGTCCGTGTACAGGCTGGCCAGCGTCTCGATCCAACGTTCCGCCGGGCCGTGGAACGGGCCCTGGTCGTCCGCGGAGATCAGCCCCGGGACGTTGTAGAGCCGGGTGATGCGCTCCGGATCACGGTTCTCCTCCAGCGCGGCCCCCGTGATGATGTCGTTCAGTTCCGGCAGCCGCTCGGGGGGCACGTAGGGCGCGGACACCGACCAGCCATCCGCCTTCGCGCCGACCAGTGCCGCGGCCCGCGGCCCCACCACGCCGAGCCACAGCCCGACCGCGTGCGCCGGGCGCGGTCCGGGCTGAACCGCGGGTGCCTGGTAGTAGGTCCCCCCGAAACTGAGCGGCCCGCCCGCCCAGCTCGCCCGGATGATGTCGATCGCCTCGCTGAGGGCCGCGCGGGCCTGGCCCGGCGTGCGCCGCGGGCCGCCCATGCCCGCGATGGCATCCGCGAAGGCGCCGGCCCCGAGCCCGAGCTCGAACCGGCCGCCGCTCAGCACGTCGATGCTGGCCGCTTGCTTGGCCAGCATGGCCGGCGGTCGCAGCGGCAGGTTCGCCACGTTGGGAAACAGGTGTACCCGGCTGGTCCGGGCGGCCAGCCAGGTGATGACCGAGAACGTGTCGAGGAAATCCGGGTTGTAGGGGTGGTCCTGGATGCCCACGTACTCCAGGCCGGCCGAATCGGCGATGGCGGCGATCCGCCCGGCGATGGCCAGCCCGCTGGCGTGGGGGTCGACGTTCAGGCCGAAGGCGGGTGGCTGCGCCATGAGTGCTCCTGCGCGGTCGGAGAGTGTCCCGGGTCAGAGTGCTGTGGACCAGAATGCCGTGAATCAGAATGCCGTGAATCAGAATGCCGTGGGTCGGGGGACCCGGGAGGCGGGCCTGGCTGGCCTTCCGCGACCCGGGTCAGGGCCCGGGCGAGGAGGTCCTGCTCTTCCGGGGTGAGGCGGTCGAGCAGCAGCTCACTGATCGTCTGGGTATGCACGGCGCCGCCCCGGGCGAGCACCTCGCGGCCTGCGGCGGTCAGGGTGATCAGCACGCCGCGTCCGTCGCCGGGTGCCCCGGCCCGGTGCAGCCAGCCGTGGCGTTCCAGCCGGGCAACCGCCCGGCTGAGTGAGGGCTGGGTCAGCCGCACCGCGGAGCACAGTTCCCCCAGCCGGATCCCTGGGTCCGCAGCCCGGTCCACCCGCAGCAGGATCTGGAACTCGTTGATGCTCAGCCCGCAGGTCCGGGTCAGTGCCGCACTCAGCTGCTCGGTCACCAGTGCGTGTGCCGCGGTCAGGGCGGCCCAGGCCTCGGCGCAGGCGTGCTCGTCCTGGGGTGCGCCGGGTGGCTGCGCTGCCGACATATCCGCTGCGATCATGACGACCACGCCTTACCAGCCAGGCCAGCTGGTCCAGGTACGGAGCGTCCCGGAGATCTGCTCTTCCTCGTACTGGAGGTGGTCCAGCAGATCATCGCTCAGCGTGCGCAGGGCCGTGACGAGGCGCTGGCGGGCGGCGGTCTCATCCCGCTCGCCGAGCTGGCGTGAGGCGGCCTCGACCTCGTCGAGCAGGTCGGAGACGCGCGCATGGTCTGCTTCGAGCTTGTCCACCACGGGGTTCAGGGCCGGGTTGGCCTGCCGCAGCGCCGGGAACAGCATCATGGACTCGTGCGTGTGATGAGAGTGGACCAGCCGGCAGTGCTGCAGGCAGCTGACCTTGAGCTGCCACACCGCGCTGCCCGAGGCCAGCGACCGGATCGCGCCGCGGATCGCGCTGGCTGGCCGGCCCTGCTCCGCGTCCTCGGCCATCTGGCGGATCAGGCCCAGGTCGTGCCGGATCATGTCGTGCACCCACTTGAGCTCGGCCACCATGGCCTCACCCCGGGCGTTCGGCCGTCCCTGCTCGGTCAGCGTCATCATGCTGTCCGAGGGGCCAGGAGCCCACTTAGATACATACGCATGTATGTACCATAGCACTCCCGGACGGGCGGACGGGCGGGCCAGGGCTGCAGGGTGGTCGCGGTCAGCCCGCCGCCGGGCCGGGGAGTTCATAACTGACCAGCTTGTCGGTGCTGGTGCGGCTCAGCCGCCCCTGGGCCACCAACAGGTCCAGGTGCACCCCGGTCTCCAGCACGGCGAGCATCTGGTTGAACGGGTCGAGCTCGCTGAACCGGCGGCCCCGGCGGGTCCAGCCCAGCCCTTGAGCGGCCTCGTAGGCGGTGTGCGCCCCCGCCTCGATCCGTGCCAGGGACGCGCTCAGCCGCTCCTCATGGTGAGCCAGCAGGGCGTGCACCCGGGCGTGGGTCGTCCCGGTCACCGGCCCGTGCGCAGGCAGCAGCCGCATGTCCGGCAGGTTCAGGACCAGCCTGAGCGAACTGAGGTAGTCACCGAGCGGCAGTTCCGCCACGACCGCCTCGAAACCGACCGACGGGGTGATGTGCGGCAGCACATGATCCCCGGCGAACAGCATGTTCGACTCGAGGTCGGCGAACACGGTGTGCCCCTGGGTGTGACCCGGGGTGGCCACGGCCCGCAGCACACGGCCGCCCAGCTGGATCGTGGCCTGATCCTTGAGCCACTCGTCGGGCAGCTCCCACACGTCCTCCCGCTCTGGCCGCGCGTTCCCGTAGGCGGTGCGCAGCGCGCGGATCACCGGCTCCGCCCCGGCCCGTTCCATCCGCAGGACGTGCTCGGCCATGTTCTCGCGCTCGGCGTCACCGGCAGCGGTGAGCGAGGGGCGGTCACCGATGCCCAGCGCCACGCGGGTGCCGAAGCGGCGGCGCAGGATCACCGCCATCGTGTAGTGATCCCGGTGCACATGCGTGACCAGGCACCGGGTGATCTCCGCGGAGTTGCGGCCGATCCGGTCCAGGGCCGCGTCCAGCAGGCCGCCCGTCTCGGCCAGCGCCCAGCCCGCATCGACCAGCACCAGGTCGTCGCCGGATTCGATGGCGTAGACGTTCACCGCCCGCAGCGCGTCGCTGGGCAGCGGCAGCGGGATGCGGTGCACCCCTGGGGCCACGGTGAACAGCCCCGGCTCGGTCCAGTCTCCAGCGCCAGCGCCCCAGTCTCCAGAGTGCTGCCCAGCCGAGTCCGCCATCAGCATCCCATCCGCGGCCGCACCGCATGTCCCGGGCACGGGATGTCCCGCGCGGGCGGCCGCCGCCACATCACCTCACGGCCGGAACGGCCAGCGAGTCGGAGCGGGGCATTTCACCAGCCCCAGGTCATTATGCCCGCCGGCCCGCCGCCGGCCTGCTGGCCGGACCGGGAGGCAATCGTCGTACCTGTGCAGCCATGCAGGCGGGTACGGCGGCGGGGTAACCCGCCGCGGTGACCCGGGGATCCAGCCAGACCCAGCAGGGCAGCTAGCTAGACCGCAGCCCCAAAGCCACAGCCGCCTGCTCGAGCGCCCCCAGGTGATCACCCAGGCTGGCCAGCCCCGCGCCTATCGTGTTGACCGCCAGGTGCGTGGCGCCCGCCTCCTGCCATCGCCCCGCCTGCTCGGCGAGTTTCCCCGCGTCGCCGCGCCAGCTGATCCGTCCCTCCATGCCCAGCTGGGCCGGGTCCCGGCCAGCTTCCCGGGCGGCCCCGCTGACGATCTCCCGGGCTTTGTCGAGTTCCGGCCCGGGACTGACCTGCGGGAACCAGCCGTCGGCCAGGCGGCCGGCCCGGCGGTAGGCACGCTCGGACTGCGCCCCGAACCAGACCGGAATCGGCCGCTGCACCGGCAGCGGCGCCAGCCCGGCCCCCGTCACCCGGTCGAACTCGCCCTCGTGCGTCACGGACTCCTCGGTCCACAGGCGGCGCATCAGCCCGACCTGCTCCTCAATCCGCCGGCCCCGGGTGCGGAACTCCTGCCCGAGCGCCTCATACTCCACCTGGTTCCAGCCCAGCCCCACGCCGAGCCGGAACCGGCCGCCGGACAGCAGATCCACCTCGGCGGCCTGCTTGGCCACCAGAGCGGTCTGCCGTTGCGGCAGGATGATGATGCCCGTCACCAGTTCCAGTGAGGTCAGCGCAGCCAGGAAGCCGAACATCACCATCGGCTCATGGAACGTGGTGCGCACGTCATAGGGACCATTCCAGCCCTGGTGCACGGCCGGGTCCGCGCCTAGCACGTGGTCGTAGGCCATCACGTGCTGGAAGCCCAGCTCCTCGACCCGCCGCCCGTAGGCCCGTACCGCCCCTGCCTCCGGGCCAAGCTCGGTCTGCGGGAAGACGACGCCGATCTGCATGGCTGCTCCCTCTCCTCCGCTCAGGATTCCCCGCCGCCCAGGACATCCAGCACCTGCTGTCCGTACCGGGCCAGCTTCGCCTCCCCTACCCCGCTTACGGAGGACAACTCCGGCAGAGTCGAAGGGGCCTGGGCCGCGATCTGCCGCAGCGTGGCGTCATGGAAGATCACATACGCGGGGACGCCCTGCTCCTTGGCCGCGCCCGCCCGCCAGGCACGCAGCTTCTCGAACCGCGCTGCGGCCTCCGCGGGCAGGTCGTCCGGGACCTCCCCGGCCTTGCCGGCCCCGGCCTTTGCCGTCCGGGGCGCCCGCGTCCGGGGCGGGCGCTCCGGCTCGCGGCGCAGCATCACCTGGCGCCGCCGGCCGAGCACCTCGTCGCTGCCCGCGGTGAGCTCCAGCGTCCCGTAGTCGCCCTGGACCGTGAGCAGCCCCTGGGCCAGCAGCTGGCGGACCACGCCGCGCCACTGCGACTCGGTCAGCTCCGCGCCGATCCCGAACACGGTCAGTGAGTCGTGCCCGTGCTCGGTGACCTTGGCGGTGCTGCGGCCGAGCAAGATGTCGATCACCTGGCCCGCGCCGAACCGCTGCCCCCGCTCGTGCTTGAGCCGGTAGACCGCGGACAGGAACTTCTGCGCCGCGATGGTGCCGTCCCACGCCTCGGGCGGCGACTGGCAGGTGTCACAGTTCCCGCAGGCGGCGAACTCTTCCCCGAAGTAGCCGAGCAGCTGGGCGCGGCGGCATTCGATCGTCTCGCACAGCGCCAGCATCGCGTCCAGGTGCGCGGCCTGCCGGCGGCGGTGGGCCAGGTCCCCCGCGGAGGTGTCAATCAGCTTGCGCTGCTGGACGACGTCCTGCAGGCCATAGGCCAGCCACGCGGTGGACGGCAGGCCGTCCCGCCCGGCCCGGCCCGTCTCCTGGTAGTACCCCTCGACCGAGCGGGGCAGGTCCAGGTGGGCCACGAAGCGCACATCTGGCTTGTCGATACCCATCCCGAACGCGATCGTCGCCACCATGACCAGGCCGTCCTCGCGGAGGAACCGGGCCTGGTTCCGGGCCCGGGTGAACGCGTCCAGTCCGGCGTGGTACGGCAGCGCGGTGATCCCGTTGGCGGTCAGGAACTCCGCTGTCTTGTCCACCGAAGCCCGTGACAGGCAATAGACAATGCCGGCCGCGCCGGGGTGTTCGTTGCGGAGGAAGGACAGCAACTGACGGCTCGGCTCAGCCTTGGGCACTATCCGGTAGTTGATATTGGGGCGATCGAAGCTGGCCACGAAATGACGCGCGCCCTGCAGGCTCAGCCGGTCCGCGATCTCGGTGCGGGTGGCCTGCGTGGCCGTGGCGGTCAGCGCGATGCGGGGCACGGACGGCCAGTGCTCGTGCAGGCCGGACAGGGTGAGGTAGTCGGGCCGGAAATCATGCCCCCACTGGGACACGCAGTGCGCCTCGTCAATGGCGAACAGCGACACCGTGCCCCGGTCGAGCAGCGCCACGGTGGACTCGGTGCGCAGCCGCTCCGGGGCCAGGTAGAGCAGGTCGAGGTGGCCGGCCAGGAACGCGGACTCCATCTCGCGCCGCTCAGCCGGCTCCTGGGTGGAGTTCAGGAATCCGGCCCGGACGCCCAGCGCCCGCATGGCGTCCACCTGATCCTGCATCAGCGCGATGAGCGGGGAGATGACCACCCCGGTGCCGCGGCGGACCAGCGCGGGGATCTGGTAGCAGAGCGACTTGCCGCCGCCGGTCGGCATGAGGACGAGTGCGTCGCCGCCCGCGATCAGGTGCTCGATGATCTCCTGCTGGTCGCCCCGGAAGGAGTCGTACCCGAACACCCGGCGCAGCACGTCCAGCGCGCCGTCCGTCCCGCCGCTCAGCGCGGGGGCCGATCCGGGAGGGAGCACGCGGCGATTCTATGAGGATTCAGCGGCCCCCGGGTCAGTGATAGACCGTTGTCGGGACGCGGCACGCGTTCTGCACGCCGTGCGTGCGCGTTCCGCGGGCGGCCGGCCGCCGGGCCCGCCAGCCATCAGCCGAGGAGGTCCGTGTGGCCCAGCATCCGGTCATTGGGTATGTCGTCTGGGCGGTCCTGTTCGGGGCGCTGTTCGCCTGGGAGGGCCTGGCCCTCAGCCACATCAGCGGGGTGCCCACGCTAAGCGACGCGTTCCGGGCGATCATGCGCTATCCGTTCGGCCGGTGGGTGCTATTTGCGGTGTGGCTGTGGTTCGGCTGGCACATCTTCGTCCGCGGCTGGCACTTCCTGCTCCGCGCCTGACATGTCATCGGTGCTGCTCCGCCAGGATGTCCTGCCCATCGGGGTTGGCTACGTGCTGTTCATGGGGGCGCTGGCCATCGGGTTGCGGCAGTCATGGCGGGAAGGCGATCCGGCGGCGGCCAGGCGTCGAGGCCGGTCGGGGGCGCCCGGCTGGCCCCGGCTGGCCCGGCACTACGCGGGGACCGCCCTCGGCGGATACCTGCTGCTGATGGCCGCGGTGGTCCTGTACTACTACGGGGTGTCCCGGGTTGGCAGGGCCTTCCTCACGAGCGCCCTGACCGGCTGCGCGCTCCTGATCGCGCTCAGTGCGCCCATCTTCGCGCTCGCGTCCTGGCTGACCGGACGGCGCCGCAGCCGGGCCGGGCAGCCACCCGGCCGGGAGGCCGCCGACCCACCTGCCCCAGCGACTACACCCTGATCACCCGCCCCAGTCCGCGGCCGGTTGAGCGCTGGCGGAGGGCCGGCTCAGGAGGCGGTGGCCAGGAACCCGGTGATGGCGGCGGCGAACTCGCCGGGACGCTCCAGGTGCGGGGAGTGGCCGCAGCCGGGCAGGACGCGCTCGGTGTACCGGCCGCCAGCCGCCTGATACCGGTCGAGCACCGCGCGCATCTGGCCCACCATGGGCTGGGCCGGGAACACGTCCGGGCCAGGCCAGCCCGGTATGGCGCCGAGCGCGCCGAGGTGGCCCAGGTCCACGAGCGAGGTGTCCGAGACGATCTGGTCGGCATCGCCGCGGATCCACAGGACCTCCGGCCGGTCACTGATCGCCGCGAAGCCGGACAGGTCACAGTACTTAGGGGAGATGGCGTTGTTGACACCGTGATCGCCCGGGGCGGCGCCCGGCCAGTTCTCCGAGGGGGCCGTGTCGCCCGGGTAGTTCCCCGGGCCGATGGCCATCTCCAGCATGCCTTCCACCAGGGCGTCTTCCACGTCGGGTGGCACCGCGACGGGGTTTCCGTACAGGTGGGTGAGGACCTGGCGGGGGGAGGTCTGATCGTCCGTGCCCCGGTCACCGGCCTCGATGCGGCGGACCATCTCGGGACTGGCGGTGCCCCCGCCCGATCCGGCGTAGTCCGGCCAGCAGGGGGTGCCGTCCAGATCCCGGGTCCCCCCGAAGCCAAACGGGGACATGGCGCTTTCCAGGGTGATCGACGCCGCCGCGCCCGGGTGGTCGGCCACGTACTGGAGCGCCACGCCGCCGCCCAGCGACCAGCCGAGCAGGTGCACTGGCCCGGTCCCGGGCAGCAGGCCGCTCTCGGTCAGCAGCGCGTGGATATCGTCCGAGAAGTCCCGGACGCCGCGCCGTGCGTCCACCGGCGCCCGCTCGGACCGGCCGAAGCCCCGCAAGTCGGGGGCGACGCATCGGTAGTCCCCGGCCAGCGCCACCATGGTCTCGGCGAAAAACCGGGCGCTGGACACGTTGCCGTGCACCAGGATGAGCGGCGGCGCGGCCGGCGACCCCGCCGTGAGCACGTGCGTCCGCAGGCGCGACGTCTCGATTTGCTGGGACTCGACGCCAGGCGGCAGGTCCAGGGAAGAGGGCATCGGGGGTCCAGGGTCTGGGCGGGAAAGTGCTTCAGGTCCTACCGCGCGGCGCGGGATCATGTCAATGACGACGAGGAGGTGCTCAACGGTGGATTCCACGACGGAGCCCGCAGGCGGGCCGGCGACCGGGAGCAGTCCCGCCGGGGCGGGCGGCCACCCGGCAGTCGGGGTGCAGGCGGGCGGAGGCGGGGAGCCGCTGGCCGGCCGGCGGGCCCTGGTCACCGGCGCGGCCAGCGGGATCGGTGCCGCCTGCGCGCGGGCCCTGGCCCTGGCGGGCGCCTCGGTGATCGCCGCCGACCTGGACGGTCCTGGAGCCGCGGCGGTGGCCGCCGAACTGGGCGGCGAGTCGTGGACGGTTAACCTCACCGACGTGGCCGCGCTGGAAGCGCTCCGGCTTGAGGTGGACATCCTGGTCAACAACGCCGGGATCCAGCACGTGGCGCCGGTCGAGGAGTTCCCGCCGGACATGTTCCGGCGCATCCTCCAGCTGATGGTGGAGGCCCCGTTCCTGCTGGCCCGCGCGGCCCTGCCACACATGTACGAGCAGGAGTACGGCCGGATTATCAACATCAGCTCGGTGCACGGGCTGCGGGCCTCGCCGTACAAGTCGGCCTACGTGACCGCCAAGCACGGCCTCGAGGGGCTGTCCAAGGTGCTCGCCCTGGAGGGCGCCGCACACGGCGTCACCAGCAACTGCATCAGCCCCGGGTACGTGCGCACGCCGCTGGTGGAGAAGCAGATCGCCGACCAGGCCCGGGTCCACGGCATCCCCGAAGACCAGGTGCTCGAGTCCGTCATCCTGGCCGAGAGCGCCATGAAGCGGCTGGTCGAGCCGGCCGAGGTCGCCGGCCTTGTGGTCTGGCTGGCCGGCCCGCAGGCCGGCATGGCCACGGGCGCCTCGTTCACGCTCGACGGGGGCTGGACCGCGAAATAGGCGGTCCGGGGGCCGCCCGCTTCACGGCTTGCGGGCCATGCCCGCCAGGAAACCACAGCTGTCCGGAGGGCTGCGCCGCCTGGACCGGCTGGCCGCTGGGCTGCCCGGTGCCCGGCTGCCCCGCGGCGCCGTTCGCCACCTGCGCCTCCGCGGTCACCCTGGTGCTGGTGCGACTCGGCCGCCCTGACCATCCCGCCACGCCCTGTGGGAGCCGTCGTGAACTCATCTGGCTCCGGCTGCGTGAGGAGGGGTAACGGCTGACCATTTCGAACGGAGATTGACGATGCATATCAGATGGCGGGTGCCGGCCGGGCTGGCGGCGGTCGCGCTCGTTACCGCGGCATGCGGCACGTCAACAGGAGGTTCCGGCAGTACGGCAAGCTCAGGTGGCTCGTCCGCCCAGGCTTCGTCCGCGGCCGCGAACTCGTCCGGAACCGCTTTGCGGACCACCACAATCGGCGGGGTCAACGTCCTCACCGACGCCAAGGGCTTCACGCTCTACTGGTTCGTGCCGGACACCTCCACCAAGTCGAACTGCAACGGGCCATGCGCCACCATCTGGCCACCGGTCAAGGGACCGGCCACCGGCGGGAGCGGCGTCACTGGCAAGCTCGGCACCATCAAGCGATCCGACGGCTCTACACAGGCCACCTACAACGGGCACCCGCTCTACACCTACGCAGCGGACAGCTCCCCGGGGCAGGCCAAGGGCAACAACATCAACGCGTCCGGCGGGGTCTGGCACGAGGTGACGGTGACCGGCGCGGCCGCGCCTGCCCCTAGTCCGTCTGGCAGTTCGTCGGGCGGCTCATCCGGTGGAGGCGGCTACTGACCGCGGGCCGTTACGGCGATCCTGGCCAGCCCGCCTCATGCTGGGCGTGCAAGGCCGGGCCTCAGGCCACGCCGGTGACGTTCGCCCAGTTCGTCTTCGTTCCGGTCACGGCGACGGGGGTGCCGAAGCCACCGCCGCTGACGCCCGGGATGAAGACCAGGCCGCCGCTCGCGGTCGTCGCGTACAAGTCCGGCACCCCATCGCCGTTAGTGTCCCCGATCGAGGTCACCAACGGATACTTCGCGGCGGTGAAGCCGGCACCGACGAGGACCCGGGTGCTGGTGTCACCGAAGCTGCCGTCGCCCAGGAGATCGCCGGGGTAGAGCCATAGATTCCCCGCGGTGTCCCGGGCCAGCAGGTCGGTGATCCCGTCACCGTTGAAGTCGGCCGCCCCCACCACCGACAGCCCCGACCAGCCGGTCCCGATGACCACCCCCGGCGCGAAGCCGGAGTACTGGCCGGAAGGTCGGTGCCGGTCCGTCTGCCCCTGGCCAGCGGCCCCGAAGTCAGCGGCCGGACCGGGCCCAGCGGCGGATCGTGTCGATGCGCGCCTGGATCTGCTCCGCGGTGGCCTGCGGCAGCGGCGGCCCGCCGCAGGCGCGGCGCAGGTCCGCGTGCACCACCGCGTGGGGCTGGCCGGTGCGGTGGTGCCAGGCGCCGATCAGCCCGTTCAGCTCCTTGCGCAGGCCGGCGAGCACCTCCCGGCGGACCGGCGCCGCGGCCCCCGCCCCTGCCGCGCTGCGGGCGGCTAGACCGCCGGCCGCCGGCTGCGTTTCAGGATCCGCAACGGAGGCCGCCCACGCGGGGACACTGCGCCCCGGGCCTGGAGGCTGCAAGCCAGTGCTGCCGGCCCCAGTCCCGGCTGAGCGCTGCCTGAGCTGCTCGGCCTGCCGCTTCCGCAGCAACAGCGCCACCTGCTCGGGTTCGAGCAGCCCGGGGAGGCCCAGGAAGTCCTCTTCCGCTGATGCCGCGCCGAACTCTGCGCCGTCGTAGAGGACCCGGTCGAAGTGCGCGGACGCCTGCAGCGCCTCGAACGGCAGCTCGAGGCCGCTGTCTGGGCTGTCCCGGCGGCGCTGCGCCTCGGCCAGCTCGCGCTCTTCGGCGTCGTCCGGGCGGGCCGCCAGCACGTGGTCGCGGGCGGCTTCCAGCTCCGCGGCGTAACCCAGCAGGGTCGGGATGGAGGGCAGGAACACCGAGGCGGTCTCGCCGCGCTGGCGGGCCCGGACGAACCGGCCCACGGCCTGCGCGAAGAACAGCGCCGTGCCCACGCTGGTCGCGTAGACGCCGACGGCCAGCCGGGGGATGTCCACGCCTTCGGACACCATCCGGACGGCCACCATCCAGCGGTCGCCGGAGTCCGTGAACGCGGCGATTTTCCGGCTGGCGGTCGGGTCGTCGGAGAGCACCACGACCGGCCTGGTCCCGCTGAGCCGGCGCAGCAGGGCGGCGTAGGCCCGGGCATCCGCGTGATCACCCGCGATGACCAGGCCGGCCGCGTCGGGCATGCCCCGGCGGACCTCAGTCAGCCGGCGGTCCGCGGCCTCCAGGACGCGCTGTACCCATTCGCCCTGGGGGTCGAGGGCGGTCCGCCAGGCCTGGGCCAGCTGATCGGGGAGCATCGGCGTGCCCAGGGTGCCGGTGATCTCATCGCCGGCCCGGGTCCGCCAGCGCATCTCACCCGAGTAGGCCAGGAAGATGACGGGGCGGACCACGCCGTCGTCGAGGGCCGGGCCGTAGCCATAGACGTAGTCGGACACGCTGCGCCGGCTGCCGTCGGTGTCCGGCGCGTAGGTCACGAACGGGATCGGGTTGGCGTCACTACGGAACGGGGTGCCGGTCAGCGCCAGCCGGCGCCGTGCGGGCTCGAACGCCTCGCGGACCGCGTCGCCCCAGGACAGCGCATCGCCGGCGTGGTGGATCTCGTCGAAGATCACCAGGGTGCGCCGGTTCACGGTGCGCTGCCGGTGCAGGATCGGGTGGGCGGCGACCTGCGCGTAGGTCACCGCGACCCCGGTGAAGTCGGCAGAGGCGCGGCCCTGCGCGTTGCGGTAGGAGGAGTCGAGGGAGATGCCGACGTAGTGGGCCGCCTGGGCCCACTGGTGCTTCAGGTGCTCGGTAGGGGTGACCACGGTGACCGAGGCGATCTCCCGGCGGGCCAGCATCTCCGCGGCGACGGTCAGGGCCCAGGCTGTTTTGCCTGCTCCCGGCGTGGCGACCAGCAGGAAATCGCGCCGGGGGAGGCGGAAATACTCCCGGTATGCCTCCTTTTGCCAGCTCCGCAGGGACAGGAGCAGATCGGGCCGGACCGGAGCGTCCGGGCGGCTGCCATCCTCTTGGGGTGCGGTCGCGGGGGTGCTCACGAGGCCGAAAGGCTACCAGCGGCAGGTGCATCGCGACCGGCACGGACGCGCCAGCCGCCGGACCGGAGTCTGTATCCGGCCGGCCACTCTAGGCTGGCGACGGTGCCGGGCGGCCCCGGGTGGCATATCGTGGAGGTATGGGGAAACTTCTGCTCGTCCTACTCGCGATCTTTGCCGTGTTCCTCGTTGTCTCGCTGGTGATTTCCGCCCTCCACTTCCTGTTCATCGTGGCTCTGGTCGCGCTGGTCGTGGTCGGTGTGCTGCGCCTGACCACGGGCGGACGGCGGCGCGCCCGCCGGTAACGCGCGCTGGTGCTGGCGTCCGGTGGACCCGCCGGGCCGCCCGCACTATGGGCTTGCTCGGCAGCCGGGTGGCCAGGTGATGATGCGCGACCGGGAACTAATCTGTGCCGCGTGATCGACGCCCGGAGGTCTGATGGAGCCATTCGCGTGTGACACGCTGCCCGGCCGGGTGGTGTTCGGGGCGGGCGCGGCGCGTACCGCGCTGGCGGACGAGGTAGCCCGGCTCGGGGTGTCCCGGATCCTGCTGATCGCTGCGGGGGGCGGGGAGTCGGTTGCCCGGGATCTCGCGGCACCGCTGGCGGACCGGATCGCCGGGACGTTCACCGGTGTCCAGCCGCACGTGCCGGTCGAGGTCGCGGACGCCGCACGCAAGCAGGCCGCCGAGGTCGCCGCGGACGCGGTGCTGAGCGTGGGCGGTGGATCGGCCACCGGCACGGCCAAGGCCGTGGCGCTGACCACCGGGCTGCCAGTAATCGCCGTCCCCACCACCTATGCGGGCTCGGAAGTTACTCCGGTCTGGGGGCTGACCGAGGGGGAACGCAAGACCACCGGCGTGGATGCCAGAGTGCTGCCCCGGCTGGTGATCTACGACCCGGAGCTGACCGCTTCGCTGCCCGGGCCGCTGTCCGCCGCCAGCGGCCTCAACGCCATGGCGCACTGCGTGGATGCGTTCTGGGCTCCGGGCCGCAATCCGGTCAGCGCGCTGGCGGCCGCGGAAGCCATCAGGGTCCTGGCCGCGGCACTGCCGGCAGTCAGCCGTGACGGAACAGACCTGGATGCCCGTAGTGACCTGCTGTACGGGGCGTACCTGGCCGGCACCGCGTTCGCGGTCACCGGATCCGGCCTGCATCACAAGATCTGCCACGTCCTGGGCGGCCGGTACGGCCTGCCGCACGCGCAGACCCACGCGATCATGCTGCCGTACGTGCTGGCCTTCAACGCGCCGGGAGCCCCGGACGCGGCCCGCCAGATTGGGCAGGCTCTCGGCAGCGAAGACCCCGCCGCCACCCTCCAGGCGCTCGCCGCACAGCTCGGCCTGCCACTGGGGCTGCGTGAGATCGGGCTGCGCGAGGAGGATCTCGCGGAGGCGGCCCAGCTGATCGAGGCGGCGGTACCGGCGGACAACCCGGTGCTGGCCGGCGCCGGGGCGCTCCAGTCGCTGCTGCGCCACGCCTGGGCCGGGGACCCGGCCGCCACCGCGGGAGTCACGGTCGCGGCGGGCACCGTCCCTGCGGAGCCTGTCCCCGCCGGCGCCGCGCAGGGCGCCCGCGAGGCGGCGGTCACGGACGAGGTACTGGCCAGCTTCAGCGGCGCGGACGCGCCCCGCTACCTGGAGATCATGCAGAGCCTGGTGCGCCACCTGCACGCGTTTGCCCGTGACGTGCGGCTGACCGAGTCGGAGTGGCAGCAGGGCATCGACTTCCTGACCCGGGCCGGGCACATCACTGACGACCGGCGGCAGGAGTTCATCCTGCTTTCGGACGTGCTCGGGCTGTCCATGCTGACCGTGGCCATTAACGCCCCCGCGTCGGCGGGGGCTACCGAATCCACGGTCTTCGGCCCGTTCTTCGTGGCTGACGCGCCCGAGGTGCCGCTGGGCGGCGACATCGCGGGCGCGGCCAAGGGACGCCCCTGCTACGTGTCGGGCACGGTCCGCGGCACCGCCGGCGAGCCGCTGCCCGGGGCCCGTATCGAGGTGTGGGAATCTGACGAGGACGGCTTTTACGACGTGCAGTACCCCGACGGCCGGACCGGCGGACGAGGCTGGCTGCGCAGCGCTCCGGACGGCGCATACCGGTTCTGGTCGGTGCGCCCGGCTCCCTATCCGATCCCCGACGACGGGCCGGTCGGCGACCTGCTCACCGCGGCCGGCCGGGGGCCGATGCGGCCCGCGCACCTGCACTTCAAGGTGGATGTTCCCGGGTACCGCACGCTGATTACCCACATCTTCGCCGCGGGCGATCCGTATCTGGACCGGGACGCCGTGTTCGGCGTGAAGGACAGCCTCATTACCGACTTCGCCGAGCACCCGCCGGGGCCGGCGCCAGACGGCCGGCTCGTCAATGGCCCGTGGACCAGCGTCACATTCGATATCGTGCTCGCCCCTCTGCCTCCCACCCCGCAGGACCCGGGCATCTAGTGCGTATCCGCCGGGAAACCGGCGGATACTCCCAGCGACTCCGGGTACCAGGGGCCAGTAGCTGGCGGTGGTGTCACCGGCCGCTCACCTAGGCTGATCATCAGGCGGGGAGGCAGTATGCCGGTCCGGCACGCGATGCTGGTCATCACCCGGGCGGTTTTCGACATGGTCGAGATCCCGGGCCAGAAGCCGCTCGTGGTGGCCAAGGACAGCGGGGACGAGGCGGCCCGCCGGTGGTGGGACGAACGGGTCCGGGCGGTCGCCGCGGACGTGTTCGGGCGTAACGGGGAGGCCTGGGAACGCGAGCTGGCGGACTGGCAGGCAGGCACGGACGTCGCGGTGGGCAAGGAGCGCCTGCACGAGGGCGGTCCCCGGGTGGACGTGGCCCGGATCCGGTTCCCCGACGGCACCGAGACCGTGGTGGACCCCCAGAACGCCCACGACTACGTGGCGGAGGAGTTCCGGGCCCGGAAACCGCAGCCGACCGTCGCCGCGCAGTTCGCGGAGTGGCGGGAGGCGGTCCAGATCGTCGAGCTGCACACCTGGGTCGGCTGGCTGTTCAACGGAGCCGAGCATGTGCCGGTGGACATCGGCCTGCCGGCGTCGCAGTTCGGCTATCCCATCAGGGAAGTACTCGCGTGCCTCGACCGGCTGTCCGTGGACGGCTGGCAGATCGTCCATGTCTCCGAGGACCGGGCCGGGTACCTGGATGGCCGGGCCGCATACCCGGACCCGGAGATGGCTGAAGCGGGCATCGGCACGGCACGCTACCTGCTCAGCCGCCCCGATTAGCGGCGGCAGCTGGGGCGGCGGCCCGGGGCATCATCCGGCGGATGACGGGTGGCCCGAGGCGAGCCAGGCCCGGTAGACGTTCACCGTGGCGCCACCCGGGGTCCAGACCCGGATCTCGATCCGCTGCGGCTTGACCCCGTCGCCGAACTTGGCCTGGAAAGGCCCCCAGCCGGAGTAGAGGGGAGCTGGGTAGCCGGTCAAGGCGTCCACCGGCAGGGTGATGGTCTGGATCCCGTCCGTGCCGGGCAGGCTGCGGCGGGCCAGCAGCACGTCCCCGGTGTTGTTCCAGACTTCCACGTTGACCGGTCCGCGGGCGGCCAGCTGCACCGACGCGTCATACCAGCCCGGCCACCGGTCCCATTCCAGCCGGTCCGCGACGTACCCGGGACGGCCCGTCGACGTGACATGCCAGCCCGGGGACGGGCCGGTCAGCACGGGCCGGCCTGCGGACCCTGGAGCGGTCCAGGCTGGCAGCGGCCCGGAGCCGCCGGGCACCTCGAGCTGGTGCACCCCGCGGGGCGGATGCCAGCGGAACACCCAGACGCCGTCGGTATCGGTCACCAGCGTGGCATGCATGGGCCCGGCCAGCTGGCCCGCGAACGCCATGGCTTCCGCCGTCTTCTGGGTCTCGATGCCCGCCCAGGGGGTGAAGATGAACCAGTCCTCGCCGGGCTGGATCGGCAGGTGGCCGTTCAGCGGCCGCACGTCGATCCGGTCGGCGAACCGCCCGACTACGCCCTGGGAGGTGAACACCGCGTCCGAGAACGGGATCCGCGCCTCGATCGCGTCCAGGGTGGCCGCGGTCGGCCCGGGGATCCGCAGCCACTGGTGGGGCGTGCGCGGGGACCAGACCATGGACCAGCCGATGGCCTGCGCGGTCACCACGGCGGTGAGCAGCAGGCCCAGCCACCGCCGGTGGCGGCTCAGCCAGCCGAGCACAGCGACCGTGCCCACCGGGAGCAGGATGTAGATGGGCAGGCTCTGGAACAGCGGCTCGGAGAACAGGAATCCGCGGAACAGGTCGTTCGCGAGGATGACTACCACCATGAGCGGCAGCAGCGGCAGGAAGGCGAGCCCGAGGCCGCCCGAGGCCGCCAGGTTGGCCCACAGGTCGAGGCGCTTGGACCACAGCTTGACCAGCACCGCGCCCGGATGAGTAGCCAGGCCCGCGGCCAGCTGGGGCAGGGTGAGCGCGCCGGTGGCGCCGGGGGCAGCCAGGTAGGAATAGGCCTGCAGGCCGTGACCCGAGCCCAGGTTGCCGTGGATGACCGAGATGAACAGCACGGCGAACACGCCCAGGAACGCCATCACCGCCCCGCGCCACCGCGAGTTCTTGTTCGCGATCAGTATTCCGATGCCGAGCCCGAACACGTAGGTACCGGCCACGTCGCCGCAGGCCAGCAGCGGCAGCACCCAGACCCAGGCCCGGCGCCGGCCGTTCCAGAGATCCCAGGCCAGCAACGCGATGAACAGCACGGCCAGGCATTCCGCGTGGAAGTCGAAGGAAACCGACCACCAGGACCACGGATTGACCGCCAGCAGGACCAGCCCGGCGCCGGCCAGCCAGCGCGCGTCCCGTCCCGGCCGGTACCGCTCGGTTAGCTGGCAGAGCCAGAGGAACGCCACCAGTTCCGCGCCGACCACGCCGATGTCCTGCAGCCAGAGCAACTGCAGGCCACTCGGAAAGATCCAGTACAGCAGGGCCAGGGGCCACATGATGAATTCGGCATGGTTCTGCCAGAACCTGAAGTTCCCGACCGTGTCGTACGGGTTCAGGTGGCCGTGCGCGATCAGGTACCAGGCCTGCTGATACTGGGCGAAGTCCGGGGTGAGCGCGAAGTGCTGGTAAAGCTGCGTGCTCCACCAGGCGAATCCGGCCAGCTTCAGGCCAAGGACCAGGACACCGATCCGGCGCACGGTGCGGAGCACGGGGCGTGGTGCGCCGTGCGCACCACGGCCGCGTGCCGCTTCCGGGACGGTGAGCGTCGATGCCGGACCCGGGTCGCTCATGAGCAGACTCGCTGCGCGCGGGCCATCCGGGGTAGCTGCGGCATGGGATCTCCGTTTGACGTGGCGCAGGTAAGACGCAAACCGGGACTGAATGCGACCACAAATAGTGACCATTGAGAACTCTAAGTAATCATAAACGGACGGAGCATAACACCGCGCGGTGCAGGACGTCCGGGAGCAGGCCGGCCCGGGAGCAGCCCATCCAGGGGCCGGGCCGCGGAGCGTCGTCTCCCCTCCGTGCGGGCCATTGTGTGCGGCGGGTGAATTCGCCGTTCCTGCGCCCTTTGGCCAAAGTCGCGCACGCTATCGAGGCCGGTGCGGCTCTTCCCGCCGGACTCTGAATCGGGCTTCCCAGCACCCTCGTTCCAGCCGGGGGCGGCAGCCGGATAAGCCGTCGTCCCGCCCGGGCTGGGCCGCCGGGGCTGGCCCGGAGGTCAGGTCCCGGCGAGGTTGGTCAGGCTGGCCCGGACGGCCACCGTCAGCGGGTCGCCCGGGGGCAGGACCCGCTCGCACCGGGACACCGTGTCGCGGAGCAGGGTCAATGCGTCGGTCAGCCGGCCCACGGAGTAGTAGGCACTGGACAGGTTGGCCGAGCGGGCCAGGGTGTCAGGATGGTCAGGGCCGAGGACGCGCTGGTAGCTGTCACACGTCTCCTCGTACAACTGGACCGCGGATGCCATCTTGCCCGCCGAATGGTAGGCCGAGCCAAGGTTGCCGCGCGCCGCGATCGTGTCCAGGTGGTCCGGGCCGAGGACGCGCTCCCGGTCCGCGAGCACCTTCTTGTAGTGCGAGGTCGCGTCCTTGAGCCGGCCGTCGGCCAGATAGGTGTCGGCCAGCTTCTGCCGGGTGGTCAGCGTGTCCGGATGCCGGGCGCCCTGGACCCGTTCCCGGTCGTTCAGCGTGCGCCGGTAGAGCGTGATCGCGTCGGGCAGGCGTACCGCGCCCCGGTAGGCGGCCGCGAGTTCTTCGCGGGCGCTGATCGTGTCGAGGTGATCCGGTCCCAGGATCCGGTCGTAGTCGCCCACCGCGCCGCCCAGCACGGTCACGGCCTCCCCAGGCCGGGCCGCTGCCATCAGGGCCTGGCCGAGGTCCCGCCGGGCGGCGACGGTGCCGGGATGATCAGCGCCCAGCACCGTAACCCGGTCGGCGAGCACCCGCTGGAACCAGGCCACCGCCTCGGCGGACTGACCGGCCGCGAGGTACGCATCGGCCAGCCGCCCGTCGATCGCCTTCGTATCAGGGTGGCCCGGCCCGAGGATCGTCTCGCTCGCCGCCGCGAGCTCGCGCCAGTACCCGACGGCCGGGCCGGTCAGCTGGGCCCGGCCCAGGCTCTCCCCGGCGCGCAGGAGCAGGGGGTGGCAGCCGTCGGCCAGCAGCAGGTTCCCCGCGTGCTGCTGCAGACTGGTAGTGCAGGACCGGAGCATCGCACCGAGCCACGGCGGCTCGTCGGCGGGCCACACCTCGACCAGCGCGTCGGCCGCGGCCCGCACCGCCTGGTCACGCATGGCGTCCGGCATCACCGCGCGGATGGCGGCCTGGATCACCGGGCTCATCCGGACTGACGGCGAGGACACGGACCGGTCCAGGGCGAGCAGCGCCGTCCGTTCCAGGATGGGCAGGGTGCTCCAAGCCAGGTCGCGAGCGGCCGCGGCGGGGATGCCGTCCGAGGCGAGATAGGCGCCGGCGGCGGGCGAGCTGAACACGCCGGCCGGCATCCCGTGGCCATTCAGCAGCGCAGCCAGGGCCAGCACCGGCTGGGCCACCCCCCCGGGGGCCAGGCGGTCAGCCTGCTCGACGGAGAACAGCCAGCTGACCGCCGCGGCGGGGGGCTTGCTTCCCGCGGCGGCCGCCAGCTGGTCCCGGCGGCCCGTGAAGTAACCCTCGTAATCACGGCAGGACAGCGAGGAAGTCGCGATGACGCCGCTGGCCTGGGCGAGGGCCATGGGCTCGCAGCCGAGCTCTTCAACAAGGTCGATGGCCCCGAGCCGCTGGTCCGGGTCGGCGGTCAGGCGGCCCATCAGGTAGCTCAGCGCCTCCCGGGAACTGAACGCGCCGACCGGGAGGACGAGGGCCCGGTGCTCGCGGGGCAGGACGGCGGGACTGGTCGCCGTGATCAGGACCTGGCCGGACGGTCCGGCCGGCCATAGCCCGGTCAGGTCGGCGGTGCCGGACAGATCGTCGAGCACCACCAGCCAGCGCCGCCTGGTCTCGCCGAGCCAGCTCACGAAACGGGCGGCGACGGCCCCGGCGTCGGCACTGGAATCGGTGCCCAGCGCGACCGCCGCGGCCTCCGCGTACACGGCCAGCACCGCCGCCCGGCTGGTGGCAGGCACCCAGGCCAGCAGGTCAACCTCACGGGACCGCCAGAGCGACTCGGCGAAGAACGCGGCGAGCTGGGTTTTGCCGCAGGATCCCAGCCAGTCCCGTGAGCCCACCGCGGCGCCCCGGCCCGGCACCAGCACGACCGCGGTGCCCGGGACCAGCGCGGCGCCCAGCCGGGGCGCGCTCTCCGGCCGGGTGCTGAACCCGTCCGCGAGTGGAGGCACCACTCCCGTGCGGACCGGCCACTGTGCCTGGCCGTCCGGCGACTCTACCGGCCCACCGGCCGGTACCTGGCTGATCAACCCGCTACCCCTGCTCTGCGGCCGGCCCGGCCGCTAGACGCGATCATCTGTGATATCACTGCGGCCCGCAATGCCTACACCAGCGGCGGGGCCCCGGCAGCCGTCCGGGTCCCGTAGTTCTCGTCGGGCATGCTGGCCAGGACGTGCTCCACCAGGGTGATCAGGACGCTCTTGACCGATTCCGGCTCGCGGGCGTCGCAGAGCACCACCGGGACCCGCGGATCGAGGTCGAGCGCGGCCCGGACCTCACCAGGTTCGTAGCGGTGCGCGCCGTCGAAGCAATTGATGGCGACGACGAACGCCAGGCGCCGTTTCTCGAAATAGTCGATGGACGCGAAACAGTCGGCCAGCCGGCGGGTGTCCGCCAGCACCACGGCGCCCAGCGCCCCGAAGGACAGGTCGTCCCACATGAACCAGAAACGCTCCTGGCCGGGCGTGCCGAACAGGTAGAGCACCCGGCGGCCACCGAGGGTGAGGCGGCCGAAGTCCATGGCCACCGTGGTCGTGGTCTTGTTCTCCACGCCCTGCAGATCATCGTGGCTCACGCTCACGCTGGTGAGGACTTCCTCGGTGCGCAGCGGGCGGACCTCGCTGATAGCGCTGACGAGCGTGGTCTTACCTGCGCCGAACCCCCCGGCAATAAGGACTTTGAAAGCCGCAAGGGGGTCCTCGGTACCGCTCTCAGAGCGCTCGGAGCCCATGCAGCACCTCCCTCAGCAGCTGAGCGCTGGGCGGCTCGCCGGGGGCACGGCCCGGCAACACCTTGATCCGGCCTTGCTGGATGAGGTCGGCGAGCAGCACGCGGATCACGCCGACCGGCAGCCCGGTGTCGGAGGCGACGTCGGCCACGGTGGCCGGCTGCTGGCACAACCTCAGGATCCGCCGGTGCTCGGGACTAAGCCTGAACCGGTCAGCCGGCTCAGCCGGCCGGCCGGAGTCCACGATGATCGCGATCAGGTCCAGGACCTCGCCGTCGGCTGGCTCGGTCCGCCCGCCCGTGAGCGCGTAAGGGCGCACGACTGGGTCCGAGTCCCGGTCGACCCACTTGCCGCCCGTGCCCATGCTGGTCAGTCCACCGTGATCTGGCTGGCCGGGAACCGTGGCCGGGCGGCCAGGTGTGGTCCGGCCCGTTTCACCAGCAGCGCCATCTCATAGGCGACCAGGCCGGCGTCGGCGTTCGCCGGGCAGAGAACCGCCAGGCAGCTGCCGTGACCGGCGGCAGTGACGAACAGGAGGGCCTGCTCCAGTTCGATGATGGTCTGGCGCACCTCGCCGACCCCGAAATGCTGGCCGGCGCCGCTGGCCAGGCTCTGGACTCCGGCCGCCAGCGCGGACAGCCGCTCCGCCTCATCCCGGCGCAGGCTGCTGGAGGACGCGATGGCCAGCCCGTCCCGGGAGAGGATCACGGCCTTCTGGAAGTGTTCCACCCGGCTGGCCAGGTCGTCGAGCAGCCAGCCCAGGTCCTGGGTCCCGGCCGTCTCCGGCCCGTCCATCACGCCTCCTCGCTGTCCGGCGCGGGGGACCCTGTCCGTCTCGGCAGCGGCCCGCCTGAATCCGGCGGCTCCGGGAGGTCGTCGTCCTGGCGGCCGCGTCGCCAGCCCGTCTGCAGCGACGCGGCGAGGTCGCGGGCCTGCTCGGGAGTGCGCCCGTCGGACGGGTCGGCCGCGCTCCCGGCCGGGCGCCCCGTCGCGAGACTGTCCCGCAGGTGCGGGGACAGGCTGGCCTGCCGCGTGCGATGCGGCAGTGCGCGGCCGGCCCCGGCCGCCCCGTTGCTGGCGGCCAGTCCGCCGCCGGCCGCCCCGTTACTCCCCGGCGGCGTGGTGCTCCCCGGTGCTTCGTTCGTGGCGGGCGGCATGGCGCTTCGGGGTGTCCCGTTGCTGGCGGGCGGCAGGCTGCCCCGCTGGGGGAGGGGGAGGGCTCCGGGCTGCGCTGTGCCTCCGGGCTGCGCCGTGCCTCCGGGATGCGCTGGGCCGGGCTGCGCCGGGCCGGGCAGCGACCGCGGCATCCCGCGCCTGCCGGTCAGCGCGAGCGCCGCGCCGGGGCCGAGGTCCAGCCCGGCTGGCCGGCCGGTGACCCGGCGCGCCGCGGGCAGCGCGCCCGCGTCCGGGGCCGCCGCCGCCGCCGCGGACACGAGCACGATGATGCTGGTGGGCATCAGCACGATCGCCGTGGTGCCGCCGTACGGGGACTGCCGCAGCGAAACCCGGACGCCATGCCGGGCAGCCAGCTTCGCGCCGACGAACAAGCCGAGCCGGTCCGCGTTGGCCAGGTCGAAGTCGGGCGGCTGGGCGAGCTGCTGGTTGAGCTCGGCGAGCTGGGCGGGCTCGATACCCAGACCGCGGTCGTCGACCTCCACGGCGAAGCCGTTGGCCACGCGCTCCGCCCGGACCTCGACCCGGGTTCCCGACGGCGAGAACATGGTCGCGTTCTCGATCAGCTCGGCCAGCAGGTGGATCATGTCCGCGACGGCGGGCGCGGTCACCGCGTCCTCCGAGGTGGTGAGGACGGTGACCCGCCGGTAGTCCTCGACCTCCGCCATGGCGGCCCGGATGACGTCGATGATCGGCACCGGCTCGGTCCACGACCGGCCAGGCGCCGCCCCTGACAGGATGGCCAGGCTTTCTGCGTGGCGCCGCATCCGGGTGGTGAGGTGATCGAGAGCGAACAGGTCAGCCAGCGCCGCCGAGTCGGAAGCCTTCTGCTCCAGCGCGTCGATCAGCCGCAGTTGCCGCTGCAGCAGCGACTGGTTGCGCCGGGCCAGGCTGACGAACACCTGGCGGAGGCCGTTGCGCAGCCCGGCCTCGCCGGCCGCCGCGCCGAGAGCCGTCTTCTCCAGGCTGGCTATCGCCGCGAGGGCCTGGGCGGTCTCGGCGTTCTTCGGCTGCGGCCGGGACGACCCGTCCCCCGGCTCGCCGGCCGGAATGCCGGTGTCCCCGTTGCGCAGCCGTTCCAGCAACTGCGGAAGCTGCTCATCCGCGGAACGGCGGGCGGTGGCCGCCAGGCCCGCGATATCGCGCGACAGCCTGGCCGAGAAGCGGCTCATCAGAATGACGCAGACCAGGGCGATGAGGAGGCCTGCGCCGACCAGGATCGTTAATTCGACGACTTCGCGGTGGTCCGGCGACCAGAAGCGGTGCCCGGTCAGCGACCGGCCCAGCACCGCGCCCGCGGCCAGTGCCCAGAGCAAGATCAGGCAGGTGGCCGGGACGGCGACCGTGGCGGCGAAAGTGAACCGGATCGAGCGGCGCTTGGCGGCTGGCTCCCCGGGGGCCGCCGAGCTGGATATGCCCATGTGGTCACTCCTGGATCGGTCCCGTGCCCCGGAATCCCGTCACTACCCAACGGGACGCTACCGTAGGCGCCCTATCTTGTGTCATTAAGCGCCAATTGTCGTCGCGCTTCCCGGAATTGCGGGCCTGTTAGCCGGACTGTTACGGCAGCCCATCACGCCGGCCCATCCGGTCCGGGGTAGTGGCTGAGCTCGATGTCGTACCCCTGTGGCGGCCAGCTCGGCGGACGAGGTGATCCAGCCGGTCGCGCAGGGCGTCCTCCCGGGAGTGGTTCAGCTCACGCCGATCGCGTCCAGTTTCGCGCCGATGTATTCGTGCGCGATGACCGGCGGGAAACTTGTCCGCCCGATCGGCGCGGGCAGCGACTCCACCACCGCGTCGTGGTTGGCCTCATAGAAGAAGATCAGTGAGAGCAGGTCCTCGTCCGGCGCCTCGGCCTGCGGCGGCAGCACGCGGTGCCGGGTGGACCGCCACCGGTCGCCGGTCCAGCGGGCCAGCAGATCGCCGATGTTGACGGTCAGCGCGGCCGGATCGTACGGGGCGTCGATCCAGGTCCCGTCCAGCGTGTAGATCTGCAGGCCGCCGCGGCCCGGTTCGCGGTCGAGCACGGTAACGGTGCCGAAACCGGTATGCGGGCCAATCCGGTACTGCCCAGGTTCTGGTGGCTGCCCCGGATCGGCCGGCGGGTACCAGTTGAGGTTCACCCCGTAAGTGGGGTGATCAAGGAATGGCGCGAAGAACCCGGCCGGCAGGCCCAGGGCCACCGCGCACAATGACATCAGCTCACCCGACAGCGCGTGCATCCGGCTGACGTAGTCGGTGACCACCGGGCGCAGCGCCGGGACCTCGGCCGGTGCGCTGCAGCGGGTCCGGCCGGCCATGTACGCCTCGGCGGGGCTCGTCTGGCCCTGACGGCCGGGCTGGGGGCCTGGTCGCTGAGCCAGGGCAGCGTGGTGACCTACAACGCGGCCCGGGAGACGCTGCAGTCCGTGCCGGTGCTCAAGCAGGATCCGGTGGTCGCCTACCTGAAGGCGCACTACAGCGGCGGCCTGGTCCTGATGGAGTCGTTCGGCAACGAGAGCATCGCCTTCCAGTTGCCCTCGGACGAGCTCGTCTATGAAGGCAGCTACCACCAGTGGCAGCCTGCGCTGCGCGACCCGCGGGGCCCACCACATCGAGTGGATCGTCGGGCGGTGCGGGCACGACCCGGCCCCGGACAAGGTCTGCCTGTCCCTCGGGGCGGCGCAGATCGCCCCGTACCGGGCCGTGTTCGTGAGTGGCGGCGGCGACTACCGCGTCTACCAGCTGAGGAAGTGAGGTGCCCGTGCCTGGCAAGCCCGTGCGTGGCCAGCCCGTCCCTGGCCAGCCCCCACGTGACATGGCGCTGGGGGATGCCCTCGGGTGAGTCGGCGGTACGTGAGCTGCCCCCGGTGGACACGGCGGCGCGGCTGGTGAGCCGGGGCCAGGCCGTGGCCGCGGCAGTCCTGGTCGCGGCCGCCGCGGCCGAGGCCCTGCTGTCCGGCCCGATGACGCTCGGCCCGATGACGCTGCTGCGGGCCGCAGTCGCGCTGGCCATCGCGTTCTACATCGTGTTCGTCGGCCTGAAGGTGATCGTGTGGCAGGCGGCGGCCCGCTCGGCCGCCCGGCCCGGCTTCCCGCCCCAGGGCCTGCCCGCCGCCGACGATCCGCAGCTGCCCCGGTACACGGTCCTCGTGCCGCTCTGCGGCGAGGCCAACGTGGTCGAGCGCCTGGTCGCGGCGCTGTCCGGGCTGTACTACCCGGCGCGGAAGCTGCAGATCCTGCTGCTGCTGCTGGAGGAGTACGACGAGGAAACCCAGGCCGCGGTGCGGGCCGTGGACCTGCCGGCTCATTTCGAGGTGCTGATCGCCCCCGATGCGGGGCCGCGGACCAAGCCGAAGGCCTGCAACGCCGCGTTCTCCCGGGCCACGGGCGACATCGTGGTCATCTACGACGCGGAGGACCGGCCCGAGCCCGATCAGCTGCTCCGGGCCGCGGCCGGGTTCCGGGAGCTCGCGGTGCGCGATCCCCGCACCGGATGCCTGCAGGCGCGGCTGGCGTTCTGGAATCCGCGGGGCAGCTGGATCAGCTCCTACTACTGGGCCGAGTACGTGATCCACTTCCAGTGGGTGCTGGCCGGCCTGAGCCGGCTCGGGCTCATCCCGCCGCTGGGCGGCACCAGTAACCACTTCCGCATCGAGGCGCTGCGGGCGGTGGCTTCGGCCAACGGGCCGTGGCGCTTCAAGGACGCTCAGGGGCGCCCGGTGACCATGACGGGCCCCTGGGATCCGTACAACGTGACCGAGGACGCCGACCTGGCCTTCCGGCTGGCGCAGGCCGGCTACCGGATCGGGATGCTCGGTTCCACGACCTACGAGGAAGCGCCGGACACGGCGCGCAAGGCCAAGAACCAGCGCAGCCGGTGGCTGCAGGGTTACGCGCAGACCGGGCTGGTGCACACCCGCCGCCCGCTGCGCCAGATGCGGGCCGTGGGGCCGGTGCGCTACCTGGCCTTCATCCTCCTCATCCTGGGCACCCCAGCGTCGCTGCTGCTCAACCCCATCATGTGGGCCACCACCGTGGCTTACATCGTGGCCCGGCTGGCCCCCTTCAGCGCCGTGTCCGCGTTCATCGACCAGCTGTTCCCGGCGCCGGTGTTCTACGCGGGGATCCTGGTCGCGGTGGCCGGCAACCCGGTGCTGTTCGCCCAGAAACTGTTCACCCCGCTACGCCAGCAGCAGCAGCCCGGTCCGGCCCGGGGCACCCCCGGGTACCATCCAATCGCCGGTTACCTGCGCGAACAGGAGTGCGGCCTGACGGTGCGGCTGCTGTTCACCCCGCTGTGGTGGGGGTTCACGTCGGTGCCGGCGGTCCAGGCGATGCACCGGCTGCTCGCCCCGTCCCGCCGGTCCGCCTGGGACAAGACCCCGCACGGTCACGCCCTGGACACGGAAATCGCGCTGATGGGCGGCCCCTCAGCGGCCAGCATGACCGAACAGGCGGAGGTGTCCTGAGCCGGCGGTCTGCGCGTGGCCGGCGTGGGTTCCCTCAACGTCGTCACGGCCTCCGCGATAGCGTGCCACGCCCTCACCACCCCTCCGCCCCGCCAGAGTCGGCCCCCGCTCCCCGCCAGCACCGCCAGCCTCGTGCCCGGCGACGTGGATGAAAGTTTGAGTCACACCTGACTACACCAGATCTCCATCCACGGCTGACGGTACGGCTTCCCCGGGGCCGGCTGGTCAGTGGTTAGCCCAGTCAGTGGTTGGCCACGGCCTGCCCGAGCTGCCGGACGATATCGATCAGCACCGGCCGGGGGGTCGCGAAGTTGAGCCGCACGTGTCCCGCACCCGCCTCCCCGAATGCGGGCCCGTCGTTGACCAGCACGCAGGCCTTGTCTAGGAAGAACTCGCCGGGGTTGTCGCCCAGGCCCAGCGCGCGGCAGTCCAGCCAGGCCAGGTAGGTGCCCTCCGGGGGCTGGTAGCGCACCCCGGGCAGGTACTCGGCGAGCAGGTTCCCGAGTATCTTCCGGCTTCCGTCCAGGTAGTCCAGCACCTCGGCGAGCCAGTCCTGGCCGGCGGTGAACGCGGCGATGTTGGCGTGCACGCCGGGCGTGCTCGCCCCGTGCTCGATGATCCGCCCCGCCTCGGCCCAGATCTCCAGGTCGGTGTCGTTACTGAGGATGAGCTGGGCGCACTTGAGGCCGGGCAGGTTCCAGCCCTTGGACGCCGAGGTCGCGGTGAGGGTGTGCCCGGCCGTGACCTCGCTGAGCGAGGCGTACGGGACGTGCGGGTGCCCGGGGTAGGTGAGCGGTGCGTGGATCTCGTCGGCGAACACGCGGCCGCCGTGCCGCTGCACGACATCACTGACCCCGGCCAGCTCCTCCCGGGTGTACACCCGGCCGACCGGGTTGCAGGGGTTGCACAGGATGAGGAGATGCCCGCCCGCGCGGAACGCCGCGTCGATGCCGGTGGCGTCGAGGACGGCCCGGCCCTCCGCCATGGTCATCGGCACCTGGATGATCTCCCGGCCCAGCAGCGGCGGCACGCTCAGGAACGGCATGTAGGCGGGGGTGGGCAGGATCACCGGGCTGCCCGGCCGGGAAAAGAGGGTGATCGCCACCTCGAGGCCCTTGATGACGTCGGGCAGCGGGCGGATCCGCTCCGGGTCCACGGCCCAGCCGTGCCGGCCCGCGAGCCACGCCGCGGAGGCCTCGGCCATCTGCCGCGCCGCGAGAGGGGTGAGGTACCCGAAGTCCTGCCGGGCGATCACCTCGCGCAGCGCCTTGTCCACCGCGGGAGCGGTGCCGAAATCCATCTCAGCGACGAACGCCCCGAGCACGTCCGGGCCGGCGTAGGTCCACTTCAGGCCGCCCCGGCGGCGCAGTTCGGCGACGGTGATCCGGTCGAGCGACTCGGCCAGCGTGGTCATCGCGCGCTGGGCCCGGCCGGGGCGGCCAGCGCGCCTGCCGGCACCCCCTGGAGCGCCGGGCCTGGGTGAGCCCCGCTCGGCGGGGGCCCCGCCGGGCGGCGGGTGTGCTGCGGCGCGGGACGGTGCTCCGCGCCGCGCGCCACCACCAGTTCCACCTGGTGCAGAACGGAGATGTCGGACCGCGGGTCACCGCGCACCGCGATGAGATCCGCGTCCTTGCCCGGCTCGATCGTCCCGGTCCGGTCGGCTACGCCCAGCGCCCGGGCGGCCCGCCGGGTGGCCGCCTCCAGGATCTCCGTGGCGGGCAGGCCAACCATCGCCAGCGCCTCCAGGCCCGGCACGTACGCGTCGTGCGGGCAGTTGTCGATCCCGGCGTCGGTACCCGCGATGAGCTGCGCACCGCCCGAGTACAGTCCCATGATCACCTTCTCCAGCGCGTCGCCGAACCGGTCACGCATCGTCAGCGCATGCACGTTCATGGTCGGGCACACGTATATGCCCGCGGCGGCGATCTCCTCCACCACCACCGGATCAAAGTCTGAGCCGTACTTCCGGTCCGGCCCGGCGAACGAGCAGTGCTCGATGGTATCCACCCGTGCCGCCACGGCCTGGGCGATGCCCTGCCTGCCGTGCGCGTGCGCCGCGACCCGCTTGCCGAGCCGGTGCGCCTCGGTCACCACGGCGTCCAGTTCCGCCGGGCTGAATTGCGCTGACCAGGGCGGTGCGCCTTCGGTCATGAACCCGCCCGTGGACATCACCTTGACGAAGTCGGCGCCCATCTTGTGGTGCAGCCGGACCATCCGGCGCAGCTCGTCCGCGCTGTCGCACTCCCCGCCCATGAACCAGCAGTGCCCGCCGGTCGGGGTCAGCGGCCGGGCCGCGGTCACCAGCCGCGGGCCTTCGGCCATCCCGCTCGCGATCGCGGCGCGGACGGCGATGTCGAGGAAGGACCGGGCGCCCAGGTCCCGGGCGGTGGTGATACCTACCGAGAGCAGCTCACGCGCGCTGCGCAGCATGAGAATGAGCTGCTCGGTGTCGGTTTCCGCTTTCATCCGGTCCACCGGGGCGGGACCGCCGTCGAAGCCGAGGTGAACGTGTGCGTCCACCAGCCCGGGCATCAGCGTCAGGTCGCCCAGGTCCACCACGTCCGGCGGGAGGCCATGCTCCGCCGTGAGGGCGCCGAGCGGCCCGGCCGCGACGATCCGGGAGCCGTCGACCAGCACGCCGGCATCCGGGATGAGCTCACTGTGCGCGCCGGTCAGCAGCGCGGCCGTCTGGTAAAGGCGCATGGCCCACCCCTCTGGCTGCCAGCGGTGAGTGTGGCCGGAAATTTTGCAGACCGAAACAATTAGCTAGCTCTGACGCTAAGACGGAGGGCAGCTCCGGTCAATGGCCGGCCCGGAGACGAAACCCGGCGGAATGCGGTGCGCCGTTGTTTTATCCCGCGGAAACATCGGGCCGGAGTGCGCGCAGCCCTCTGCGCGGGGAAAGCAGTGGTCAGCGAGTATTTGGTAGCATCACGACTTGCCTACCAAGGGTGAGTGGCTGCGCGTTCAGCCCGGCCAGGCGCCCAGGCTCCAGGGAGTGATCGGCATGAGCATGCAGCCAGCACCGGTCGCGGACCTGGCAGACCGGCGGGCGAGCCTGTTCACCTCCGGGCCCCGGCTGGGCTGGGTGTTCCGTGACCGCCGCCAGCTGGCCGCGCCGTTCCCCGAGCCCCGGCCGGACCTCGAGGCGATGCGGGCGGCCGCGGCCCAGGAGGCCGAGTCGGCCGAGAACGCGTACCGGAAAATCCGCAAGTTCCTGGGCATCCCCAGCACCCTCCTGTTCGTCGTCCTGCTGCTGGCTAACGGCTGCTCAGCCAACATCAACGGCAGCGGGCCGCCGGTCGTCAGCGACCTGATCGCCCTGGTCATCTGCGGCCCGGGCATGACGCTCACCTTCCTGCGGTGGCGGAAGGCCCGCCGGGCTGCCGCCGCGGTGGCCCAGGTCCCCGACCATCACCAGCGGGCGCTCACGGCCTGGCAGCAGCGCGAGGAAGCCTGGCAGGGAGCCGAGCTGAGCCGGCTGGAGCACGTCGACGAGTGGGGCAGCGCCGAACTGCCCCCGGGCACGCTGCGGACCGACGTGTTCGGCGGCAGCCTGCGCGGCTGGCAGGCCCTGCTGACCACGCACGGCACCTCGCTGCTGGCCAGCCAGCCGGTGCTGACCGTGGACCTGACCGGCGAGGTGATCTCCCAGGAGCTCACCGACACCGCCCGCGCCGCGGGCGTGCCGGCCGCCGTATGGCTGCTGCCCGCCCAGCTGGGCGGCGCGGGCGTGCTCGCCGGGCTGTCCGCGGCCCAGTTCGCGGACGCCCTGGCCGAGGCGGTGCACACCGGCGGCACGACCGGCGCGGCGCGGGCCGAGCGGGCCGTGGACACCCGGGTCCTGGAACAGCTGCACAGCGCGCTCGGCGGCGACGTCACGCCGGGCCGGCTGGCCGCCGCGGTCCGGGCCGCCCTCGGCCACGCGGACCGGCCCGCCGAGTTCAGCCCGCCCGCGCTCAGCCAGGAGGAGCAGGCGCTGATCTCGGCTGAGCTGTTCCCGCCGGAGTACCGGCGCCAGATCGAGCCGAATTTAGTACGGATCGAAGCCTTCCTGACCGCGCTCGCCCAGTACACCGAGCAGCCCGGCCAGCCGCCGGTCACGCCCGAGCCGCCGGCCTACTACACCTGCCTGGCCCTGGAGCCCGCGGCCCGCAGCGCCCGCGCCGAGGTCCTCGCCGCGCTCACGGTCCAGTGGCTGACCGTCCAGGTGACCAGCAGCAACGATCCGGCCCCGGCTGTCATCATCGTGGGCGCGGACGAGATCAGCCGCCCGCACCTGGAACGGCTGGCCGGGGCGTGCGAGCGGCGCGGTGTTCCGCTGACGCTGCTGTTCCGTCATCTGCGCGAGACCGGGCTCGGCATGCTCGGCGGCGGCGCCGCCGCCTTCATGCGGCTGGGTCATCACGGCGAGGCGGAGCAGGCCGCGGTCTACATCGGCAGGCAGCACCGGTTCGTGCTCTCGAACATCACCGCTTCCCTCGGCGGCAGTGACACCCAGACGCTCACCGAAACCGAGGGCCAGAGCGTTACCGACACCATCCACATCGGCGGCCGCACCGGCTGGAAGGGCGGCCTCCAGCCGCGCGGCCTGCGGACTCCCCGCGACGAGTCCCGGCGCCACTCCCGCAGCAGGTCGGTCTCCCGGAACTGGTCCACCGCCCGGTCCTGGGCCGAGAGCACGAACTGGAGCAACGCCGCGGCCAGCCAGCGGGTCTACGAGTACGCGGTCGAGCCCGCGGTGCTGCAGAACCTCCCCGACCAGGCCCTGCTGCTGGTGACCAGGGGTTCCGGTGGCCCGGTGCTCACGTCCGTGGAATGCGACCCGGCCATCGTCACAATGCCCCGGGTCAGCACCGCGCCGCTGCCTGATCCGGCCGACGTGCGGCTGCCCGGCCGGGCGGGCAGCGCCGTGCCCGGACCCGACCGGGCCGGCTTGCCCAGCCCGGGTGCCGCGCTTGAGCCGGCTGGCCCAGGTCAGGCGAACCTGGGCCAAACCAGCCCAGATCACCCGGCCGTGGGTCAGACTGCAGGGGGTCGGACTGCAGGGGGTCAGACCCCAGGAGGGTCACCCTGGCCCTGATCCAGCCGGACGAGGAGTGAGATGGACCCGATCACGCTCATCGTGACCGCGCTGTCGGCCGGGTCCAGGGCGACCCGCCGGGACGGTGCGCCGGCCGCGTTAGCGGAGGCACACGCCGAGCTGACGACGCTGGCCCGGCAGCGCCTTCAGGGTCGGCCGAACGGCAGCATGGTGCTGAAACAGCACGCGGAGGACCCGGCGAGATGGACCCGGCCGCTGGCCACGGCGCTGGGCGCCGAAGGGGCGGCCGGGGACGCCGGGCTCATCGCGGCCGCGCAGGCTGTCCTCCGGCTGACCGATGCAGCCGGGTCCAGCCGCGGGAAGTATGCCCTGGACGGGACCAGCCGGCCCGGTCAGGCCCCTGACTGACCGGACCACGTGGCGGCCGCTGAACAGGGCCGGCCGTGTGAGGGCCGCCCGTATGAGGACCGCCCGTGTGAGGGCCAACTGCGCGCTCACCGGCGGGGGCGGGCTCAGCGGCGGAGGTGGGCTGAAGGTCGCGGCGGTCCCGGCCCCGCCGGCGGAGGCGGCGGACGGCCTCGATCACCCCGCTGACCACCACGGTGAGCCCCAGGCCGACCAGCAGCCCGGCCCAGGGCCGTCCCTCGAAGGCCTGCCCGCCGAGCCGTCCGATGAAGAACGCGTAGCTCGCCCACGCAACCCCGGCGAGGCCGGTGCCGAGCATGAAACTGCGCCGCGGGTAACCGATCAGACCGCAGGTGAGCGTCACGGCGGTCCGGCCGCCCGGGATGAACCGGCAGGCCACGATGATGCGGGTCCCGTACTCCGCCAGGGACCGCTGCGCCCATTCGCGCCGGTGTTCCCCCCGCTCGCCCGCGAAGATCCACCGGCTGACGGCCGGGCCGAACCGCCGTCCCACCAGGTAGGCGGCGTTGTCGCCGAGAAACGCGCCCAGCGCGGCCAGCGCGACCAGGATCGCGATCCGCGGGTCAGTGCCGCCCGCGGTCGCGACGCCCAGGGCGATGACCGCGGTCTCGCTCGGCAGGACCGGGATCAGCGCGTCGAGCGCGGGCACGAGGACCGCGACGAGATAGGAAACGGGGGAGCTGATGTCCAGCTGGGCCAGACCGATCTGGGTTGGGTCGATCACCAGCGTCCTCCGCGGTGCCTCGAACTCAGCACCCGCGCCAGCATGACCGCGAGCGCCGCGCCGAACACGATCCACGGTGCGATCACGATCAGGTCGTTGCCGGTCATAGCCTCAGTGCAGCCGGCGGCCGTGCCGGGCGGGTGGAGCTGTTGTGGTGATGGTGTGGAGAGTCGGCTGCCTGCGCGTCCCGGCCTGCTGGCCTGGGTACCAGTCCCCCGGGGAGAGGCGGGTGAGCGGGGATGGCGGCGACCGTGCTGATCGTGGAGGACGAGCGCAAGCTGCGCGAGCTGGTCCGCTCCTACCTGGAACGGGCCGGGTTCACGGTGCTGAGCACCGGCTCCGGCGCGGAGGCGCTCACGCTGGCCGCGGCGGCCTCCCCGGACCTGGTCATCCTGGACCTTGGCCTGCCGGACGTGTCGGGGGAGACTGTCGCCCGCGAGCTGCGCGCAGCCGGTCCCACGCCAATCCTGATGCTGACGGCCAAGAGCACCGAGGAGGACCGGATCCGCGGCCTGGAAATCGGCGCTGACGACTACGTGACCAAGCCGTTCAGCCCCCGGGAACTCGTGTTGCGGGTCCAGGCGGTGCTGCGCCGCAGCGGCCCGTTGGCGGCACCGGGCGTGGCCAGCTACGGCGACGGCGAACTGATCATCGACGAACCGCAGCGCCAGGTCACGGTGCGGGGTGCCGTGGCCGGCCTGACCCCCACCGAGTGGGGGGTGCTGATGGCGCTGGCCACCGTTCCCGGCCGGGTGTACTCGCGGTTCGAGCTGATCAACCGGGTGCGCGGGTACGAGTTCGAGGGGTACGAGCGCACCGTCGATTCGCACGTGAAGAACCTGCGCCGCAAGGTCGAGGAGGACCCGGCCCACCCGCGGATCGTCCAGACCGTGCTGGGCGGCGGTTACCGGCTCGGCCTGCCCCGCGATGGCTGAGCCCGCCGCCGCGCAGCCCGGCGGGCCAGCCCGGGGCGGCACCATCGGCCTGCGCCTGGCCCTGGCGTTCCTGGGCGTGGCACTGGTGGCGATCGCCCTGGTCGCCGGCCTGACCGCCGCGTTCTCCGCCGCGGACGTCTCGGCGCTGGCCGGACGCGAGCGGGCCCAGCTGACCAGCGCGGTCGCGGTGGCCGCTGGGGCGGCCTGGGACCAGGGGAACAGCTGGGCCGCCGCGGACCTGGCCCCGGTGCTGGACCTGGCCGCGCACACCGGCGCGGACGTCCAGATCCGGAACGCGTCCGGGCGGACCGTGGCGTCCTCGCCCGGGTTCGCCAGGCAGTCCGGCGCCCAGCTCAGCAGGCCAGTCGTGGTGCGCGGCCAGCGGGTGGGGGAGGTCGTGCTCAGGTTCAGCGGAGCGGGCCTGGGCGGCGCGGAGCACAATCTGCGCAGCGCACTGTTGCGGGCCATCGCCGGGACGGCCGGGCTGGCCGCGCTGATCGCGCTGGTGACCGGCCTGGCCGTGGCCCGGCGGATCACCCGCCCGGTGGAGCGGATCATCACCGTGACCCGGGCTATGGGGGGCGGGGACCGCGCCGCCCGGGTCGGCCCGGTCGCGGCATCCGGCGAGCTGCGTGAACTGGCCACCGCGTTCGACCAGATGGCGGACACCCTGGACCGGCAGGAACAGCTGCGCCGCGACCTCGTCGCCGACGTGGCCCACGAGCTGCGCACCCCGGTCGCGATCCTCCAGGCCGGCCACGAGGCCCTGCTGGACGGCGTGGTCGAGGCGACCCCGGACCAGCTGACCTCGCTGCGCGACGAGGTGCTCCGGCTGGCGCGCATGGTGGACGACCTGCAGACCCTGGCCGCGGCCGACGCGGCCACGCTGCAGCTGTCGCTGGGCCGTTGCGACCTCGCCGAGGTGACCGCGGCCGCCACCGACAGCCTGGCCGGGCGGTTCGAGGCAGCCGGCCTGACTCTCGACCGGCAGCTCACCCCGGCCTGGATCATGGCCGACCCGCGCTGGCTGCACCAGGTGGTCACGAACCTGCTCACCAATGCGCTGAAGTTCACCCCGTCCGGCGGCCGGGTGACTGTCCGGTCCGCGATGACCGCGGCGAAGACCACCGGTCAGGCCGCCGTGCTCCAGGTCACCGACACGGGCGCCGGCATCCCCGCAGACGAGCTGCCGCACATCTTCGAGCGGTTCTGGCGCGGCCGGCAGGCGGCCCAGATCTCCGGCAGCGGCGTCGGCCTCGCGGTGGCCGCCGAGCTCGCCCGGGCCCACGGCGGCGAGCTGACCGCCGGCAGCGAGCCCGGGCGCGGGACCGAGATGACGCTCACCCTGCCCGCCGCCGCGCCGCCGGCGGCCTGAGCTGACTGCGGCCTGACTCCCAGCGGGCGCTCGGCGCTTCTTCACCTCGTCACC
The DNA here is from genome assembly GCA_036509255.1 of Streptosporangiaceae bacterium. GTDB lineage: Bacteria > Actinomycetota > Actinomycetes > Streptosporangiales > Streptosporangiaceae > RYN-230. Next base: position 65,950 of record DATCFY010000029.1, read on the forward strand.
ACACCGGCCGCACAACCCCTGCACCCGGCCCGGGTTACCTGGCCTCGTCGCCCTGATCCGACACCCCCGAGGTGCGGATCAGGGCGGGCCACCCGCCGCGGTGCTGGCGACAAGTGCTGGCCACCCGCGGCGCCGATCAGAGGAGACGACATGACCGCCGCGACCGAGGACCTGCTCCCCAGGCCAACCGGCCCCGTGCTGGCGAATCCCGTGCTGGCCACCCCCGTGCTGGCCACCCCCGTGCAGACCTACCGCATCTTCATCCGGGCGGCGCCGTTGGAGATCTGGGATGCGCTGACCCGGCCGGGCTGGACCCAGCAGTACGGCTACCGGGCACCGGCCCAGTACGAGATGCGGCCGGGCGGCGCGTACCGGGCGTTCGCCAGCGTGACCATGAAGATGCGCGGCATCTGCGGGGTGATCTTCGACGGCGAGGTCCTCGAGGCGGAGCGGCCGCGGCGGCTCGTGCAGACCTGGCACGTCCTGTTCGACGCCGCCGCCCGGGCCGAGGCGGGCACCCGGCTGATCTGGGAGATAGCGGAGGGGTACGGCGGCGTGAGCACGCTGACACTGACGCACGACCTGGCCGGAGCGCCGAAAACGGCCGCGCTGGCCGAGGGGCGGCACCCGGCGGTGGCCGGCGGCTGGGCCTGGATCCTCAGCGACCTGAAGACGCTGCTGGAGACCGGCCGGCCGCTGGCGGCTGCCCGCCCTGCGCAGCGGTCAAGCCCGCCATGCCTTGGCTGCTGATCGTGGCCGCCGGGTTCTTCGAGACCGGCTTCGCGGTGCTGCTCAAGCAGAGCGCCCACTTCACCCGGGTGTGGCCCACCGCCGGGTTCGCGGCCTGCGCGCTGATCAGCTTCGGCCTGCTCAGCCTGGCGCTGCGCCGGCTGGAAGCCGGCCCGGCCTACGCCGTCTGGACCGGCATCGGGGCGGCCGGGACCGCGGTGACCGGGATGCTGATCCTGGGCGAGACGGTCTCCGCCGTCAAGCTGGTGTCGATCGGCCTCATCGTCGCCGGCGTCATCGGGCTCAGCCTGTCCGGCGTCACGCCCTGACCAGGGCAGCAGGTGCAGCGGACATCAGCGGCTCGCCACCCCGGCCGCTGGCCACCCCGGCCGTGGTCGGAGGGCTGGCCGGGGGCGGTTTTCGTTGCGGCGATAAATACCGGTCGTGCGCGGCGGGAACCGTGCCCGCCGGCCTGCGGGAGCGACACGCTGTGCGCCTCCCCGGGGTGTTCGCCCGGCTTCGCTCAAGTGCGGGTCGTCGCCAGCCCGGTCGCTCGGCTTCGTGTCGGAGGCGGTCGCCTGGATTTTCGGCCGGATCAGCGGCGGCCACCGGCACGCCACCCACTCCTTCCTGGGCATCGCGGCGTTCACCGCCCTGGCCTGGGTGTCCTGCCATTTCCGGGCCGACTGGGGCGGCAAGGCGGGCCTCGCGCTGCTGATGACGCTCAGCGTGTCCGCCGCCCTGGAGGCCCTGCATGTGGCCCGCGGCCACGTCGCCGACCTGGCCGGGATCGCGGTCGCCGCGGCCGAGATCTGGTACGGGTACGGCCTGCGGTTCATCCCCATCGCGGTGCTGCTCGGCTGCGCCACCCATATCACCGGGGACATGCTGACCGACTCGGGCTGCATGCCCGGCTACCCCTGGTCCCGGTACCGTTATCACCTGCTGCCGGAGCCGCTGGCCTTCACCACCGGCACCCTTCCCGAGTTGCTGATCGTCGACCCGATCCTGTCCGGTGCGGTACTGGCCCTCGCGGTCTGGATCGTTGACCCCGCGTGGCTGCAGTCCCAGTGGCATGCATGAGAGGCGGCGGTCGCCCTAGGGTGCTCGGGAGGACGGGCGCGGGTCCGTTTCCGAGCAGCCAGGAGGCCGGGATGTGGCACGCCCTGTTCATCGAGCAGATCCCGTTCGCGGAGAAGGTCATCCGCACCGTCGCCGTGTACGTGCTGATCGCCGTGCTGTTCCGGCTGACCGGCAAGCGCGGGCTCTCGAACCTGAGCACGTTCGACTTCGTCGTCATCTTCCTGCTGTCCAACGTGGTGCAGAACGCGATCATCGGCAACGACACCTCGCTGACCGGCGCGATCGTCGGCGCCGTCACCCTGGTGACGGTCAATGCGATCGTCAACCGGGTGGTCGCCAGCAGCGCGACCGCAGCGCGGATCTTCGACGGCCGGCCGACCACGGTGATCCGCGACGGGCACGTGATCCAGCGCGCCCTAGTGCACCTGGGCCTGCGGCGAAGCGAGATTGACCACGCGGTGCGCGTGCAGAACGGGGATGATGTCAGCGACGTCCAGGACGGCGTCCTCGAGCCCGGCGGCCAGCTCGTGCTGAGCCTGAAGCAGGCCGAGCAGGGCGCCACCAAGGCCGACCTCGCCAGCTTGCACGATCAGCTCAGCCGGATCGAGAACCTGCTCCGCACGGCCTCGTGAATCCGGCGCCGCTCCTACCTGGGCCGTGTCCGAGGGCTGGGCCATCGTCTGGTTCGTCGTCGCCTTCGCGTGCCTGATCAGCATGAATTTCACGGTCCGGCGGTCCGCCGGGTTCAGCGTGGGGTTGCTGCTGGCCTTCGGCGTGGCGCTGGGGCTGGCCATGGCACCGGCGCTCGTCTACTACGCGAGCACCAACCCCCAGGCGCTCTGGCAGGCGGGCGGGGCCACCGCCCTGTTCATCGCCGGGTTCGGGGCGGCTGGTTACGCCACCCGGCGGGACCTGTCCGGTCTCGCCCGGCTGAGTTTCTGGGCGCTCGTCGCACTCGTCCTGTTCGGCATCGTCCTGATCTTCGTCCGCATCCCGCACGGCGAGCTGATCTACTCAGTGCTCGGCCTGGTGGTCTTCGCCGGGCTGACCATGGTCGACTTCCAGCGGCTGCGGCGCTCGGCGAACGTCGACTCCGCGCCGCTGCTGGCCGCGTCCATCTTCCTGGACGCGCTCAACGTCTTCCTGTTCTTCCTGCGGATCTTCTCCCGCGGGGACTGAGCTACCCGCAGAGGCTGAGCCGCCGCGGGGACTGAGCCATTGACGAGCCAATGCGCCCGGCCGCACCGGTTAACTTCTCGTCACGTTATTGATGATCGAATTACGGTCATTTAAGATCCGGCTAAGGAGCGGCTGCCCACGGCCGCCCCAAGCGAGAGGTGACCACCCTATGCACCGTCCTCGTCCTCGTCTGCTTGTCCGCTTCTTAACGGTCAGCGTGCCAGCGCTCGGCCTGCTGGTGGCCTTGGCCCCCGCCGCGGGCGCCAGCACGGCCGCGCGCGCGGGCACCGCCGCGGCCGCGTCCTCCGGGCCGGCCAGCCGCCGTGCCGCCGCGGTAGCCCGGCAGGCCATCAAGCACCTGTCGATCGGACAGCACGCCGCCGATCACCGGGTGTCCAGCCCATCGCTCCGGATCAAGGGACTTTCCCAGGTCCAGAGCACGAACTGGTCCGGGTACGCCGACACGGGCAGTGGCTTCTCCACCGTCACCGGCAGCTGGACGGAACCGTCGGTCAGCTGCACCTCGCAAACGTCCCTCGCGGCGTTCTGGGTCGGCATCGACGGCTACAGCAGCAGCTCGGTGGAACAGGACGGCACGCTCGCCGAGTGCTACCGCGGTGCGGCCTACTACTACACGTGGTGGGAAATGTATCCGACGAACGCTATTCAGGTCGTCGGTCAGACGCTCCGTGCGGGCGACAGCATCACCGCCTCAGTGGTCCGCAGCGGGACTAGCTATACCCTGAAAGTAACCGATTCCACCCGTTCGGCGGACAGTTTCTCGACCACGCAGTCCTGCTCTGGATGCGCCAATTCCAGCGCCGAGTGGATCGCCGAGGCGCCCAGCGGCAGCAGTGGCGTGTATCCCCTGTCGGACTTCCACAGCTGGACCGAATCGGGCGCGACGGTGAAGGAAGGCTCGACCTCCGGTGTTATCTCGTCCTTCACCGACGACGAGCTCACCATGATCAATTCCTCCGGTGCCGTCAAGGCCCTGCCCGGGTCGCTTAATGGCAGCGGAAACGGGTTCGGCGTCACCTGGGAGCGCAGTTCGTAGCCGGGTTTCAGGCCTGCGGGCCCCGCAGTCCGGTGAGCCGGGCCGCGGGGCCCTCAGGGGTTAATGCCGCCCAAATGCCGTGCCAGGGGTGCCGCGTCAGCTAAGGTGCTGAGTTTGTCGGGCTTTCCAGCTGAGTTTCGCTGGTCACCGTGAACCCGTGACCACCGCAGCGGAAGGCACCCTGCGATCTGGGAGCCCCTTGTGGGTCCGTATCGCGTAATTCGTCGTCTTCTGATCACTTTCATGGCGACGGCATCCCTAGCGGCGATCCCCCTCGCCACCACCTCCCAAGCCGCCTCCGCCGGGTCCAGAACCCCACGGCTGGCGGCTTACCTATGGGCCTACCACCACACGGCGGGCCACCCGTACTGTTGGGCCGGCGCCGGGCCCAGCTGCTACGACTGCTCCGGCGTCGTGATGGCCGCGTATGCCCAGGAGGGCGTCCGCTTCGGCCGGTCCACCACCGACATGCTCGACTCGGGGCGGCTGATCCGGGAGAGCGAGCGCCAGGCACGCCGAGGTGACCTGGCCTTCTACGGCACTGGACATGTGGAGTTCTTCATCCGGCCTGGCCACACGTTCGGTGCCCTGGATTCCGGGACCCTGATCGGCTGGCATCAGTGGAACGCGTGGTGGCATCCCACGATGTTCTTCCGGGTGCGGGGCGCAGGCTGATCCTGATCCAGGTGATCCGGGCCGGCTGATCCGGGCCGGCTGATCTACTGCGGCCGATCCGCCCCCGCAAAGCCGGGCAAACCACCACCATTCTTCCTCAAACGGTCCGGTGCCGCGATTGACGCGGCCCGGCCCCGGGAACGCTGCTGATCACGGGGACCACCATGGAGGCTCGAGAAGCGTGGCGGCAACGGCACGGCGGGGGCGGACGGCGCCGCGGTGGCGACTGGCGGACCTGAGCCTGGACGACCGGATCGCCCGGGGCCGGGCCGCGCGGGGCGAGGCACCCCGCTCGGGGCACGCCCGGTGGGAGCCGGCCCCGGGACGACCGGACCCGGTCACGCTGCTGGCGGACCAGGCGGCCACCCGGGTGCCCGAGCTGGTGCCGATCCGGTACGGCCGGATGCTCGTCTCGCCGGGCACCTTCTACCGGGGTGGCGCGCTGATCATGGCGTCCGACCTGGCCGCAACACCCGGCAGCGGGATCACGGTGCAGCTCTGCGGGGATGCGCACTTGTCGAATTTCGGCGTGTTCGCTTCCCCGGAACGGCAGCTGATCTTCGACATCAACGACTTCGACGAGACGCTGCCCGGTCCGTGGGAGTGGGACGTCAAACGGCTGGCGGCCAGCTTCGAGATCGCCGGCCGCGACCTCGGGTTCTCCCCGGATGACCGGCGGGACATCGTGCTGGCCGGGGTCCGCGAGTACCGCGAACAGCTGCGCGAGGCGGCCCGGATGGGCACCCTCGACGCGTGGTACGCGCACCTGGACGAGGAAGCGATCCAGGAGGGCATCACCCATGCGGTCCGCCGCAAGGAGCTGGGCAAGAAAGAGGCCCGCGAGGCCAGGCGGGACATAGCCAAGGCGCGGACCCGGGACAGCGTGCGGGTGCTGGCCCGCCGGACCGGGAAGGTGGAAGGAGAGCTGCGGATCGTCCGCGACCCGCCCCTCATCACGCCCATCGAGGACCTGCTGCTATCTCCCGAGTCCCGCGAGCAGGCGGAGCGCTCGGTCCGGACCCTGATCGCCCGGTACCGGCGGACGCTCGCGCACGACCACCACCCGATCGAGGAATTCCGCTACGTGCACATGGCCCGTAAAGTGGTCGGCGTGGGCAGCGTCGGCACCCGCTGCTGGATCCTCCTGATGCTCGGCCGGGACAACGCGGACCCCCTGTTCCTCCAGGCGAAAGAGGCGCAGCCGTCGGTGCTCGAGCCGTTCGCCGGCCGGAGCGGGCTGCGCCAGCACGGCGAGCGCGTGGTGGTGGGGCAGCGCCTGATGCAGGCCGCCAGCGACATCTTCCTCGGCTGGCTCCGGGTCACCGACCTCGACGGGCAGCCCCGGGACTACTACATCCGGCAGTTCCACGACGGGAAGGGCTCCGCCGAGGTGGAGACCATGCGGGTGCCGGGGGCCACCCTGTACGCCCGGATGTGCGGGGCGACGCTGGCCCGCGCGCACGCCCGGTGGGGCGACCGGATCGCGGTCGGCGCCTACCTCGGATCCGGAGAGGTCTTCGACCGGGCGATCGCCGACTTTTCGGCGGTCTACGCAAACCAGAACGAGCGGGACTACGAGGCGCTGGCTCAGGCGGTCAAGTCGGGCCGCATCCCGGCGGAAATGGGTGTGTGAGCCGGGCAGCTGGCGGACGGGCGGGCGGGCGGATGGCTTGCGGCTGTGCCACGGCCCGCGCGGACGCCTTGCGGACTATGCCACCACCCGCGCGCTACGGCTTGCGGGCCACGCCGGCGAACGCGTTGATGACCACGTGGGGATTGGGCTCGCCGCGCCATTCGGGCATCGCCACGAGTCCCGGCTCGACCATGTCGAGGCCGTCGAAATAGGCGGCGATCTGGGCCTGCGGCCGGGGAGTGAGCCGGGTCGGACCCATTCGCGGGTTGATCTTCGAGGCGATCCGGCTAGCCCCGTCGCCGATGTCGGTCGTGGTGTCTGAGATCACCAGGTAGCTGCCGGACGGCATCGCGTCCATCAGGCCGGACACGATCTCCTGGGGGTTATCGGAGTCGGGGATGTACTGCAGCACCATCAGGGCCATGACTGCCACCGGCTCGCTGAAGTCCAGCACGCTGGCCGCCGACTCAATGATCTTCGCGGTATCCCGGGCGTCGGCATCCACGTAGGCGGTGGCGCCCTGCGGCGTGCTGGTCAGCAGCGCCCGGGCGTGGGCCAGCACGATCGGGTCGTTGTCCACGTAGACGACGCGGGACTCCGGCGCGATCTCCTGGGCGACCTCGTGAGTGTTGTCGGCGGTCGGCAGGCCGGTCCCCACGTCGAGGAACTGCCGGATGCCCTGCCCGGCCACGAACTCGACCGCCCGGCGCAGGAAGGCCCGGTTGGCGCGGACGCCGGGCAGGATGTCCGGGGTGACCGCGATGGCCTGCTCCGCGGCCTCACGGTCGGCCTGGTAGTTGTCCTTGCCGCCCAGCCAGTAGTTGTAGATCCGGGCCGGATGAGCGACCGACGTGTCGAAGGACAGTGAGTCACCCGCCGTGCTGTCCGCCGCCGGGTCGTCGTGGTCCGGGCGGTCCAGGGGGAGGTCCTGGCTGCTCATGGCGTGTGCCTTTCCCGTCTGCCGCTCAGGATGCTGTCACCCCGGCGGCGAATCCTGCATTGTTCAGCGGCGGGATCCCCCGATCCCGGCTGAATGATGTTTCCAGGGCTCAACCTATCCGGTTCCGAGGGAAACCTACCGCCCGGGCCCAGCCAGGCAATGGCGCCCCAGGGCAGGCGTTCCCGGAATAGGCCATTAACGATGACACGGTGGAGGCCGCCGGCTACGAGGGTGACTGGGCCGAGTCGAGCAGCTGGCGCAGCACCGTCGTGTAGTTCTCCAGCGCGGCCCGCCCGCTGTGGGTCAGCTCGACCGAGGTGCGTGCCGTGACGCCCCTGCCGTTCTTGTGGGTGGTTATGTACCCGGCGTCCTCGAGCTTGCGCAGGTGGGTGATCAGGTTGCCCGGCGTCAGTCCGATCAGTTCCTGCAGCCGGGTAAAAGAGAGGTTGTCACCCTCGCGCAGGGTGGCCAGTGTCACCACGATGCGCAGCCGGGCTGGCGCGTGGATGACCGGGTCGAGTTCAGTGTCGTTCACGCGCGCCGCAGCCAGGGCTCCACGCCCGCCATCACCAGGAACGCCAGGCCTCCCGCCAGTGCACCGACCGCCCAGATCCCCACCGGGCCAGCGTAGGCGCCGCCGGCTGCCACGGCGATCAGCCAGAGGCCCAGGCCGGACACAGGCCAGTCCACCCACAGGGCGCTGCTGGTGAGGTAGAAGAGCCCGGCCACCAGGATCGGCGTCGCCGCCTCGAAGACCCCGAGCACGGTCCGGCTGGCCCCAGCGTGCGCCAGCGCGCCTTCCAGGGCGAACATCCCGGCCAGTCCGGCGATGAGCGACAGCCAGCGGATGCGCTGCCGCAGCGCCGAGAGGCCAGCGACACCAGACTCGGACCGGGCCTGGGCCACGTTCGCCAGGGCTGACCCCGCGGCGAGCAGGGTCACCGCCGCGAACGCTCCGGGATTTATCCCGTGAAACGGGTGCTGCCCCCGGACGAGGAGCCATGTCGACCCATAACCGAGGAGCAGCAGTACCCCCCAGGTCACAAAGCTGGCCCGGTGACTGCGCCGGAACTCATGACGGGCGCGTTCACCTGCCTCCTGCATGATGACTGCCGCTTCCTGGACGTCCAGGTGCGTTCCCTCGCCTGCCTCTGCGCCGTCTGTCACGTCGGCTCTCTGCTCCGTGCCTGCCCTTGCTTTGTGATGCAAAGCTAGCTTGCTTTGCTCTTCAAAGTCAAGACCCGGCCCCCCGAGGCGGCCCGGTCCCCCCCGAGGCGACCCATCCCGCCCCCGGGTGCCCATCCCGCCTTGCGGGGTGCCCATCCCGGCTCCCGTGCTGCTCATCCTGGGCCCCCGGGGACCGCTCACCCAGCGCCCCGCGGACCACCCCGCCCCCACCCCCGCCCCGGGCGGCAGGGTTCATGATCGTGGTGCATTTTGCCCCGCGGGCGGGGCAAAATGCACCACGATAACTGCGCTCACGGTCGGGGCGGGGGGCTGGGGGTGGCGGGAGGGGTCTTTTAGAGTGGGTGGATGGACGCCGCGCAACGCCAGCTTTACGACCAGATCGACGACGCGACGCAGCGCCTGCTCAGCACGGCGCGAGTGATCGCCGAGCCGGACCTGAGGCAGCCGTCACTGCTGCCCGGCTGGACGCGGGCTCATGTCGTGGCTCACCTGGCCCGCGGCGCGGACGCGATGCGCACCCTCCTGGTCGGGGTCCGCTCCAGCCAGGACCGCCCGGCCTACGCCAGCGCCGAGGCCCGGGAGGCCGGGATCGAGCGCGGCGCGGCCCAGACGGCGAAGGATCTCATGGCCGACCTGGCCGATTCGGCCATGGCGCTGCGCGTTATCGCCCGGCAGCTGCCCGATCAGGCCTGGCCTCGTTCCGTGCGGATCCTCGGCTCCGCTCCGTTCCCGGCGGCGCAATTGCTGACCCGCCGGCTGGCCGAGGTCGAGCTGCATCACTGCGACCTGGCCGCGGGGTACGGCCCGGCCGACTGGCCAGCCGCCTTCGCGTCCATGGAACTCGCAGAGCCCATGCGCTCCCAGCGTCAGGACCGGCTCAGCCGGCCCCAGGAACTCCTGGATAGCGTGCCCCCGCCCCGTCCCGCCCGCGTGCCCGGGCAACCAAGAAAGGGCCTGGGTCCTCTGTTCTCCTGACTACTGATGCGATAGGCCGTTCGTAAGAGTGGTCAACGACGATCCTGAATGGTCGCCAGGAAAAGGGGATTCCCATGTCCAGGCTTACCAGGTTCTTGCCCTAGCCACGGCTGCGGTGACTCTGGCGCTGCCGGCCGGGCTGGCCGCCACCGCGGCCAGTGCCGCCACCGGCCCCGCCACTCCCACCAAGGAAGAGGCGGGGTATCAGTTCACCGGGGCCCAGTTCCGCTACGCCCAGGCCACGGTGTACCTGCGCAACGCCAGCCAGTACAGCGCGTCCATCGGCGGCCTCGGCCAGTCGGTGCAGTTCTGGGGCGGCGGCAACGTCTACGTCCTCGGCGTGTCCGACACCACCACGACCAGCCCGTACAGCCCGGCGGTGGCCGTGTTCAACAACTCCACGCACGCCCTGGTGTGCGCGACCGCGGGCACCAACACCTGCGCGGGCACGCCGACCTCGTGGACCAGCGGTTCCGTTAGCTACCCGACCGGGCACTCCGTGCAGGAGACGATCTTCTATAACCAGGGCAATGGTGACCTGACCTTCGCCGTGAACGACCTGACCGCGCACACCAGCTCGGGGTTCACGCTGAACATCGGGACCGGTGTCTCCTTCAAGGAGGTCCGGATCGGCACCGAATTCGGCAACGACCCGTGGAGCCCGCCCGCCACCTTTACCGCACCCGCGGCCCAGACCAAGCTGGCCGCATTCAGCGGCGGGCAGCTGACTAACTACAAGGGAACCAAGTTCGGGTTCTCCGGGTACTTCACGACCTCGCCGCTGATCATGACCGGCCCCGGGAGCGTGACCGAGGCGAACGCCAGGGCGCTGAACTCCACCGCCAACGGATTCAGCACCTACCTCGTGCCGTAGTACCGCCGTTAGCTATCCGAGCACGCGGGTCAGGGCGGGCGCCACGTCGGCGAGGGTGCGGACGGGCTGGCTCAGGCCATGTCCCCGGCCGGCCAGGGCCGTCGCGGCCCGCTCCGACTCCGCGGTCGGCAGCGGGCAGAGCACGTGCAGGCGGCTGATCCCGGCCAGGGCCAGACCGGGATCAGCGCCCGCCGTGGGCAGGCAGTCCGACAGCAGCAGGACCACGCGTTCGTCGGCGGTCACGGCGGCCAGCTGGGCGGTCGCCGCCCGGAGCGCGGCCGCCAGGTCGGTGACCCCGTGCCCGCGCAGGGCCAGCAGCTCGCCCACCAGCTGCCCGGGCGCACCGTACGTACCCTGGGCCTGCAGGACCGTCGCGTCGTCGCGGAACGAAATGATCCCGGGAGTGAGCCGGCCGTCGGTCGCGAGGACCAGGCTGGCCGCGGCGACGGCGGCGATGGCCACCGCCAGGCCGGACATCGAGCCGCTGCTGTCGATGAGCAGGCACAGCGCCCGGCGATGAGCGCGCCAGGAGCGAGTCACCAGGTCCTCCGGCCCGGGCGGCCAGGGTCCTGACCACCGGTCCAGGGTCCGGTCCAGGTCCAGATCGCCCTCGGACCGCCCGGGGCCCAGGCGGCGCGTTCCCCGGGCGGGCTGCTGGCCGGCCCGGGCCAGCCGGATAAAGACCCGTGCGGCCAGCCGCCGCGCCGCCGCGCGCAGCTCGCGGTCGGTGGCGCGGGCCAGGTCGGGCAGGAGGGTCAGGGCCGCGTCCGGGTCGTCGGCCAGCAGCCGGGCGAACGCCTCCTCGTCGAGCCGTCCCAGCCCTGGCGAGACGCCCGCGAACGCCGCGTGCCGGGCGGCGAGCTCGTCCCGGCTGACGCTGCGCCGCGCCGGGCCCCGGGCCCGGTCGCGGCGGGCCGCGGAGGCCGAGGACCGGCGCGGCGGGGCCCGGTCCTGGGTGGGCGGGTCCTGGCCGTTCTGGTCTCGGCGGGTGCCCGCCGCGGGCGGCGGCAGGCGGTCATCTTTTCCCTGGCCGTCCAGGGACCCTGCGCCGGGATCATCGGGAGCCCCGCCGTCCGGCGGGGGCAGCGGATCCAGCGAGTCGTCCGGCCAGAGCTGGTCCAGCAGGTCGTCGAGCACCGACTCCGGGGTCCGCTCACACCCGTCGGTGATCCGGATCCGCCCGGACAGGGCGGCGTGCCCGGCGTCGCGGGCACTCGCCCGCGTCATCCGCGGCTCGCCGCGCAGCCGGATCAGCCCGGTCAGCAGGAGGACCAGGTCGATCGCGCCGCGCACCGAGGAGCCCATGCGCACGTCAGGGTGCTCCCGCGTGGCCCGGGTGAACGCCACCGCGAAGTCCACCACCGGGCCGCGGTGGCCGGTGACCCCGGTGGTGATCTGCCGTTCCGCCGCCTCGTCCTGGTAGCCGAGGACGACCCGGCAGATCCGGTCGGCGATGGCGTGGCTGACCCGGGCGGTCCCGATCGCGTCGAACGGGTTCATGGCCGCGACCAGCCGGAAGCCCTCGGCCGCCTGCACCGGGCCCAGCCGGGGGACCGCGATCTCACCCTCGGTGAGCACCGTGATCAGGACGTTCAGGGTCTCCTCGGGGACCCGGTTGAACTCCTCCAGGTACAGCAGGGCCCCCGAGCGCATGGCCGCCAGCAGCGGGCCGTCGGTGAAGCTGGCCGGGACGTAGCCCTCGGTGAGGACCTGGGCCGGGTCGTACTGCCCGATCAGCCGGGCCGGGGTGAGCTCGGCGTTGCCCTCGGCGAAGACCACGACGGTGCCGGACTCCCGGGCGATGTCCCGCAGCAGGGTGGACTTGCCGGTGCCCGGCGGTCCCTCGATCACCACATGCCGGCCCGCCGCCAGCGCCACGGTGAGCACTTCACGCTCCCGCTGCAGGCCGACCACGGGCGGCGGGCCGGTACGCGGCATCATCCTCCGGAGCTCACGAACGTTCCCCGTTCATGAGCCGGCCGGATCATGAGTCATACAGGATGACACCGCGGATGTTCTTGCCGTCCAGCAGATCCTGGTAGCCCTGGTTGACCTCGTCCAGGGTGTAGGTGGACGTGATCAGCTCATCCAGTTTCAGGTCCCCGGACTGATACAGCTCCACCATCCGCGGGATGTCGGCGAACGGGTCGCCGGAGCCGAACAGGCTGCCCTGGATGCGCTTCTCGAACAGGGTCAGGATCGCGCCGGGCAGCTCGATGGTGTTCTTGCTGGGGTCGGCCAGGCCAGTCACCACGACCGTGCCGCCCTTGCGGATGGCATTGAACGCGTTGGTGACCACCTCCGAGGTCACCACGCCCACCGTGACGATCGCCTTGTCCGCGCCCACGCCTCGGGTCAGCTGGGTGATCAGCTCCTGGGCCTCCTCGGCGGTCGCGCAGCTGTGCGTGGCACCGAGTTGCTCAGCGGCCTCCCGCTTGTTGGCCAGGGGGTCGATGGCCACCACATTCCGGGCGCCGGCCAGCGCCGCGCCCTGCACCGAGTTGATCCCGATGCCGCCGATGCCGTAGATGGCGATGGTGTCACCAGGCTCGGTGGCCGCCGCGTGCACCGCGGAACCGAAGCCCGTCGGCACTCCGCAGCCGATCAGCACTACCTTGTCCAGCGGCAGGTCCGGGTCCACCTTGATGGCCGAGTTCTCGGAGATGGTCGAGTACTGCGAGAACGTGCCGAGCATGCACATGCCCCCGAGGTCCTCACCGTTCTGGTGGAACCGGTAGGTGCCGTCCGGCAGCATGCCGTCGAGGATCGTGGCGCCCAGGTCGCACAGATTCGACTTGCCGGTCGAGCACCACCGGCAGTGCCCGCAGACGGGCAGGAACGAGCAGATCACGTGGTCACCGGGCTTGAGCCGGGTGACGCCCGGCCCGACTTCCTCGATGATTCCCGCGCCCTCGTGGCCGCCCACGATCGGGAACCGGGGCACGATGTCGCCGCGCCGCAGATGCTCGTCAGAGTGGCACAGACCGGCTGCCACGTAGCGGATGAGCACCTCACCGGCCTTGGGGGGATCCAAGTCGAGCTCGGTGATCTCGAAGTCCTGGCCTACTCCGCGCAGTACCGCGGCCTTGGTCCGCATTGACCCTCCCGGAAGTTTTTGACCTTGCTGTCACCCTAGATCCGGTCTTCGCGGGGCACTAGCCCCCCACGTTATGGCAGGCCCCGTCCGCGGCTTGCGGACGGGGCCTGCCTCGGGGCTCAGTTCGTCAGGGGTAGCTGACGACGTCGCTGGGGCCGGGGTTCGCGGCGGTCACCGCGGCGCCGGTGGTGTTGACGACGTGATCGATGCTGCCCGAGCCGTTCAGGAACCGGGTGAACACGTCGTGCAACTGGACGCCGGAGGTGTCCGGCACCGAGAACGCGGTCGCCGACTGGATCGGCACCCCCTGGTCGAAGTAGCAGTAGCTGCCCAGGCCGTAGCCGGAGAAGCTGGTGACCCGGGGGGAGATCACGAAGGCCGGATAGCCGTCCGTCGTGGGACTGGACATCCAGGCCGCCTGGCTGGGCGCGTCGTAGGGCATCTCATTCTGGAAGAAGATGTCCTCACCGCCCTGGCCATTCCAGACGACCTCGTTCTTCTGGTAATGCTCGACGGCCAGGCCGTAGGCGGTCACGTCGTTGCCGTTGACGGTCAGGCCGTTGTCAGCCGTGTTGCTGGTCCAGCCGGCCCCCGCGCCGTGGTCCGCGCGCCAGGCCCAGATGTCATCGAGGATGACATGGGAGCTGTTGACCACCAGGCTGTCGGTGGCCGAGCCGGCCGTGGCCCCGCCGATCCGGAAGAACACGTCCTGCACGAGCGTCGGATCCGCGGCGCTGCCCGTCGCGGCGGCCAGCGGGCCGCCCACCTGGAGGAGCACCGGCGAGTTCTTCGGCCCTGCGTCGAAGATCATGCCCGAGAGCTTGACTCCCGGCACGCCCAGCACCTGCATGGCGGCGGTGCCGTTCTGCGGGACCAGGGTGGGGAAGCCCAGGCCGAGCACGATCGTGTTCGGCCTGGTCACCAGGATCGGCGCCTTCAGGTCATAGACGCCGGGGGTGAGGATCAGGTTCTTCCCCAGGGCCAGCGCGGCGTCGATGGCCAGGACCGGCGTGGTGGGCGTGGCGATGAAGAACTTGCTGATCGGGACCGATGCGCCCGCCGCGGGGCCGGCGGACCACGACGGCCCGGAGGAGTCGTGCCGCAGGGCCGGCACGAACACGCTGTACTGGCCGTCGGAGCCGGTCTGCAGGAACGGCTCCTCCTGGGTCACCGGGCTGGTGGCCAGCGTGGTGTAGGGCGCCGTGCCGCCGGCCAGGCCCGAAGTGGCGGAGAAGCTCTGCGCCGGGGCCCCCGGGTCACCGGAGAACACCTGGTTCCACACGCCGTTCGACCAGCCGTCCAGGTTCGTGTTCCGGACCAGGAACTGCTGCTGCGAGCCGTTGATCACGGTGCCGCCGGAGAACGACGAGTCGGCGATGAAGCCGCCGCTGGCGTACTGGGGGCCGGCCGAGCAGTAGTCCATCAGCGACAGGGTGCCGCCGGTGATGGCGACCTGGCGCATCGGCGCGGCCTGGGAGACGGCCCAGAAGTCGGTGCCGGACTGGCAGCCGGTCTGGCCGGCGATGTTGATGGTCAGGTTGGACAGCGAGCGCCAGAAGTTGTCCAGCGCGATGCAGTTGCTGCTGCCGTCGGTAGTGGGGAAGCACTGGTTGTACACGTTGATGGAACCGTTGATGGTGACGTCGCCGGGGGAACTGCCCAGGCCCGCGACCTCGGTGTAGTAGCCCACCTGGAACGACAGCGGGTCCGCGGCTGAGCCGTAGGTGCCCGGCTCGAACAGCAGCGCGTACCGCTGCGTGCCGAACTGGTTAGGGATCTGCTGGGTCGCGATCGAGTCCACCGTGGCCTGGATCTGGCTCTGCGGCATGCTCGGCGTGAAGACGTACACGTCCGGGCCGAGGTCCGGCTCGCCGGCCAGGTGGACAGCGGGGCTGACCGTTGCAGCGGCGGCCGGGTGTGCGGGGGCTGCCCAGGCGGGGGCGGCGGACATCCCCGCGGTGGCGAGGACGGCCGCGGCCAGGACCGCGCCGCGGCGGATCCGGCTGGAGAGTCTCCTGGCCGGGGCGGGGACCGTCCCGGTCCCTGTCTCGCTGGTCCCTGTCTTCTGGGGCGGGGGGTATCTCAGGTTCATCAGCGGTCCGTTTCTGCCGGCAGCACCGGTGCTACCGCGCTCCGTCCGACAGCATCTCCTAGGGGACACGGACCTCCAAGATCCCGATAACTGTTTTTATGACTTTTAAATAAAGTCACGAAATTAGGCCAGGTCGCGAGAAGCCCCGGACGGCCGGGCGGTCAGTGGTCGCCGCGGCGGAGCTGCTCGAACGGGGTCACGGACTCGTAGGGGTCCGGCTCGGCGGCCGGCTTGCGCTGCTCGACCAGGGCGGCCAGCTCAGCGCCGGCCCGGTCGATCCGGGCGGTCAGCCCGTCCGTGGAGCCGCCGGCCGTGCCCCAGTCCCCGGTCGCCGCGAAGACCGCGGTGGGGACCGTCATGGCCCGCAGGTAGCTGAACAGCGGGCGGATCGCGTGCTCCAGCGCGAGAGAATGCCGGGCCGTGCCGCCGGTCGCCGCGATGAGGACCGGCTTACCCGCCAGCGCGCCCGCGTCGAGCACGTCGAAGAACGACTTGAACAGCCCGTTGTAGGAGCCGCTGAACAGGGGGGTGACGGCGATCAGGGCGTCGGCGCGGAGCACCTGCTCGATGGCTTCGTGCAGCGCCGGGGCCGGAAAACCGGTCAGCAGGGCATTGACAATGTCGTGCGCCAGGTCGCGCAGCTCGATGGTGATCACCTCGGTCCCGGCCGGCAGGTGACCGGCGGTGGCCGCGGCCAGCTTGTCGGCCAGCAGCCGGGTGGAGGAGGGCTGGCGAAGGCCGGCCGACACGACGGCGAGGGTGCGCGTAGTCATCGGCGGCTCGTCTCGAGCCCGGTGCCGGCCAGGTCAGCGCGGGCCAGGTCAGCGCCGCCCGGATCTGGGCTGGCCCCGGACGCCGCGACCAGGGACTCGTGCGTGGGGCCGTCGGGCACGCTGGCCGGACGCAGGGCGTCGAGTTCCCGGCGCAGCACCGGCACCACCTCGCCGAGCAGGTCAAGCTGCTCGAGCACGGTCTTCAGCGGCAGGCCGGCGTGGTCCATCAGGAACAGCTGCCGCTGGTAGTCGCCGAAGTGCTCGCGGAACGTGAGTGTCTTGTCGAAGACAGCACTTTACGACTTCCGTGGCACTGAGAACGTTGCCTGTTCTGCGGGGCGAACTGGCTTGAGGCCGAACACCGGCAGCACTCGGGCAGGGGACCTGCCTGGCCAGTGCGGCGAGTTGCGTGGCCACCAGCACCGGGTGGCGTGCGAGCAGCACGGCTACCCCCGTCCCCACTTTCAAGCGGGACGTCCCGGCCAGCGCGCAGACCATGCCGATGAATGGGCCGGCTACGCTGGCCGGATTCTGGCCGCACAGGGTCGCGTAGCGTCGGCAATCATCGCGCATCGCTGAGAACCGTCCCAGCAGGTCAACTGATGTGTGAGCCGGTAGCGACGCGTCTGCAGATCACTACGGACCAGATGACGCTCAAGGGGTTTACCTATCAGATGTTCAAACCGTTGGAAGACAGTAGGCCGTGCCCTGGATACGTGGCGACCCAGCTGAAAGGGGCATGCGGCCCGGCCCAACGGATGAGGTCATCGCATCAGAGCGCGGCATACTGCTGGCGCGCCATCGTCTCCACCAGGGGCACCGGAGCGGCGCTGGAGTTTATGTCTTCGATCACGAACGCCCGGTTGCCTTTGGTCGCGATCGCGTCGTGGGTGTATGTGCCCTGATCGGGGGATGTCGAGTCGTAGTCGTCAGCTCCGGGGATGACGGGATCGGCTTTCGGCTTGACCGGTAGGCCAAGCATCGAGTCAGCTTTGAAAGCGGCCGCGTCCGCTGGGGTAGCGAATTGGAACAGGGCCACCTCGATGCTGTCGCTGGCGTCGTTGCTGTCGTAGGTGACGTCGTAGCCGCGGGCAAAATGGAGGCTGGCGGGATCTCCCCAGTACTGGTTGAAATCGGCGGGACTTATCGGCCCGTTGTGCACATAGGGGGAGAGCGTGAACCCGGCTGGGACCGGAACGACCTTTGCACCAAGCCGCCCAGTACCGGGCGTCCCGTTGACAGGGCTGCTCCCAGGTTTCGTGCTGGCCGCCGAGTGGGTTGTCGTGCTGGTGGCGGCCGGGCTGGGGGGACTGGTGACAGGTGCGGCGGCGGTGGGGGCCGCCTTGCTGACCTGGGATGAGTACACGATGACCGCGGCCACCAGCAGCCCCAGCCCGCCAACCAGCCCAAACGCTGCCGGGATCATCCACATGGTGGCGCGGTCGATCTCAGCTTGCTCAGGATCACCGGGACGATAGCGGACGGGGACCGCGCCTCCGATATCGGGGCTGCGTGAGTAGCCCACCGCCGACGTGAACTCCACCGTGCGGCCATCGGCTGCGGTGAACCGCACCACCGGGTTGTAGGTGGACCCGCCGTACTGTCCGGAACTGTATTGTCCGGAATTGGTGCCTTTTTTCACGTCCACCACGGTGCCCTGGGCCTGTGCGCCGCTCTCGAGCAGCCCACGGGTGCGCAACGCCGGGATCAGCCCGGCCCCAAGGCATACGACGCCATAGGCGGCGAGGATCATGCCTCTGTCGTGCCAGCTAAGCGAGTCCCACTTCCAGAACACCACAAAGACGCTTCCGATCACGAGGAAGCCGAGCACACCGGTACGAGGGCCCCCGAGCTTTACGCTTACTGCAGGCACTGCCGCCATCCTTGACACGGCTGATGTGGTGCCGCTCGGCCCAGTGTGGGCCGCGGGGCCGCTGGCGCACAAGCTCCCTTCCGCCGGTACGGATGATTACACTCCGGACACACCCTGCTCCCAGGAGGCTCCCGCAGACTGATCGACCATACGATGCCATGAGCCGAATCCCCCCTCAGCAGGGGCTAGCACAACACATCCAAGCCAAGTCACCCAGGGTCGAACGTCCCCCGACCCGTACCCCCACGTCCTGGGAGCAAGTACAGCGGCGTACGGGAGAGTGACCACCAAAACTGACCACAACCACATGCCATATGACCGGACCGCATGGGCCGTACGGGACGGGGCCGCCCCTCTAGCCGTTGCTGCAGGTCACAGACGTGACTTACAACAAACGGTGACCGTCTGTAAGACCACCGGCAGTCGGACTTTGGCTGTCTGAATTCAGAACGCCTTCGCATTGTCGATGACCTCCTGCGGGCTGCCCACGGTGAGCGGCGTCTGCCCGGTGAAGTCCTCCAGCGAGGGCCCGTGCCCGTAGACCGGCGCATTGTCGAAGTAGGGACGGAATTCCTGTACCGCGTCCTGGGAGTTCTTCCGCATGTAGACCTGGCCGCCGAGGCCGACGATGGCCTGCTCCGGGGCGCCGTGCCCGTAGTGGGCGAAGCGCTGCCGGTAGAAGTTGACCAGCCGGACGAAGTGGTCCGTGGGCCAGAAGATGTGATTGGCGAAGAAGCCGTCGCCGTAGTAGGCGGCCTGTTCGGCGATCTCCGGGCTGCGGATCGAGCCGTGCCACACGAACGGCGGCACGCCGTCCAGCGGCCGCGGGGTGGACGTGAACCCCTGCAGGGGCGTGCGGAACTGGCCTTCCCAGTCCACGACGTCCTCGCGCCACAGCCGGTGCAGCAGGTGGTAGTTCTCGATGGCCAGCTCGATGCCCTGGCGGATGTCCTTGCCGAACCACGGGTACACCGGGCCGGTGTTGCCGCGGCCGAGCATCAGGTCCACCCGCCCGTCGGCCAGGTGCTGCAGCATCGCGAAATCCTCGGCGATCTTCACCGGGTCGTTGGTGGTGATCAGCGTGGTCGCGGTGGAGAGGATCAGCTTCTCGGTCTGGGCGGCGATGTAGCCGAGCATGGTCGTGGGCGAGGAGGGCACGAACGGCGGGTTGTGGTGCTCACCCGTCGCGAAAACGTCGAGGCCGATGTTCTCGGCCTGGCGGGCGATGCCGACCATCGACTTGATCCGCTCGTGCTCGGTGGGGGTCTGGCCGGTCGTGGGATCGGTGGTGACATCCCCGACGGTGAAGATCCCGAACTGCATCGCTGCTCCCTGCTGACCTAACCGAGGAGCAATTGTCAAGACCTGTGGATAGTTCGGTACTGGCTCTTCGCACTTGAGGTGGGGTCCGCGAGTCCACTGCGGATGAGCAGCAGGAGTAGTAGCCGGTAGCTGTCGCGGTCGCTGCGGAAGCCGCGGGCGATTTAAGGTGTTCCACTGATTCGTCGTTTGTAGGCGGAGGGTGTCTCCCCGCAGTGCCTGGCGAACGATCGAGCGAACGCCCCGACGTCGTCGAAGCCCACGGTGATGGACACCTCGAGGACGGAACGGTCCGGCTGGGACAGCAGGGCCATGGAACGAAGCACACGGGCACGCAACAGGTAGCTTCGCCACGACATGCCCAGGTGGGTGCTGAAGATACGGCGCAGTGTTCGTTCCGAGACCCCGGCCGCGCGTGTCACGTCACTGACCGCGACGCGGTCAAGGTGAGCGCGAGTGTAGTCGGTGGCCGCGGTGACAACCGGATCGGCCGAGACCGGCAAGTTCAATGGCCTCTCGTCCTCCAGTGCGTCCGCGACCACATACCCCAGTGCCTGAAAGAACGAGTCTGCTTCCACTCCTGACTCGGTCCGCGAGATCGGCCATCGCACCGAGTAGAGCATCATCTCGCGAAGCAGCGCGGAGACGGCAATTATCCGAACCCGGTCGCCAGCCGCCGGAACGAGTCTTGGCTCAAAGAGCACCGCGAGGGTCCGCCCGTCAGCGTTCAACGTCGTCTGATGCTGCAGGCCCGCCGGGATCCACGCGGCTTGGTGGGGTGGCAGCAGGTAGTGACCGGCCTGCGTCTTGACCTCCACCACCCCACGGCAGGCGTACTCGATCTCGTGCACGTCGTGAAAGTGCCAGCCAGTGACCAGCTGCTCGCCGCCGTCATACATGTGGCTGCCTCCCACCCAGCGACCACTTTCCCGCAGGTCCACCAGGCCGGTCGTGGCCGTTTGAACCTGATCTTTGGCCGAATCCGCAGGGACGGTCATACCTCGGGAAGCTTACAGTCGGTTTCTAACGCAGACCGTCCCCCTCGCTGATGACCGGCGACGCGCCGAGAAGGAGCCCTGATGCCCACGTTGATCTACTCCATGTCCGTGTCGCTGGACGGTCACATCGCCGGACCGGACGGCGCCATCGACTGGGCCGCGCCTGACGAGGAACTGATGCGGTTCCACAACGAGCAGACCCGAGAACTCACCGGGCACCTAACTGGGCGAGGTCTCTACGAGGACATGCTGGTGTGGGAGACGGCCGAGCAGACCTGGTCGGATCCCCGGGCCCTTGAGTTCGCCCGTCTCTGGAAGGCCATCCCGAAAGTGGTGTTCTCGACCAGCTTGACGACGGTGGAAGGCAACGCCCGCCTGGCGCGCAGTGATGTCGCTGACGAGGTCTCCGAGCTGAAGAATCAGCCCGGCGCCGGCATCGTGTCGGTCGGCGGTGCCAGGCTCGCCGCCTCCCTGGCCGAGAAAGACCTCATCGATGAGTACCGGCTGTTCGTAAGTCCCGTCGTGCTGGGGGGCGGCACCCCGTACTTCTCACCCTTGCCGAAGAGACTCGATCTCGAACTCCTCGAGACGCAGACCTTCTCGCAGGTCGTCTACCTCCGGTACCGGCGCGCTAACCCTTGATCAGCCCGCGCTCTCGCCGTGCGTCCACCGGCCCCTCACCTGCCTGATCGACAGCCATCATGAACCAATTGCTTATCGCCGCCATACGGATCACTGCGTCACGGTCAGGCGCCACGTCATTCCCGTCCGGCGTGCCCGGCAGAAATCGCACCAGGGCAGCACCGCGGTGATGACGGGCTCGGTGGCGATGACACTCACGCCGCCCTTCCTTGCTGATCATGGCGCTCGACCAAGACACCGCGCTCAAAGTGAGCCCCGGCCCGCACGAGCGCGACAAGGTGGGGCGCGTTGACGGCGCGCCATCGGTCCTGCGCTGACTCGATCAGCTTGAATGCCATCGCCAGGCCCGCCGCCCGCGAGGCGGGCCCCTTGGTGACCTTGGTCCGGTGCCTTACCGTCGCAAAAGTCGACTCGATGGGATTGGTTGTGCGCAGATGCACCCAGTGTTCCGCGGGGTAGTCGTAGAACGCGAGCAGCTCGTCCAGGCCATCGGTGATCTTCGCGACCGCCTTGGGGAACTTTGCGCCGTAGGCGGCCTCGAACGCCTTCACCGCGGCGAGGGCACGGTCCTTGTCCTCAGCGCCCCAGATCTCCGCCAGAGCCTTCTTCGCGGCCGGGTGCGCGGACTTGGGCAGCGCAGCCAGCACGTTCGCGGTCTTGTGGAACCAGCAACGACCCTCCCTGGCCTCGGGGAACACCTCGCGCAGCGCGCCCCAGAATCCCAGCGCGCCGTCGCCCACCGCGAGCACTGGGGCGCGCATCCCACGGCGGGCGCAGTCGCGCAGCAGGTCAGCCCACGACTCCGCGGACTCCCGGTAGCCGTCAGCAAGGGCGATGAGTTCTTTGCGCCCATCAGCGCGCACGCCGATCATCGCCAGCAGGCGCAGCTTGTGCTCCTCCAGCCGGATGTTCACGTGGATGCCGTCAGCCCACAGGTAGACGTAGTCCACGCCGGACAGGTCCCGCTCGGCGAAGGCCCGCTGCTCGGCCTTCCACGTCTCGGTTAGCCGGGTGATCGCCGCCGCCGACAGCCCGGCCGATGAGCCCAGGAACTGGCCGAGGGCGGGCACGAAGTCACCGCTGGAGAGCCCGTGCAGGTAGAGCAGGGGCAGCACCTCGGTGATCTTCGGGGTCTTGCGCGCCCACGGCGGCAAGATCGCCGAGGAGAACCGCCTGCGCTCCCCAGTGGCCGGGTCGGTGCGCTTGTCGTTGACCCTTGGTGCGGCCACCTCGATCGCGCCCGCGGCCGTCAGCACCTCCCGGCTCTGGTGATAGCCGTTACGCACCACCAGGCGGTGGCCACTCTCATCCCGCTCGGCCGCGAACGCCGCGATATAGGCGTCCACCTCGGCCTGCAGCGCTTCGGCCAGCATCCGCCGCGCGCCTTCCCGCACGATCTCATCGATCAGCGACGGAGCACGGTCCTTCCCGCCCTCGTGGCCGGAGCCGTCGCCAGGGACTACGGTGAGCATCGGGTTGTACCTTCCCGGCCGGCGCGCCAACGCCGGTCATTGCTTGAGACTCCACACGGTCACCGGGAAGGTACACCCCTTCCCGGCCGATCCACAGGTCTCAAGCATTGCTCTAACCGAGTGCTGACCTAACTGAGTGCTGATCCAATTGAGGCTGTCCGACCTCATCTACTTGAACGTGCAACTACTTTGGGCTAGCGGGTATTCCGTGTGCGGAGCGGGCGGCCAGCGCCGCGCCGCAGTTGGCGGTGAGATGCAGCAGGACCGGCGCGGCGAGGCTGCCGGACCGTTCCCGCAGCCAGGACAGCAGGAGGCCGGCGGCGGCCGTTCCCGCGACGCTGGCGGCGACGGACCCTACGGCGGCCCGGCGGCTGGCCGCCAGCTGGTTGATCCGCAGCGCTTCCAGAGTGGGCCGGACATGCCAGAGTCCGAACACCGCGCTGGTCACGGCCATGGCCGCCGGCTGGGGCAGGGCCCGGCGCAAAGCGGCCTGGAGTACCCCGCGGAACGCCACTTCTTCCCAGAGCACGGTGCCGCCCGGGATGCGGACCGTCACCTGGTAGGCGACCTCGGGCCAGGTCAGGCCAGTGATCCGCTGATCGGCAAGGACGGGCCGGGTGGCCGGCCCCGTGGCCATGACGACCCAGACCGCCGCCAGGGCGCCGGACGGCGCGGCGCCGCAGCGCAGTCCCGCGCCGAGCCGGTCGCGCCCCAGTCCGACGTCGGCGGCGGTCAGGCCGGTGGCGGCGGCCGCGGCCAGGGCGATGCCGGCGGCGCCGAGGTTGGCCAGCGGGTACCACCGCTTATGCCAGCGCTGCCGTCCGGCCAGGTTGTTGTAGGCGATGAGGGCGGCCGACCAGGTGGCGGCCAAGGCGGCGTCCCGGCACCGCCGGGATGTGGGCCCGCTCATCCGCCGGGCTGGACGAGCCCGGTTTCGTAGGCGAGGACCACCGCCTGGGTGCGGTCCCGCAGACCCAGCTTCATCAGCACCCGGCTGACGTGCGTCTTCACGGTCTGTTCCGCGACCACCAGACGGCCGGCGATCTCCGCGTTGGACAAGCCCCGCGCGACGAGCGCCAGCACCTCGGTCTCCCGTTCGGTGAGATCCTGCAGGGTCTTGCGGCTGGGGCCGCGGGGCGCCCCCATCCGCGCGAACTCGGCGATGAGCCGCCTGGTCACGCTGGGGGACAGCAGCGCATCGCCCGCCGCGACGACCCGGACCGCCTCGGCGAGTTCCCGGGCCGAGGCGTCCTTGAGCAGGAAGCCGCTCGCCCCCCAGCGCAGCGCCTGGTACACGTAGTCGTCCAGGTCGAATGTGGTCAGCACCAGGACCCTCGGCGCGCCGTCCATCGCCGTGATCTGACGGGTCGCCTGCAGCCCGTCCATCACCGGCATCCGCAAGTCCATCAGGATCACGTCGGGCCTGAGCTGGATGGCCCGGGTAACCGCCTCCTGCCCGTTCACGGCCTCGCCGACGACCTCGATGTCGGGCTCACTGTTGAGTAGGGTGGTGAAACCGGAGCGGACCATGCCCTGGTCGTCGGCGATCAGTACCCGCACGGTCATGGCCCGCCTCCCACGCGATCCCCGGTATCCGGCAGGACCGCGGTGACCAGGAAACCGCCCTCCTCCGTGGGGCCGGCCTGCAGATGGCCGCCGAGCATGACCGCCCGTTCCCGCATGCCGATAAGGCCGTGACTGGCGCCCTCCCGGTCCGCGTCCCGGTCCTGGGCCGCGCACGCGTCGTTGCGCACCTTGATCACCAGGGCGCTCGGGGCGTAGGCGAGTTCGACCCGCACTGCGGAGCCGGGGGCGTGCCGCATGGCATTACTCAGCGCCTCCTGCAGGATCCGGTAGGCGGACAGGTCGATGCCCTGCGGCAGGGCCCTGGCCGTGCCGCTGACCGACGACGTTACCCGCACGCCGCCGCTGCGCGCGGAGTCCAGCAGGCCCTCCAGTTCCGCGAGGCCGGGCTGGGGTGCGGTGTCCGCGCCGCTGCTGCGCATGACGCCGAGGAGCCGGCGCAGCTCGTCGAGGCCGCTCAGTGCGCTCGCTCGGATATCGGCGAAGCTTTCCGCGAGTTCCGGCGGGGGGTTGGCCACCTTGCGCGGGCCGGCCTCCGCCTGGATAGCGATCACCGACATGTGGTGGGCCACGATGTCGTGCAGTTCGCGGGCGATGCGCTGGCGTTCGGTGAGCAGGGCGCGCTCGCCCTCGAGGCGGCGGGCCTGCTGGGCAAGCTCGGTGCGGCCGCTCCGCCGGGCCCGGACGATGGCCCCGCTCAGCAGGGGGATGGCGGCCAGGATGGCGCCCGCACTGGTCTGCGCGTCCACGACGATGGCGCCCAGCACGGTGACTGCGGCCACGCAGAGCACGAACCAGCCCTTGCCGCGCACCCCGACCGCGTACAGGCACAGGCCATAGACGAGCACCCCCGCGACCGGGTAGATGGCAGTGGATAGCGTGCGAGGGCCGATCGCCGCGGATACCCAGATCAGGCTCACCACGGACGCGGCCCAGGCCGTGGCGGGGAAGCGGGTGCGCAGCACCAGCGGCACGGCCAGCACGGCGGCGTACAGCAGGAGCATCTGGGTGCTGTACGGGTGGTGGTGCCGGCCGTTCTGCGTCTCCAGCCAGGAATCTGTGGCGCCCCAGAGGATGAGCGCGAGCGCGACGTCGGCCAGGAACACCAGGTCCACGGGGCCGAGCTGGAGGCGCTGCCGCCAGGCCGGAGGGGGCGACGGAGGGTCGGTGGCCCCGGTCGCCACCGCCGCCCGGATCACAGCCCGGATCCTGGCCCCGGCCGTGGCCCCGGCCGTGACCACTGCCACCCGGCGCGAGGCCCCAGAACTCATGACCTCAGCGTAAGTGCGAAGGCCCGGGCCTTTCGTGACCCGCGCGGGGTATCTGCCTGCCCCTACTCAGGTAGGGGGCAGGCCCGCCCGGTAGCCCTCCCGCGCCCGGCCTCCGGTACCTGAGAAGCAGCCTCCAGATGGGCTCTGCAGCGTGACGCCGGCTACCGGGGGGGGTCCGTAGCTTTCTGCCCAGCACACCCACTGGGCCAGGAAGGACACGCCATGAGACTGCGCCGCGTGACCACTCTCGCGGTGGCTGCCGCTGCTGTGGCCGTCACGCTGACCGCTGCGGTGAACCCGCAGCCTCCACCCGAGCCGCCGGTATCACTGCCTGCGCTCACCCCGGCGGCGCTGGCCGCCCGCTATACCGCCAGCTCGGGGGCGGTCGCACGCGCGGCTGCCGCCGCGGCCCGCTCCGGCGACCCAGCGCTGGCCCGCACCCTGGCGGGCCTGCGTCACCAGCACCTGCTCGGATTCGACCCGGACGGCCCGGGTGAGGCCGTCGAGGTCCTCGGGGACCTGGCCACCGCCCGCCGGGTCGTGATCCTCGTGCCGGGCTCCGACACGTCCCTCGCCACGTTCGCTTCCCGCGGGACCGCTTCGCCGCAAGGCGGAGCCCGGGCGCTGGCCGCCCAGGCCCGCCGACTCGATCCCGGGGCCCGCCTCGCGGTCATCGCCTGGCTCGGCTACCGCACCCCGGGCCTGCTCAGCCCGGCCGTCCTCACGTCGGGAAACGCGGGGCAGGGCGCCCAGGCCCTGCGGCCCCTGGTGCTCAGCCTGGCCGCGCAGGGCGACCAGGTCGCGCTGCTATGCCACAGCTACGGATCGGTGGTGTGCGGGCTGGCGGCGCCGCAGCTGCCCGTCACCGACATCGCGGTGTACGGCAGCCCGGGCATGGACGCCGCCTCGGTGCGATCCCTGCACACGACGGCCCGGGTGTGGGCCGGCCGGGACGCCGGCGACTGGATCCGCGACGTGCCCCACGTCCGGCTGATGGGGATGGGGTTCGGCGCGGACCCCACCGCGCCGTCCTTCGGCGCGCGCCGGTTCAGCTGCGGTGGCGACGGGCACAGCGGCTACCTGCAGCCGGGCAGCGCGTCGCTGCGCAACCTGGCCTACATCGCGCTGGGCGAACCCGGGAAGGTGACCCCGTGAAGCTCGCCGTGCTGGCCCGGTGGGGCGACTCGCCGCTTCGTTTTCCCGGGGGACTACCCCCGGAGCCCCCGGCCCCCGCGCATCCGCTGGCTCGGCGGGGACACGCCTTCGGCGCGCCCCGGCTCGCCATACGGAAAATGGGTGCACGCATCGAGGCGGCCACCCCCGCCGGCCGGGACCGCAGCGTCGACGCGCTCCGTGCGCTGGCCATCGCCGGGGTGATCCTCGGCCACTGGCTGGTCACCGCGCTCGTGCTGACCAGCTCCCCGTCCGGTGCCCGGCTGCATGACGCCAGCCCGCTGGCCGCCCTGCCCGCTCTGGCCCCGGTGTCGTGGATCTTCCAGACCCTGGCGATCTTCTTCTTCGTCGGCGGGTACGCGGCCGCGCGCAGCAGGCACACCGGCGGTGGTTACCTGGCCTGGCTGCGCGGCCGCCTGTCCCGGCTGAGCCGCCCGGTGGCGGTGCTGGCCGCCGTCTGGTTGCCGCTCACTGCGGCGATGGCCCTCGGCGGCGTCAGTTCCGGGATGATCCGCACCCTGGGGACGCTCGTCCTCGACCCACTGTGGTTCCTGGGCGTGTTCGCCGGGCTCACCGTCCTGACCCCACTCGCGGAAGCGCTGGTCCGCCGGTGCGGCGCCGCGGCGGCGCTCATCCCCGCCGCTGGTGTCGCCGGGGTGGACCTGGCCCGGTTCGGCCTCGGCGCTCCGGGCTGGATCGGCTGGGTCAACGTCGGAGCCGGCTGGCTGGTCCCCTACCTGCTCGGGATCGCGTGGGCGCGCGGGGCGCTGCGCGGCTGGAAGGTCCCCGCCGTCATGCTCGCCGCCGGCGCTGTGGGCACCGCGATTCTGGTCACCTGGGCCGGCTATCCGGCGAGCATGGTGGGCGTGAACGGGGCCGCGATCTCGAACCTGAACCCGCCCACGCTGGCCGCCGTCACCTTCGGCGTCGCCCAGGTCGGCCTCGCGCTGCTCCTGCGGCCCCGGCTGGCCCGGCTGATGCGCCGCCCGCTGGCCTGGGCCGCCGTGGCCCTGGTCAACCTGTCCGCGATGACCCTGTTCCTCTGGCACCAGTCCGCATTCCTGGCGGTGACCATGGCCGGGGCGATGGCCGGGCGCCTTCCGGGCCTGCTGACCGCACCGTCGGGTGCGGTCTGGATCGCGGAACGGCTGGCCTGGCTGCCCGCCTTCGCCGCCGCACTGGCCGCGGCCTGGCTGCTGTTCCACCGCTTCGAGCGGCCCCGTGCTGGCCGGCGCCCTGCTGGCCCCAGCCCTGCTGGCCCCGGCCCTGCCGGGCCGCCCGGGGGCGTGGTCAGCCCTCGGGCGCCTTCAGCCGCTCCAGCAGGGCCTCGTGCTCATCCCACAGCGCGTCCGGCAGGTGGCTGCCAAACGTGGTGAAGTACTCGCGGGTGTGGTCGGCCTCGTCCTGCCAGATGCCGGTGTCCACTGACAGCAGCAGCGACAGGTCAGCCTCGCTCACCGACAGGCCGCTGGTGTCCAGGGAGTCCGGTGTCGGCAGGCTGCCGATCGCGGTGGGCTGCGCGTCGGCGTCCCCGGACAGCCGCTCGGTGATCCACTTCAGCACCCGGCTGTTCTCTCCGAAGCCGGGCCACGCGAACCGGCCATTGTCGTCCTTGCGGAACCAGTTGACGGCGTAGATGCGGGGTAGCTTCTCCGGGTCGGTCATGCCCCCGACCTTCAGCCAGTGGCCGAAGTAGTCACCCATGTTGTAGCCGCAGAAGGGCAGCATCGCGAACGGGTCATGGCGCAGTTCCCCGACCGTGCCCTCGGCCGCCGCGGTCTTCTCGGAGGCCACGGTGGCCCCGAGGAACACCCCGTGCTGCCAGGAGTAGGCCTCGGTGACCAGTGGCACCGCCGTGGCCCGGCGGCCGCCGAACAGGATCGCCGAGATCGGCACCCCCGCCGGGTCGTCCCACTCCGGGGCGATCGACGGGCACTGTGCCGCGTCCACGGTGAACCGGGAGTTGGGGTGGGCGGCCGGGCTGCCGGAGGCCGGTGTCCAGTCGCGGCCCTGCCAGTCGGTCAGGTGGGCCGGCGGCTCGTCCGTCAGGCCTTCCCACCACACGTCGCCGTCGTCGGTGAGCGCGACGTTGGTGAAGACCGTGTTGCTTCCCATCATCTGGAGAGCGTTCGGGTTGGTGACCTCGCTGGTGCCCGGCGCGACGCCGAAGAAGCCGGCCTCCGGGTTGATCGCGTAGAGCCGGCCATCCTCGCCGAACCGCATCCAGGCGATGTCGTCGCCGATGGTCTCGATCTTCCAGCCCGGGATGGTGGGCTGCAGCATGGCCAGGTTGGTCTTGCCGCATGCGGACGGGAAGGCGGCCGTGATGTATTTCGCCTCGCCCTGCGGCGGGGTGACCTTGAGGATGAGCATGTGCTCGGCCAGCCACCCCTCGTCATGGGCCATGGCCGAGGCAATCCGCAGCGCGTAGCACTTCTTGCCCAGCAGGGCGTTCCCGCCGTACCCGGACCCGTAAGACCAGATCTCCCGGGTCTCGGGGATGTGCGAGATGTACTTGGTCTTGTTGCACGGCCACGGCACGTCGGCCTGGGCCGGCTGCAGCGGCGCGCCCACCGAGTGAACCGCGCGGACGAAGAAGCCGTCCGTGCCGAGCTCCTCCAGGACCGGGGTGCCCATCCGAGTCATGATCCGCATCGAGGCCGCCACGTACGGCGAGTCGGTGATCTCCACGCCGAGCTGTGAGATCGCCGATCCGAGCGGGCCCATGCAGAACGGGACGACGTACATGGTCCGGCCGGCCATGCAGCCGGCGAACAGGTCGGAGAAGGTGGCGCGCATCTCCTCCGGGGCGATCCAGTTATTGGTCGGCCCGGCGTCCTCTTCTTTCTCCGAGCAGATGAACGTGCGGTCCTCGACCCGGGCGACATCGGAGGGGTCCGAGCGGGCCAGGAAGCTGCCCGGCCGCAGGTCCGGGTTGAGTGGCAGCAGCGTGCCCTGCTCGACCAGCAGGCTGGTCAGCTCATCCCATTCCGCCTGGGAGCCGTCGCACCACTGGACGCGGGCGGGCTGGGTCAGGGCTGCGATGTCCGTTACCCAGTCGGTCAGGCCGCTGTGTGCCGTCGGCGGCTGCTGCAGTCCTGGAATAGCGTCACTCACAGGATGTCCTCCCAATCACCGGCCGCTACCCGCAACTCGTTTAGCGCGGGGTCTCAAACAGAAACCGGATGCCACCTTAACAAGATGCACTCAAAGCCTGGCGGAGTGGTAGACCTGCATGTGTGGAGGTTTGTGGCGCTCAGCTCGCGATTCTGTAACTCTTGTGAAGACGGCGGGCGGTGGTCTAGACCGATTCGCCGAGGGAAGGCCTGCAGGACCTGCGCGACTATTCGCGGCGCGTCTGGAAGTTGCGGGCTGGTGAACGATGATCGAGAAGAGCGCGAACTTCACCAGACAGGGTGTGATGGTGGTCACGAAGGCCCGGGTAGGGGTACGGCTGCGCCGCTTCCGTGAGGAACGCGGTCTCACCCAGGCCGCCCTGGCCAGCGCGCTCGGCATCTCGCCCAGCTATGTGAACCAGCTGGAGTCCAGCCAGCGGCCGATGACGGCCTCCGTCCTGCTCAAGCTGGCCAGCGTGTACGACGCGGATCTGCAGCAGTTCTCGGCCGAGGACGCGGACCGCCTCGTGGCGCAGCTCCGTGACGTGCTCACCGATCCCTCGGTCGGCGAGCAGATCTCGATGGCGGAGATCCGGGAGCTGGCCGCGGCCATGCCGGCCGTCGGCCGCTACGTCATCGAGTTGCACCGCCGCTACCGGCACGGCCGCGACGTCAACGAGACGATCATGACTCGCATCGACGCGGGCGAGGCGGGATCCATGTCGGTGCCGCCGCCCATGGCCCAGGAGGAAGTGCAGGAGCTGTTCTACGCCCGGCGGAACTACTTCCCGGCGCTCGACCTCGCCGCCGAGCAGATCTTCGAGCAGGCTGATCTCAGGGTGGGCAACACCGAGGCCGGGATCACCGAGCGGCTGGCCCGGCGGCACGGCCTCCGGGTAGCCGACCTTCCGGACCGTGACCAGGACGTCAAGCGGCGCTACGACCCTGAGGCGCGGGTGCTGACCCTGTCCCCGCTGCTCAACTCCGGCCAGCGGGCGTTCCAGCTGGCTACTCACCTGGCCTCGGTCGAGCTGGCCGGGGAGATCGACCAGATCGTCACCGAGGCCAACCTGTCCGGCGACGACGCCCGCATGCTCTGCCGGATCGGCCTGGCCAGTTATTTCGCGGGTGCCCTGGTCCTGCCCTACCGGCCATTCCTCGACGCGGCGGAAACGGTGGGCTACGACATCGCGCTGCTGCAGCGGCGGTTCGACGTGGGCTACGAGACCGTCGCGCACCGGCTCAGCACCCTGCAGCGCCCGGGAGCCCGCGGCGTGCCGTTCATCTTTGTGCGCGTCGACCGGGCGGGCAACATCTCCAAGCGCCAGTCGGCCACCAGCTTCCACTTCTCCCGGGTCGGCGGCTCCTGCCCGCTGTGGAACGTCTACGAGGCGTTTGTGCACCCGGGCGAGATCCAGACCCAGCTGGCCCAGATGCCCGATGGCCGCAGCTACCTATGGGTGGCCCGGACCGTGGCCCGCCGCTACGGCGGCTACGGCACGCAGGGCAAGACCTTCGCCGTCGGCCTCGGCTGCGACCTGCGGCATGCGCACCGGCTCGTGTACTCGCACGGGCTGGACCTGGGCAGCCCGTCCGCGCTGGTCCCGATCGGCCCGGGCTGCAAGGTCTGCGACCGGACCACCTGCCCGCAGCGGGCCTTCCCCGCGCTCGGCAAGCCTCTAGACCCGAACCCGCACCACGGCAGCTTCATCCCGTACGCCACCGGGGACGCCGCGGCCGCCGCGCCTCACGGGCAGTAGCCGGAGACCGGTTGACCCTGGTCGAGCGGCACCATTAGCGTTTCCCGCTAAATCGGGAGGCGGGCGGCTATGCCACGGAGTATTGCAGCTTTAATAGTGGCCGGTTTCATCGCGGCGGGCAGCCTGGCTTGGCCCGCCGCCGCGGGTGCCGCCACCACCGGCACACGCACCACGGCCGCGACCACCACGACCCTCAGGTCGAGCGCGACTTCCAGCCGCTACGACTCCTGGGTGACGTTCAGGGCCCAGGTCAGCGCCAAGAGCGGCCGGGTCGCCTTCACCGACACCAGCAACGGGACGGTTCTCGGCACCGCAGCGGTGCGGGACGGCGTCGCGGTGTTTTCCACCACCGCGCTCGCGCCCGGCACCCGTACGGTCGTGGCCCGCTACCTCGGCAGCACGCTCTAGGCGGAGCAGATCCGGCTGTACCGGGAGGCCTGGGCGAAGCGGGGCGGGGCGCGTGAGCCCCGCGTCTCGGTCTCGCGCAGCGTCCTGCCGATCACCGAGGACATCGACCGGATGTACTTCGGCGACCAGGACCACGAGGACCAGATCGG
The DNA here is from genome assembly GCA_036509255.1 of Streptosporangiaceae bacterium. Lineage (GTDB taxonomy): Bacteria > Actinomycetota > Actinomycetes > Streptosporangiales > Streptosporangiaceae > RYN-230. The sequence goes on from DATCFY010000029.1 coordinate 98,011, forward strand.
GCTGCTGGAAGGCGTCCGGTCCCGGTTCGGCCGGACGTACGCGGGCGAGCCGGACCGTATCGCCGCGGATCTCGCGGCGGACGAGGCCGTCCGCGCGGCCGACACGGTCCTCTTCACCGTGCCGAACCAGCTCGGGGTGGACTACAACGCCCGCATCCTCGCCACGATCGCCCGCGACATCGCGCCCTCCATCGGCTGGACCCCGGCGGATGCCGCGACCGCGGCGTGACCGTGTCCTGACCATCCCCTTACGGCGCCTGTTGCCGCGCTCACGCGCCAGGCCCGGCTGCCTGACGTAGACTGCGCTGTCGTTGTGCCTAACGCATCACTTCCGTATGGAGAACCGGCCATGAGCATTGAGAAGCCTGAGATCGACTTCCCCGGCGGCGAGCCGCCGGCCGACCTGGAGATCACCGATGTCTGGGAAGGTGAGGGCGCGGCCGCGAAGGCAGGCGACACGGTTGAGGTGCACTACGTCGGGGTCGCGTACTCCACCGGCGAGGAGTTCGACGCCAGCTGGAACCACGGCGCCCCGCTGCAATTCCGGCTCGGCGTGGGGCAGGTCATCGCCGGCTGGGACCAGGGCGTGCAAGGCATGCGGGTCGGCGGACGCCGGCAGCTGGTCATCCCGCCCGACCTGGCCTACGGCGACCGGGGGGCCGGGCACGCCATCGCGCCGGGCGAGACCCTGATCTTCGTCTGCGACCTGGTCTCCACCTGATCGTTCTCGGGGCCTGATCGTTCTCGGGCCTGGCCGTTCTGGGGCCTGGCTCCTGCCCTCCCGCTACCGGGGGGACAGGACGCAGAACTCGTTGCCCTCGGGATCGGCCAGAACGGTCCAGGACACATCGTCACCCTGACCGACGTCCGCCAGGGCCGCCCCCTCGTCACGCAGCCGGGCCACCTCGCCCGCGGGATCGTCGCCGCGGTAGGGCGCCACGTCCGGGTGGACCCGGTTCTTGACCAGCTTCTCGCCGGGCACGCGCAGGAATTCCAGGTAGGGGCCTACGCCGCCGGGCGACCGGAGCCCGACGATCTCGTCCTCGGCGCGGGTGATCTCCCAGCCCGCCGCGCCGGCCCAGAACCGGGCCAGAGCCGCGGGATCGCCGCAGTCGGTGAGGATGGCGGCCACCGGGCCGGTGCCGCGGTAGATGTCCCGCGGCTCCAGCACGCAGAACTCGTTGCCCTCCGGGTCGGCCATGACGACCCACGGCACGTCACCCTGGCCGATGTCCACCGGGCCCCCGCCCAGGTCCCTGGCCCGGGTGACCAGCTCAGCCTGATGCACGGCGGAAGTGCTGGCCAGATCCAGGTGCACCCGGTTCTTGCCGGTCTTCGGCTCCGGCACCGGGACGAAGACCATCGGCACGGCCACCGGGTCGGGATAGGTGTAGCCGGCTGGCCACACGTCCACCTCGGCTGGGAGCCCGTCGCCGGGGGTCTCGTCGGCGATCTCCCAGCCGAGCAGGCCGGCCCAGAACCGGGCCAGCCGGGCGGGATCGTTGGCGTCGGCCACGAGATGTACCAGGCGCGTGGGCATGGAACCCAACCTTCCCCGAAGCGCCCGCGCGGCGCAATCACTTTCCCGGCCGCTGGTCACCGAGGGAACCCTGGCCGGGTGACCGGGCGGTCCCCGGGCGGGAACAGCCGGGTACCCCAGAACGCTGTGCTGTATGTAGTGCCCCGCCACCAGTGGGGCCACAAGCAAAGGAGCTGAGGTGTCCGACACCTACCACAAGGACCCCCAGGCCGTATCCCAGCTCACGCCGGAGCAGTACCGGGTCACCCAGAAGAAGGGGACCGAGCCCGCCTTCCGCAACGAGTACTGGGACAACAAGGAACCCGGCATCTACGTGGATGTCGTCTCCGGCGAGCCGCTGTTCGCCTCCCTGAACAAGTACGACAGCCGCTCCGGCTGGCCGAGCTTCACGGTGCCGATCGAGCCGGGCAGCGTGGTGAAGAAGCGGGACTTCGGCCTCGGCATGATCCGGACCGAGGTCCGGTCCGCCCACGGGGACAGCCATCTCGGCCACGTGTTCAACGACGGGCCTGCCGACCAGGGGGGCCTGCGGTACTGCATCAACTCCGCGGCCCTGCGCTTCATCCCGGTCGACGACCTGGAGCGCGAAGGCTACGGGAAGTACCGCACGCTGTTCGAGCAGACCGACGACACGAGGAGTGCAACACGATGAGCGCCAATTCCGAGAAGGCCATCCTGGCCGGCGGCTGCTTCTGGGGCATGCAGGACCTCATCCGCAAGCGCCCCGGCGTGATCTCGACGCGGGTCGGGTACACGGGCGGCGACGTGCCGAACGCGACCTACCGGAACCACGGCACCCACGCCGAGGCTATCGAGATCACCTTCGACCCGGACCAGATCTCGTACCGGGACCTGCTGGAGTTCTTCTTCCAGATCCACGACCCGACGACGCGTAACCGGCAGGGCAACGACATCGGGACCAGTTACCGGTCGGCCATCTTCTACACCAGCGAGGCGCAGAAGCAGGTCGCCGAGGACACCATCGCCGACGTCGAGGCCTCGGGCCTGTGGCCGGGCAAGGTCGTCACCGAACTCGCGCCCGCCGGGCCGTTCTGGGAGGCCGAGCCGGAGCATCAGGATTACCTGGAGAACTACCCGAACGGGTACACCTGCCACTTCGTCCGGCCCGGCTGGAAGCTGCCGCACCGGGCGGACACGGTCACGAAGTAACGACCAGGCCGGGGAACGGGCCGCCCGGAACGGGCGGCCCGTGTATGACGAGCCCGTGCACGACGAGCCCGGCACCACCAGCCCGGCACCAACCACCAGCAGCACAGCGCAGGCCCGCCCGGACGGATCCATCCGTTCCAGGCGGGCCTCGTGTTGTCTCCGGGCTCGTGGGTCACCTGGTCACCGGCAGCGTGAGGAGGAGCACATCGGAGACGGGGGAGCCGGGCCCGGAATCGCGGGCCCGCGCGACCTTGCGCCAGCCCCAGTTCCGCAAGGCGGCCTGGGCCGGGGTAGCAGCAGGCAAGACCGTGAGCGTGGCCCGTTCCTCGGGACGCTTCGCCAGGACCAGGGCGAGCAGGGCCGCACCGATGCCCTGGCGCCGCCATGACGCCCGGACGCCCAGGTCGACGACCGCGAACGTGCGGCCCGGATGCTCGGCCGTGACCTCCTCCGGCAGGGTGGTGGTCAGGTGCCGCCACCAGGAGGTGGATGGCCGGAGCGGGAATCCCGCCGCGTACCCGACCAGGTACCCGCCGTGCCGGGCCTCGGCCAGGACGTAGCCGGGCTGGCGGCGCTGGACCCGGAAGCGGTCCGCGAACCGCGCCGCCTCCTCATCCCGGCGCTGCGGCGGGTCGGCGAACACGTCGGCGTACAGGGCCTGCAGCTCGTCCGCGTGCGCGGCAGCGGCCGCCCCGTCGAGCACCTGGAACGTGAGGTCGGGCGTGGACACACTCACTTCTTATCCGGCCCCGGTTCTTGATCAGGCACGCCCCCCACCGGCCGGGAGAGGGGCCTGGGCGGCGGGACCAGGCCTAAATCACACTGGCCCGATCCGAACCAGGCGGTTACGGTACTTTCCAGGACAAACGTTTGGGTACGGCCCCGACAGCCAGCGTCGGCCAGTCAGGCACGGATGACAGGCACAGATGACAGGCGGCCGTCGTCACCGGAACGGCGCACGGGATCGCTGCGGGCATCGCCGACGCCTTGCGGGGTGACGCCGCCGGCGTCCATGGCGTCGATAAGGACCTGGCCGACCTGTCCGTGCCCACGGCCGTGGCAGAGTTCTTCGTCGGCGTCAGCCGAGTCGACATCCTGGTCAACTGCGCCGGGGGCGTGGCCGGGCAAGGTGGGCCGGCCCCTGGAGCAGGTCACCGACGAGGACTGGCGCGCGGTGCTCGACGCCAACCTGACCACCGCGTTCCTGTGCACCCGGGCAGTCGTGCCGGGGATGAAGGAGCGGCGCTGGGGGCGGATCATCACCATCGCGTCCACCGCTGGCCTGGGCGTCAGCAAAACCGGCATCCAGGCCTACACCAGCGCCAAAGCGGCCCAGATCGGCTTCACCCGGCAGCTGGCCCACAACCTCGGCCCGTTCGGGATCACGGTCAACTGCATCGCGCCCGGCTTCATCCGGTCCAATCCGGCCACCGAGAAACAGTGGGCCAGCTACGGCCCGGACGGGCAGGCGGCGCTCGTCGAAGGCATCAGCATGCGGCGGCTGGGGCAACCGGCGGACATCGCCAACGGCGTGCAGTTCTTCGCGTCCGAGCGGTCCTCCTGGGTCACCGGGCAGATTCTCGCCATCGACGGCGGCCATGCCTGATCTCAGGGCTTGCGGCCCATGCCCGCGAAGACCGGGACCACCAGCGGGTTGGGCAGGGTGCGCCACTGCGGCATCGGGACGATCCCGGGCTCGACAAGCTCCAGGCCGTCGAAGTAGCCCGCGATCTGAGCCCGGGTGCGCAGTGTGGACCGGGCCGGGCCCAGCCGGGCATTCAGCCGGGCCGTGCCGTTGGTCACCCGCTCGGTGTCGATCTCGGTCGTGGTGTCCGAGATCGTCAGGTAGCTGCCTGACGGAACCGCGTCCATCAGCCGGGAGATGATCTCCTCCGGGTGATCCTCATCCGGCACGTACTGCAGGACCAGCAGCGACATGACCGCGATGGGCTGGCTGAAGTCGAGGACCTCGACCGCCGCCTCGAGAATCTTGCCGGTGTCGCGGGCGTCCGCGTCCACGTAGGCGGTCGCGCCCTCGGCCGTGCTGGTCAGGAGGGCCCGGGCGTGCGCGAGCACGATCGGGTCGTTGTCCACATAGACGATCCGGCTCTCGGGCGCGATGGCCTGGGCCACCTCGTGCGTGTTCTCGGCCGTCGGCAGGCCCGTCCCGATGTCCAGGAACTGCCGGATCCCGGCCTCCCCGGCCAGGTACTGCACCGCGCGGCGGAGGAATGCCCGGTTGGCCCGCACGCCAGCCAGGATGTTCGGCATCGCCTCGATGAACTGCTCGGCCGCTTCCCGGTCCGCTTCGTAGTTGTCTTTCCCGCCGAGCCAGTAGTCGTAGACCCGGGCGGGATGAGCGCGGGTGATGTCGAAGGACGGCGGTTCGGCGGCCGTGGTGTCACTGCCCTGGCTGCCGGCGGAGACGTCCTGCGTACTCATCGGGGATGCCCTTCTCGTGGGGTGCCTGGTCGCTGCGGTCCGGGAGGCGTGTCCCGGGGAGCCTTGCGTCTACGTCTGCAGCTGGCGGCTGAGGTCGGCGAAGAAAGGTATCGACTCCGCCGGGCTCAGGGAGGTGGCACTCAGCCGGTTCATAATGTCGAGGTAATGGTCGGTGGCCGCCGGCTTTTCCAGGTAGAGAGCGCCGGTGAGCTGCTCGATGTACACCACGTCGGGGACCGCGGGCTCACTGAAACGCAAGATCGTGAACGAGCCGCCAGCGGCGTCATGGCCGCCGGCCTGGAACGGCACGACCTGCAGCGTGACGTTGGGCAGCTGGGCTACCTCGGCCAGCCAGCGGAGCTGGGCCTGCATCACCCTGACGCCGCCCACCGGGCGGCGGAGCGCGGCCTCGTCCATGACGGACCACACGCGGGGTGGCTTCGCCGCTGTCAGCAGCTCCTGCCGCTTAACCCGGACCGCCACCCGCCGGTCGATCTCGTCCGGGGAGATTCCCCGCAGGCCGAGCGCGGTGACGGCGCGGGCGTACGCCTCGGTCTGGAACAGGCCGTGGACGAACTGCAGGTCAAATGAGCGGATACGGGAGGCTGACGCCTCCAGGCCCAGGTAGGGCTCGAACCAGCTGGGCAGGATGTCGCCGAACTGGGCCCACCATTCCTGGGTCTGCGCCTGCCCGGCTAGCGCCAGCATCGCGCTGGTGACCTGTGAGTCGGCTACGCCATACAGCTCGAGCAGGTCCCGCACGTCGCGGTCCTTGAAGCCGACCCGCCCGTTCTCCATGCGGCTGATCTTGGAACGCGACGACCGGATGTGCCACCCAGCGGCCTCAGGGGTGATCCCCGCCGCCTCGCGGAACCGCCTGAGCTGGCTCCCCAGCATCATCCGCGCCGCCGCCGAGCCGACCGTGGTTCCCTCATCGGGAAGGCCGCCGCCCGGTTCCGGATTCATGTCGCCTCGACCCTTGCCCTGACCCACCTGGCCTGGACGCCCAGCTCTCGAGAAATGGTCACAGAATGGCTATTTCATGACGCGGTACACCGTATCACCCGGTCCGTTCCGGGACGCCCGGATGCGGTGTTCGGGGGACCAGGCCGGGTCAGCCTGAGCGGCCGGGCGGTGCGGGACGCCACTGCGGGGTGGCCAGCTGCCCTGGCCTGGCGCAGTCCGGCGAAGTACGCGCTCGACCGCCGATCCCACAAGAGCACGATGATGGCGAGGCCGACGCCCCATTCGGCCAGGCCGGCGATCCACGTGGCATGGGTCAGGAGCCCGCGGGAGTAGGTACTGGCGACGGTCAGGCTGTGCAGAATGAAGAAGATCAAGGACAGGACCCGCACCCGCGGGCGGCCCCGCCTCGTCCTCCTGGCCATGGCCAGCCACACGCCGATGCTGATCAGGCCGCCGACGATGGTAACCGCCAGCGCGCCGGCCGCCGCCGCACCGAGCCCCCCGTGGGCCGCTGCGTACTGCGGCCTGATCCCGGCCTTGAGGGCGGCCGCCGTGGTGATCGCGGCGATGACGCTGACCGCGGCCAGGGCACTCCCCACGTACATCAGCCGGACCGCGTTGATCATCGGGGGCGGCGGGACGGGCCGCTCAGACCCCGGCGTCCCGGGCGGGTTCGGGCGGGAGGCCGCTGGGGCCGGGATGAACGCGGGGACGGTGGGGGTGGGTGCGGCCTGCCCAGGCGGCCCAGGCGGCCCAGGCATCATCCGCGGCGGCGCCTGCGGCATCGCGGTGCCGGCCATGGCCGGGGACGGCTGGGGCCAGGGCGCGGCCGTCCCGGCGGTGCGCGCCAGGCAGAATTCGAGGATCTCGCCGGGCGCGGGCCGGGCCGCGGCGTCTTTCCTGAGACAGCGCTCGATCAGGGTCCGCAGTTGTGGGGGGCATCCGTCCAGGTCCGGCGGCCCGTGCAGGACACGGTAGGAGATGGCCGCGGTGTGGCCCTCGCCGAAGGGGGAGCGCCCCAGGACGGCGTAGGCCGCTAGCGAGCCGAGAGCGAACACGTCGATCGCCGGGGTTACGGGCTGGTCCAGGATCTGCTCGGGGGCCATGAACTGCGGGGAGCCGACCATCATGCCGGTGCGGGTCAGGGACGTCGCTTCCAGCGCCCGCGCAATCCCGAAGTCGATCACCCGCGGGCCATCGGGCGCGAGCAGCACGTTGGACGGCTTGAGATCACGGTGCACGAGGTCGGCGGCGTGGATGGCCTGGAGGGCTTCGGCGACGCCGGCGATCAGCCGGAACGCCATCATCTCGGGCATCGGGCCGTTGTCGGCCACGGCTTGCTGCAGGGAGGGTCCGGGCACGTAGGCCGTGACCAGCCACGGTGGCGTGCCGGCAAGACCGGGCCCAGCTCGTCATCACCGCCTACGAAACTGGGCTCGTCCGGCCCGACCTGCCCTGAAAGGCGGCGTCCCCGGAGCGGCTGGCCCGGCCTGCCCCGGTGAACGGACGGTCCGTTATGGATTCAAGGTCATCGATGTCGCGGGATGCCCAACGTGTCCACTAACGGTCCGTCCGCTGCGGTCGGGCACCCAGCGTTACGAGGGGCTGGCTGCCGGGGCTGGCTGCGGTCCAGGTGGTCCGCCCGGAACCGGCACGGTGTGGCCCGGGTCGGTACCGCCGGTGTCGAGCCGGAACGGGGGATACTCGTCGCGCATCAGCGCGGCGTAGGCCAGGACGCGGTAGCACCAGCGGTTGAGCCCCATGACCAGGTCGAAGAGCTGCTGCGGGTAGCGGCCGGAGAACAGCAGGATGATCACGGCGATCAGCGCGAGCAGGGCGATGAGGCCACCGCCGCCAGTTACCCGCCACGCCGCGTGCCGGCCGAACTCCCAGCCCCCGGCGAAGATCGCCACGATCAGGTACTGGGGCAGCGCGAGCAGCCACCACTTGACCAGCACCAGGCCGCGGCTGAGCCGCTGCGGGTAGTCGACGCTGAAGTCGGCCGGGTACGAAGGGTCCGGCTGCAGGCTGAACGGCGGGTACTGGTCAGTTCCGAAGGCGTTGATGCCGTAGAAGGCGACCCGCCAGCTCCAGCGCATCACCCCGACGTTGAAATCGAAGATCGCCCGCGGATAGCGGCCGGTGAACAAGATCGCAAACCCGGCCACGATGGTCAGCACGGTCACCGCGAACCACAGGAAGCACAGCACCACCAGGTGCGGGATGATCAGCAGCCACTTGAACAGCCACAGCCAGCGGCTGACCGCCGGGTCCAGGTGCCCGTCGAGACGGGCTGGATAGGGTCTGGCGTTCATCACGAACCCCTAGCAGCAAAGTTCGCCATCCCAGCATCATGCTGAGCTACAGCGGCCTCTCCATTTCACGCGCTGACGCGGCTGCGCGACAGAGGCCAAGGTCCCCAGCCGCCGGCCATCCGTGCGTCCTGGCGGCCGGCCCAGCAGGCAATCGCCGCCGGAGGATTACCTGGCGCCCTGGTCAGCGTGCTCTTCGAGGGCGGTCCGCCGGATCTGCTCATGCTCCTGCCGGGTGTCACGTAGCTCCCGGTCAGAGGCATGCTCGAACGCTAGCAGCGCGTTGTCGGCGTCCGGCAGCACCCGCAGGATCTCATCGAGCTTGCGTTGCGTGGCGGCCTGGTGGCGGGCCTGCGTGTGCTGGATGACGAAGACCATCACGACCGTGATCGCTGCCACCAGCGTCTGAAAGGCTCTCTCCCACAAATTCGGGAAGCCGAACGCGACGCTCACCAGGACCCACACCAGCCCTGCGGCCAGCACGCTGACCGCCGTCAGGGGATGCCCCGTCCAGCGGTCCACCCCCCAGAGCAGCCGGCTGCCCTTCGACCGTCCCTCGTGAGTGGGCGGGGCCAGCCCGGCTCCGCTGCCCGCGGAGTGGGCATCCACCTCGTTCACTGCACGCAACAGACCCTCCCAGAACTAGTCTTTCCTGCCGTCGGCGGCCATCAGGCGCACTTGCCTGCTCGCTGGCCAGCCAGGCTGGCCTGCTGCTGCTGCTGCCCGGTCCGGCCAGTAGCGGAGATCCCCCGAATGGGCCGCTCAGCGGCCAGAACTGACCCGGGCACACGAGGCACGCTCGTGGTGCGCCCAGCTACTCAACAGGCGGACGCCGCCTGATCTTCCCGTCCCGGCAGGTACTGCCCACGCGGCGAAGCGTCAACGGCCCCCGGCGCGCCATGATGATCGGTCGGCCCATCGCAGGTTGGCTTGTCGTCATGAGACATCATGGTGGCGCCATCGACCCGATCGTTGGCGGGCCTGATTGTCGTTTGCGCCCTGCACTGCGGACTGACCGGGGGCTGGCAGATGGAACCGACCGCGCCGATGTCCGCTTCGCGGGTACCAGCGGCCAGGCCTGAATCGGCGGCAGCGCGGGCCCGGGGTCTGGCCACCGCGCGCCGACGAGCCACCGCCCTCCTCGCAGGGTCAACAGTCCTGTTCGCGGTCGTGACCGCGCTCGGCGCCCATGGGCTCCTGCTCGGCTACGTGCAGGCCGGCGCGGAGGCCTCGATGATCGGCGGCGTGGCCGACTGGTTCGCGGTGACGGCCCTCTTCCGTCATCCACTGGGCCTGCCGATCCCTCACACCGCGCTGATCGTCGAGCGCAAGGACCAGTTCGCGGCCACCCTCGGCCGGTTCGTGCAGGAGAACTTCCTCACCGCCGACGTCCTGGCCGAGCGGCTCCGCTCCGCGCGCCTGGTTCCCCGCCTGGCCGCCTGGCTGGCCGACGAGGCCAACGCCGCCCGCTTCGCCGGCCGCACGGCGGATCTGGTCGTCACGGTGGCCGAGTCTCTCCGCGATGAGGATGTCCAGCGGGTTCTCACCACCGAGCTAACCCGGGCGGTCGATGCCGTCGAGGTGGCGCCACTGGCCGGGCGTGTCCTGCGGGTCATCATTTCGGGAGGCCACCACGCCGAGTTCTTCGACGCCATCCTGTCCGGCGCCGGCCGCTATCTCGCTGGCCATTACGAGGAACTCCGTGAGCTCTTCGAGTCCGAGTCGCCCCGCTGGGTGCCCGACGCGGTATACCGGCGGGTCTTCGACCGTCTGTACGACCGGCTGCGCCAGCGGCTGGTGGAGATGGCCGCCGACCCCAACGACCAGGCGCGGCAGCAGTTCGAGGAGTGGATCGCCGGGCTCCCCGACCGCCTCGAGACATCCCCGGAGCTGCGCGCGCGCGGCGAGCGCCTGAAGCACGATGTCCTGGGCAGCGCAGGTCTGCGGGACTGGTCCTCGTCGCTGTGGCAGAAGGCCAAGGAGGGGCTGCGGAGCCAGGCTGCTGACCCGGAGTCTGAGCTGCGCCGCCGGCTGGCCGATGCCCTGGTAGCGGCCGGACGGCGGCTAGGGTCGGACCGCGGCCTCCAGGACGGCGTCGACCGGCTGGTCGAGTCCGGAGCCAGGGCACTCGCCGATCAGTTCCATGACGAGCTCGCCGGGCTGGTCACCGGAACTGTCGAGCGGTGGGACGCCGCCGAGACATCAAGCCAGCTGGAACTCCTCCTCGGGCGCGATCTGCAGTACATCCGCATCAACGGCACGGTGGTGGGAGCGGCGGTCGGGCTGGCCTTGCACGCCATCGTCCTCGCTCTGTCCTGATGCCTGCCATCGCGAATCCTGATGCCTGCCATCGCGACCCCGATTCGATCTGGCTGATCCGGTGCGGGAAGCTGGGCCTATGGACGCAGCCGCACCTGAATTGCCAGTAGACCCGCTCGAAGTCCTCAGGCGGCGGCGTAGCGCGAAGTGGCAGACGTATTCAGCCGATGTGCTGCCGTTGACGGTGGCCGAAATGGACTTCGCCCTCGCGGCGCCGATCGCGGAAGCCCTGCATGAGGCCGTCGAGCGGTCCGATGCCGGGTACGCGATGGCCGTGCCTGACCTGGGCAGAGCACTCGCCGGGTTTGCTGGCCGCCGGTGGAACTGGGACGTTGACCCGGCGTCGGTGACCGCCGTGACCGATGTCGGGGTGGGCGTCGTCGAACTGCTCCGGGTGCTGACCCGCCCAGGTGATGCGGTTCTGATCAGCCCGCCGGTGTACCCGCCGTTCTTCGACTGGGTCCCGGAGGCCGGAGCCCGGCTGCTGGAGGTGCCCCTGGCCCGCACGGCCGCCGGGTGGCGCCTTGACCTCACCGCGCTGGAAGCAGCGTTCGCCACCCACCCGGCGGCCTACGTGCTGTGTAACCCGCACAACCCGGTCGGGCGGGCGCACTCCGCTGACGAACTGGCGGCGCTGGTGCGGCTCGCACAGATCTACCGGGTCGCCATCATCAGCGACGAGATTCACGGGCCGCTGGTGCTTCCCGGTGCTACGTTCACCCCCCTGCTGGCCGTGCCTGGCGCCGCCGAGGTCGCTGTCAGTCTGCTGTCGGCCAGCAAGGCCTGGAACCTGGCCGGCCTGAAGTGCGCCGCCGTCGTGACCGCAGCACCGCGCATGGCTGCGGTGGTCAGCCGGTTTCCCGCTGACACCCGGTGGCGCATGGGCCACTTCGGCGTCATCGGCGCCGTCGCGGCGTTCACGGCCGGGGAGGCCTGGCTCGACCAGCTCCTCGCCACCCTCGACCATCGGCGCGGCCTGCTCTCTGAGCTGCTCCGCCAGCGCTTGCCCATGCTTTCCTGGCACCCGCCCGAGGCGACCTTCCTGGCCTGGCTCAACTGTGCCGCGCTCGGCGCGGATAACCAGGCCCGGGACCAGTTCCTCGACGACGGGCGGGTCGCACTCGAGCCCGGCCTGCGGTTCGGCGCCGCGGGCAGCGGCTACGCCCGGCTGAACTTCGCCACCAGCCCCGACATCCTCGATCAGGCGACAGCACGGATGGCGAGATCTGCCGGCTGACCTGCCGATCACGACATAACCGGCTGTCCGGGCCATCCGGGCCGGGGCATGGTCACTCCCCGCGCGACTGTAACGCCGGGTGAACGGCGGTGTGCTGGCGGTAGTGCTCGGCAACGAGGAATGCCAGGTCGAGGGCCTGGCTCCGGTTCAGGCGCGGGTCGCAGGCGGTCTCATAGCGGTAGTGCAAGTCGCTCTCGGTGAGATGGTGCCCGCCACCGGTGCACTCGGTGACGTCGTCCCCGGTGAACTCGAGGTGGATGCCACCGGGGTGGGTGCCCAGGGCCCGGTGGACTTCGAAGAAGCCGGTGACTTCGGCGAGGACGTCGTCGAAGTCACGGGTCTTCTGGCCGCTCGCGGTGATGGATGTGTTGGCGTGCATCGGATCGCACACCCAGGCGACCGGCGTGCCACTCGCGGTGACCTCCTCCACGAGAGGCGGCAGCACGTCCGCGATCCGGTCGGCGCCCATGCGGGTGATCAGGGTAAGGCGGCCAGGCTCACGGTCTGGGTCCAGCGCCCCGGCAAGGGCGAGGATGTCTTCCGCGGTGGTGGCGGGGCCAATCTTCACGGCCAGCGGATTGCGGATGGAGCGCGCGAAGGCGACGTGCGCCCCGGCGGGATCGCGAGTGCGCTCCCCGATCCACAGCAGGTGGGCTGACAGGTCATAGTGCTGGCCGGTGCGCGAGTCGAGGCGGACGAGTGCCCGCTCATAATCGAGCAGCAACGCCTCGTGGCTGGAGTAGAACTCGACCGCCCGGAACTCTTCCGGATTGGCACCACATGCGTGCATGAACGCGATGGCCCGGTCGATCTCGCCCGCCAGCCGTTCGTAGCGCTGCCCGGCCGGGCTGGCCGCCACGAAGTCCTGGTTCCAGGCGTGCACCTGCCGCAGATCTGCGTACCCGCCGCTGGCGAACGCCCGGCACGAGTTCAGCGTGACCGCCGAGCAGTGATAAGCCTCCAGCAGACGGCCAGGATCCGGGGTCCGCGCCTCCGCGGTGAACTCCAGCCCGTTGACCGCATCTCCCCGGTAGACCGGAAGCTCCACGCCGTCCCTGACTTCCGTACCGGCCGACCGCGGCTTGGCGAACTGGCCAGCCAGCCGGCCGACCTTCACCACCGGCACACTGGCGGCGTAGGTCAGGACCACGGCCATCTGCAGCAGCGTTCGCAGTTTCCCCTGGATGCCGGCCGTCGTTGTCCCGGCGAACGTTTCCGCGCAGTCGCCGCCCTGCAGCAGGAATGCCTGCCCCCGCGCTACCGCCGCCAGCCGCTCCTTGAGCTGGTCGCACTCCCCGGCGAACACCAGCGGGGGCAGTGTCCCCAGTCTCTCCGCCACCGCGTCAAGCCGATCATGATCCGGCCATCCCGGCTGCTGAAGCGCGCTCATCGGGAGCTGTCCCGGTCCGCTGGCCTGCTGCGATGCCATCGCCACCCCGGTCTCTGGACGGCTGGTCCCTGCCTCACTCAAACTCGGATGTGTCGCCTGCCCCGCGGCGCACGATCTCGGGCTTCGGCTGGGAGAAGTCGATCACCGTCGTCGGCTCGGTGCCGCAGTCGCCCGAGTCGATCACTGCCTCGACGGCGTGGTCAAGCTGCTCAGCGATCTCCCACCCCTGGGTCATTGGCTCGTCCTGGCCAGGCAGCAGCAGGGTGCTCGAGACGAGCGGCTCGCCAAGTTCGGCGAGCAGCGCCTGGGTCGCCACGTGGCGAGGGATCCGCACCCCGACGGTCTTCTTCCCCGGGTGCTGCAACATGCGCGGCACCTGCTTGGTCGCTGGCAGGATGAAGGTATAACTGCCGGGGGTCGCCGCCTTGATAGCCCGGAACACCGAGTTGGGAACGTACACGAACTGGCCTAGCTGGGCGAAGTCCTGGCACACCAGCGTGAGGTGGTGCCGGGCGTCGAGCTGTCGGATCGACCTGATCCTCGTGATGCCGTCCCTGTTGCCGAGCTGGCACCCGAGCGCGTAGCAGGAGTCCGTGGGGTAGGCGATCACGCCGCCGCCGCGCACGATGTCCACGATCTTGACGATCGTGCGCTCCTGCGGGTTGGCCGGATGAACGTCGAAGTACCTGGCCATGCGACGAGCTTAGGATGATCGCCGCCTCCCGTTGGCCGGTATCCCTGCACTGCTCGGTCGAGCATCGTCGGGCACGGCTATGCCTAGCCGCACAGCCGGAGCAGCCAGCCGAGAGTTCCGGTGTCCGATCTCCCGGCGGGGGGGTGCATCATGACTGGCTGGCCGAGGACCGTGACCCACAAGGCCTCGGGGGTGGCCGCTACGGCGTAGGGGCGTTTGCCAACGTGGATGGTGGCCGTGACCGTATCGCGGCGCGGATTGATGCGGCTGAGTGTCCCGGTGGCGGTGCTGGCCACCCAGACCGAGCCGTCGGCCGCGGCCACGCCGGTGGCCTGGCCGCCGACGCGCACGGTGCGGATCCGGCCGCCCAGGCCGACGGCGTTCACGCGGCCGGTCCCGTCAGTGGCCCACAGGTCGTCACCAGCGGTGGCGAGGTGGGTGGGCGGACCTGGGAGGGTGACCACGGTGTTGACCCGGTTGCGGGTCAGGCTGATCCGGGACACGGTGTCGGTGTCGGGGTCGGCGACCCAGAGGCCGCCGTCGCCGGCGGTCATCACGCCGGCCGTGTGGCCGATAGTGACTGCCGCGCTGGCCCGCCCGGTGGTGGCGGCGTAGCGGTCTACGGTGCCGTCCGTGGTGTCGTCCACCCACACCGCCCCGGCGGCGGTGACCACGTCGCCGATCAGGCCGTCGTGCGGAAGGGTGGCAAAGGGGCGGGTCACCGTTTGGCCGGTCAGGCCGGGCACGATCCGGTAGAGGCTGGCCCCGTCGGCCACCCAGACCGCACCGGCGCCAGCCGCTATGTCGCCGGGGTTGATGATCAGCTGGGAGGGCAGGGCGACAGTGGCGCTGATCTGGCCGGTGGCCGGGTTCACCGCGTAGAGGAGGTGGCTGCGCGTGGCGGTGCCGCCGGTCAGCCAGAGGCCGCTCATCCCGCTGGCCAGCCCGTTGACCTCGGTCAGCCGGGGGCCGCTCAGTACCTGGTCGCCTGCGGGCAGCACCCGGACCAGTCCGGCGCTGTCACCGGCCCGCTGCGTCCCGGCCGTCGCCGGGCCGCTGGGCAGCCCGGCGGCCAGGATTAGCACGCAGCCCGCCACGCCGAGGGCCAGCCCGGCCAGCAGCCCTCTGCGGAGCCATCGCACGCTAGCCGACCTGGACCCAGCTGGCCACCGAGGGCACTCCGGTGGAGTTGACCAGGAAAAGCATGTACCAGCCGGGCGGGGCGTAGTTGGCGTTGGGCGGGGAGGTCACGAGGAGCGTGCCGCCGCTAATGGTGAAGGTGCATGTCACGTAGCGCTGGTCGAAGTCGTTGGAGTGGGTCACCGCAGCCGCCTTGACCAGCGCCACCCGGGAGATGCTAGCCGCCTGCGGGGTCGCGACGGTGAACGCCTGGCCGTAGCCCAGTGTCCCGGGGGCGTTGGAGATCACCGGCCGGGCGCCCATGAATAGGTAGGGCGGGGAGAATATCTCGCCCGTGTTCTCGTACTGGCCCGAGCTCTGCCCGGCGGACAGCACCCGCCCGTCCGGCAGCAGCAGCGCGGTGGAGTGGTACATCCGCGGTGCGGTCTGTGGCGCCAACTGGCTCCAGGTCCCGGTGACGGGATTGTAGATCTCGGGGGTGAGGACCGGCCCGCCGTAGTAGCCCGTCGTGCCCCCGCCGACCACCAGCACCGTGCCGTCGGCCAGCAGTACCGAGTTGGCCCACAGCCGCGGGAAGTTCATCGAGGCGGTGTACTGCCAGGCCGGTGTGCTGGCCGAGAGGTTCAGCAGCTCGGCGGTGCCGGTGACGCCGGACGTGAGGGTCCCTCCCATCTCCATGATCGTGGTCAGCCCGGGCAGCAGCACCGACATATCGGTGTCGCTGCGGCTGCCCGAGTTCAGCGTCGGGCCGTTGGTCCACGCTGCGGTGGCCGGGTTCAGGTAGCACGTGGTGGGGAAGTTGGTCCAGGCGAGCAGGCCGCTGGTGAGCAGTTTCACCCGCGGGTAGAGCACCATGGACTTGTTGGCCGTGGACGGCAGCGTGGTGATGGTATTGCTGACCGGGTCGTAGTGGTCCACGTTGGTCGCGCTGGTGCCGGTGCTCATCGTTCCAGCGAAGATCATCATCGTGCCGTCGCCGAGCATCGTCGTGGTCGGGTACCAGCGGGCCTGCGACATCACCGGGCCCTCAGTCCAGGAGTTGGACGCCGGGTCGAAGATTGTCGTATTGGCTACACCCTGGGTTGGCTGGATGGCTCCCTGGTAAATGTGGCCGCCCGCGATGAACACGCGGCCGTCAGCCAGCACGCTGGTGCCGCTGCAGAAGATGTCCCGCTGGTAGGTCAGGGCGATGTTGGTGATCTCGCCGGAGACCGGGTTCCACAGCACGGCGTCACTGCCGACCGTATTTTTAGGCCAGGAGAACAGCAGCACGTTCCCGGTATGCAGCATGACCGCGTGAATCGAGACCAGCCCCAGGTTGAATGGCGCGGTCCACGACCCGATGGCCGCCCGATTGATGCCCGTTTTGGGGGTCGGCCCTAAGCGGCCCGCCCGCCGCGAGGGAGCGCCGATCAGGGACCGCGCCGAGGGGGCGCCGATCAGGGACCGCGCCGAAGGGGCGCCGATCAGCGCGGCGGCCGCGCCTCCGGCAGCCAGGAACCGGCGCCGGCCAAGCTGCCCGGCCGCGGCCTGCCCGGGAATCTCCTGCCCATTGTCCGATGGGACATTCGTAACTCGCATCTTAATCCCTCGCAAATCATGACTCGGCCCGGCAAACACTTTCCCGGGCAACCCGGAATAAGGCTTTAGTCACAGCCTGCACGCGGAGAACGCGAGCTGCGAAGCCAATATCCGCACCCGTTTTTCCTGGTTCTCTTCTGAGTGCATCGCCACGCTACTAAAGCTGGCCTTTTCAGTAACTGCGTTTCTATGAGACCGTCCTTATTTTCCTGATAATCTATGATGTGCTATATCAATTGATCTGGTCGGTGTACCCCGATTGATTGTGGGCGGCCAGCCCGCCGGCCGGGCGGAGCGCCTGGTGGCTTGCCGTGAGCCGAACGCGGGCGCCCAGGCCGCCAGCCCGGGCGGCCTGCTCGCCCGCGTCCGGCTGGGCCGGCGAGGCCGAACCCGGTAATCCCGCACAGCCGTGTCCCTTGGCGCGCCCGGAGGTCCGGAACGATGGCCGTCGCCTGGGTTCGCTCCCTGTTCCGGCCTTACGCCTGATCTTGTTCACCACCGGTTCACCTACCTGCCCGGAGCCAAGACGATCGAGATCCTTACGCTGGGGGTAGGGAATTTCCATCATCCGGACCACAAGAGGCGAGCCCATGGGAACGATCACCACGACCGATGGCACGGAAATCTTTTATAAGGACTGGGGTTCTGGCCAGCCCCTCGTCTTCAGTCACGGCTGGCCGCTGTCGGCTGACGACTGGGACACCCAGATGCTGTTCTTCCTGCAGCACGGCTACCGGGTCATTGCACATGACCGGCGCGGGCACGGCCGCTCCTCGCAGACCAGCGATGGCCACGACATGGACCACTACGCGGACGACCTGGCTGCGGTGACTGAGCACCTCGATCTCCATGACGCCGTGCACATCGGCCACTCGACCGGCGGCGGCGAGGTCGTGCGCTACATCGCCGTGCATGGTGAGAGCCGCGTCTCGAAAGCGGTACTGATCAGCTCGGTGCCGCCGCTCATGGTGCAGACCGAGGCCAACCCCGGCGGCCTGCCGAAGAGCGTGTTCGACGGTTTCCAGGCCCAGGTGGCTGCCGGCCGGTCCGAGTTCTACCGGGCCCTGGCGTCGGGACCCTTCTACGGCTTCAACCGGCCCGGCGCCAAGCCCTCGGAAGCGATCATCGAGAACTGGTGGCGCCAGGGCATGATGGGCGGGGCGAAGGCCCACTACGACGGGATCGTCGCCTTCTCCCAGACCGACTTCACCGAAGACCTCAAGAAGATCTCGGTGCCCGTCCTGGTGCAGCACGGGGACGACGACCAGATCGTTCCCTACGCCGACTCCGGGCCGCTGTCCGCGAAGCTCGTGCAGAACGGCACGCTGAAGACGTATCACGGCTTCCCGCACGGCATGCCCACCACCGAGGCCGCAACGATCAACGCCGACCTCCTGGAATTCCTGCGGTCCTGATCGATCCGGGCGCGCATGCCTGCCTCGCCACCGGTGGGGGGCAGGGACACACTGGCACCCGTCCGGACATGGTGCCAAGGCAGCTGCCGGCGGCCGTCGCGCGATTTGCTGGCCGGACAGCGGAACTGGCGGTCCTGGATCGGTGGCTTGAGTATCCCTCCGGGCACAGGGCCGGAGGTGCGGTGGTGATCTCGGCGATCGGCGGGATGGCCGGCGTGGGCAAGACTGCCCTGGTGTTGCACTGGGCGCATCGGGTGGCCGGGAGGTTCCCTGACGGTCAGCTGTATGTGAACCTGCGGGGGTACGACCCTTCCGGGCAGCCCGCCCTCCCCACCGAGGTGATCCGCAAGTTCCTGGTGGCTCACGGGCAGCGCCGGAGCGAATCCCAGCGGATACCGAGGGGCAGACGGGACTGTACAGAAGCTTGGTTGCCGGCCGCCGCATGCTGATCGTGGCCGACAACGCCCGGGACGCGGCGCAGGTACGCCCGCTGCTGCCCGGAGCGCCAGGCTGCCTGGTGCTGGTGACCAGCCGCAGTCCGCTGACTGGGCTGGCGGCCGCCGACGGTGCCTGCGTGCTGAACCTCGATGTGCCGACCGAGACCGAGGCGACCGAGTTGCTGGCGGCTCGCCTGGGTGCTGACCGGGTTGCTGCGGAGCCCGAGGCGGTTGCTGCCCTGCTGCGGCTCTGCGCCCGGCTACCGCTGGCCCTGGCTGTCGTGGCCGCTCGCGCGGCTGGGTCTGGCTGGTCGTTGGCCGGGCTCGCCGCTGAGCTGGCTGATGCCAGGGCACGGCTGGGCGCGCTGAGCATCAACGATGCCGCAGCCGACGTCCAGGCGGTGTTCTCCTGGTCCTATGCGCAGCTGACCGCAGGGGCCGCGCGGGTGTTCCGGCTGCTCAGCATCCACCCGGGGCCGGACATTTCCGCTCCGGCGGCCGGCAGCCTGGCTGGCCTGTTGCCGTCACAGGCACGTGCGGCCCTGCGGGAGTTGGCCGATGTCAGCCTGATCACCGAACGTCTCCCGGGCCGGTATGCCCTGCACGACCTGCTCCGCGACTACGCAGCAGACCGGGCCCGGGCGGCCGAAACCAGCGTAGAAGGCGGGCCTGCGCTGCACCGGATCCTGGACCACTACCTGCACAGCTCCGCCGCAGCGGCCCGGGCCCTTGACCCGGCGCCCGACTTCCCCGACCTGGGACCGCCGCAGCCTGGCGTCACACCCGAATGCGTTACCGATCGCTATCACGCGCAGGCCTGGTTCGGTGCCGAACACAAGGTCCTTCTCGCCGTCATCGGGCTGGCGACCGGCCACGGCTTCGCCGATCATGCGCGGCAGCTTCCCTGGACCTTGGTGACCTTCCAGGACCGGGGCGGTCACTGGCATGAGCTGGTCGCCACGCACCGCACCGCGCTCGCCTGCGCGGAACGCCTAGGCGACGTGACTGGACAGGCCAGAACCCACCGCAACCTTGGCCGAGCCCAGCTCCGGCTTGGCCAGACCGGGCGGGCCCGTGCGCACCTGACGCACGCCGCCAGCCTGTCCCGGAGCCTGGGTGACCGCGCGGCAGAGGCACGCGCTCTCCTGGGCCTCAGCGTGGTCTTCGAGCGCGAGCTCCAAATGCATGAATCGCTAGCCAGCAGCCTGCAGGCCCTTGAACTGGCCAGGGCCGCCCGTGACCCCGCGCTCCAGGCCAAGGCCTGCAACAACGTCGGGTATGACCACGCCATACTCGGTGACACCCGGCAGGGCCTCACCTACTGCCGGCTGGCCCTGGACTTGTACCGCCAGGACGGCAACCCGGCCCAGGAGGCCAACACCTGGGACAGCCTCGGCTACATCTACCACCAACTGCGTGACTACAGCGAGGCCTTTGCCAGCTACCAGCGGGCCATCGGCCTGTTCCACGAGGTCGGCGCGCAATACCCGGCCGCGCAGTCGCTCAGCCATCTCGGCGATGCTCACCGTGATGCAGGCGACGATCGGGCAGCGCGGGGTGCGTGGCGGCAGGCGCTGGACATCCTCGACGCCCTGGCCCACCCCGCAGCCATGCCCCTCCGGGAGAAACTGCAAAGCGAGGCAATGGCGACGGTGACGGGACACGACGGCCCTCGCTGAGACCGCCCTCGCTGAAACCCACCAATCCTGGGCCCAGTCGTGATCTTCCTGCCCGGGATCGCTGAGAATTCCTAGTATTACAGTTGACTTTATAGACATAGTGCGCTGTGATGGCGCCTGTAACTGCTGTCAGGTTGATCCACCCGCACGCGGCGAGGTGCTGGTCCTGCGCCAGGGTGAGGCTCTCGAACAGGGACGCACGGCTGACGTGCCCTACCGGCCGCGGCACGAATGCGGTCGGCTGCTGATCTCCAGCATCAGCAATACGGCCTCGACAAGTTCGGGGGGCTGCGGTGCCGTGTCCCTGGGCGGCCAGACGGGGGCGACGGACCGTGCCCACTGAGTCGGCCGGGGTGGCACCGCCCGTTCTGATGCCGGCGCCATGCGGTCGGTCCGCAACGCATGGCGGCACGTCTGCGCCCGGCTCCTGGTCAGCTGGGCGCCGACGCCTGACTCGGCAGCGACGGACCGCAGGCAGCGTGACGTGCTCAGGGCTTTGCTGCACCCGGGACCAGGACCCTGACCAGGAAGGGAGCACCCCATGCCCCGCAAGCTCCATCTCGCTCTCGCCGTCTACGGCGTCGGCGGCCCCGGACAGCACGGACTGTGGAAGGACCCGCGGGTCCCGAAGAACGCCAGCGTAGACATCCACTACTACATCAGGCAGGCGCAGATCGCCGAGCGGGCCCTGTTTGACGCGCTGTTCATCGTGGACAGCCAGTTCATCAACGCCAGCTACCCGTCGCATTACCTGAACCGGCTTGAGCCGCTCACTCTGCTGTCGGCCGTCGCCACGCACACATCACACATCGGGCTCGTCGGTACGGCCAGCTCGACGTACAACTCGCCGTTCAACCTGGCCCGCCGGTTCGCCTCGCTCGACCACATCAGCGGCGGCCGGGCTGGCTGGAACGTGGTGACCAGCTTCGACACCGGAACGAGCAAGAACTACGGCCTTGACGAGCACCTCGACTACGCGACCAGGTATGGGAGGGCGCTTGAGGCGGTCCAGGTCATCCGCGGGCTGTGGGACTCCTACGAGGACGACGCGTTCGTCGCTGACGTGGAACGCGATATCTTCCTCGACCCCGCCAAGCTGCATCCCCTTAACTACGTCGGCGAGCACTTCAAGGTGGCCGGGCCGCTCAATCTCTCCCGCTCGAAGCAAGGGCAGCCGGTCATCTTCCAGGCCGGCGTTTCGGAAGACGGCCGCAACCTTGCCGCGCACGTCGCCGAGGGCATCTACGCACCAGGCGGGTCGCTCGAAGAGGCGCAGGCGTACTACGGCGACATCAAGAGGCGTGCCGCCCGGCTCGGCCGTGATCCCGGCCATGTCGTGATCTTCACCGGTGCCAGCCCGGTCGTGGGCGACACCGACGACGAGGGAGCCCGCCTGTCACGCGATATCTACGAGACCGACAACGACTTCGACCGCAAGCTCGGCTTCCTAGGCCGCGCCTTCGGCGCGTACGACTTCAGCCAGCATGACCTGGACGCGCCGTTCCCCGACGTGGAGCACCTGGCCGAGAAAGGCGGCCGCACCCGGGGCCAGGAGCTGGTCCGCCGCGCAAAGGAACAGGGCCTGACGCTCCGGCAGGTCGTGAACACAGTCACCGAGTACCACCCGTCCCCATTCACGGGTGCCCCGGACACCGTCGCGGCCGCGATCGCGGACTGGTTCGAGGCCCGTGCGGCCGACGGACTCAACCTACGCTTCCGGACCATCGAGGATCTCGAGCGATTCGTGGGCGACGTGGTGCCCCTGCTGCAGAAGCGCGGCGTATTCCGTACCGAGTACGAGGGCGACACACTGCGCGCGCACCTTGGCCTGCCGTTCCCGGTCAACCGCTACACCCTTGAGCGCCAAGCCGCCCCCACGGAGCGCAAGCAGGCATCCGCATGACACCGGAGGATGTTGCCCTCAGCAGTTCACGCTCGGAAACGATGAGGTGCGATGACAGCCGCATGCTTGGTATCAGGCGTTCGTCGAGCAGTCGGCTGAGCGCTCAACCGGCCCAGGGATCCTCCGGATAGTGTGGGAAACATGGCGATCATGACACGACCCCTCGGGAACACCGGCGCGGACGTGACCATTCTCAGCTACGGCGCCATGGAGCTGAGAGGACGGCCACGCGGTTCCGAGATTGCGGACGAGGACGCGGGCCGTCTCCTGAACGCGGTCCTCGACAGCGGCGTCAACCTGATCGACACCTCGCCCGACTACGGCCGCAGCGAGGAGTTGATCGGCCTCTACCTCGGTCACCGCCGGGACGAGTTCTTCCTCGCCTCCAAATGCGGGTGCCCGCTCGAGCCCCCGGCTGACGCGCCCCCGCCCTACCCGCATGACTACAGCCCCGGGAATGTCCGCGCCGACGTCGAGCAGTCACTGCGGCGCCTGCGCACCGACTACCTCGACCTGGTCCAGGTGCACATGTCACCGAGCAAGGCGACGCTCGAAGAGAACCAGACGGTCGAGACGCTCAAGGACCTCCAGGCCGAAGGCAAGGTGCGCTTCATCGGCATGTCGGGCATCCTGCCAAATCTGCCCGATCACATCGCGATGGGCGTCTTCGACGTCTTCCAGATCCCGTATTCGGCCGTCCAGCGTGATCACGAGGAACTCATCACCGAGGCTGCGGGCGCGGGCGCGGGCACGTTCATCCGGGGCGGAGCGGCGCGCGGCGCCGCGTCGGAGGACAAGAACTGGCAGACCGGGCCGCTTAGCCAGGACCCCCACGTCGGCCAGCGGAACTGGGCGACCTCCGGCATCGCCGGCATCCTGAGCGAGGCGGGCATGAGCAACATGGAGTTCGTCCTGCGCTTCACGCTCAGTCATCCCGGCCTGTCGACCACAATCGTCGGCACGTCGAACCCGGTCCACCTGGCCAGCAACATCGCTGTCGCGCAGAGGGGGCCACTCCCTGCCGACCTCTACGAAGAGGCCAAGAAGCGCCTCCCGCTACCGGAAGGCCGTTAAGCAGAAACCAACCCGGGAAGGCAACAGCGCGGCTGGCTAGGGCCCTTTTGGGCCGCAGGCCAGATTGGGTCACTCTCGGGGTGCTGACCGCGGCCCGGGTTCAGTCGTGATCGGGACAGTGGCGAGCTTGCCCACGCCTGTCGCACCGCTAGACGGCCAATGGCGCGAACGCGTGGCGAGGCAGCGCGGCTTCGCGGGGCCCGGGGGCTGAAAAGTCCACGTGGCCAAGTTCGATGAGCTGCGGGACCGGGTTGTCGTAGGTGCGGACGATGTAGCGCAGCTGGCCCAGGTTGGCGATAGACGACCAGAGCGTGTGGTCGTCGTTGGCCGGGTCGTCGCCGTCCCGGATGAATCCCAGCGGGATGTCAAAATTATTCAGGATATGCAGGGCAGTTTCCTCAAGCTGCTCTCCGGTGGCCACGGGACGGAGGCTGGCCACAAAGGCTGCGGCCCGGACGAACCGGGACGGGGAACTGGAGTCACCGGGCAGCCCGTTCATGCCCGGCCCCTGGCCCATGGCGCTAAGTTCTACCCCGTCAATCGTGATAGGCGCCGGATTCCGGTCTGAGAGGTTGATGTAGTTCCGCAAGTTGGTCAGGTGCCAGTCCAGGTGAGGCCAGTTGCAGGCCACGCCGATCGGGTTATCGAAGACCGTCATCTCGCCGTTGCGCCACTCGATGACCGCAGACTTTCCCGATGCGTCGTGCAGGACCAGGTGCGCCGGGGGAGCGAAGCCGAACGGGCCGAAGATGTACGGCCACACGGTGGCCCTGCTCATCGCGGCCGTGGCCTCCTCCACTGCGGCACTCACCCCGAGCACGTAGGCCACGGTGTTGACGATCGACATCAGGCTCGCGGGATCCCGGTCCGCCGTTGGCGTGTACTCGCAGAAACCCGGCATGTACAGGAGTCCGGCGTACAAGCCCCGTTCATTCATGGCGTCGGTCATACTGCCCGGCTGCCCGAACGCGTCCATCCCGACCACGCCGTAAGCGGATGTCCATTTCATTCCGGTGCCGTGCTTACCGATTCCCGCACCCTGGTAGGCGCGAGGGAGGACCGTGAGCTTCGTAGCCATCGCATTCGGGAATTCCATTGTCCGGCCCACCACGACCGCCCCGTCTGTCGCGGTCACGCGAAAACTGGTGCACATGGAACTATCCTCTCTGCCGTTCCCCCGGGCGCGAGCAGCAGTTCCGCATAATACCCGATGGGTCAGTTAGCCCTGCGGCCTGCTTCGTAAAGCTGCGCGAAAAGGAAAGACTTATCCAGCTATGCGGATGAGTGGACCCTAAAACGTCCACGAGTTGGGACCGTGGCACAATCAGCGCCTGGGGGACGGTCCGCGGCCTACAGCAGCGCCAGGAGTTATGGCAGGTCGGCCGTCAGGCGCCGCAGGTCGTCGGGCGTCCGTGCGCTCAGCGCTGTGGTGAGCCGTTCGTCCAGCTCCGCGCGTGTGAGCCGGCCCTCGACGAAGTGGTCGCGGAGGCTGGCCACGACCTGTTCCCGATCGGCGTCCGAGGCCCGGCTCTGGTCAGCCGGGGGCTTTCCCGCGGTGCGGCCGACGGGGCCCGGGCCGAGCAGCCCTTCGGCGGCGTCCAGCAACCGGATGGCCGATTCCAGCCGGAACAGCTCGGCGTAGCTGGCCAGGGCGCGGCCCGGATTCTGCCCGGACCCGTCTTGCCTGGCCCGGGTCCGCCGCTGCATCAGCTCGATGAGGTACCGGCGGTGCGCCTGGATCACCTCGTGCACGTCGGTGCCGGGCACCTGCCCGGCCAGCTGGATCTTCACTACTAGCTCATCGCCGGGCAGGGCACCTGGATTCGGCGTCGTGCGCAGCCATCCGGCGAGCTCCCGCTGCCCACCGGCGGTGATCCGGAACTCTTGCTGCGGCTCGTCTGCCCCGGAGGCGCCACCTGATTCCACTAGCCCGGCCCGCTCGAGCCGGGTCAGGGCCGGGTACACCTGGTGGGCGTTGAGCGGATCCATGCGGCTGGGACCGGCCGCGAGCTCCTCGCGGAGCCGCGGGCCTGACTTCGCTCCGTCAGCCAGCAGCGCGAGCAGGGCAAAATGAATGTTCATGGCTCCACACCCGGCAATATGCTGGAATATACCGGGTATACAAGCTCCGGGCAAGCGGGCCGGATGGCATCGGCGGTGATGGGCAGCGGGCCGATGGGCTGTGTTGCGCTGGGCTCGCCGCGGCCTCACGATCGGCGCTCGGCACGGGCCGAAGCCAGGCCGGATCGCAGTCGCACGGCGACCAGGAGACGATGACCCGGCCAGGTCCCCAGCGGTGTCCGTGCTCACACGCGCGCGGTATGCCCACCAGCGCGCAGATCCTCATCCCGGCTGCCGTCGACCACCTGCCAGGACGGTTGAGCCGTTCGATGGTGTTGTTCGACCGGGGCCTCGCCAGTGCCCGATGGATCCGGGCTGCCGCGGAAGCAGCGGGTGGGATCCACCCGAGATACCCGCTCACGGTGCAGCTGCGGTTTGCGAGTCAAGGCGCTCCGCGGCAGCAGCCAGGGCTTCGACGATCTGGGGGTACAGCGTGCGCTGGCTCCGCCAAACAAGACGGCCACGAGTAGTCGCATCCCAGCTACTGGCCCATCGGATTTGTGTACCGTCGCCGGTTGGGGTGAGGGTCACCTCCGCCCGGTAGTTGCGGACTGGGATACCCCCGACGACGGTATATGCGAGGAGCCGGCCCTCCTCGACCTCCAGGATCTTCTCGACCGAGACCGGGTAGCGCAAGAAGTAGCGGCGCGAGGACTGCAACCACTGGACGGCGCCGGGTCCGCGGGGCGAGGTGTCACCTGGGCGTCGGTACTCGGCGGCGCGCCACGGCCCCCATTCGGGATAGCGGGTGGCATCCGAGACGAGCGCCCACACCACCTCAGGCGTCGCCCGCGCGGTCCGTTCGGCAGACACGTCCAACCGATTCATCGTCGTGGTTGTACACCGACTTGGCGCACGCGTCGAAGATCGCACCGAACGCGTCAGCATCCCCGGCCCGGGCGCGAGCCCGCAATTGCGGCGTTGGATCGTTCACATCTATCAACTGGCCCGGCCCGCCCCGCGGGTTCCCGTGACCCGCATCACATTATGGGTGCCCAGGGTGCGCCACGTCCCCTCGGTCCGCAGGCCAAGCACCGCGTAAACAGGGTCCAGGGGCCGCGACTGCGATTCCGCCAGGCCGTCCAGCACGCGGTCGGTGATGGTGCTGATCGTCTCCCGCGGCACCTGCGCGCCGTGGGCCCGCTTGTCCTCGATGTTGATGATCGCCAGCCATAGCAGCTTGACGACGATGACGCCCGATCCGGCGTGACCGGGCAGCGCCGTGGTCACCGCGCTGCCTGCCCGCAGCGTCGTGGCGACGGCGCGGTGCCGTAGCGTCCGGGTCCGGGTGCGCGGTCACGTTCTCGTATCAGCGCGCGGTAGCGGAGCACCAGGACATGCTCGCGCGGGAAGAGCCCGAACAGGTGCTGTAGCTGCTCCCCGTACCGGCCGAGCGCGGTGTAGTGCCAGAACACAGCCCAGCCTGCGGCAATCTGCTGAAGGTGCTGCCGGACGGGTCGTTCCATTCAGTCATGCGCACCCTGCCGGGAACGTCCGTCACGGCCAGGCCCGCGCCGCCGGGCGGGTCCTGGCCGGCTCGGCTGAGGGTCACCTGGTACCGATCATCGAGTACAGAGTCACCGTCGAAGACTGCGAGGGCGGCATCAGGACCGAGCCGTTCCGGCTGGTCACTCCCCTGCCCGACCATGAGCAAAGCACCAGCAGCGCAGGTCGCGGCCGTCTACCACCAGCACCGGGGGACCGGGAACTGCTACGGCGAACTCAAGACCAGGCTCCGCGGGGCCTCGTTCATCCTGCGATCCAGATCCCCTGAGCTGGTCCGCCAGGAACTCTTCGCGTTCCTCACCGTCTACCAGGCCCTGTGCGCCCTCAAAACCGAAGCGGCCCAGACGGCCGGGATCGACCCGGATCGGATCCCCTGGGACGAGCGCGCCAGCAAAACGCCGAATTCACGGGGGAGGCCGGGTTGGCGCTGGTGGAGGTGAGCGTTATGGGCAGCAGTATCGCGCTGGGCGGCGCCTCGCTGGTCTGGCCAGGCCGCGCATACTGGTGAGCAGGAACGAGGCGTCCGTTGAAGAACATCCGTGGGCGAGGAAGGACAGCCGGAACGTCACTGGACGCCGTTGGCGCATCTATGGCGCGGGGCGCGTCTGGTGTGTGGCTGCGGGCGGTGTCCCGGCTGGGTTTGGTGTGCCGCGGCACGGTTTACCTCCTCGTCGGTTCCCTTGCCCTGCGTCTGGCGTTTGCCGCGCACGAGCGAACGGCCGCGCCCGCTAGCACCGCCGGGGCCGTGCAGGAGGCTGTCGCTCCTGCATGGGGACGTGCCACGCTGGTGCTGCTCGTCGCTGGGCTCGCCGCGTATGCGCTCACCCAGCTCATCGAGGCCGTGTTCCGGCCTTCACGCGCCACAGGCGCGATGGGCGCGTGGCGTCAGCGTGCGGTCTCGTCGTGGGGGTGTTTGCTGTACTTGGTCTTCTGCCTCAGCACCGCCCGGCTCCTGGCAGGAACCCCTCCGACGCAGACAGCGGCGTCGGAGCAGCTGCAGGACACGGACGTGACCGCGGTCTTGCTGCGCACGGGATGGGGCCGGGCGCTGCTGATCCTGGCCGGCGTCCTTGCTGTGGTGGCTGGCGTGGAGATCGGCCGCCGGTCGGTTCGTCTGGACTTCCGGGAGCGGTTCACCGCGGAGCACATGCCCCGGGCGCTGGCCGTGCTCACGAGGGCACTTGGCGGGGTGGGCTGCGTCGCGCGGGCCGTCGTTGTCGTGCTGGTCGGTGTGTTCGTGGTCAAGGCCGCGGTGCTGTCCAGCGCGAAGCAGGCGAAGGGGCTGGA
>DATCFY010000030.1:0-15220 GCA_036509255.1 Streptosporangiaceae bacterium
CTGAGCCTGGTGGTACTGAACTGCTTGTTTCGCACATCCGCGGGCGTCAGCGGCATCTCGTCTCCTCGGCACGCTTGAACGGTGTTCCTGTCGGACGCTACCTGATCAGAGCAGCTGCACGGCCTGCATCGCGAAAATGACGACGAAGAAGAGCACCATGAAGCTGAGGTCCAGAGCCACACTACCGATCCGCACCGTGGGGATGACCCGTCTTAGCAATCTCAGTGGCGGGTCAGTGGCAGTAAAGGCCAGTTCGGCCAGGATGAGGACGATGCCCTTGGGCTGCCAGCCGTTCGGGGGGCGGGAGAAAGCCTGGATCCAGCTGAGGATCAGCCTCCCGATCAGAAGCACGAAATAGATCGTGAGCACGTAGAACAGAACGATCTTTACAATCCCCACAACCCTGCCCTGCCTTCACCGGCGCTGCCGTGACGGGCACCGGGATGGCTACCGCGGTTGACACCGCCGCGCGCTCGCCACCGAGTGTGCCGGTACTCCTGAGCGTCTAACTCTGGTTGAAGAAGCCTCGTTCAGCGATCCGGGCCTTGTCCTCCGCCGTCACCTCGACGTTGGCCGGGCACAACAGGAACACCCTGTTCGTCACGCGGTCGATGCTCCCGTGCAGGCCGAAGATCAGGCCAGCCGCGAAGTCGACGAGCCGCTTGGCGTCGCTGTCGACCATCTCCGTCAGATTCATGATCACCGGAGTGCCCTCGCGAAAGTGCTCTCCGATAGTACGAGCCTCATTGTACGTGCGCGGGTGCAAGGTAGTGATCCGAGCGAGATCGGCGGCATGGGAGGGTCCGGGCACATGAGTGCTGGCCCGCGGGGCCGGGGGGGCGGGGACGGGCGGGGGCGGGTCCATGAGGAATTCACCGCGGCCACGGGCGACTGCCCGGTCGGGCTCCGGATCGGCAGGCTCGGCCTGCTCGCCGTACTCTTCCTCATACTCCTCATAGGAGTCGTAGCCGTCGTCATACCGCGGATCGTCCTCGACGAGGCCGAGGTAGACCGCCATCTTATGCATCGCGCCGGCCATCGGTCAGACCTCCGTCATCGCTGTCCTGCAGCCCCGGTGCGTCGGACATTACCTGACGAAGCCCGGCCGACCGCCGAGCAACGCCGTACCGACTCGCACGTGTGTCGCACCCGCCCCGATGGCGGCTTCCAGGTCACCACTCATCCCGGCGGATATCACCGTGGCCCCGGGATGCACCGCCCGTACCTGGGCGGCGATGTCGGCCAGCCGCCGGAACGCGTCCAGCGGCTCCTCCCCCTGCGGCGCCACGGCCATGACTCCCCCTAGTTCCAGGCCTTCCTCACCGGCTATCGCGTCCGCGATGAGCGGCACGTCCGCCCTTGCGGCTCCGCCCCGGCCCGGATCGCCGTCCAGGCTGACCTGGACCAGCCCGGTCAGCGTGCGGCCGGCTTTCCGGGCCGCCGCGCCGAGGGCGGTGACCAGCCTGGTCCGGTCCACCGAGTGGATCACGTCGGCGTACCGGACCACGCTGCTTACCTTGTTGGTCTGCAACTGCCCAACAAAATGCCAGGTGAGCTGGTCACGCAGATCCGCACAGGCGGCGGCCTTGGGGGCTGCCTCCTGATCGCGGTTTTCCCCGACGTCCCGCACGCCCAGCGAGCTGAGCAGCCGGACATCGCTGGCCGGGAAAGTCTTGGTGATGGCGACCAGGGTGACGTCCTCCCCCGGCCTCCCGGCCGCCTCGGCGGCCGCAGTGATCCGGGCCCGGACCCCGGCGAGGGAGGCGGCTACCTCACGGGGCCGGTCACCCCCGGGGCTCTGCTGGCCTGACTGGCCTGGCGGCCCCGTCACCAGGTCCGGCCGGTCACTACTTGAGGAAGTCGGGGACGTCGAGCTCGTCATCCTCTTCGAAGACCACGGAGCGGCGCCGGGTGGTCGCCGCGTCGAAGACCCGGGCTGCGGCGGCGGTGTCCGGCCGCGGCGTCGGCGTGACCGGAGCGGGGTCAGCGGCCCGGGGAGCGGGCACGGCTTCGAGCCCGCTGTCCTCGCTCACCGGGCCGGCGGACGCCGCGGAGTCCACCGCGGCCTGGCCACCGGTCTCAGCGCTGGCGGAGGGCACGGGCTCCGGCTCCGGGTTACTGACCGGCTCGGACGGCGCGGCCCACACATCGGCAGGCACCGGGGGGGGCGGTACGGCCGGCGCGTGGTAGGTATCCGCGGCGGGCGCCGGGGCCGGGATGGGATCCGCGGTGAAGCCGGACGCCACCCTCGACGGCCGGGTCCGGCGGTTGCCGCCCTCATCGAACCCGGCCGCGATGACCGTAACCCGGACTTCGTCGCCGAGTGCGTCGTCGATGACCGCGCCGAAAATGATGTTGGCTTCCGGCGCCGCCGAGTTGGAGACCAGCTGGGCCGCTTCGTTGATCTCGAACAGGCCCAGGTCGGAGCCACCCTGGATGGACAGCAGGACACCATGTGCCCCGTCGATGCTCGCCTCGAGCAGCGGGCTGGAGATTGCCATCTCAGCGGCCGCGACGCTGCGGTCATCGCCTCGGGAAGAGCCGATTCCCATGAGCGCGGAGCCGGCCCCGGACATGACCGATTTCACGTCGGCGAAGTCCAGATTGATCAGCCCGGGCGTGGTGATCAGGTCGGTAATTCCCTGGACACCAGAGAGGAGCACCTGGTCGGCCGCCTTGAATGCGTCCAGGACGCTGACGTGCCGGTCCGAGATAGACAGCAGCCGGTCGTTCGGGATGACGATCAGCGTGTCGACCTCGTTGCGCAGCCGCTCGATGCCCAGTTCAGCCTGGGCAGCGCGGCGCTTACCCTCGAAGCCGAACGGCCTGGTGACCACGCCAATGGTCAGCGCGCCCAGCGACCGGGCCACGTTCGCGACGATCGGCGCGCCGCCGGTCCCGGTCCCGCCGCCCTCTCCGGCGGTGACGAAGACCATGTCGGCCCCCTTGAGGACCTCCTCGATCTCTTCCCGGTGATCCTCGGCGGCGTGAGCCCCGACTTCCGGATTGGCTCCCGCCCCCAGGCCACGGGTGAGTTCCCGGCCGACGTCCAGCTTGACGTCCGCGTCGCTCATCAGGAGCGCCTGCGCGTCGGTGTTGATCGCGATGAACTCAACGCCCTTGAGCCCCTCTTCGATCATCCGGTTCACGGCATTGACGCCGCCCCCACCGATACCGACGACCTTGATGACCGCCAAATAGTTCTGCGGTGCTGCCACGAGGAGGGACCTTTCCGCTCGTTTGCCTCTGTCGCGTTTCTGCACCCGGCTATTAGTGCCGGAGAGAGCGCCCTTTCCTGGAAACCACCGCCGAAACCACGGTCTCAGTAACCACGGTCCCAGCAGCCTGCCGAAAATCGCCCCCAATTGATCCGGCGAGCACGCTCCGTGATTTCCAGGGAGTTAACCCTCACTCTCAAGTTGAGATTTACAGTTATGTCATCCTGGCGATTGATACGGACAGTAGGGTTGGACGGGGGGCAGGGTCAACTAGCCACGCGCGAAGCAGGCCGGCGTGTTGCCACCGGTCCTGATATTCCCGGCCGCCATTCACCCGCCGGTCACCGCCGTCCCCGGTGCGCTCACGTTGTAGGTCCGCGCATTCGTGCGCATCAGCAGCGCGAGTTCCCTCGCCTTCTGGCCGGCCCGGTCGGTGCCACCCCACACCACCGTGATTCCGCGGGTGAGCTTGAGAGTCACCTCGGACGCGCTCGGTGCCTGCACTGACACCACCGACCGGGCGAGGTAATGCGGCAGCTCATGAAGGACCACCGCCGCGGCGTACACGGCCGGGCTGCCCCGCAGGGCCGGCACGGAGACCGGCCCGGCCGCCACCTGGAGGAGGGGAAGGCCGGGCGGACGCCGGGCCGCTGACTCCACCGCGACACCGAACTTGTCGATGAGCTGGTAGCCGGTCCCGGTCGACACGGCCAGGGCGGGCGTGCGCTCGGTGACAGCGATCGTGACCCCGTCCGGCCAGTCCCGGCTGACCCTCGCGGACTGGACCTGGCGGATCCGCTCGACCTGCTGGGCGACCGCGGCACTGTTCACTCTGATCAGGGGCAGGCCAGGCGGGATGGCGGCGGCTGACCGGACTTCCGCCCCGGTGACCAGGTGGGTGCCGGTCACCTGGACGGAGCGGACCACGAAGAACCGCGACTCGAGCAGGGCCCAGGCCACGCCCGCCACGATGGCCACCGTGGCCAGGGCGAAGAAGGCTGCCCGCCATGGCTGATGGCCTCGCCCGGCGCTCCGGACTGGGCCGACGCTGTCCGCGCCGCCAGCGGCCCCGGCTTCCTGGTCGCGGCCCTGCGTGATGTCCCCGGCCTGGCTGCTCATCCAGCCGGCCCGCCGCGGGCGCGGAGCGCATCGAGGACGGGCTGTCCGAGCGCGGTGACGTCACCGGCGCCCATGGTCAGCACGAGGTCCCCCGGTTTCGCGGTGGCCGCCACCGCGGCGGGCACGGCCGCGCGGTCCGGCACGAAATGGGCCCCGGCGCCGGGCACGGCCACGGCGACCAGTTCCCCGGTGACGCCTGGCTCCGGATCCTCACGGGCCGGATAGACATCCAGCACGAAGGCCTCGTCGGCACGGCCGAGGGCGGCACCCAGCTCCCGCGCGAAGATGCGGGTCCGGCTGAACAGGTGAGGCTGGAAAATGGCGATGACCCGGCCCCCGTCGGCGATGTCCCGGGCGGCCGCGAGGTCGGCGGCCAGCTCGGTGGGATGGTGCGCGTAACTGTCCAGCACCCGCACCCCGTCGGCCTCGCCCTTGAATTCCAGGCGGCGCCGTGCCCCACGGTAGGCGGCCAGTCCCCTGGTCACCCCGTCCACCGGGAAGCCGAGCTCCAGGCACGTGGCCAGCACCGCGGTGGCGTTGAGGGCATTATGCCGGCCGGGGACCTGTAGCTGCACCCGCGCGGCGGCCCCAGCCACCTGCGCGGCCTGCCCGCCACTGACCTCAAAACTGACCGCCATGCCCCGGGGCACCACGGTGGTGACGCGGTAGTCCGCGTCCGCCGACTCACCGTAGGTCCGGACCCGCAGCGGAAGGTCACGGGCCGCCTGGGCCAGCGCCCGGGCGCCCGGGTCATCGGCGCACGCGACCAGCAGCCCGCCTTCGGCGATACGCCCGGTGAACGCGGCGAACGCGGTCTCGATCTCGGCCAGGCCGGCGTAATTGTCCAGATGATCGGCTTCCACGCAGGTCACGATGGCCGCCTCGGGTGAGAGCATGAGGAACGACCCGTCGCTCTCGTCGGCTTCAGCCACGAACCATTCACCGCTGCCCTCATCCGCGCCCAGCCCGGTCTCGGTGAGGATGCCGCCGATGACGTAGGACGGGTCGGCGCCGCAGACCCGAAGGACAGTGGTGAGCATGGACGTGGTGGTGGTCTTGCCGTGCGTGCCGGCCACCGCCACCGATCTGCGGCCGAGCATCACCGAGGCCAGCGCGGCCGCCCGGTGCAGCACCCGGAGCCCGCCCTGGCGCGCGGCGACCAGCTCGGGATTATCCGGCCGGATCGCGGTCGAGACCACGAGCGTGTCCACACCGGCGACGTTCGCGGCGTCGTGCCCGACCCGGATGTCCGCGCCGAGCACGGCCAGCTCGTCGAGCAGCGCCGAGTCGGCCGCGTCGCTGCCAGAGACGCGGACCCCCCGGGCGAGCATGATCCGGGCGATCCCGGACATGCCCGCGCCGCCGATGCCGGTGAAGTGCACCTGTCCGAGCTGCTCGACCGGGACCGGGTCCACCGGGGTTACCAGGCCCATCCCACCATCCTCATCTGCCGCTGCTTCATGCCCTGCGCCTTCATGCCCTGCGCCTTCCCCGGCTGCCGCTGGCGTGGCCCGGGCCGCCCTGGCTCCGGGGCCGCCTCTCAGCCTGCTCCCGGACGATGCCGAGGACCTCGGCCGCCAGCCTGGCGTCGGTGTCGCGATGGCCCATCGCCGCGGCCGCCTGGGACATCGCCGCCACGAGCTGCGCGTCCACCAGGATGGGCAGCAGGTCGGAGCGGATCCACTCGGGGCTCAGGTCTTCGTCGGCGATGATCAGCCCGCCGCCGGCCGCCTCGATCGGCGCCGCGTTGAGCCGCTGCTCCCCGTTGCCGTGCGGCAGCGGCACGTAGGCCGCGGGCAGGCCCACTGCGGTGAGTTCCGCGCAGGTCATCGCGCCACTGCGGCAGATCGCGAAGTCGGCCGCCGCGTAGGCCAGGTCCATCCGGTCCACGTAGGGCAGCGTGATGTAGGGCGGCCCCGCGACGGGCAGCCGGACGTCGATATCGCTGCGCGGACCGAGGATGTGCAGTACCTGGATCCCGGCGGCGCGGATCGAATCGGCCGCGTCCAGTACCGCGTAGTTCAGCGAGCGGGCGCCCTGCGAGCCGCCGGTGACCAGCAGCACCGGGAGGTCCGGCCGGAGCCCGAAGTGCGCCCGGGCCTTGTCCGCCAGGGCCAGCCGGTCCAGGCTGGCGATCTCGTGGCGCAGCGGGATCCCGATGTACCTGGCGTGCGGGAGCTTGGTGTCAGGCTGGCCGGTGAACACGTGCGTGGTGAACCGCGCGCCGATCCGGTTGGCCAGCCCGGGGCGGGCGTTGGCCTCGTGCACGACGATCGGCACGTGATGGCGCCGCGCGGCCAGGTATCCCGGCGTGGCGACGTAGCCGCCGAACCCCACGAGCACGTCCGCGCGGGCCTGATCGAGCACCCGTCCCGCGGCGCTCACCGACGCGCTGAGCCGCCCGGGCACGCCGAGCAGCTGCGGGGTGAGCTGGCGGGGCAGCGGAACCGCAGGGATCAGGGCCAGCTGATAGCCGCGCAACGGCACCAGCCTGGTCTCCAGGCCGCGCTCGGTCCCGAGGCACACGATGCTGACCTGGGGGTCAGCCCGGCGCAGCGCATCGGCGAGAGCCAGCGCGGGCTCGATATGGCCCGCGGTCCCCCCGCCAGCGAGTACGACGCTCATCGCCCGGCACTCCCTTTCTCACCGACGGCGCCCGGGCGCGGCTTGCTTCTCCCGCCGGCCGGCCAGGCCCAGCCAGCTTAGGACCCGGAGCGGCACGCCGGGGCCAGCCTCGGCAAGGGCCTGTGCCGCACCGGGCTCACGCTTCGCGAACGACATCAGCATGCCGAGCGCAACCATGGTGATGAGCAGCGAGGACAGACCCTCGGAGATCAGCGGCAGGGGCACCCCGGTAATGGGCAGGAGCCCTACCACCGCGCCGATGTTGACCAGCGCCTGGCCGACGATCCAGGCGGTGGCGGCCCCCGCGGCCAGCCGGACGAACGTGTCTTCCACCCGCCGGGCGATGCGCAGCCCGGCGTAGGCCAGCCCGCCGTACAGGAACGTCACGCAGAGAGTGCCGATCAGGCCGAGTTCCTCGCCCAGGATCGCGAAGATGAAGTCCGTCGTCGATTCGGGAACCCAGCCCCATTTCTCCCGGCTGGCGCCGAGGCCCACGCCGAACCAGCCGCCCGAGCCCAGCGCGTACCTGCCCTGGATGCTCTGCTGGTTGGTGCCCACCGGGCTGCCGCCGGCGTGGAAGAAGCCGAACAGCCGCTCCGTGCGGTACGGGGCGACCACGATCATCGCCAGCAGAGCCAGGCCGATGATGGCCAGGACACCGAGGAAGACCCGGCCCGGGGTGCCGATGATCCACAGCAGGGCGAGGAAGATGATCAGCAGGATGAACGTGGTGCCCAGGTCGTCGCCGAGCATGACCAGCATGGCGAGGATGCCGACTCCCGGCAGCAGCGGGATGAGCAGCTGGCGCCAGTCCTCCAGCTGGCCCAGCTTGTCCTTGCGGGCGAGCAGGTCGGCACCCCACAGCAGGAACGCGAACTTGGCCAGCTCGGACGGCTGGAACTGGACCCCCCCGAACTGGATCCAGCGGGCCGCGCCGCCCTGCGTCTGGCCAACAACCAGCACCAGGACCAGCCCGAGCAGTGAGATGAACATCAGCGGATAGGCAGCGGCGCGGAACCGGCGCGGCGCGGACCGTGCCGCGAGCCACATGCAGGGCAGCCCGATGATCACGCCGAACAGCTGGTGCTGCAGGCCGGACCAGGGTGAGATGCCTTCCATCAGGCCGTACGCGGACGAGGTGGACAAGACCATGATCAGGCCCAGCGCCAGCAGCAGCGTGGTGATGCCGAGGACCAGGTAGAAGGAGGTGAGCGGCCGGTCCAGGAAGCCGAGCCGGGCGGATACCCGGTCGCGGGCCTGGTCGGCCCAGGCCGAAGGACCTGCCGGGCGCTCGCCCGCAGGGAAGCGAGTCTGCGTGGAGGCGCTCACCGCTCGCCCGCCGGGGGCCAGCCCGCGGGAAGTGTGCGGTCCGCGCGGAGAGCCCGGGCAGCGGGCAGAGATCGGCTCATGATCCCAGTCTCGGTCCCGAGCGCCGTCGGCCCGCGGACATCTTCGGCGTGTCGCGCCGGCGAGTTACTTCGGCATCCACTCCACGTAGAAGATGCCGAGGCCGAGCGCGACGAACATGGCGGAAATCAGCCAGAATCTGATCACGATGGTGGTTTCGGCCCAGCCCTTGAGCTCGAAATGGTGCTGCAGTGGTGCCATCCGGAACACCCGGCGCCCGGTCATCTTGAACGAGCCGACCTGGATGATCACGGACAGGGCGATGACCACGAAGATACCGCCGAGGATGGCCAGCAGCAGCTGGGTCTTGGTGCACACGGCCAGGCCGGCCAGCACGCCGCCGAGGGCCAGCGACCCGGTGTCGCCCATGAAGATCCGGGCAGGCGGCGCGTTCCACCACAGGAAGCCGAAGCAGGCGCCGAGCACCGAGGCCGCCACCACCGCCAGGTCGAGCGGGTCACGCACCGAATAGCAGTGCGGGGCGAGGAAGGTGGTGCAGTCGTTGCGCAGCTGCCAGTTGCCGATCAGCACGAAGGCGGCCAGCACCAGGCACGCGCAGCCGGTGGCCAGGCCGTCCAGGCCGTCGGTCAGGTTCACCGCGTTGGACGTGCCGGCGATCAGGAAGACGATCCACAGCATGAACGCGGTGACGCCGATCGGCGGCCCGAAGTCACGCAGGAAGGACAGGTGCGCGTCCGCGGGCGTCAGGTCGTACCCGTCGGCGAAGTGCTGCTGGACGACGAGCAGCGCGAACACGGCGCCGACCACGGCCTGGCCGGCCAGCTTGGCCCCGCTGCGCAGGCCCAGGCTGCGCTGCTTGTAGATCTTGATGAAGTCGTCGAGGAAACCGACCACCCCGAGGCCCACCATGAGGAACATGACCAGCACGCCGGAGACAGACGGCTCCTGGCCGGTGAAGATGTTGCCGACGAAATAGCCGACCACCGCCGCGATGACGATGACCGTCCCGCCCATGGTGGGGGTCCCGCGCTTGGTCGCGTGCCCGGCCGGGCCCTCTTCCCGGATCAGCTGGCCGTAGCCGCGCCGGGAGAAGATCCTGATCGCCAGCGGCGTGCCGAACAACGAGAGCAGCAGGGAGACCCCCGCCGAGAACAGGATCGTCCTCACTGGGCCGTCTCCCCGGTCAGGGCCAGCGCGACCCGCTCCAGGCCGGCCGAGCGTGATGCCTTCACCAGCACCACATCCCCGGGCGCCAGCCGCTGCCCGAGCGCGTCGAGGGCGACGCTCGCGTCGGCGGCGTGGATCAGCTCGCCACCCCAGGCCGGCTCGGCCTTGGCCCCGGTAAGGATGGGACCGGCCTCCTCGCCGACCGCGATGAGGCCGGTCAGGCCGACGTGGGCGGCGTACCCGCCGATCTCCTCGTGCCGGGTCCGGGAGTGCGCGCCCAGTTCGCTCATCGGCCCGAGCACCGCAAACGAGCGGCGGCCACGGGCCAGCACCGCGAGCGTGTCCAGGGCACCCCGGACGGACTCGGGGTTGGCGTTGTAGGCGTCGTTGACCACGATGACGCCGTCCGGCCGCTCGGTGACCTCCATCCGCCACCGGCTGCGGGCCTCCGCCCCGGACAGCCGCTGGGCGATCTCCGCCACAGGCATGCCCAGCTCACCGGCCAGCGCCGCGGCGGCGAGCGCGTTGTGCACGTTGTGCTCGCCGTACAGGCGCAGCTGGACGAGGCCGGATCCGGACGGGCTGACCAGCCGGAAGCCGGGCCGGCCGCGGTCGTCGAGCCGCACGTCCGCAGCACGCACGTCGGCCGGGCCGCGGCCGAACGTCACCACCCGCGCCGCCGTCCGCGCAGCCATCGCCATGACCCGGGGATCGTCGGCGTTGAGCAGCGCTACGCCTCCTCCCCCCGCCGCCCCGGCCCCAGGCAGCGCGGCGGGCAGCTCACCCTTGGCCCGGGCGACCTCTTCGATGCCGCCGAACTCGCCCTCGTGCGCGTGTCCCACGCAGAGGACCACGCCCAACCGAGGCGGGGCGATCTGGCACAGGTGGGCGATGTGTCCCGGTCCCCGGGCGGACAGCTCGAGCACCAGGTAACGGGTCTGTGTGGTGGCGCGCAGCACGGTCAGCGGATGGCCGATCTCGTTGTTCCAGGATGCCCGCGGCGCCACGGTGGGGCCGAGCGCCTCGATGAGCGGGGCGGCCAGGTCCTTGGTGGTGGTCTTGCCGGCCGATCCGGTGATCCCGGCGATCTGGAGGCGGGGTAGGGCGTCCACCACGCCGCGGGCTAGCCGGCCCAGGGCCTCCGTGACGTCCGGCACGATCAGCGCGGGCACCCCGCACGGCCGGGTGGCCAGCACCGCGGTGGCCCCGGCGGCCACGGCCTGCAGGGCGAAGTCATGGCCGTCCACCCGGGTGCCGGGCAGCGCCGCGAACAGGGCGCCGGGAGCGGCGGCCCGGGAGTCGATGATCACCGGGCCGGTGACCATCGCGGCCGGATTGGCATCCTGACCTGGTGCGGCGCCGCTGAGCCGCGCCCCCGTGAGCTGGGCGATGGCGCCGAGGGAGAGCGGGATCACGCGTCCTCCCCCGTGGCCCGTGCTCCCGCACGGGCCGGACCGGAGCGGAGATCGGGTCCCGCCGGGTCCAGCCGGACCGGGGCGGCATCCCGGCCGCCCCGGTCGCTGAGCACCTCGCCCAGGGCGTCGGCAGCGACTTCCCGGTCGTCGAACGGGGTGACCTGCCCGGTGGCGTACTGCCCGCGCTCGTGGCCCTTGCCCGCTACCAGCACGATGTCCCCCTTGCCCGCGGCCGCGATAGCCAGGCCGATCGCGGCAGCCCGGTCCGGCTCGATGATCATCCGTCCGCGGCGCTCGGGCGGGACGGTCAGGACCCCCTGCAGCATCTCGGCCAGGATGGCCAGCGGGTCCTCGGATCGGGGGTTGTCACTGGTCAGGATAGCCAGGTCGGCGAGGCTCACCGCAGCCGCGCCCATCAGCGGCCGCTTGGCCCGGTCCCGGTCACCGCCGCAGCCCAGCACGATGGACAGCCGCCCCTGGGTGACCGGCCGCAGGGCGCGCAGCACCGCCTCGACCGCGCCTGGCTTGTGCGAGTAGTCCACGAGCACGGTGAAGTCCTGGCCGCACTCCACCGGTTCCAGCCGGCCCGGCACGCCCGGCGCGGCCGCGACCCCGGCGACCGCCGCCGCCAGGCTGACCCCCGCCTCCACCAGGGCGACGATCGCGCCCAGCGCGTTGGACACGTTGAACGGGCCGGGCAGCGCCACCGACGCGTCGGCCTCCACCCCGCCCGGGCCGACGACCCGGAAAGTGCTCCCGTCGGCGCCGCCCCGCACATCAGCCGCGCGCCAGTCGGCGGCCGGGTCACCGGCGGCAGAGATGGTGGTGACCGGGATCTGCGCCCGGCCAGCCAACTTGCGGCCCCACGCGTCGTCGGTGTTGACCACGCCGATCCGGGCGAAGCCCGGGGTGAACAGGGTGGCCTTGACGTCGAAGTACTCGTCCATGCTGGCGTGGAAGTCCAGGTGATCCTGGGACAGGTTGGTGAACACCACCACGTCGTACGTCGTGCCTGCGACCCGGCCGAGGGCCAGCGCGTGGCTGGAGACCTCCATCGCGGCCGCAGTCACGCCGCGGCGCACCATCTCGGCCAGCAGGGCCTGCAGGTCGGTGGCCTCGGGCGTGGTGAGATGGCTGGGCGCCGCGGTCCCGGCCACCCGGGTCTCCACCCCGCCGAGCAGCCCGGTCACGTGGCCGGCTGCCCGCAGGCCGGCTTCCAGCAGGTAGGTGGTGCTGGTCTTGCCGCTGGTGCCGGTCACCCCGATCAGGGTCAGCCGGCCCGACGGGTTCCCGTAGATCCAGGACGCGACCTCGCCCAGCCTGGCCCGCGGATCGGAGACCACGAACACGGGCAGCCCGCAGTGCCGGGCCAGGCTCTTGCCGTCCGGGTCGGTGAGCACGGCCACCGCCCCGGCATCGGCCGCGCTGTCGCAGAAGTGCGCGCCGTGATGCTGGCTGCCTGGCAGCGCGGCGTACAGGTCACCGGGCCGGACCCGGCGCGAGTCGTGGGTCACGCCGGAGACCGTGACCGGACCACCCGGTCCGGCCAGTGGGTCAGGGCCAGCGCGTCCGGTGCTCAGCCCGAGCAGCATGAGGAGTTCGGACAGCGGACGCGGCGGGACATCGCGTGGAAGGAGAGCCGCAGGCACGGGCCGAGGTTACCTCTGATCACGGTGCCGTGAGCCTGACGTTGGGACGCTCGCCATGATCGGGCGGGATCTTCATCGTCCGCAACGCGAAGTTCATGACCTTATAGAAGACCGGCCCCGCGATCTGGATGCCGAAGTAACCGCCCTTGCGCGGGTTCTGCACGTTCACCGCCACGACCAGCTTGGGGCTCCCCGCCGGGGCGATCCCGATGAAGCTCGACCCGTACAGGCACAGGCAGCCGCCCTTGTTCGGGTCGGCGATCTGCGCGGTCCCGGTCTTGGCCGCGATCGAGTACCCGGGTATCTCCCCCCAGGGCTCGCCCACCTGTGCGTCCAGCCAGGGCACCTGTTGCAGGATGCCCATCAGCTGATGGGCGGTCTTGGCCTGGATGACCCGGCGGGTCGCGGCCCGCGGCGCGGGCACGAACCGGCCGCTGGTGCTGGTGGTGCCGGCCACGATCGAGGGGGCCACCCGGACCCCGCCGTTCGCGATCGTGGCGTAGACGCTGGCCATCTGGACTGCGGTGACCGCGACACCCTGGCCGAACGACAGGGTGTACCGCTCGTCACCCCACCACTTGTTCACCGGGTAGAGGATGCCGTTGCTCTGCCCTGGCAGCCCGGCCACGCTCGGGTCGCCGATGCCGAAGTTCCTGAAGTACTGGTACTGCGTCTGCGGGGTAACGTGCTGGTCGACCTGGACCATGCCCACGTTGCTGGAGTGGGCGATGATCCCGGCAATGGTCCATTTCTCGGTCGGGTGGTACTCCGCGTCATGGAAGCTGTAGCCGTCTATATCTATCGTCTCAGGGACGGTGTAGGCGCTCATCGGGGTCTGGCCGCCGTGCTCCATCGCGGCCGCCGCGGTGATCACCTTGGCGGTGCTGCCGGGGTCGAAGACGTTCGAGACCGGGATGTCCGTGGTGTCGGCCAAGTTGGCCGGGTGGGCAGGATTGAACGAGGGCGACTGCGCCATGGCCAGGATCTTCCCCGTGCTGGGCTGCATGACGACCACGGAGCAGTTGGTGGCGTCGGTCTTCTTGACCTCCTGGGCACAGGCCTGCTCGGCTTCCCACTGCAGGCCCGCCACGATGGTCAGCCGCACGTTGCGGCCTGGCACCACCGGCCGGGTGGTCTCCCCCGCCACCGGGATGACCTGCCCGTTGGTGCCGACCTGGGCCTCCTGCTGGCCGGCCCGGCCGTCCAGCAGCGAGTTGAAGGACTGCTCCACGCCGGCCTCCCCCTGGAGGGTGCCGGAGGCGATGGTGTTGGTGAAGCCGACGATGTTCGCGGCCAGGTCGCCGTTCGGGTAGACGCGGGTATAGGACGGGGTCATCGCGATGCCTGGCAGGTTCAGCGCGCTGATCGCGGCGGCGGCGGTCGCCGGGACGCTTCGCTTCAGCACCACGTAGTACGGGGACGACGGGTGCGAAAGCAGGGTCAGGATGGACGCGGCCGTCATCCCGAGCGGGCCGGCCAGCGCGCTGGCCACCGCGCTGAAGGACTTCTTGGCCTTGGTAATCACCGGGGGGTCGGCGTAGACCAGGTCGGTCTGCACGGTCATCGCGAGCGTGGTGCCGTCCGCGCTGGTGATGGAGCCACGAACGGACGGCACGGTGGTCGTGGACAGCCGGTCGGACTCGGCGAGGGCCTGGATCGACGAGCCTTCCATGGCCTGCAGCTGGACGAGCCGGCCGGCCACCAGGGACAGCACGAAGCCGATGCAGAGCATGCTGATGCGCAGCCGGCGGGACGGACTGCCGCGGGTCAGCGTGCTGCGGCGGCCCGAGCCCGTGGCCTTGCGGCCCGGCGCCTGGGTGCCCCGGCCGGGGGCGTCCCGGGCGGGGCCACGGCGCGGCGCCTGGCCCGGCCCCGGCGCCCCGGTCCATGAACCCGGGCCGCCTGGCCGCCGCCCGTCCGGGCCGGGCCGCGGGAGCCGGCCGTGGCCGGCCTCACCGCGGCTGCCCAGGCCGCCGTCACGGGACCGCCGGCCAGCGGCAGGCCGGCGGGGCCCGGCCGCGGCGGGCGGCCGCCCGCCCCGCGCGCCGGGACGCCCGTCACCCTGACCGTCCCTCACGGGGTATATCCGGGGACCGCCGGAATCCCGGGCTCAGTGGCGGGCTGGCGATTGATCCGTCCGGTCTTGAGGTTGAGGAACTTGGTCAGCGGCGGTTCGACCATGCCGAGCCGGAGCGCCCGCTTCGCGATCACCGAGGGTGCGGAGTCTTCAGCGACCTGCTGCTTAAGCGCCTGGACCTGCTGGGCGCGAGCCGCCTGAGCCTGCTGCAGGCTGGTGATCTGGTACGAGCCGGTCGCCAGGATCGTGTTGATGACGAGCAGGCAGATCAGTCCCCCGCCGAGCAGGGCGGTGACGAAGACGATGAACGGGGTCCGCGCGATGGCCGCCGCCGGAGCGCCTGCCCACGGCCCGGCCTGGGACACGGTCCCCGGCGCGCGAACCGGCCCGGTTCCGGTGGACTGGTCCGGGGGGGTGCCGGCCGGGCGCCGCTGGCCGGGCGCGGCGGGGCGGCCCGGCCCAGGCCCCGCGGCCCGGCGGCGGGCCGGCCGGGGCCGGCCGGGCAGCACCGGGGACGGCGATCCGGCCGGGGCGCGCGTTCGCTGGCCTGCGGGTGCCTGCCCCCGGGCACCCTTCGCGCCC
>DATCFY010000031.1:0-5236 GCA_036509255.1 Streptosporangiaceae bacterium
TACGGCGACACCGCCGGATACAGGGTTCCGTACCCGTAGTCGCCGGACGCCACGGTGATCGCCACGCCCGGGTGGTCGAAGTGGTGGTCGTAGCTGGCCTCGGTGGTGAACTCGGCTCCGTCCCAGCTGTTGGAGACGAACCTGGCCCCCAGCCGGACCGCGGTGTCCTCGGCGCTGCTCAGCGCGCTGATCGACGTGCTGTTCGCCTCGACCAGGATGATCTTGCACTTGGGGCAGATCGCGGAGACCATGTCCAGGTCCAGCGACTCCTCCTCGGCCCAGCCGGAGTTGCCCTTCGGGAACCAGGCGGTCGTGCCCTTCTGGTTGACCACGCGCAGGCACTTGGTGGACATCGTGCAGGCCCCGAGCCCGTAGTAGCTCCGGTAGGTGGCCAGGTCCCCGGTGGCGTGCCAGTCGTTGTAGGCGTCCACGATCGCGATCGTGCTCTTGCTGGACGCCTGGGCGGCCTGGCTCAGCCCGTAGGCGGCCCGCAACTGGCCCGGCGACAAGGTCCTCGAGGCGGGCTTATTAGCCGGTGCCGCCGCGGTCGCCGACGAATGCACCACGATGGAGCACTGCATCAGGCCGGGCGTGGTCGGTTGCGGGCAGACCTGGCGGAAGCCGCTGGCCAGCCGGGCCGCGTGAAAGGCGCGGACGAACCTCGGGGTGGCCGACGGCCCCGCGGACACGGCCTGGGACGACGAGGCCGCGTGGGACGAGGCGGAGGCCGGCACCGCGGCCAGGCCGGCCACGGTCAGGCCGGCGGCGGCCGCGAGCGCTCCCGCCCACCGC
Organism: Streptosporangiaceae bacterium; assembly: GCA_036509255.1. Lineage (GTDB taxonomy): Bacteria > Actinomycetota > Actinomycetes > Streptosporangiales > Streptosporangiaceae > RYN-230. Next base: position 793 of record DATCFY010000031.1, read on the forward strand.
GGGAGCACGACTACTGGCATGGATCCTCCAGCGGGCACGCGGGCGCGCGCCCCGTGATGGGGCCGGGAAAGGCCGGGGTGGCGGGGACTCGCGCCGGGAGCCAGGGCAGGGCGCTCCGCGAAGGCACCGTAGATTCATACCACTTTTCCGGGTTGGGACCGGTTGGCTTGGCCAGAGGTGTTTGTACCGTTCAGCGGGAGGGGGCCGCGGCCCGGCCGATACCGGGCCCGGCGGGAGACGGCCGGAGTTCAGCGGGACGCGGGGCGCAGCTGGAGCAGCATGCGGGTGCCGCCGTCCGCGCGGGAGGAGGCCGCGACCTCACCGCCCTGCGCCCGGGCCAGCTGGCGCACGATATAGAGCCCCAGGCCGATGCCGCCGAACCGGCGGCGGTCGCCGGTCTCACCCTGGACGAACCGCTCGAAGATCCGCTCGTGGTCCCCGGGGGCGATGCCGATGCCCTCGTCCTCGACCGTGACCTCGATCCAGTCCCCGTCGAGCCGGGTGGCCACGGTGACCGTTCCCCCGCCCGGGGAGTACTTGAACGCGTTCTCCAGCAGCTGGCCCACGATGATGTCGGTGGCCATCGGGTCGCCGTAGGCGTTCGGCAGGCCGTCCGGGATGTCGGCGGCCAGCGTGTGCGCCTCCGACAAAGGACGGAACGCCACCGCGGTCCCGCGCAGCAGCGCGGCCAGGTCGAACGGCCCGTTGGTCACGGTCAGCTGGTCCGCGCCCGCCCGCGAGCCGAGCAGCAGCTGCTCCACCAGCCGGCCCAGGGAGCCGGCCCGGTCGGCGATGGTCTGCACCGCCGCGCGCCGCTCCGGGTCGGTCAGCTTGTCCCACCGGCTGGCCAGCGTGCTCGCGAAGCCCTGCACCACGGTGATGGGGGTGCGCAGCTCGTGGCTCGTGGTGGCCAGGAACAGGTCCTTGGCCTCCTCCAGCTCCTTGGCCGCGGTCACGTCGCGGAAGTCGATGACCCGCTCGTCCCGCCCGTCCAGCGCGTTGCAGAGCACATCGAGCCAGCGGCCGTTGGGCAGCCGGTGGGTCAGCTTGCCGTCGGCCGGTTCCGGCACCGGGAACGGCGGCGGGCGCCCGGTGACCTCCCCGGCGGACAGCCCGGTGAGCTCGTGCGCGGCCGGGTTCCACTGCCGGATGAGGCCGTCGTTGTCCAGCACCGCGATGCCGTCGGCGCTGGCGTCGATGACCGCGCGCTCGTGGGCACGCTGCCGGACCACCTCCTCGAAGGCCATCGCGTTGCTCAGTGCGACGCTGGCGTGGCCGGCCATCAGCTCCAGCAGTTCCAGCTCGACATGCCCGACCTCGCGCCCGCTGTACAGCGCGTAGAGCGCCCCGTACGGCCGGCCGCCCACGTGCGACAGGCTGAGCGCGATCGTGTGCAGGCCGGGCAGTGCCGACCAGATCAGGTCATCGAAACCGCCCGATTCGCCGGTCGCCATCATGACCGTCTTGCCCGAGTTCATCAGCTGGCCGACCAGGCTGGTCTCCAGGTCGGCGCTGCGGCCGCGCAGGCTGGTGGGCAGGCCGTCCATGCTCACCAGGCGCAGCTTGCCGTCCTCGATCAGCACGAAGCCGCCGGCGTCCGCCGTGGTCAGCTCCCGCAGGCTGGCCGCGATCCGGTCCAGCACCGCTTCCAGGTCACGCTGGGCGTTCATGTCGGCCACGACGTCGCCGAGCCGGCGGATCACCCGGGCCCGCTGGGCAGTCTGGTACTTGGCCGCGTCATCGTCACCGTCGCGGTGGCAGACGTTCACCCAGCCGAGCATCTCGCCGTCACGGCCGGTCAGCGCGCTGATGTCGATGCGCAGGTCGATCAGGGTGCCGTCCTTGCAAGCCCGGCGGGTCGCGAACGAGATCTGGCCGCCGCTGCGCACCCGCTCCAGCACCGCGTTGTGCTCGGCCTGCAGCTCCTCGGGGATGATCGGCGGCTCCAGCCCGAGCACCTCACCGGCGGGCCAGCCGAACATCTGCTCGGCGGCCGGGTTCCACAGCAGGACGCTGCGGTCGGTGCTGAACGCGACAATCGCGTCGGCGGCACTCTCAATGACCGCCCACGCTGTCGCGTCGACCCGGTTCTGCCCGGTCGCCTGTTCCAGGCTCACGCCATCATGGTGCCATCCCGGGACGATCCTGGCCCGTCATTCCCCGGGGCCTTCTGAGCAGGCCTGCCCAGGGGCCCTTCCCCGCGGGCCTCCTGAATGGCTCCTCAGTGCGCCCGCCAGACCATCCCTGGGTCCCCGGAGGTGCAGGACAACGCCTCCAGGGCGGTGCCGTTGGCGGTCGCGTCACCCGGATCGGCCAGGCACAGGCCCGCCGCGGCGTTCTTCACCCGGACGCCGCCGCCGCTGGCGTTGAGGTGCCAGACCTGGGTCCCGGTGCCGGTGCAGGGCTCGATGGCCACGCCCGTCCCGCTGGTAGTGGCGCCCCCGATGGTCTGCAGGCACTTGCCGTTGATCCGCAGCGTGCCGTCGGGCCCGGCGGTCCAGTTCTGCGCCGCGTGCCCGTCGCACGACCACAGCTCGGCGCGGGTCCCGCGGGCGGCACTGTCCCCCGCGTCATCCAGGCACGTTCCGGGAAGGCCCGACGCCACCGGGCCGGCCGGCAGCAGCCACCTCTGGCCCGGCTGGCCGGTGCAACGCCAGATCGCGGGATAGGACCCGTTGCGGCGGCTTGAACCAGGATCGGCGAGGCAGCTGCCAGACCTGGCGTTCACCAGTTCCCCGCCAGACGCCGCGGTCCACCGCTGCGCGGCGCCCCCGGTGCACGGCTGCAGACCGACCCGGGTGCCGCCTGCCGTCGCCGAGCGGTCGGTGGCCAGGCACTGTCCGTGGATCCGCAGCGTGCCGTCGGCCACCACGGTCCAGCGTTGGGCGGCGCTGGAGTTGCACGCCCACAGGTCCACCGGGGTGCCGCGGGCGGAGCGGTTACCGGCGTCATTGAGGCAGGTGCCGGCCAGGTCCAGCCGCACCGGGCCCGCCGGGCCGGTGTCCGGCGCACGGCGCACGGTCCAGGTGAACGAGGCGGCCCCCTGCGCGTGGAGGCTGTCGGTCGCGGTCACGGTCACGTGGTAAGTACCGGCGGCGGGCCAGCCCGTGATCACCCCGGCGGGGCTGATGGACACCCCGGACGGCAGGCCGGACGCGGAGAACGTCAGCGTCTGGCCGCCCGCGGGGTCCGTGGCGGTGGCGCGCAGGAGCACCGCGCCCCCCGCCCCGGTGGTCTGCGCGGCGATGTGGCTGACCGCGATCGTGCCGCGCACGTCCCAGCCGAAGCTGACCGTCCCGCTGATGCCCGACGAAGCCCGCGCGGTAATCGTCACCGCATACGTTCCGATCGCGGCCGGTGTCCCGGTGACCTGGCCGTTCGCGGGGTTCAGGAGCAGACCTGGCGGCAGGCCCGCCGCGGTGTAGGTCAGGGTGGCGGCGGAACCGCTTCCGCTGGTGGGCGCGGTGACCGGGGTCACCTGGACCGGGGAGATCGCCGTCCCCGCAGTGGCCTGCTGGGGGCCCGGGTCCAGCAGGGTGACCAGCGCCGGGTTGAGCTGATCGAGGTCGGTAGACCCGGACGTGGGGATCCCGCTCACCGTGCCGCTGCTCGTGTACTGCCAGACCGACCAGCGGGCCCAGCCGCCCGGCAGCGCGGGGGCCTTCCCGCTGGTGTAGGCCGGCACCCACAGCGGGTCCTGCCCGAACCCCGAGGCGCTCCCCGTGCAGGTCTTCCACCACGCGGGCGGGGTGTAGATGACCGGCTGCTGCCCGGTCCTGGCCTGGATCTCGGTGGGTGAACCCGGAAATCCAGGTCACCATCGCGCTGGGGCTGAGCCCGTAGCACTCGTTGGTGTGGTCGGTGCCGGTGTAGGGGTCGTACTCGATGTCCAGCATGAGCGGCATGCTGGACGCGTCCGCGCCCAGCGCGGTGAGCAGGTAGTCGGCCTGGGTGGCGGGGCTGGTGCTGGCCCCGTTACCGTTCGGGATCGCGAACGCGTAAGCGGCCACGGTGAGCCCGGCCGCCCGGGCCTGGGCCAGGTCGGACACCGCGTACGGGTTCATGTAGTAGTCACCCTCGGTGACCTTGACCGCCGCGAAGCCGAGGCCGGCCGCGGCGACGTCCGCCCAGTTGATGGCGGCGCCCTGGGGATGCTGATAGGACGCGACGTCCACGCCCTGCACGGCGCCGGCGAGCGGGGACGGCACGGTCACCGCCGGCACGGTCACCGCCGGCGCCGTCAGAGGCGGCGCGGCCCCAGCCGGCCCAGGACCGGGCAGGCCGGGGACGGCACCTAGCGGGACGGCCAGCTGGCGCAGCAGCTCCGGGGAGTGCGGGGCACCGACGTTGGCCCGGCTGGGGGCAGCTGCCGTGGCCGCTAAGCCGGCCCGGGTGGCGGCCGAGCCGGTGCGGGCGCCCGCCGCGCCCGCCGCGGCGGGCGCGG
>DATCFY010000032.1:0-4516 GCA_036509255.1 Streptosporangiaceae bacterium
GCCGCGGCCTCGTCCGGCGGGAGTTCGTACAGGTCCTTGTCCACCGGCTCGTGCGGCTCGATCTTGTTCTTGATGCCGTCGATGCCGGCCATCAGCATGGCCGAGAAGGCCAGGTACGGGTTGGCGGACGGGTCAGGAACCCGGAACTCCAGGCGCTTGGCCTTGGGGTTGGAGCCGGTGATCGGGATGCGGACGCAGGCCGACCGGTTGCGCTGGGAGTACACCAGGTTGACCGGCGCCTCGTACCCGGGCACCAGGCGGTGGTAGGAGTTCACCGTCGGGTTGGTGAACGCGAGCAGCGAGGGGGCGTGCTTGAGCAGGCCGCCCACGTAGTACCGGCCGGTGTCAGACAGGCCCGCGTAGCCCACCTCGTCGTAGAAGAGCGGCGAGCCGTCCTTCCAGATGCTCTGGTGGCAGTGCATGCCCGACCCGTTGTCACCGAAGATCGGCTTGGGCATGAACGTGGCGGTCTTGCCGGCCGCCCGCGCGACGCTCTTCACCACGTACTTGTAGAGCATCAGGTTGTCGGCCTGCTTGAGCAGCGGGCCGAACAGGATGTCGATCTCCGCCTGGCCCGCGGTGCCGACCTCGTGGTGCTGCATCTCCACCGTGAGGCCGACCTCGATCAGCTTGCGGACCATCTCCGAGCGCAGGTCGGTGTAGTGGTCGACCGGCGGGACCGGGAAGTAGCCGCCCTTGTACGGGGGCTTGGAGCCGAGGTTCCCGCCTTCTTCCTCACGCCCGGTGTTCCACGCGCCCTCAACCGAGTCGATGTAGTAGTAGCCAGCGTTGGCCCCGGTGTCGTAGCGCACCGAGTCAAAGATGTAGAACTCGGCCTCCGGCCCGAAGAACGCGGTGTCCCCGATCCCGGTGCCCTTCAGGAACGTCTCGGCCTTGCGGGCCACGTTCCGCGGGTCACGGGTGTACGGCTCGCCGGTCAGCGGGTCGTGCACGAAGAACGTGATGTTCAGGGTCGGGTGCTGGCGGAACGGGTCCATGACCGCGCTGGTCGGGTCGGGCATCAGCAGCATGTCCGACTCGTGGATCTGCTGGAACCCCCGGATCGAGGAGCCGTCGAACATGCGGCCCTCGGTGAAAACCTTGTCGTCGAACGTCTCAGTCGGGACCGTGAAGTGCTGGACAGTCCCCAGCAGGTCACAGAACCTGACGTCGACGAACTCAACCTTGTTATCGCCGATGAACTTCAGTACCTCGTCGGCGTTGTTGAACATCAACCCTCCCTGAACGGAGCTGGCACCGCGTTAGCTGGCACGTGTTGCCTCCCTGGGGCTGCCGCGGGTGAAGGCCGCGGGAGGGCGGCCACGCAGAGCTGGCCGCATGGGGGGTCTGCCTGCGGCAGGAACGTATCGGACGTTAGTTCCCGGCGATTTCCCGGCCGTGTCTCTAGTGTTTCACACGTGTTACGCCTTACCCTGCGTGACCCGCGTGGGCAGGGGAAAAGTCCCGGCGCGGCCGCCGGTCAAGGCCACGGGCCGCCGCTGGCCTGGGCGAGAGTACCGTTACAGGGTGACGGAACGACGCTGGGCCGGGGTCCTGCTGCCGACCCGCAGCCCCGGAGACCCGGAGAAGTACCCGGGTGAGCAGTTCGGCCTTCCCGAGCACGGCCCCCGGTCGGTCGCGGGCATGGGACGCCGCGTGCTCGCCCTGCTGATCGACTGGCTGGGGAGCATGGTCGTGGCGCTGGTGATCTTCCACTCGGCGGGCTGGACGCTGCTGGTCTTCAGCGTCGAGGTCTTCGTGCTGGAGGCGCTGACCGGGTTCACCCTGGGTAAGCGGCTGCTGGGCCTCCGGGTGGCCCGGCTGGACGGCAGGCCGGTGGGGTTCCTCTGGTCGCTGGTGCGCACGATCCTCCTGATCACCGTTATCCCGCCACTGGTCACCGACCGTGACCTCCGCGGGCTGCACGACCGGGCCGCCAACACGATCGTGATCCGTGCCTAGAGCCTGGCCGGGCGGTTCAGCCCCGCCCGGCGGCTACGGCTAGCGGGTGCGGGGCCGCGGCTGCCGGGGCATCCGTCCCGACTTCGGCATCGGCCCCTTCGGGGCCTGCAAGGACTGCGGCAGGGCCTTGAGCCGGTAGTTCAGCTCGGTCACGTCGGCGCCCTTCAGGTTGCGGGGCAGCCGCATGATCTTGCGCTGCAGCTTGCGGATCGGCACCTGGCCCTCTTCGTTGCCGACCTGGAAGTCATAGATCGGCGTCTCGTGGGCGACCCGGGAGATCCGCTTCTTCTCGGCCGCGAGCAAGCTGGGCAGCCGGCTCGGTGATCCCTCACCGACCAGCACGACCCCGGGCTTGCCGACGGCCCGGTGCACCACATCCATGTTCCGGTTGGCCGACACGGCCGGGGTGACGGTCCAGCCGCCGCGCATGCTCTGCAGGATGGCCGCGGCCGCGCCGGGCTGGCCCTCCACCACCGAGTACTGCGCCGACTGGGCGAACCGGCCGAACATCAGCATCGCGGCGGCCAGGCCGCCCGCCACGCCGAGCGGGATCAGCACGCCGCGCAGGCCGGTGAGCAGGCCGACGATCACGAAGACGGCGATGATCCCGACCGCGGTCAGCGCGATGATCGGGAGCGCCCTGGGGTTCTGTTCGCGGACTATCCCCGCGACCATGCGGATCTGCTTGATGCGGCCGGGGGGGACCCCATCCGCGCCGTCTTTCCGGTTCGCCGTGCTGTTCGCCATGGAGGGCAGGATACGAGTCAGCGGGCCTGGTGGGAAACTGCGGCGCCCGGCTGGACCCGGTGGGCCACCGCGTCCCGGTACAGGCGGCCCGCCCGGTACGACGACCGGACCAGCGGCCCGGACATGACCCCGGAGAATCCCAGCTCCCTGGCCTCGGCGCCCAGCCTCTCGAATTCCTCCGGCGGCACCCAGCGCTCCACGGGGTGGTGCAGCGGTGACGGCCGCAGGTACTGGGTGATAGTGAGCAGTTCGCAGCCGGCCGCGCGCAGGTCCGCCATGGCCTGGGTGATCTCGTGCGGTTCCTCGCCGAGGCCGAGGATCAGGTTGGACTTGGTGACCAGCCCGGTGTCCCGAGCCAGCGTGATGACCTGCAGCGACCGCTCGTAACGGAAACCGGGCCTGATCCGCTTGAAGATCCGCGGCACCGTCTCGATGTTGTGCGCCAGCACTTCGGGCCGGGCCCCGAACACCTCGGCCAGCCGGTCGCTGGCCGCGTTGAAGTCAGGGATCAGCAGTTCCACCCCGCAGCCGGGCACCGCCGCGTGGATCTCGCGGGCGGTCTGCGCGTACAGCCAGGCGCCGCCGTCCGGTAGGTCATCGCGGGCTACCCCGGTCACCGTCGCGTAGCGCAGCCCCATCGTGGCCACCGACTCGGCGACCCGGCGCGGCTCGTCGGTGTCCAGCGGCTGCGGCTTACCCGTGGCGATCTGGCAGAAGTCGCAGCGCCTGGTGCACTGGTCGCCGCCGATCAGGAAGGTGGCCTCACGGTCTTCCCAGCACTCGAAGATGTTGGGGCAGCCGGCTTCCTGGCAGACCGTGTGCAGGCCCTCCCGGCTGACCAGGTTTTTCAGGGCCGTGTACTCGGGGCCGGTGCGCAGCCGCGTCTTGATCCACGGCGGCTTTCTCTCGATGGGGGTCTGGCTGTTGCGTGCTTCCAGGCGAAGCAGCCTGCGTCCTTCGGGTGCGAGTACCACTCTCTCAGCGTACGTCCCGGGCGGACGCGCCCGCACGCCGCAGCCGGGCGTAGCGGGCCCAGCCCAGGGCGCCGGCCGCGATCCCGCCGGTGCCCGCGATGACCAGGACCACGCGGGGGTTGAGCGGGGCCAGCAGGCCGCCGGCCGCGGCCATGCCCACCGACGCCGCGCCGAACAGCACCCCGGAGTACAGGGCGAAGACCCGCCCCGAGATGGCTCCGGGGACGCGGTGGTTCAGGAAACTGCGGGTCGCCACGACCTCGACGCCGTTGGCCAGGCCGCCGATGCCGTAGGCCGCCGCGGCCTGCCAGAGCGTGACCGCGCCGCCGGCCAGCGCGACACCGGTGCCCGCGATGACCGTGCCGGCCAGGGTGGCCAGGGCCAGGTGGCGGCGGCGCACGAGGCCGCCCACCAGCGTGCCGCCGAGCATGCCTGCGGTCCATGCGGCGACCAGCACCGAGTAGCCGGAGGCGCCCGCCTTGAGTACTCCCTCGGCGAAGGCCACCTCGGCCACGCTGGCCATGTTGCCAAAGGCCACCATCACCGCGACCACGAGCACGAGCAGCCCGGCCTCACGGTCGGCGCGCAGGAAGCGCAGCCCGGCGCTGAGCTGCCGGCCAACCGACTCGCCCGGGGTGTCAGCGGGCGCCGCCCCGCCGGCCAGGCCCGCGGGACCGGCCGCCAGCGGGAGGAGGCGCAGGCCGATCGCGCCCAGGCCGTACACCGCGGCGACCGCGCCCAGCGCCAGGCCGGTGCCGCCGGCCGCGGTGAGGACCCCGGCCAGCAGGGGGCCCACGGTGAACCCGCCCCACGTCGCGGCCTGCAGGTAACCG
>DATCFY010000033.1:0-72939 GCA_036509255.1 Streptosporangiaceae bacterium
ACATAACAACCCGATTCTGCGGCCACGGCAGGCGGCAGGGAAGCAGAACAAGGCGACCGCCCGACGATCATGAACCCAGCCATGATCAACGCTCCTGAAGCTGGCCGGCGCGGCGCATCACCAAATAAGCCAACAGGGTCCAATCGCAGCACCAATCGTTAGATCACGAACAGGTGCCTGATGCGGCTGAGATTTCAGGGGCTGGTGGGGTTCGAGGGGCTGCGGTTGAAGGGCTGGGGTTGAGGGGGCTTGGAAGTTAGTGGTCCTGGTCGGTGAGGGCGAGAGACGGCGGGGCCGGGTCGTCGCCTTCGCGGCTGCGGAGCAGGCGGCGCAATGAGTCCAGCCGCGTGACCAGGCGGCTGTCCCCGCCCTGATCGCGGACCCACGCGTCGAGCGCGCAGTCGGGTTCCAGGTGGTTGCAGCCGCGCGGGCAGGCCGCCGTCCCCGGGGCCAGGTCCGGGAAGGCCCGCACCACCCGTTCCGGGGCCACGTGGGCCAGGCCGAAACTGCGCAGCCCCGGCGTGTCGATCAGCCAGCCGCCGCCGGGCAGCGGCAGGGCCACCGCCGACGAGGACGTATGACGCCCGCGCCCGGTCACCGGGCTGACCGTGCCCACCGCCCGGTCCGCCCCCGGTATCAGGGCGTTGACCAGGGTGGATTTGCCCACCCCGGAATGCCCAACCAGCACGCTGACCCGGCCGGTTAGCGCGTCACGGAGCGGGTCGAGCCGCTCGCTGGTCAGCGGCTGGCCCAGCACCACATACGGGACGCCGAGCGGGCCGTACGCGTCGAGGATGTCGGTGGCCGGCGCCAGATCGGCCTTGGTCAGAACCAGCAGCGGGGACAGCCCGGCGTCGTAGGCGGCGACCAGGAAACGGTCGATGAGCCGCGGCCGGGGCGGAGGGTCGGCCAGCGCGGTGACGATCACGAGCTGGTTCGCATTGGCCACGATGACCCGTTCCACCGGGTCGGTGTCGTCGGCGGACCGGCGCAGCACGGAGGAGCGTGGCTCGATCCGGACCACCCGGGCGAGGGTGCCCGGCTCGCCGGAGATGTCCCCGGCCAGCGCGACCCGGTCGCCCACCACCACGCTGTGCCGACCCAGCTCGCGGGCCCGCATCGCGGTCACCGGGCGGTCCCCGACGAGGCACCCGTACCGGCCGCGGTCCACCGCCGCCACGAACGCCTCGGCCGCGTCCTCGTGCGCGGGACGGCGCCGGGTCCGTGGCCGGGTGCTCCGCGGCGGCCGGACCCGGATGTCATCTTCGTCCAGGTGGCTGTAGGACGGCTGGCGGTTCAGGGAGCGCGCTCCAGCATCGCCGCCCAGGCGGAGGTGAAGGCGGGAAACGTCTTGCCCACGGTCGCCACGTTCTCGACCTCGAGGCGGGGCACGACCAGGCCGAGTATGGCCGCGGCCATCACCAGCCGGTGATCGTCGTAGGTGGCGAAGGGACGGCTGGCGCGCAGCGGGCGCGGCCGGATCTCCAGCCCGTCCGCCCGCTCGATCACGTCGCCGCCGAGCGCGTTGATCTCCGTGGCCAGGGCGGCCAGCCGGTCGGTCTCCTGGTGCCGCTGGTGGCCGATCCCGGTCAGCACTGAAGGCGAGCTGGCCAGGGCCGCGAGCGCGCCGAGCACCATCGAGATCTCGCTGCAGTCCGCCAGATCGGCGGTGACCCCGCGGAGCGTCGGCGGCCCGGTGACGGTCAGCCCGTCGGGGCCCAGCGCGGCGTCCGCGCCCATCTCCCGCAGCACGCGCAGGATATGGGCGGCGGGCTGGGTCGTTACCGCGGGCCAGCCGAGGATGGTCACCGTCCCGCCGGTGACCATGGCCGCGGCCAGGAACGGCATCGAGTTGACCACGTCCGGCTGGACTGTGATCGGGTGGGTGCCGAGCACTCCGGGGTGGACGTACCAGGTGTCGGGCAAGACGTCCCGGCCGCTCTGGCTGGCCGTCGTCTGGCCGGCTGCGGTCTGGCCCGTGGCGGTCTGGCCGGCTGCGGTCTGGCCCGTGGCGGTCTGGCCCGTGGCGGTCTGGCCCGTGGCCGTCAGGAGCGTGGCCGTCTCGACCGTCGCGCCGGCGTCGCGGAGCATCTGGACCGTCATCTCGATGTGCGGGGCGGACGGGGCGCGGCCGCCCCGGTGCCGGACCTCGAGTCCCTTGTCGTACCGTGGCGCGGCCAGCAGCAGCCCGGACACCAGCTGCGATGAGGCTGACGCGTCCACGGTGACCGCGCCGCCCGCCAGCGACCCTTTGCCGTGCACGGTGAACGGGATCGCACCGCGTCCCCCGTCGTCGATCACCGCACCCAGCTCGCGCAGCGCGCTGATGATCGCGCCCACCGGGCGCTGTGAGGCCCGCGCGTCACCATGAAATTCGGTGGCCACGCTGGCCAGCGCGGCCACCGGGGGGACGAACCGCATCACGGTGCCTGCGTTCCCCACGTCCACCCGGGCGTCGCCAGCGGTCCAGCCGGGGGACACGCGCCAGGCGGTGGTCTCGCCGTCTGTGGTCCCGTTCGGCCGCATGGTCCCGGTGTCCTCCGGGGCCTGCGTGTCCACCGTGGCCCCGAGTGCGCGGAGGGCGCCGGCCATCAGCAGCGTGTCCCGGGCCCGCAAAGGGTTGAGGATGTCGGTCGGCCCGGCGGCCAGGGCCGCGAGTACGAGGGCCCGGTTCGTCATGGACTTCGAGCCGGGCACCCGCAGCCGGGCCCTCAGCGGGCCGTCGGCCTGCGGGGCTGCCCAGGTGGGGCCCTGGTCAGGCTGTTCCCGGACAGGCCGTGCCTGGCCAGCAGGGACCTCCCCAGGCCCGGCCTGGCCGGCCGGGGTCTCGCCGGCCGCTGGCTGGCCGGCGGGGGCCTGGCCAGCGGAGACCGGGCCAGCGGGGGCCTGGCCCGGGGTGGCCTGGCCGCCGGGATCCTGGCGTGCGGTGTCCATGCTGTGAGCGTAATGCGTGTGCTGAGCACATCGCCTGGAGTGAACCCAGGGAATCTGGGCAGAACCAGCAGGCGCTCTGTCCTCCGGGCCCCGGATGGCGATGTTCCGCCGGCCGGGGCGGCCCCGGTGGCGTGCCGCGCCGGCTCGGGACCGTCCGCCTCACGGGGACCGTCCGCCTCACGGCGGCGGACCGCCTGGTGCCGGTTCGCTGCGGCCCGGAACGGTGGCCGAGGTTTGGTTGCCGAGATTTGTGGTTATTAGTGCCACATTCTGTGCTGCCCCTGGTGCTGCCCCAGCAGCTCCCGCTACCCCAGTGATCAGGTGACGATATGTGCGGCCGCTTCGCGTCGGCGCGGAAGCGCCAGGAACTCCTGGAGGAGTTTGGCGTGCAGCGGGACCGGGTGGCCGAGCCTCTTCAGCCTGACTACAACGTGGCGCCCACCAAGCCGGTGTACGCCGTGGTCACCCGGCGCCAGAAAGACGGCGCCGATGAGCACGCGACCGGGCCCGACGGGCCCGAGGCCGCCAGTGCTAGCGAGCACGGGGCTAGCGAGCACGGGGCTAGCGAGCACGGGGGCGTGCGGGAACTGCGGGTAGTCCGCTGGGGTCTGGTGCCCTCCTGGGCCAAGGACATCTCGATCGGCAGCCGCCTGATCAACGCCCGGGCCGAGACCGTGGCCACCAAGCCGGCCTTCCGCCGTGCGTTCGCCAGGCACCGCTGCCTGCTCCCCGCGGACGGTTACTACGAGTGGGAGAAATCGGCGGACCCGAAGCGCCCGAAGCAGCCGCACTTCATCCACCGCGAAGACGGCGGCGTACTGGCCTTCGCGGGCCTCTATGAGCTCTGGCGCGACAAGGACCGGCCCGATGATGACCCGCGTGCCTGGCTGTGGACGGCCACCATCATCACCACGCAGGCGGAGGATGAGGTCGGCCGGATTCACGACCGGATGCCGATGGTGATCGACCCGGCCCGCTGGGCCGACTGGCTCGATCCCACGGCCACCAGCGCCGACGCGCTGCACGGGCTGATGATGCCCGCCGCCTCGGCCCACCTGACGTCGTATCCCGTGTCAACGGAAGTCAACTCGGTCCGGCACAACGGGCCGGGGCTGATCGAACCCATGGAGGGTGAATCTGAGCCCGCGGGGTCCCCGCGGGCCGGGGCAGGGGGGCGCAGCGGCGCCTCCCGGGGTGCCCCCAGCACGTTGTTCTGAGGCCCCTGAGCGCGGCCCGGCCCTCCGAGGACCAACGTTGCTGCGCCGCTGGTGCCCTGATGAAGCAGGAGGATCCGTGGAGACCATTACCGTACGCCAGCGCCTGGAAGCCTCGCGTGACGATCTGGACCGTTCCATCGCTGTTCTGCGCGGCGAGAGGCCGGTGGCGGCCGCGGATTCCCCGCAGGACGAGGCGGACGTGGGGAGCAGCCTGTCCGAGGCGGACCGGGCTGAGGCGGTGCTGGCCTCGGCGATGTCCCAGCGTTCGGAGGTAGTGGACGCGCTGCAGCGGATCCAGGACGGCAGCTACGGCGACTGCGCGGACTGCAGCAAGCCCATCCCGGAGGGCCGTCTGGAGGCACGCCCGGAAGCGTCCCGGTGCGTGGCCTGCCAGGCGAAACGGGACCGGATGCGGCGCTAGCCAGCGGTCTGCGGAGCGGCGGGGACCCCGCCGCGGGCTTCGGGCGTCCGCGCCGGGGGCCTGCGTCGCGGGGCCCCCTGGCGCACCGGCGTCCCGGTGCCCGGCAGGCCGGCACCCGGCGTCACGGTGCCCGGCAGGCTGGCACCCGGCGTGCTGGCCGCCGGCTTACGGGCCGCGGCTAGCAGGTAGATGCCGAACGATTCGTTCCCGCCGTTCCCGGCGCCGTTCCCGGCGCCGTTACCCGCCGCGCCCGGGACGGATTCACCCGCGCCCGCGGCCAGTTCGGCCCGGACCAGCCGCATGATGGCGCTCGGGTCCTTGCGCAGCACGTGGTCCACCATGGACGGGGACAGCACGGTGCGCGGCCGGATCCAGCTGACTTCCAGCCCGGCCTCAGTCAGCAGGTCGACCAGCTGGTCGGGGCCGAAGCACCGGGTGATCCGGCCGTCCGGCCAGGGCACCAGCAGCACCTCCGCCTGCGGCAGATCGGTCAGCTGGGCCCAGTGGTGCTGCTCGGCCAGGATCGACATGCCCAGTACGAGCGAGTCCACGCAGGCCAGGACCTGGCCGCCGGGCCGCAGCACGCGGGCGATCTCCGCCGCGACGTCCTCGGCCATCAGGTGCCGGGACAGCGCCCCGTCGTCGGCGATGACCCCGTCCACCGACCCGTCCGCGAGGAACGCCAGGTTCGCCGAGTCCGCCACCACGCGGACCAGCCGCCCGGCCGGGGCACGGCGGCGGTGCACGCCGCGGACCGCCAGCAGCCGCGGCACATCCGGCCCGGCGGGGCGTTCGGCGGCGGCCGGCACGCGGGGCATGACCTGCACGACCGCGTAGCCCGCGGCGGCCGCCTGGGCGGCCACGCTGGACTGCGGGCCGGAGATATCCAGCAGGATCCGGCCCCGTGGCGGCAGCCAGGCTTGCAGCTGGGCCGCCACGACGGCTCGCTGGAACCGCCAGTAGGCCGTGAGCGAGCCTGACCCGAGAATGGTGAGAGGGCTGGTCGTACTTGCCGCCACCATGACTCCATCCAGGAGCGGGCTGCACGCATTGCGGCCGACGGCCTGCCCAGTGACAGAGATGAAACGCCGCCGCGAAGGCGGGGAGCCCGCGCAGCCCTATTTCCTGAAATGTTCCCCACCTGGGCCTTTCCTCACCTGACTTGACGGCAAGGTCACCCTGCGGGCCCGGGGGCGGCCACCGCGCCGCCCCGGTATCCGGCCGGCTGCCGCCTGGCCCGGCACCCGGCCGGCGACACGCCACGCAGGAGAAGCCAAACCCCGCGGATGACGGAATGAAGCCGCCCGGTCGCCTGTTTCAGACGGCGTGGTAGTAGCCGATTACGCGCCTCCCAGTAGCGCCCTCAAGCTGACTCGCTTCGAGCCGACGATGAGCGGGGATGTATCCTCCCGCCCATACGGCCGCTATCGTCGGCCGGTGCAGGAGATCTCCGAGGGGGTGGGTCCGGTCACCGAGACACTCGAGCAGCGAAGTGAGCGCTTCGAGCACGATGTGCTGCCTTTCCTGGATCAGCTCTACTCGGCGGGACTGCGGATGACGCGTAACCCAGCCGATGCCGAGGACCTGGTCCAGGAGACGTTCGCCAAGGCCTACGCGTCCTTCCACCAGTTCCAGCCCGGCACGAACCTGAAGGCCTGGCTGTTCCGCATCCTGACCAACACCTTCATCAACAGCTACCGCAAGAAGCAGCGCGAGCCGCAGCGGTCCGGCGCGGAAGAGGTCGAGGACTGGCAGCTGGCCCGTGCCGCGTCGCACACCTCGTCGGGCCTGAGGTCGGCGGAGGCGGAGGCGCTGGACCGCCTCCCTGACTCCGACATTAAGCAGGCGCTGCAGGCCCTCCCCGAGGAATTCCGCATCGCGGTCTACCTCGCTGACGTGGAGGGGTTCGCGTACAAGGAGATCGCCGACATCATGGGCACGCCGATCGGCACCGTCATGTCGCGCCTGCACCGCGGGCGGCGGCAGTTGCGGGACATGCTTCAGGAGTACGCGGCCGACCGGGGCGTGACCCGCCCGGCCCCGGCGGATGACGGCCAGGAGCCACAGGCTGCGGAGTCGGGGAGGGACGCATCATGAGCTGCGGAAAGCCCCACGAGACTCCGTGTAGCGAGGTACTCGACCGGGTCTACTCCTACCTGGACGGCGAGCTCGGGGACTCGGGCATGTCGGAGATCCGCCAGCATCTCGACGAGTGCGGCCCGTGCCTGCGGGACTACGGCCTGGAAGAGGCGGTCAAGCGGCTGGTGCACAAGTACTGTGGCCATGATGAGGTCCCGGATGACCTGCGGGTCAAGGTGCTGACCCGGATCCAGGAAGTCCGGGCCACGATCGAGATCACCGAATTTCACGGCGAATAGCCCCGCTCGTAGCGGGCCCATTACCCGCCAAAACACCCGCTGGGCCACGGCCCATCAGCACCTCCTCCTGTGAACTGGGCTGACGTCGTGCTGCCAGCCATTGTTACTCGCTGTTATGTCGTATATACAGGTTGTAGATATCGGTCGTGAACGCTACGCGATCAGCGGTGATGGCGTTACCCTGAGTGGCGAGCTGGACCGATTGGCAGGGTCATTCATCGGGGCCGGAGATCGGCAGGGTTTGGCGAGTCGCAGTCGGCGTGCGCCCATGAGGAAGTAACCACAGCTAGCCGATCGGACTGACTGCGAGGGGGGGTCTTGAGCAGGCTCTCGCGGGCCGCGTGGCTCTATATGGCCGTGGTGGTCACGGCATCGGTCCTGCTGCTGGCCCACGTGCTGGTGCCGGATCTGGACTGGGATGCCGACTATCGGCTGTCCTGGACGCTGCTGGTACTGGCCGTCTTGTTCATGATCTGCGATTCCACCCCCACCACGCTCACCTCCCGGCAATCCGCCTGGTCGCCCAGCTCGGCGGCCACCCTCGCGGCGGTCGTGCTGCTCGGCCCGGGCGGGGCCGCGCTGGTCGGCGCGACATCGCTAATCAGCCTGCGCCGCGGCGGGCTCCGTGAGCGGGCCTTTAACGGCGCAATGTACGCGCTGAGCGCTTTCGCCGCGGGTGAGGCTTACGTGGCGCTAGGTGGCCCTATCGGCGTGCCCATGCGGGGCTCATTCCCGTCCATCATCCTGCCTTTCGCGGTGGCGGCCGCGGTGCACGTGGCGGTCAATCACGGACTGTTGTGGACCATGCTGCTGCTTCTCCCCCCGGCCGGGACCAGCCCCCAGCGTGGCCGCCTTGACCTGCACCTTTCCCTCCTGCTGGTGTCCGATCTCGGCTACGCCACACTGGGCCTGCTGATCGCGGCGCTGTGGGACCTGCTGGGGCCGTTCGCCGCGGTCCTGGTGCTGATCCCGCTGTTCGTGGCGCGCTGGGCGATGGGGCAGTTCGCGGCCCAGGAGGGTGCCTACTCGGCGACCATGGCCGCGCTCTGCCAGGCCGTGGAGACCAAGGACTTCTACACCCGCGGGCACAGTGAGCGGGTGTCCCGGGGCGCGACCATGCTGGCCCGGCAGATCGGGATGGGCGCGGAGCGCGTCGAGGCCATCCGGTACGCGGGCATGCTGCACGACGTCGGCAAGCTCGGGGTGCCCACCAAGGTGCTGCAGAAGACCGGCCCGCTGACCGAGGAGGAGCTGGCCGCGATCCAGTTGCACCCGATGCGCGGCCTGGATATCGTCCGGCAGATCGGGTTCCTGACCGAGGCGCTGGACGGCATCATGCACCACCACGAGCGGATGGACGGCAAGGGCTACCCGATGGGCCTGGCGGGCGACGAGATTCCCGAGTTCGCCCGGGTGATCGCGGTCGCCGACGCGTTCGACTCGATGACCTCGACCCGTTCCTACCGCGGCGCCCGCAGCGTCGAGGCCGCCGTCGCAGAGCTGCGCAAATGCTCCGGCATGCAGTTCGATCCGATGCTGGTGGACGCGTTCATCGCCGCGCTGAGCCGGGAACGCTGGGAGCCGCAAGAGGCCGGTCAGTCCCCGGCCAGCGCCCTGCCGGCCGGGTTCCCCGCCCAGGTCGCGGCCCAGGATCACGACGATCCCACCGCGCCGCTGCGGGTCGTCGAGAGCCGGTGAGATGAGCTCCCCGGTGAGCACCCAGCGCCACCCCGGCCGTCAGTCTGTCTGGCAGTCCACCGACTCCGGGCAGCTGCTGCTGGTCATCGCGGGTGGTGTGCTGCTGGTCGCGGCCGTGGCCCAGACCGCCGCATCGGGGCTGGTGCAGCCCCGTGACGCGCTGGCCTTCGGGGCGCTGATCGCGCTGGGCGAGCTGCTCCGGCTGTCCCTGCCCGGCGACCGGGAAGCCGCCCCGATCGGCAGTGCGGGGGCGCTCGGCTACGCGCTGGCCGTCCGGGTCGGCATGCACCTGGCGCTTCAGCCCGCACTCCAGGTGGTCGCGGTGACGGCGGTCGGCATGATCGTCGGGGCGCTGCCGCACCTGGCGGCCGGCCGGCCCGCCGGGGTGGCCGGCATGGCCTCCCGGCTGCTGGCCGTGTCGTTCGTGGCGATCGCCTTCCGCCCCCTCGCTCACCTGGCCTTCATCGATCATCACGTGTGGCTCAGGCTCGCGGTCATGGCCGTGCTGATCGTGGCCGGCTGGCTCGCTGAATGCGTGATCAAGGCCCTGATCCGCGCGGATGCCCTGCAGGCCCGGTTCGTCGTGTCACTGGCCGACGAGCTGGGCATCCAGGTGCCGCTCGGCGCGGCGGTGGGTGCCTGCGCGATCCTCATCGCCCTGGCCACTGAGGCCATGGGCCTGGTGGCGCTGGCGCTGCTCATCGCCCCGCTGCTGGTCACCCAGACCGCGTTCCGCCGGTACGCCGGCATCCGCTCCACCTACCTGCAGACGGTCCGCGCCCTGGCCCGGGTCACCGAGGTCGGCGGCTACGTCGAGGACGGCCATTCCTACCGGGTGGGCCGGCTCGCCGTCGCGGTCGGCCGCGAGCTCGGGATGAGTGAGCCGAACCTGCTCGAGCTGGAGTACGCCGCGCTCATGCACGACATCGGGCAGCTCTCGCTGGCAGACCCGATCCCGGGGGGCGCGACCGTGCTCGCCTCCCCCGAAGACCAGCAGCGGATCGCGGGGCTCGGGGCCAGTGTCATCGAGCAGGCCGGGGTGCTGGACGGGGTGGCCGAGATCGTCCGGCGGCAGAGCCAGCCCGCGCGCGGCGACGGCCCGGAGCCGCCGATCGGCAGCCGGATCATCCGGGCCGCCAACGCCTTCGACGACCTGGTCGGCGGATCACCGGACCGGGACCGGGCCGCGGCGGCGCTGGAACGGCTCCGGATGGACACCGCGTCCGAGTACGATCCGGGCGTCGTGGCGGCGCTCACCGAGGTGGCCGGGCGGGGGCACCCCGGCCGCCTGTAGGCTGCGCGGGTGATTGAGTCGGTGCTCGTCGCCAACCGGGGTGAGATCGCCCGGCGGGTGATCGCCACCGCCCGGCGGATGGGCATCCGCACGATCGCCGTCTACTCCGAGGCCGACACCGGGCTGCCGTTTGTCCGCGAGGCCGACCAGGCGCTGCTCATCGGGCCGCCGCCGCCCGCTCGCAGCTACCTGGACGCCGGCGCGATCCTCCAGGCCGCCCGCGACAGCGGCGCGCGCTCCGTTCATCCCGGCTACGGCTTCCTTTCCGAAAACGGTAGTTTCGCCCGGACCGTGATCGACGCCGGGCTGACCTGGGTGGGACCGCCACCGTCCGCCATCGAGCAGATGGGCGACAAGATCAGCGCGCGGAACCTGATGGCCGCGGCCGGGGTGCCGGTGGCCGCGGGCACCACCGAGCCGGTGCACGACGCCGAGGAGGCCGCTGCCGCGGCGGCGTTCATCGGCTACCCGGTCATGGTGAAGGCCGCGGCGGGCGGCGGCGGGATCGGGATGAGCGCCGCGGCCGGCCCCGAGCAGCTGGCGGCGGCGTTCGAGACGGCCCGCTCCCGCGCGGAGCGATTCTTCGGCAGCCCGGCGATCCTGCTGGAACGCTACGTGGCCCCGGCCCGGCACGTGGAGGTGCAGATCCTCGGGCTCCCCGGCGGCCGGGTGCTGGCCCTGGGTGAGCGGGACTGCTCGGTGCAGCGGCGGCACCAGAAGGTGGCCGAGGAGACCCCGTCTCCGGGAGTCAGTCCCGCCCTGCGGGCCCGGATGCTGGAGGCCGCGATCCGGGCCGGGGAGACGGTCGGCTACGAGGGCGCCGGGACGGTCGAGTTCCTGGTGGACGCCCGGACCGGCGAGTTCACCTTCCTGGAGATGAACACCCGGCTCCAGGTGGAGCACCCGGTCACCGAGATGGTGACCGGCATCGACCTGGTCGAGCAGCAGCTGCGGATCGCCGGTGGTGACGGGATCAGCTTCGATCCCGATCAGGTATCGGCCCAGGGGCACGCGATCGAGCTGCGGGTGTACGCCGAGGACCCGAACCGTTTCCTGCCCAGCCCGGGCACGATCAGTGGCTGGGTGGAGCCGGCCGGTGAGGGGATCCGGGTCGATGCGGGATACGAAGCGGGGAACGTGGTGACCCCGTTCTATGATCCGCTGCTGGCCAAGCTGTGCGCGTGGGGCCCGGACCGGGACGAGGCGCTGCGCCGGGCCCGGGACGCGGTGGCGTCGTTCCGGATCACCGGGCTCAAGACCAATCTGCCCTTCCAGGCGGACCTGCTGGACAGCGAGGAGTTCAGCGACGGCGGCTACGACACTCTCGTGGTCAGCCGCCTGCGCCCCTGACGGGGCACGTCCCTGAACCGGGGCACATCCCTGAACCGGGACACGTCCCTGAACGGGCACAATGTGAGGGCGCCGCCCAGCGGGCGGCGCGCTGAGGGAGAGGAGGGGCGAGTGGCCGAGGTCCGCGCGGAGATGGTCGCCAACGTCTGGAAGGTCGTGACCGCCGAAGGCGAGCAGGTCTCCGAGGGCGCCACGCTGGTCATCCTCGAATCGATGAAGATGGAGATCCCGGTGCTGGCCGAGGAGCCAGGCACGGTGACCAAGCTGGCGGTGGCCGAGGGCGACGTGATCCAGGAAGGCGACCTCATCGCCATCATCGAGTAACCGCCGCCCGGCCCGCCCCCACCTGCGCCGTCGGAAGCACATTTCCCGCGGAACGTGCGCCCAAACCACCACAAAACACCCACCGGATCGCACGTTCCGCGGGAAATGTGGCAGGCCGGTGTGACTGGTGAGGTTGGTGTGAGTGGTGGTGGGGGTGGGGGTGGGGGTGGGGGTTAGACGCCGGTGGTTGAGCGGGGGTAGGCGACCGCGGGGTCGGTGATCACGTTGACCAGGTAGGGAACGCCGGAGTCGAAGGCCCGGCGCAGCGCGGGGCCGATCCCGTCCGGCCGGGTGACCAGTTCCCCGGCGCCGCCCAGCGCGCTGACCACTTCGTCGTACCGGCACCGCGGCTGCAGGTCGGCGACCACGTCGTAGCCGTAGATGGCCTGCATGGGGTGCTTCTCCAGGCCCCAGATCCCGTTGTTGCCGCAGACCATGACGACCGGCAGCCCGTGCCGGACCAATGTGTCCGCGTCCATCAGGGAGAACCCGGCGGCGCCGTCCCCGAGCAGCAGCACCACCTGGGCCGACGGCCGGGCGATCCGGGCCGCGATCGCGTAGCCCAGCCCGGTGCCCAGGCAGCCGTACGGCCCCGGGTCGAGCCACCCGCCGGGGCGTCCCGGCTCGATGTACTTCCCCGCGTACGACACGAAGTCGCCCCCGTCGCCGATCACCACGGCGTCGTCGTCCAGCACCCCGGCCAGCTCGCCGTAGACGCGCATCGGGTGAATGGGGTCGGCGTCGCTGGCCAGCAAGGCGCCGTCGGCAGCCACCGCGCCCCGGGCCGCGTCCTGGAGCTGGGGGAGCCAGGAATCCTCCCACGGGACCCGGGCCGGCCGGCCCGGCCACGCCGCCGGGGCCGCCAGCGCCGTGAAGAACCCGCCGAGGTCACCCGCGTACGAGGCCGCCAGCTCACAGTGCGTGGCGACCTGACCTGGCGCGTCGGCGACATGGACCACGGATGGTTTTCGTTGCGGAGAATTCTGGTCGCCGAACGCGCCATAGCCGAGCCGGAAATCGAGCGGAGTACCCACCACGACGACCAGGTCAGCCTGCCGGAAGGCGACCGACCGGGCCCGGGTGACCAGCAGCTCATGACCGCGCGGCAGGATGCCGCGGCCCTGGCCGTTGGCGATGACCGGCAGCCGGAACTCCTCGGCCGCGGTCCGGGCGGCCTGCTCGGCGCCGTCCATCCACACGTCCGAGCCGAGCACCAGGACCGGGCGGCGGGCCGCTGCGATCAGCCTCGCGATGGCGGCGGCCGCGTCCGGGTCACATCCCACCGGCTGCGCTGTCCCGGGCCGGGCGGCCCGCACCGGTATGCCGCCCGGCCCGGAACTCTCCGCTGGCCCGGTGTCAGCCGGGCCGTAGAGGGCCTCCAGGGACGCGTCCACGAACACCGGGCCCCGGTGCGGCGCGGTGGCCAGCCGGAACGCCTCATCCACCCCGGCGCCGACCTTCGCGGTCTCGTGCTCGGTCCAGGCCCGCTTGGTGATGGGCCGGAGCAGCTCAGGATGGTCGAACTCCTGCAGGCTGCCCGAGCCCCAGCGCACGTCGGGGGCCCGGCCGCCGAGGATCACCACCGGCGAGCCATTGAAATGGGCCGTGGTGACGGCGCTGATGCCGTTGGTCACCCCGGGCCCGGCGGTCAGCACGGCCAGCCCCGGGAGCCGGGTCAGCCGGGCGGTGGCCTCCGCGGCGAAGACGGCGGTCTGCTCGTGCCGCACGTCCAGCAGCCGCATCGGCGGGTCCGCGTGCACCGCCGCGTCGTAGAGCGGGAACACGTGCCCGCCGGACAGGGTGAACATGGTGTCCACGCCGTGCGCCTGGGCGGCCGCCACGGCCAGGGTGCCCCCGTGGGAGCTCGCACCGGGCTGGCTGCCACCGTGCTGGCTGCCACCGTCTCCTGGAGGGGTGTCCCCGGCTTCGCCGCGCCCGTTGTCGTGCTGCCCGCCGCCGTCGGTCATGCGGCGAGGTTACCAGCTAGTAGCTTGCGGGAACAGGTCGGCCGTCCCGCGTGCGGGGCGCAGGTGCCGGGCCCGGAGGGATGCGGGCCCGGCACCTGCGCCGTGGGTCAGCCGACGCCCGCTGCGCCCGCTGCGCCCGCCGCGACCGGGACCGGTTCCGCGGCGGCGGGTTCCGGATCGGCCACGTAGTGCTCGGGCCGCGTCTCGTCCCGGCCGCCGGGCAGTTTGACCGCCCGGAATACGAGCGTCAGGACCACCGAGATAACCAGGTTGATCACCAATCCGGTGAGCCCGATGTAGATGGTGTGGTTGATCACCGGCAGGGTGTCCACCGAGGCGCCGAAGTGCGTGCCCGGCTCGCCGGGGGCCGGCAGCCGGTACGCGGCGATGGTGCCGAACACCATGGCCACCGCCCAGCCGATAACCAGCGCCCACCGGTGGAACCAGCGGGTGTACAGCCCGGCCACGATGGCCGGGAAGGTCTGCACGATCCAGATCCCGCCCAGGAGCTGGAACTGGATGGCATATGTCTGCTTCACGAACAGCACGAAGAGCAGAGCGCCCAGCTTGACCACGATCGAGGCCCACTGAGACGCCTTGGTCTGCTCCGCGGCGCTGGCGTTCGGCCGGAAGTACTCCTTATAGATATTGCGGGCGAACAGGTTCGCGGCCGCGATCGCCATGATGGCCGCCGGGACCAGGGCCCCGATGACGATCGCGGCGAAGCCGATGCCGGCGAACCAGCTCGGGAAGATCCGCTGGAACAGGAACGGCACCGCCAGCTGCGCGTTCGCGTCGTGCGCCTTGACCTCCGCCGGCACGCCGGGCGCCGCCAGGGCCATGTAGCCGAGCAGCGCGATCAGGCCGAGCACCAGCGAGTAGGCGGGCAGTGCGGCCACGTTGCGCCGGATCACTTTGCGCCGATTGGCCGCGAACACGCCCGTGATGTTGTGCGGGTACATGAACAGGGCCAGCGCCGAGCCCAGGGCGAGCGTGGAGTAGGCCCACATCCCGGCGGGCTGCTCGATCAGGCTGCCGTTCGGCTTGCCCGTCTTGGGGTTGGTCGCCTTGAGGTGGGTGTCGGCCACGCTGAAGATGTGCCCCCAGCCGCCGACCCGGATCGGAATGTAGATGACCGCCACGATGATCATCACGTAGATCAGCGTGTCCTTGATGAACGCGATCAGGGCCGGGGCGCGCAGCCCGGACACGAACGTGTACCCGGCCAGGATGAGGAACGCGATGATCAGCGGCAGGTCATGCACGAACCCGGTGGTGGAAGAGCCGCCGATGCCCATCACAGTCAGTACTGCCTGGATGCCGACCAGTTGCAGGGCGATGTACGGCATGACGGCCAGGATGCCGGTGAAGGCCACGGCGAGCGCCAGGCCGCGCGACCCGTACCGGCCGTGGATGAAGTCGGCCGGGGTGATGTAGCCGTGCACCCGGGCCACGGACCACAGCCGGGGCAGGAACACGAACACGATCGGGTAAACCATGATCGTGTAGGACAGGGTGAAGAACCCGGCCGCCCCGATGCCGTAGACCAGGGCCGGCACGGCGATGAATGTGTAGGCAGTATACAGATCACCGCCAAGCAAGAACCAGGTGACGAAGCTGCCAAAGCCCCGGCCGCCGAGCCCCCACTCGTTGAGGTGCAGGCTGTCCTCGGCCCGGCGCCACCGCACCGCGGCGAAGCCGATGCAGGTGACCAGGGCAAACAGGACGATGAGGATGGTGAACGAGACGGCGTTGATGTGGCTCACAACGCCTCCCCGTGGCCGGTGGGGGGCTGGGCGGGCACCGGGGCGCCCGGTTCGGCTCGGCCGCCCTGGCTGTCAGGGGCCGGGCGTGCCACCTTCGTGGTGATCAGGTAGCAGATCGTGGTCAGCAGCGCCGTGACCGGTACCCAGAGCAACTGGTACCAGTAGAAGAAGGGGAAGCTGCCGAGATAGGGGCTGCTCCGCGCGTAGATCGGGACGATGAGCGTCCCGAGCACCGCGACTAACAGCAGGATCGCGACTAAGAGCCAGGTGCCGGTGCGCGTGCGCGGGGGGCCGGAATGCGTCATCGCTTCGTCTCCCTAACGTGTGTCGTCGCGCGCCACCCGCCAGGCCACGGCGCGGGGCGGCCGGCGCGCGCGTGACTTATGTCACGTTGTTGACGTCCATGGTGCGATGAATTGACCCATCCTGCAATGGTTTGCGAATCAGTGATCCCAGCGAATCAGGGTCGCGGCGGCCTCGTAGTCCTTGGCCGGCCCGGTCACCCGCCAGCGCTCCTCCATCACGTCCTCGCCGAGCACCAGGTAGGTGATCTCGTAGCGGTCCGCACGGCACTGGTGGACCGCCGTGCAGCGGCCTGAGCGCAGGTCAAGCCGGTAGAAGAGGTGGCCGTCCGCGAACCGCACGTCCACCGTGCCGTCCGGCAGGCCCTGGTAGCGGAGGCTGCGGGTGGCCGGGCCGGTGTGCGGGCCAAAGCGCAGCTCGCCGGTCTCCAGGTAGCGCAGCGACGCCTCGGTATCGGGCTCGGCGGAGCCGGCGGGGGCACCTGGCTCGCCAGGATCGCCGGGCCCACTGAGCACGGCCTGGCCGGTGAACCGTCCCTCAGCGCCCGAGCGGTGGTCGGTCAGCACCCGCTCGATGCGCCAGTGCCCCGCCGCGAAGCCGAGCGTGTTACTTACCCGCATGGTTCAGCATTGTGGCCGCTCCCCACCGCATACCGGACACCCGGTGCCTTGGATGGTCCCGGGCACCTTGGTATCGTCCCCCTCGGCTACCTGTACGTTTCCCCCGCCTGAGGAGTCCCCCATGTCTGATGCGGCCGCGCTGCGCCAGCGTTCCCCCCTGGTGCTTGCCGACCTGCTGCCCGGTGCGCTGGTCCGGGACGTGGTCCTGGTGGTTGGGGCGGCCGGCTTCGTCGGGCTGCTCGCCCAGATCTCCATCCACCTGTCCTTCACCCCCGTGCCCATCACCGGGCAGACCCTGGGCGTCCTGCTGGCGGGCACGGCACTCGGCTGGCGGCGGGCCGGGGCGGCGCTGGTGCTGTACGCGGTGGCCGGGCTGGCCGGGGTGCCCTGGTTCGCCGCCCACCAGAGCGGCTACGTAGGTGCCTCGTTCGGCTACGTGCTGGGCTTCATCGCCGCCGCGACGCTGTGCGGCTACCTGGCCCAGCGCGGCGCGGACCGCTCGGTGCTGCGGTCGGTGCCCGTCATGATCGCCGGCGAGGTGGTCATGTACGCGATCGGGGTGACCTGGCTGGCGCTGGACCTGCATCTCAGCGCCTCGCGTGCGCTGTCGGAGGGATTCACCCCGTTCCTGGCGGGCGACGCCATCAAGGCCGCGATCGCCGCCGGGCTGCTGCCCGCCGCGTGGTGGCTGACCGGCTACCGGCGCAGCCGCCCGCCCGCCGGCGAAGCCGGCTGAGCTAGCAGGGCCGGCGAAGCCGGCTGAGCCCCAGTAGAGCCGGCGAAGTCGGAGCCAGCAGGGCCGGCGAAGCCGCCGGCGGGCTGCTAGCGGTGAAGCCGCGTGACCAGCTTGTAGCGGTCACCGCGGTACTTGGACTGGGCCCACTCGACGGGTTCACCCGAGACGTCGAACGCCTGACGCGACAGCAGCAGCAGGGGCATGCCGACGTCGACCCCGAGTAGCCGGGCGTCCTTGGGGTCGGCCAGCACGGTCTCGATCGTCTCCACCGCCTCGGTGAGCTGGACCCCGTAGGCCGAGGCCAGCGCCTCATACAAGGAGGCGTAGCGGTCCAGGTTCCGGCGCAGTCCGGGGAACCGGCGGCCGGGCAGGTGCGAGGTGTCGGTCGACATCGGCTCCCCGTCGGCCAGCCTCAAGCGGTGGATGCGCAGTACCCGGCCGCCGGCCGGGATGGCCAGCAGCTCGGAAAGCTGGGCGTCGGCGGGCACGTAGCTGGTGTCCAGGATCCTGGTCTGCGGGTGCAGCCCGTGCGCCCGCATCCCCTGCGTGTAGCTGGCCAGCTCGAGGAGCTGCGCGACCTTGGGCTTGGCCACGAAGGTGCCCTTGCCCTGCATGCGCAGCAGCCGGCCTTCCACCACGAGCTCGGCCAGGGCCTGGCGCACCGTGGTCCGCGACGTCCCGTATTGCTGGGCGAGCTCCCGTTCCGGCGGCACCGGGCTGCCCGGCGCCATGGCCTGGGTCAGCTCGAGCAGCTGGCGCTTGACCGCGTAGTACTTCGGGATCCGTGGCGACGCCGGGCCAGGGGGTGAAGGCTCGCCGTCGCGGATAGCGGGGGACGCTGTCACGGTCACTTCCTTCCGCAGCACCTGCGTTCCGGACATAATCTCCTATTGCGGCCCCGTCCCGCTTCACCCGTGACCGTACATGGGGGAATAATGCCAGCTAGAGCCGGTACGGCGGGCAGTGGCCCCAGGAGGGCGGGTGGCGAAGTGGGCGCCGGGGTGCGCCCCGAGGTGGACGCCGGCCGGGCGGCGAGGGGGGCGGCGCCGCAAAGATGCCAGGCTGAAGGCGTGGGCCCGCTCGGTGGCCCGGATGAGCGATGATGGCATGGTGCCCACGCTCAATGACCTCGCCCGCCGCCACACCGCGCTGACGTCGGCCGACATCGACTGGCTGCACGCGCTGGTGTCGGACTGGCAGCTGCTGGCCGACCTGTCCTTCGCTGACCTGGTGCTGTGGGCGCCGCTCCAGGACGCCTCCGGCTGGGTGGTACTGGCCCAGATGCGCCCGACGACCGGGCCGACCACGTTCCACGACGACGCGGTGGGCTCGTTCGCGCCGGTCGGGGCCCGGCCCTTCCTGGAATCGGCCCAGCGGGAGCGGCGGATCTGCCGGGAAGGCGACCCGGAGTGGACCCGCGGCGTGCCGGTCCGCCGGGAATCGATCCCGGTCACCCGGGAGGGCCAGGTCATCGCGGTCATCGAGCGGAGCACGAACCTGAGCTCGGCGCGCACGCCGAGCCGCCTGGAGCTGACCTACCTCAAGGGCGCGGACGACCTGGCCCAGATGGTCGCCTCCGGCATGTTCCCCTGGCCTGGGCAGCAGCCCGCGCTGGTCCGCTCCCCCCGGGTGGGGGACGGGATGCTGCGGCTCGGCCGGTCCGGCAAGGTCAGCTACGCGAGCCCCAACGCCTTGTCCGCGTACCGCAGGCTCGGCCTGGCCGCAGACCTGGTGGGGGCCGAGCTGGGCCCGCTGACCGCCCGGCTGTGCGCCCCGGGGCGGCCCACCGACGACTCGCTGATGGTCACCGCCAGCGGGCGTGCCCCGCGGGAGACCGAGGTCGAGGGGAACGGGTCGGTGGTTCAACTGCGGGCCATCCCGCTGGTCGTCAACGGGCTGCGGACCGGGGCGCTGGTGCTGGTCCGCGACGTGACCGAGTTGCGGCACCGCGAGCGCGAGCTGATGACCAAGGACGCCACCATCCGGGAAATCCACCACCGGGTGAAGAACAACCTGCAGACCGTGGCCGCGCTGCTCCGCCTGCAGTCGCGGCGGCTGGAGGAGCCGAAGGCGCGGGCCGCGCTGGACGAGGCGGTGCGCCGGGTCGGTTCCATCGCGACCGTGCACGAGACGCTCTCGCACGCCCCCGAGGAGATCGTGGACTTCGACGACGTCGCGGAGCGGGTCGCCGCGATGGCGGGGGAGGTGTCCTCGGCCGAGGCACGGGTCAAGCCCGTCCTGCTCGGCCGGTTCGGGCTGCTTCCCTCCGCGGTGGCCACGCCGCTGGCCCTGGTGCTGGCCGAGTTGCTGCAGAACGCGCTGCAGCACGGACTGGCCCAGAGCCCGGATCCGGGAGTCGATGGGCTGCTTGAGGTATGCGTGGACCGCAGCCAGGAACGGCTGACGGTCATTGTGCAAGATAATGGCGTGGGCTTGCCGGAGGAATTCGACCTGGCTTCCGCGACCAGCCTGGGCTTGCAGATCGTCCGGACACTCGTGCTGTCCGAGCTGGGCGGCCGGCTGGAGGTCAAGCCGCGGGCCGGCGGGGGCACCAAGGCCGTGGTGGACCTGCCGCTGGACGCCGGGGCGCCGTTATCAGCCCAGGCGGCTCCGATACGCCCGCTGGGCCCGGCGGAGCCGCATGCCTGAGCAGGCGGAAGCCCCGGGGACAGGACAGCCCCCGGGGCATCCGCTAAGCTCACGCGTTCGCGCGCGCCCGGAACCGGCTCGCCCGCCGCTTGAGAGCGCGCCGCTCGTCTTCATTCATGCCGCCCCACACCCCGGCGTCCTGGCCGCTCTCGAGCGCCCACTGCAGGCAGGGCTCAATCGCTGGGCATCGGCGGCATACTTGCTTGGCCTCGTCGATCTGGAGTAGCGCAGGCCCGGTGTTCCCGATCGGGAAAAACAACTCCGGGTCCACGTCACGGCAGGCGGCGTCGTGGCGCCAGTCCATGCGGTCCACTCCTCCTTGGCGGCCGGACCGTGGCCGGTCCGGGTTGGAGACCTCGGCTCGCGAGCTTGTGAACGAATTCACGAGCCAGGGTCTATGTCGGGAGCCGTGTAGCTACCCGGGGTTTTAGCCTCACACTTCATTCGAGCCAGCGGCCCCCACTGGACTCCGGTCCGAGGTCTCGGAATCAGACACTAACGCCGAAACCTGCCCGATGGCCGCGCATGGCGCCGCTCACCCGAACCGGGTTCCAGCCTGTCAAGCGCCTGAATCAAACGCAAGACTATTCGGCAAAGGTTCAGCTCGATTCCGGTGTCTGATAGGTCACATCATGAGCTGTTCCGGGCTTGTCAGGCAATTACCCGCAGAGCACGCGGAACAGCGCGAAACGTGACACTCTCATGCTCGCCGACATACTCCC
Source organism: Streptosporangiaceae bacterium (assembly GCA_036509255.1). GTDB lineage: Bacteria > Actinomycetota > Actinomycetes > Streptosporangiales > Streptosporangiaceae > RYN-230. Next base: position 20,380 of record DATCFY010000033.1, read on the forward strand.
CGTCCACCTGCAGCGCGACCGGCCGGTCCGCCCTCAGGGTGAAGCTGGGCTGGTCGTGCAGGCTGACCACGTCCCGGCCCCCCGGGGGCTCGCTGCGCTGGGCGAACATCTGACGGAGCGCGCTCAATGTGCCTACGGTCCGCATTCGCCGGAGCGCGAAGATATCGAGCCCGGTGTCGAAGCCGGCGCCCGGGCTCGGATTGACCGGCCGCGGGCCCAGGTAGGTCCACGGCGAGGTGTTGGAAATAATCGCCAGGAACAGATGCCCGATCGCGGATTTGCCCTCGCGTTCCAGCGCGAGCGCGGGGTGACGGCGGTCGGTGACCCCGTAGAACTGGCGCAGCGCGGTCCGCAGGTACAGGCCGGGGGTCACGGTCCGGCCGCCCGCCCGCAGCCCCTCGATCACCCGCACCACTTCTGCGTCCAGGCCGAGTCCCGCGTTGAAGGTGAAGTAGCGGTCCCGGCGGGCCTGGTGCGGGCTGGCCTGGTCCAGGCTGGCCTGATCCAGGCTGGCGCAGCCCAGGCCGACGCGGCGGTCACGGCCCGCTCGCAGGGCCTCCAGAATCCGCCCGGTCGCGTCCACCGGATCGGCGGGCAGGCCCAGCGCCCGGGTGAACACGTTCGCGTGGCCCCCCGGGACGGGGGCCAGGGCCGGCTCCGTTCCGGGCTGCGCGCCGCGCAGCAGGCCGTTGACGGCCTCGTTGACCGTGCCGTCCCCGCCTAGCGTCAGAATCAGCTGGAAGCCCTCCGAGGCGGCCTTGCGCGCCAGTGTGCCCGCATGGCCCCGGTAGCGTGTTTCCACGACTTCCAGATCCATCTGGGATGCGAGAGCATGCGTGATGACGTCCCGGCTCAATGGGGTGGTCGCCGTGGCGTGCGGGTTGACGATCAGGAGCGCGGGCACGGGCTCAGGTTAGCGACGAGGGGTATGGGAGATGCAACAGAGGCCACCGAGCCTGCTCGGTGCGGCGGCGGTGCAGGCCGCCGACGCGGTCATCGTGCTGGCCGCCAGCGTGCTGGCCGGAGTGGACACGATCGCGGGCCAGTCCTACCAGCGGGGCAGCGGGATCGCGCTGACGCTGATCGGCCTGGGCACCGCCGTGGCGCTGGCCTGGGTCGCCTGGGGGCTGTACCAGGCCCGCCGGTGGAGCCGCACCCCCATGGCGCTGACCCAGCTGTTCGTCGGCATCGTCGGCGTCTACCTGGTGCAGGGGCACCGCTACGAGTGGGGGATCCCGTCGCTGGCGCTGGCCATCATCGGGTTCGCCCTGCTGGTGACCCCGGCCACCCTCCGCGCGCTGGCCGGTCCGCAGGCCGGGGGTAGCCAGCAGGCCGGCCCGCCCTCCGGAACCGCGCCACGTCCCGACCCGGGCCAGCGGCCCCGCCCGGCTAGGCCAGTCGCGCAGGCCAAGGCCTCGCCGTCCAAGAAACCAGCAGCCAAGACTCCTTCGCCGGCCAAGCCCGCCGCGCCGGGCCAGCCCAGGCCACCACGCAAGCGGCCCGCCCGGGGCTAGCTGAGCCCGATCTCGCTCGAGCCCGGCCCGGGCCCAGCCCGGTCCCGGCTCCAGGCGGGTCCCGGCCCCGGCTCCGGCTCCGGCCGCCACGGCGCCCAGCTCCGCGCCCGTCAGTCGTCCGCCGTCAGCCCGTCCCGGAGCTGGGCGAGCGTCCTGGCCAGCAGCCGGGACACGTGCATCTGCGAGATCCCCAGCTCGCTGGCGATCTGCGACTGGGTCATGTTCCCGAAAAACCGCAGCAGCAGGATGCGCTTTTCCCGGCTGGGCAGCTGCTCCAGCAATGGCTTAAGCGATTCCCGGTACTCGACCCCCTCCAGGGCGTCGTCGAGCATGCCGAGCGATTCGGCCACGGCGGGCGCGTCGTCGTCGCCCGAGTCCGGGGCGTCCAGGGACACCGTCGAGTAGGCGTTGGCCGACTCCAGGCCCTCCAGCACCTCTTCCTCGGTCATCTGCAGGTGCGCGGCGATTTCGGCCACGGTGGGCGCCCGGCCCTCGCGCTGCGCCAGGTCACCGATGGCCTTGGTCAGGGCCAGCTTGAGTTCCTGCAGCCGCCGGGGTACCCGGACTGCCCAGCCCTTGTCCCGGAAATGCCGCTTGATCTCACCCACGATGGTCGGGGTGGCGTAGGTCGAGAATTCCACCCCGCGGCCCAGATCGAACCGGTCAATGGACTTGATCAGCCCGATCGTCGCCACCTGGGTGAGGTCATCGAGCCATTCGCCGCGGTTACGGAATCGCCGGGCCAGGTACTCCACCAGGGGCAGGTGCAGTTCCACCAGCTCGCCGCGGATCCGCAGCCGCTCGGCGTCGCCCTGGGGCAGCACAGACAGCTGCTCGAACAGTTCCCGCGCGTGTCCCCGGTCCGGGACCGCATGCTGGATCCGCGGGGTGGTGCGCACCTCAGCCAGCGGCGTCTCGCCCAGTGGTGTCTCGCCCAGTGGTGTCTCGCCCACCTGAGCCTCGATGTGGGCCGTCACGACGCCATCGATCTCCTCCGCCACCCGGGCCTCGACTTTCCGGGGCACCCGGACCTCGATTTCCTCGGTCACCCGGACCTCGACAGCTCGCGGGTCTTGCGCAGCAAGACCGTGAGTTGGTTGCCCGGGCCGGCCCAGGCGTCCACGCTTCCGGCCAGCGCGGCGAGCACCGTCCAGGCGAAGGTGTCCCGGGCTGGTAGCTGGGCCCGCTGGGTGAGCACGGACACCGCGATCGTCACGTTGTCCTCGCCGAGGGTGAAGTCGCAGTCCAGGCTGGCACCCGGCGCCGCCTGGCTGAGCAGCAGGCCGCATGCCTCGTCCACGGCGATCCGCAGGTCCTCGATCTCATCCAGAGTGAAGTCGAGGCGGGCGGCGAGGCCTGCCGTGGCCGTGCGCAGCACGGACAGGTAGGCACCCTCGGCCGGCATCCGGATCGTCACGCGATCCTCGGCGGCCCGTGGCACGGGCTCACCGCGAACCGCGGTGGGCACGGCCGCAGCGGCAGGCGCGGTCGTTTCTTCCGTCACGATTCTCCTCCAGTACCGTCAGCGGTACTGCTGCTGGCGGCCGTCGTGGTCTTGCATTGCAACCTACCGTCCACCGGGTGCAGCGCTAACGCGCCGCCCCGGGTGCTGCCCCGGCAATTCCCTTTTGACCAGCCAGGATGTCCAGGATTGACCGGAGGATTCCGGGACGGGCGAGGCCGCGCAGGCGTGGTGCCTGCGCGGCCTCGGGGTGTCGCGACGTGCTGCGCGGAGATCAGCCCTGCTTGGTCTCCCAGAAGATCTTGCTGATCTCGTCGATCTTGGCCAGCAGCTGGTCGGCCGCGTCGACGTCGGTGCTGCTCTTGGTGCCGCCCGGGCCACCGCCGGCGAGCTTGGTGGCCTCGTTGAACAGTGTGTTCAGCTGCGGGTACTTCTCGAAGTGCGGCGGCTTGAAGTAGTCCGTCCACAGCACCCACAGGTGGTGCTTGACCAGGTCAGAGCGCTCCTCCTTGATCAGCAGGGCCCGCGTCTGGAACGCCGGGTCCGAGCTGTCGTGATACTTCTGGATGATCGCCTTGACGGACTCAGCTTCGATCCGCGCCTGGGCGGGATCGTAGATGCCGCAGGGCAGGTCGCAATGCGCGTGCACGGTGGACTTTGGCTCGAGGAGACGTGTCAGCAGTCCCATAGGTCCCCTTCTCTCATCTCGGATCATGGGTTACCGAAAATTGACACTACCCCTCAGGCTCGGGAACGAACGTAGGAGGGCCGATGCTCTGGCCGCTGTGGCGGGTTGCGGTCGTGGACCGGTCCATGGAGCCTGCCCTGCACTCCGGTGACTGGCTCCTCGTCCGGCGGGCGGCCCGCCCCGGCCGGCAGGTCCGGGTCCGCCCGGGGCAGCTGGTGATCGCCCGGCATCCGGCCCGGCCGGACCTGCTGCTGGTGAAGCGGGCCGCGTGGCGCGAGCCAGGCGGCTGGTGGCTCGCGGCCGACAACCTCCCGGCGGGCGCCGCGGACAGCCGCACGTTCGGCGTGGTCGCGGACCGGCTCATCGAGGGCCGGGTGCTGCTCCGCTACCGCCGCGCCCGTTCCCGGCAGGCGCCCAGATAACGAAAACCCCCAGGCACCAGATAACGAAAACCCCCGGCCGCCAGGGCCGGGGGTCCTCGTACTGTGCTCTCCTGACCAGAACCGGGCGATCAGGCCGCGGAACGCTCCGGCGGCTCGATCCCGGACTGCCGCTCGACCAGGTTGAGCATCTCCGCCTTGGGCAGCCGGCTGGCCATCGCCCAGAAGTAGATGACCAGGCTGAACGCGGCCACGACCAGCATGTCCCACCAGAACGGGATCCGGAACGTGTTGTCCGGGCCGTACTGGCCCTGCCAGGAGATGACGCCCAGGCCGATCAGGTAGAACGGCAGCCACTGCGCCGACTTCCAGTCCAGCGGCGGCCGGTTCTCGTCGAGCGCCATGAAGATGCCGATCAGCACGTACCCGATCACGATCACCACGCCGAGCTTCCAGACCGTCACGAAGCCCGACCAGTAGATGAGCATGTTGGCGATGATGAAGGCGAGCGGGGAGACCACCTCACCCGCGGGCACCCGGTAGGGCCGGTCGGCCTCCGGGACCTGCCGGCGGAACGCGCCCATGGCCAGCGGCGCGCCCGCGTACATGAGCACACTGGCCCCGGTGACCAGGCTGACCAGGGAGTGCCAGCTCGGGAACGGCAGCAGGAAGAACAGCCCGGCCACGAAGGCCACGAGCAGGCTGATCCACGGGACGCCATTCCCGTCCACCCTGGTGAAGAACTGCGGGAAGTAACGGTTGCGGCCGAGGCCATACCCGACCCGCGAGCTCGAGGTCTGGTACATCAGGCCGGTGCCGAACGGGGAGACGAACGCGTCGATCCGCAGGACAGCGGCCAGCCAGGCGAGGCCGACCAGGCCAGCCAGGCCGGCGAACGGGCCGGCCAGGATGTCCGGGTTGCTGATCTTCGCCCACCCGTGGGCGATCTGGCTGCTCGGCATCGCGCCGATGAACACCACCTGCAGCATGACGTAGATGACGATGCCGATGAAGGTGGCCAGCAGGATCGCCCGGGGCAGGTTCTTCTGCGGGTTCTTGATCTCCGCCGCCAGCTGGTCGGCCTGCTCGAAGCCGAGGTAGGCGAACACGATGCCCGCCGACGGGATGGCCCCGAACAGGGCCTTCCAGCCGTAGGGGTTGAAGCCTTGACTGGTGAAGTTGCCGCCGTGGAACTTGAACAGCAGCACGATGATGGTGAGGACCGGGATGGCCACCTTCCACCAGGTGATGCCCGAGTTGACCTTGTTGAAGATGCGCATGGCCAGGAAGTTCAGCGCCGTGAAGATCACCAGGAGGACGACCGTCATCGCGAAGCCGAGCCCGGTGACGTTGCCCTTCCCGCCGTTCGCGTTCTCGTCGAACAGGCCGGTCCAGTAGTGCGACCCGTACTGCATCACCGCGAAGCACTCGATGGGGGCCACGGTGACGGCCTGCACCCAGGAGAAGAACCCGAAGGAGATACCGGCCACGCTGCCGTACGCGAGGTGCGGGAACCTCGCCGTGCCGCCGGAGACCGGGTACATCCCGCCCAGTTCGGCGTGCACCAGGGCCAGGAAGATGACCGCGACGCCGCCGATGACCCAGCCCAGCAGGGCGATCGGCCCCGCGGCCTGCGAGGCGTACAGCGCTCCGAACAGCCAGCCCGAGCCGATGATGGAAGTCTCGGACGCCCAGGTGGCGCCGATCAACCCCATCTCTCGTTTCAGGCCGATATCCGACGGTGCCGTCGGAGTAGCCGCTACGGACTCAGTTGCCATGGTTCCGAACCTTCTTTCGGGTCCGCATACGTGGGCCATACGGCCTGTGAGTAGGCCCATGGTAATGATCGTCAAACAGCCTGAGAAGAAGAGAGCGGCTTCATTTCGGTAACGCGGATCACGATAAGTCCACGAAGCGACACGCGCCGCTGTCCATTTACGGGCGGACCTACGTGTAACGGAGGGAAACAGGCGACGGAAGTTGAAACGGAGGCCAGCGGAATCTGGCGGCTAGACGCTAGATCGCAGCGGTGGAAGCCTTGCCGCTCGGGCTGCGCCGGCGCTCGTGCAGGGCCGTCACGCTGGCCTTGGCCGCGCAGCGGTCACTGCAATAGGCCAGCGACCGGTCGGGAGTCAAATCGACGAGCACGTGCGGGCAGGACGGGGCCTCGCAGTGACGCAGCCGGTCGGTACCCAGGCTGGTGACCACGTTGGTCAGGCCCAGCACGGCGCCAGCCGCGTAACGGTCCGCGACCGAGCCGCTGTCCGCGTGGTGCAGATGCCAGGTCCCGCCGTCGTGCCGGGCGATCTCGGGGTGGATAGGGTGCCGGGCGAGTAGCGCGTTCAGCCGTGCCGCCGCTTCATCCCCGTTGCCCCCGGCGCAATCCGCGAAGATCATCCGCAGATGGGACCGCAGTTCCCGCAGCGCGTCAAGATCAGCGCCGGTCACCCGGGCGCACAAACCAGCCCGGTCCGCCATGAAGGCCCGATAAGCCTCTATGGTGGCCAGCTCATCCTGACGGCCGCCGCCAGCGACGCTCGTGTTGACCAAGCGCGCCGCCAGCTCGGCATAGGAGGTGAGATCCACTCCAGTCCTTCAGCTGCTGGGGGGCATGGGGGTCCGCTTCCCCGCACAGAGTATGGCACAGACCGTCCGGCCCGGCCGGCCCTTCCACTGGGTCGCCCGTACTGCTTGGTAGCTGAGTGTAGCTACGTGGCCCCGGGCCGCCGCGCGGCGGGGTCTGATCGTCCGCCGGGCGGCCCCTGATCGTCCGCGGGGCGCCCCTGATCATCCACCGGGCGGCATCAGGCGTTAAGGTGCGCCCATGTTCGCTGTCACTGCCGCACGCATCGACGCCGATGACCCGCTGAGCGGACTGGAGCTGGGGGAGCACCCGGATCCCTCGCCCCCGGACGGGTGGACCACGGTGACCGTGCGGGCCGCCGCGCTCAATCACCACGACGTCTGGACCCTGCGTGGCGTGGGCATCTCCGCCGACCGGCTGCCCATCGTCCTCGGCTGTGACGCGGCCGGCCTGGACGAGGACGGCCACGAGGTGATCGTGCACGCGGTGATCGGCGACCCGTCAGTCGGGCGCGGCGACGAGACGCTCGACCCCCGCCGCTCGCTGCTGTCCGAGCGTTACGACGGCACGTTCGCCCAGCGGGTCGCGGTGCCCCGGCGCAACCTGGTGCCCAAGCCCGCGGCACTGTCCTTCACCGAGGCCGCCTGCCTGCCCACGGCGTACCTGACCGCCTACCGGATGCTGTTCACCAAGTCTGGTCTGCAGCCCGGGGCCACGATCCTGGTCCAGGGGGCGGGTGGTGGTGTCGCGACCGCTCTCCTGATGATCGGGCGGGCGGCGGGCTTTCGGGTCTGGGCGACCAGCCGCGATGAACGCAAACGTGACCGCGCCCTGGAACTCGGCGCCGACCGGGTCTTCGCGGACGGGGACAGGCTGCCGGAGCGGGTCGACGCGGTGATGGAATCGGTGGGCCAGGCCACCTGGGCCCACTCGCTGCGGGCTCTCAAGCCCGGGGGCCGGATCGTCGTCTGCGGCGCGACCAGCGGGGCGCTGCCGCCCGCGGACCTGAACCGGGTCTTCTTCCTCCAGCTGTCCGTGGTCGGCTCCACCATGGGCACGCGGGACGAGCTGGAGCGGCTGGCCACCTTCCTCGAGCAGACCGGCGTGCGGCCGAAGATCGACCGGACTATGCCGCTGGAGCAGGCCAAGGACGGCGTCGCCGCGATGATCGCGGGAGACCTGTTCGGCAAGGTCGTGTTCACCGCTTAGCGCGGGACAGTGCTGATGGGCGCGCCGGAACGGCTCCGGGTGGTCGTGACCCACTGGGTGCACCCGGACGTGGCTGACTACCTGGCCAGTTTCTGTGACCCGGTGCTGCCTGCCGGGCCCGGCGAGGTCTTCGCGCCGGACACGGTCGCGGACCTGGCCGCCGGCGCCACCGGGCTCATCACCGGGATGTCCGACCGGGTGGATGAGGCGTTCCTGGCCGGCTGCCCGCGGCTGCGGGTCATCAGCGCGACACTCAAGGGCTACGACAACTTCGCCGCCGCCGCCTGCGCCCGCCGCGGCGTGTGGCTGACCATCCTGCCCGACCTGCTGACGGTGCCCACCGCGGAGCTCGCGGTCGGCCTGATCATCGGGGTGATGCGCCGGGTGGCCGAGGCCGACCGCGAGATGCGCCTGGGCACGTTCGCGGGCTGGCGGCCCCGCCTGTACGGCGCCGGCCTGGACGGCGCCACCGCCGGGATCGTAGGAATGGGGCAGGTGGGGCAGGCCGTGGCCGCCCGGCTGCGCGGGTTCGGCACCCGGATCGTCTACTGCGACCCCCGTCCGGTGCCCCCTTCCGCGCTCGCCGGGGCGGAGATGACCCGCCTCGACTGGTTTTCGTTGCGGGAAGTAAGCGACGTGGTGGTGCTGGCGCTGCCGCTGACCGCGGACACCCGCCATCTGCTTGGCGCGGAGGCGCTGGCCACCATGCGGCCCGGCGCCTTCCTGGTGAACGTGGGCCGCGGATCAGTGGTGGACGAGGACGCCGTCGCCGGCGCACTCGCGTCCGGGCAGCTCGCCGGCTACGCCGCCGACGTGCTCGCGATGGAGGACTGGGTTCACCCCGCACCTGGGCTCCGCGGTGGACGGGGTGCGCAGGCAGATGTCACACGAGGCGGCCCGCCAGGTGCACCAGGTGCTCCGCGGCCAGCGGCCCGACCATGCCGTCAACGAGCCGGCCCGGTCCCGCCCGGGACCGTAACGCCCCGGCGGCTACTGCCGGTAGGTGCTGAGGAAGGTGCTCAGCCGCCCGATCGCGTCGTCGAGCACGTCGATCCCAGCCAGGAAGACCATCCGCAGGTGGTCGGGAGTGTCCAGGTTGAACCCGGTGCCGTGGGTGAGCAGCAGATGCTGCTGCTCCAGGAGGTCGATGACTAGCTGCTGATCATCGGAGATCTTGTACACATCCGGGTCGAGCCGGGGGAACACGTACAGCGCGCCACGCGGCTTGACGCAGTCCACGCCGGGGATCGCGTTCAGCTTCTCCCAGGCGTGGTCCCGCTGGTCGCGGAGCCTGCCCCCCGGCTGCAGCAGCGCGGTGATGCTCTGCGGGCCGCCCAGCGCGGCCTGGATGGCGTACTGGCTCGGCACGTTGGGGCACATCCGCATGTTCGCGAGCAGCTCCAGGCCCTCCAGGTACCCGGCCGCCTCCCGGCGCGGGCCGCTGACCAGCAGCCAGCCGGTGCGGAAGCCGGGTGCCCGGTAAGTCTTGGAGAGCCCGGACAGGGTCAGGACGACCAGATCGGGAGCGAGCGCGGCGGTCGATTCGTGGACCGCCCCGTCGTAGAGGATCTTGTCGTAGATCTCGTCGGCGAGGACGAGCAGGCCGTGCCGGCGGGCCAGGTCGAGCAGGCCGAGCAGGGTTTCCCGGGAGTACACCGCCCCGGTGGGGTTGTTCGGGTTGATGATGACCAGGGCCCTGGTGTTCTCGGTGATCTTCGAGGCCACGTCGTCCAGGTCAGGCTGCCAGCCGGTCTGCTCGTCACACCGGTAGTGCGCGGCCCGGGCGCCGCACAGGATCACCGCCCCGGTCCACAGCGGGTAGTCGGGGCTGGGCACGAGGACCTCGTCGCCAGGGTCCAGCAGCGCCTGGAGGGCCATCACGATGAGCTCGGAGACCCCGTTGCCGAGGTAGACGTCGTCGGGGCCGACGTCGGGGACGCCCAGGGTGGTGTAGTACTGGGCGACGGCCAGCCGGGCCGAATGGATGCCCCGCGCATCGCTGTAGCCCTGGGCCTCGCCGATGTTCTGGACCAGCTCGGTGACCACGGAGTCCGGGGCCATCAGCCCGAACGGCGCGGTGTTGCCGATGTTGAGCTTGAGGATCCGGTGCCCTTCGGCCTCCAGCTGCCGGGCCCGGTGCAGCACCGGGCCGCGGATGTCGTACCGGACGTTGTTCAGCCTGCTGGCCTGCGGCACCATCACCACGTACCTCCTGATCCGGGGACTGGGGCTATCCGCCGGCGAACGGCGCAGCGGCGATTGCGGAACGAGATAAGAGCCTATCTTCACGCTTGAGGGCCCGGTCCGCGAACTCTTTTCAGCGGGGGTCGCCGGCCTGGCCGCCCTCGGTCCCGGGCGCGTCCGTGTCCGGGGCCGCCGTCTGGGGGGTGCCGGTCTGGGGGGTGCCGGAGCCGGAGGCATCCGCGGCGCCGAAGATCTCGGCCTTGATCCGGTCCAGCGCGTCGTCCAGGATCGTCCGCAGGTCGCCCACGGCGTCTTCGCTCACCGCGTGCGCCTGGGCCGCCGCGGCCCGCAGTTCCCGGGTGAAGCGGCGGGCCAGTTGTTCCAGGTCCCGGTAGGTCCCGGGGTCCGCCCAGCCCGATCCGCCCGGCGGCCAGCCACGCCAGCCGGCGCCGGTCTCCTCCCGCCGGGCCCGGCCGCGCCGGGCGCGCTCCTGCTGAGCGTGCTCGTGCTGGGCCTGGTCCTGCTGGGCCTGCTCGTGGAGGGCCTCATCCCAGGCGGACGCGGCCCGGCTGTCGCGGCGGGGCGGCCGGGCGCCGTTACGCGGCGCTCCGGCTTTCCCGCCGCGCGGCGGCGGGGGGGTGCCGCGGCCGTGCATGTCCCGCGCGGCAAAGGTCAGTTCCTCACGCAGGTTGCGCACGGTCTCCCGGACGTCCTCGGTGACTTCACGGGCGATGTCCTGGACCGACGCGGTGATCTCCTCCTCCAGGTCGCGGAGTTCATCGGAGCGGTTGCGGAGTTCCTCCCGGCCCTTGTCGGTGATCCGGTACACCTTGCGCCCGTCGGCCTCGTCGTGGGTGACCAGGCCCTCTTCCTCCAGCCGGGCCAGCCGGGGGTAGATGGTCCCGGGTGAGGGGGCATAGACGCCCATGAACCGGTCCTGGAGCAGCCGGATCACCTCGTAGCCGTGCCGGGGTGACTCATTGAGCAGCTTGAGCAGGTACAGCCGGAGCCTGCCGTGCCGGAAGACGGGGCTCACCGCCTGTCCCCCGCCGCCCCGGCCGCCGCCCGGGGCGCTCCTGGCTCGCCCCGCTGCAGCAGCGTGACCTGTCCGGACATGGTGGTGACACGGACCACGCCGGGATGTCCTGCTGGGCCGGCGCCGGGCTGTCCGGGGCACAGCTCGCCGCTGAGCGTGCTGGCGCCGGGTTCTTCGGTGTGCCGCAGGCCCGGGAACTCGCTCAGCACCCGGCCGGTGGTGGACCGCAGGTCCACCCGGGCGCGGGCGTCGGCGGGCAGCCGGATCGCGACCGGCCCGGACACGGTGTCTACCCGGAGCGCCGCGTCGTGGTCGAGGTCGACGTCCGCGGTAACCCGCCCGCTCACCGTCTTGGCGTCCAGCCGGTCCACCGAGCCGTCGGCCAGGGTGAGGTCGCCGGACACCGAGTTGAACCCGATGGTCCCGCCGAGGCCTTGGGCCTCGATGTCGCCGGACACCGTGCGGGCGTCCACCGCCCCGGTCACCCCGTCCAGCGTGATGGACCCGGACAAGCTCTTCACCGAGGTCGCCGCCGAGATCCCGGACACGATGGCGCTCGCGGTGACTACGCCCAGCTGGACCGGGCAATCCTTCGGCACCGTGATGGTGATGGTGGCAGCGGTCCGGTCCGGCTGCAGCCAGCCGAGCAGCCCGTCCCAGCTCAGGTCCTCGTAGCTGACCGTGAGGGTGCCGTCGGAGTGACTCACGATCAGCGGCTGGCCGGTCACGCCCGCGATGTCCAGGCAAGCCCGGTCGCCGGTGCTGAGCACCGCCACCGAGCCGCCGATGGCGCGTACCCGCAGCGTGTCCACCCGGTCGAAGTCGTACGTGGCAGGAGCGTCAACGGTCCAGCGCGGCATGTCGTGATCCTCTCAGCGTGGCCCGGGCGGCCAGGCGTCCCAGCACCCATACGATATATCTCGTTGACTGAAAGTCAAGATGTATCGCGAATCGAGGTGCGGGCTGCCCGGGGCCGCCGCCTGGGCCCGCCAGCCGGCCAGTCCGCGGTACCATCGCGCGGGCCCTCCGGGGTGCAGCGACGCGCCCGGCTGTCCGCTAGTCCGCGTCGTCCTCGTCGAGGCGGGCCAGCCAGGTGGCCAGCTTCTCCACGGTTGCCTCGGTCTCGGGGAACAGGTCGACGAACTCGCGCAGCCGTTCCGCGAGCCAGCCCAGGCTGACCTCGTCATCCGCGCGCCGGTCGAGCAGTTCCTCGATGCCGCGGTCGGTGAAGTACATCGTCTACGCCCCCGGCAGGGCCTCGTCCACCAGATGCTGGTGCTCGGCCTTGTGTGCGGTGGCCGAGCCCACAGCCGGCGGGGCGCTGGCTGGCAGCGTGACCCGGCTGATCGGGCGGCCCAGGATCTCGGGCAGCTTCAGGGCCATGGTCGGCCAGGCGCCCATGTTGGCGGGCTCCTCCTGGACCCAGATGATCTCTTCCAGGCCCGGGTACTGGCCGAGTTCCGCGGTCAGCTCCTCGGCGGGAAGCGGGTACAGCCGCTCGACGCGGATGATCGCGGTATCGGTCCGTCCCTCCTCGGCGCGCCGGTGCGCGAGGTCGTAATACACCTTGCCCGAGCAGAGCAGCGCCCGCCGGACGCCCGCCGGGTCCGGGTTCTGCGGATCGCCGATCACCGGGAGGAACGAGCCGGTGGCGAAGTCGGCCGCGGCCGAGGACGCGTCCTTGAGCCGGAGCATGGACTTCGGCGTGAACACCACCAGCGGGGCCCGCCGCGGTGACAGTGCCTGCCAGCGGAGCAGGTGGAAGTAGTTGGCTGGGGTGGTCGGCAGCGCGACGGTCATGTTCCCCTGGGCGCACAGGCCGAGGAAGCGCTCGATCCGGGCCGAGGAGTGGTCGGGCCCCTGTCCCTCGTAACCGTGCGGCAGCAGCAGGACCACGCTGGACTGCTGGCCCCACTTCTGCTCCCCGGCGCTGATGAACTCGTCCAGGATGGTCTGCGCGCCGTTGATGAAGTCGCCGAACTGGGCTTCCCAGCAGACCAGAGCCTCGGGCCGGGCGACCGAGTAGCCGTACTCGAAGCCGACGGCCGCGAACTCCGACAGCAGCGAGTCGTAGGCAAGGAACCGGGCGCTGGCCGAGTTGAACTGGCGCAGCGGGGTGTGCTCCGCCCCGGTGTGCCGGTCGACCAGGACCGCGTGCCGCTGGCCGAACGTGCCGCGGCGGGTGTCCTGGCCCACCAGGCGCACCGGGTGCCCGTCCATCAGCACCGACCCGAACGCGAGCAGTTCCCCGGTCGCCCAGTCGATGGCGTTCTGCTCGACCATGGTGGCCCGGCGGGCCAGCAGGGGCTGCAGCCGCGGATGCGGGGTGAAGCCCTCTGGCAGGTTGAGCTGGGTGTCCACGATCCGCTTAATGGCCTCTTCGGAGATGGCGGTGGGCACGCTGCGGTGATCGATCGGTTCCAGGGTGGTCTGCGGCCGGACCACCGCGCCGGGGTCCATCGGCCGCTTGGACGCCTCGCGGGTCTCGGTGAAGGCCCGCTCCAGATGCTGCTGGTAGTCCCGGAGGGCCTGCTCGGCCTCTTCCATGGTGATGTCGCCCCGGCCGATCAGCGACTCGGTGTAGAGCTTGCGGGTGGATCGCTTCGCGTCGATCAGGTCGTACATCAGCGGCTGCGTGAACGAGGGATTGTCCGCCTCGTTGTGGCCCCGGCGCCGGTAGCAGATCATGTCGATGACGACGTCCTTACGGAACGTCTGCCGGTAGGCGAAGGCGAGCCGGCCCACCCGGACCACGGCCTCGGGGTCGTCCCCGTTGACGTGGAAGATCGGCGCCTGGATCATCCGCGCCACGTCCGTGGAGTACACGCTGGAGCGGGATTCCGCGGGCGCGGTGGTGAAGCCCACCTGGTTGTTCACCACGATGTGCACGGTCCCGCCGGTGCGGTACCCGCGCAGCTGGGACAGGTTCAGCGTCTCGGCGACCACACCCTGGCCGGCGAACGCGGCGTCCCCGTGGATCAGGAGGGGCAGCACCGTGAAGCCGGGCTCGCCCCTGTCGATGACGTCCTGCTTGGCCCGGACCACGCCCTCGAGGACTGGGTCAACCGCCTCGAGGTGGCTGGGGTTCGCCACCAGGGACGTCGGGATCGAGGTGCCGTCACTGCTCTTGAACACGCCGCTCGCGCCCAGGTGGTACTTCACGTCACCGGAGCCGTGCGTGCTGCGCGGGTCCAGGTTGCCCTCGAACTCCTGGAAGATCTGCGCGTAGGACTTGCCGATGATGTTGGCCAGCACGTTGAGCCGGCCCCGGTGGGCCATGCCGACCACGGCCTCGTCCAGCGGGGCCTGGGCGGCCTCGGTGAGAACCGCGTCCACCAGCGGGATCAGTGACTCCGCGCCCTCCAGGGAGAACCGGCGCTGGCCCACGTACTTGGTCTGCAGGAACATCTCGAACGCCTCGGCCACGTTCAGCCGGGACAGGATCTGCATCTGCTCGTCGTGGCCGGAGCGGTCGTGCGGCCGTTCGACCCGCGCCTGGATCCAGGCCCGCTCGTCGGGGTTCTGGATGTGCATGTACTCCACGCCGACCGTGCGGCAGTAGGAGTCCCGCAGCACCCCCAGGATCTCCCGGAGCTTCATCAGCGGCTTGCCGCCGAACCCGCCGGTGGCGAATTCCCGCTCCAGGTCCCACAGGGTCAGGCCGTGCTGGTTGATGTCCAGGTCGGGGTGCTTGCGCTGCTTGTACTCCAGCGGGTCGGTGTCGGCCATGAGATGGCCGCGGACCCGGTAGGCGTGGATCAGCTCGTGCACCCGCGCCGACTTGGTGATGTCATCCTCGTGGCCGGCCGGGATGTCCCGCACCCAGCGGATCGGCTCGTAGGGGATCTTCAGCGCCTGGAAGACCTCGTCCCAGAAGCCGTCCTCGCCGAGCAGCAGCTGGTGGATCTGGCGCAGGAATTCCCCGGACTGCGCGCCCTGGATGATCCGGTGGTCGTAGGTCGAGGTGAGCGTGACCGACTTGCTGATGGCCAGCCGGGTCATGGTCTCCTCGGCTGCGCCCTGGTAGGCCGCCGGGTACTCCATCGCGCCGACGCCCACGATGCAGCCCTGCCCGGCCATCAGCCGCGGCACGGAGTGCTCGGTGCCGATCGTGCCCGGGTTGGTCAGGCTGGTCGTGGTGCCCGCGTAGTCGTCGACGGTGAGCTTGCCGGCCCGGGCCCGCCGGACCACGTCCTCGTACGCCATCCAGAACTGGCGGAAGTCCATCGCCTCCGCGGCCTTGACCGCGGGCACCAGGAGCTGGCGCGAACCGTCCTTGCCGGCCACGTCGATGGCCAGGCCCAGGTTGACGTGCTCGGGTTCGAGGATCGCGGGCTTGCCGTCCAGCTCGGTGTAGGAGTGGTTCATCGCCGGGACCGCGCCCAGCGCCTTCACCACCGCGAACCCGATCAGGTGGGTGAACGACACCTTGCCGCCCCGGCCGCGGGCCAGGTGGTTGTTGATGACGATGCGGTTGTCGATCAGCAGCTTGGCGGGCACCGTCCGGACGCTGGTCGCGGTGGGCACGCTCAGGCTGGCGGCCATGTTGACCGCGGTCCGGGCGGCCGCCCCGCGGAGCCGGGACGCCTGCGCGCCCGGCGCGGCCTGGCCTGCGCCGGCAGGCGCGGCCGGGGAGGTGGCGGGGACCGAGGGGCCAGCCGGGCGCGGGGCAGCCGGGCGCGGGGCAGCCGGCGGGGCCGAGGCCGGCGCGCTGGCCTGTCCCGCGGGCCTGGCCTGGGCCGGAGCGGCCGTGCCAGCGTTGTGGGGCGGTGCGCCGCCCGGGCTGCCGCCGCTGCCCTCCGCGCCGGGGCTGCCGGCCGGGCCGGGCTCGGCCGGCGCGCCGGGCGCGGAGGGCAGGCCCCGCTGCTCGGCGGCGCGGGCGGCCCCGCTGCCGGCGGGTGGGGAGTAATCGGCGAAGAAATTCCACCAGGCCATGTCCACCGAGCCGGGGTCGGCCAGGTAACGCTGGTAGAGCTCGTCCACGAGCCATTCGTTCGGACCGAAGTCCTTGCTGGCCGCGCCCTCGCCGGAATGCTCGTGCGGTGCGCCCTCGCCCGCTCCGGGTGCGGGACGGCTGGGTGTTGCTTCGCTGAGATCCGCGGACTGCGGCGCCTCAGAAGACACGGCGGACATCGCCCTCTTCCGATGTTGGATTTCTGTCACTCCACGGCCTCCCAGGCTACCGCCGCGGCAGGGCCCCGGGGTCGGGCCACACGCTCATGATCGCGCGGACATGCGGTCCCTGTCATGCGGTGAGAGCCAGTTCACATACGGTCCCTTGGGCACGATGCGGCTCGGATTGATCCAATCCTGGGTCTGGTAGTAGTGCCGCTTGATCTGATCGAAGTCCGTCGTGTCGCCGAAACCCGGTAGCTGGTAGAGGTCCCGCGCGTAACCCCACAGCCCCGGGTAGTCCACCAGCCGGTGCAGGTTGCACTTGTAATGGGTGTGATAGACGGCATCGAAACGGGCCAATGTTGGATATAGCCGCACATCTGCCTCGGTGATATTGCTGCCCAGCAGGAACCTGCGCCTGGTCAGCCGTTCCTCTAGCGCGCTCAGCGTGCTGAACAGCGCGTCGAATGCCTCCTCGTACGCCGCCTGGCTGGTGGCCAGCCCTGCCTTGTAGACCCCGTTGTTGACCGCGTGGTAGATCAGCGTGCTCAGCGCGTCGATCTCGGCCCGCCGCGGCACCGGGTACAGGTCGGGCGCGCCGGGCCGGTGGTACCCGCGGAACTCGGTCTCGAACGTGACCGTGATCTGCTGGAAGTCGTTCTCCACGATGCGCTGGCTGCGGGTGTCCCACACGAACGGGACGGTGAACCGGCCCCGGTAGCCGGGGTCGGTGGTCTGGTAGAGGTCGGAGACGAACCGGGCCCCGCTGACCGGGTCCACCCCGCCGCTGGAGGCCGGGAAGCGCCAGCCGCGCTCGTCCCGGATCGGATCCACCAGGCTGAGCCCGATGACCCGCTCCAGCCCGAGCAGCCTGCGCACGATCAGCGAACGATGCGCCCACGGGTCGGCCAGGGAGGCATACAGCTGGTAGCGCCCCGGTTCTGCCAGGTACCCGCTCGATCCATCGCCCGTGATCCGCGTGGCGAACACGTTCGCCGGGCGGACGAAGCCGCCCGAAGGCAGGACCTCAGGGCCAGTGTCGGGAGTAACTGGCATTATCCTCCCTCCTGCCGGCTGCAGCATCTGCGTCCGATTTGTCAGCAGATGATGGCCGGCCTGGTGGCCTGGCGGAAGAGGTGCCGCCAAGCTGCGGGCGAGGGCACAAACCGCACCGGCTCAGTGGCTAGCATCGCACTCGTAGGCACTGCGTTTCCCGCAGAGGCCCAGGCCGGGTTCCCCGGTGAGGCCAGGGCCGGTCCCAGAGGGACAGCTGGACGGCCCGGCACTGGGGTGGCGGCTAAGGACGGGTTAAGGCCAGTTCGCGCCGGCGCGGTACGCGGGATTCTGGAAGAGCGCCGGGCCGGGCACTCTGGGAGAGAGGCGGACGGGGTGTCCTCTATCACCAATGAGCTGGCCCGGCTCAGCGGCCCGGTGGCGCTGCTGCTGATGGGCGCCCTGGTCTTCGGGGAGACCGCGGTCTTCCTGGGATTCGTTATCCCGGGGGAGACGGCGGCCGTGCTCGGCGGCGTGCTGGCCAGCCGGGGCCGGGTTTCTCTTCCGCTGCTGATCGTCGTGGTCGTCGTGGCCGCCGTGACCGGGCCGCTGGTCGGCTACGAGATAGGCCGGCACCTGGGCAGCCGGGTGATCGCCGCGCGCCGGATGCACCGGGTGGCGGCCGGCATGGACCGGGCCCAGGCGGTGCTGCGGCGGCGGGGCGGGCTGGCCGTGCTGCTCGGCCGGTTCGTCGCGGTGCTGCGCGCCCTGATGCCCGCGGTCGCCGGCACCACCCGGATGCCCTACCGCACCTTCCTGTTCTATAACGTGCTCGGCGGGATCATCTGGGGGGTCGGTTACTGCCTGCTCGGCTACGCAGCCGGCTCCGCGTACGCGGCGATCGAGCGCACCGTCGGCACCGGCGTGGCCGTCGCGGTGGCGGTCGTGGTGGTCGTCGCGGCGGCGTTCTGGGCCATCCGGCGGCACCGCCGCGAGGAGGCCGAGTTCCTCGAGGAGCCCGCCATCCCGGACCCGGCGGGCCCGGAAGGCCCCCGCTGAGCCCGATGTGTTCCTTTTGTCCACCGGTGTTGACCAGGTCCCGGTTGCTCCGGGCTACTAAATCAGCACGCAGGGAAGATTTCCTCCCCCAGCCCGGATCGCGTCATGCGGGCCCAGGCCGGCCCTTGCCTAGCATGGGTAATCAGGAGGTGGCGGAAAGTGCGCGAGTTCGGTGAGCTCGAGTCCGCGATCATGGATGTCGTTTGGGTGAGTGACCGGGCGTACTTAGTACGGGAGGTCCGCGAGCGGCTCTCCTATAACCGCCCACTCGCCTACACGACCGTGATGACGGTCATGAATATCTTGTACGGCAAGGGTGTGCTGTGCCGGGAGAAGCACGGCCGCGCCTGGCGCTACTGGCCTGCGGAGTCCCGCGAGGAGCACGACGCCAGGCTGATGGCGGAGGTGCTCCGCTCCGGCGGGAACGAGCGCATCACGATGATGCGGTTCGTCGAGCGGGTCAGCGACGAGGAGCGGGAAAGCCTGCGCAACGCCGTCCTGCACATGAACGAGCGGCGGCTGGAAGCCTCGTAACCGCATTGCTGCTCAGCTCGCCGCGGGGCCGAACACATCCTCGCGGCGGTGCTGGAGGCAGGGCAGCGTGTCCCGGACCTTCGCGGTCAGCGCGGTGTCTACCTCGCCGACCGCCAGCCCCGGGAACGGGCCCAGGTCCAGCCGGACGGTACCCATCGGGTCGACCAGCATGCTCCGGCCGATCCCGGTCGGGGCGCGGGTCCGGGGTGACTCCGGATCAGGCACCTGTCCCGCGGCGGCTACCCAGACCGTGTTCTCGATCGCGCGGGCCCGCACCAGGGTGACCCAGTGCTCCTCCTTGAACAGGCCGGCCGCCCAGGCAGCCGGGACCACGAGCAGGTCGGCGCCCTGGGCCACCAGGCTGCGGGCCAGCTCGGGAAAGCGGATGTCGTAACAGGTCAGCAGGCCCACGCGGAGCCCCGCGAGGTCGGCGACGACCGGCGTGGACCCCGGGGCGACCACCTTGGACTCGGTCTCGCCGAGTGAGTCGAACAGATGGATCTTGCGGTACGCCGCCACCCGCTGCCCGGCCGCGTCGTAGCCGACCGCGGTGTTGTACACCCGGCCGTCCGGCGCGGGCTCGAATACCCCCGCGACCAGGGCTACCTCTGCTTCGCGGGCCGCGCCGGCCAGTCCGGCGCCGAACGGGCCGTCCAGCGGCTCCGCCACCGCCTGCAAATCTGTGCCGAACCGGGCCTGCGTCGCCTCCGGGAACACGGCCAGCGCCGCGCCACCCCTGGCGGCCTCGCCGAGCGCGGCGCGGACCCGGGCGAGGTTTACCGCCGGGTCCGGGCTGACTGGCAGCTGGCCGAGCGCGATCGGAATCCGCATGGGCGCAGCGTAATTCACGAAGCCCCGGCGCGGCAGCGGCCGGCTGGAGCGGACGGGCTGGCCGCGACGTGTGATCTCATGGCGGTGTGGACCGACCATTGCTGAACCGCCGGCTCACCGGCATGGGCACGACGATCTTCGCCGAGATGTCGGCACTGGCCCTGGCGACCGGGTCGGTCAACCTCGGCCAGGGCTTCCCGGACACCGACGGCCCAGCCGAGATCGCCGCCGCGGCCGCCGCGGCGATCCTCGAAGGACGGGGCAACCAGTACCCCCCTGGCCCGGGCATCCCCGAGCTCCGGCACGCGGTCGCCGCCCACCAGAAGCGCTTCTACGGCGTGGACGTGGACCCGGACCGGGAGGTCCTGGTCACCGCGGGCGCCACCGAGGCGATCGCTGCCGCACTGATCGCGCTCCTGGAGCCGGGCGACGAGGCCATCGCGTTCGAGCCCTACTACGACTCCTACGCCGCCTGCGTGGCCATGGCGGGCGCCACCCGGGTCCCGGTCACCCTGCGGCCGCCCGGGTTCCGCCCCGACCTCGAAGCGCTGCGGGCCGCCATCACCCCGCGCACCCGGCTGCTGCTGCTGAACACGCCGCACAACCCCACCGGGGCGGTCTTCACCCGGGCGGAGCTCACCGGGATCGCCGCGCTGGCCTGCGAGCACGATCTGCTGGTGGTTTCCGACGAGGTGTATGAGCACCTCGTCTTCGAGGGCGAGCACATCCCCATCGCCACCCTGCCTGGGATGCGCGAGCGCACCGTGACGATCAGCTCGGCGGCCAAGACGTTCTCGTTCACCGGCTGGAAGATCGGCTGGGTGACCGGCACCCCGGAGCTGGTCACCGCGGTGCGCACCGTCAAGCAGTTCCTCACCTACGTCACCGGCGGCCCGTTCCAGTACGCGGTGGCCCAGGCGCTCGCTCTCCCTGATTCCTACTTCGCCTCGATCAGCGCGGATCTGCGTGCCAAGCGTGACCTGCTCTGCGCCGGCCTCGCCGACGTGGGGTTCGAGGTGTACCGGCCGGCCGGCACCTACTTCGTGACCACGGACGTGCGGCCGCTGGGTGAGCCGGACGGGATGGAGTTCTGCCGCGAACTGCCCGCCCGCGCGGGTGTGGTCGCCATCCCCAGCTCTGTGTTCTACGACAACGCTGAGGCGGGACGGTCCCAGGTCAGGTTCGCCTTCTGCAAGAAGCCGGAAGTGCTGCGCGAGGCGCTGGCCCGCCTGGCCCGCCGGGGCCTTGCCTAGCGGCCCGGCGCCGGGCGGCGGCGTCCCCGCCGTCGCTGGCGACTCCGCGGCGCCGGGCGACGACGCGTTCGGGGCCGATATCTTCGGCCGGCTGCCTGCCGCCGGGAACCTGGTCTTCTCCCCGGTCAGCATCGCGGCCGCGCTGCGCCTGGTGCTGCTCGGGGCCCGCGGCGAGACGGCGGCGCAGATCGCCGCGGCCCTGCACCTGGCCAGCCCGGACGACGCCCTCCCGGGCCTGCAGGCGGTCTCGGCCCTCCTGGGTGAGCTGGCCGCCGGTGACCTGACCCTCCGCGCCCCGAACACCGTGTGGGCGCAGTCGGGCCTGCTGCTGGAACCCGGCTTCACCGCCGCGCTGGCGGCCGCGCCGGCCGTCGCGCTGCGCGGCGCCGACTTCCGCCAGGCCGCCGACCAGGCCCGGCAGGAGATCAACCAGTTCATCGCGGAGCAGACCGCGGGCAAGATCACCGGCCTGCTCAGCCCCGGGGTACTCGACGCCGCCACCAGGCTGGTGCTGGCCAGCGCGGTGTACCTGAAGGCCGCCTGGGCGCATCCGTTCCCGGCCGGCGCGACCCAGGACTCCCCCTTCTACCCGGACCCGGGCACCCAGGTCACCGCGACCACCATGCGGGTCCGGGCCAGGCTCCGCTACCTGCGTGGCGACGGCTACCAGGCGGTCGAGCTGCCCTACGCCGGCACCCGGCTCGCCATGGTGATCGTCCTCCCGGACGGCCCGCCCGGCCCGGGTTCCGCTGAGCCCGCCGGCGGCCCCGAGGGCCCCGCCGGCCTGCTGGCCCGGGACGCCCAGCCGGGCGGCCTGCGGGGCCTGCTGGCCGGGCTGGCGCCGCGCCAGGTCAGCCTGGCGCTGCCGCGCTTCACCGTGACGAGCGGGTTCGGGCTGCGCCCCGTGCTGGCGGGCCTGGGCATGGCGCAGGCCTTCAGCGCGGACGCGGACTTCAGCGGCATCACCACCGCGCAGCGGCTGCGCATCGACGAGGTGGTGCACCAGGCCTACATCGACGTGAACGAGGAAGGCACCGAGGCGGCCGCGGCCACCGCCGTGGTGGCGACGGCAATGGCCCGGTTTGTCGGCGAGCCGCCGGTGGAGCTGATCGTGGACCGCCCGTTCCTGTTCGCGATCACCGACCCCCGCAGCGGGTTGCCGTTGTTCCTCGGCCGGGTGACCAACCCCACCGCAGCCTGACCGGACGCCGGGGCTGGGACTGGCGGCTGGGACTGGCGGCTGGGACTGGCCGCCGGTGTCCCTGGCTGCGACACTGGGCTTATGCGACCAGACGGACTGCACCATGTCTCGCTCAACGTCCGTGACGTCCCGGCGGCGCTGGACTTCTACACGCGGGTGCTCGGCCTGACTGAGCGCACCGACCGGCCCGACTTCAGCTTCGGCGGGGCCTGGCTCGACGCCGGGGGCCAGCAGATTCACCTCATCGAGGCGGATGTGCCGCCGTCGCTGGGACAGCACTTCGCGCTGGCGGTGACCGACCTGGACCAGGCGGTGACCGAGCTGCGTGGCCTGGGGGTCCCGGTCACCGACCCGGTGAAGGTCGGCACGGGACGCCAGTCGTTCCTCGCGGACCCGGCCGGCAACCGGCTGGAACTGCAGGAGCCCGGATCCTGAGCCCACGACCAGCTGAAACCGGCAAATCGGGACTGCCGGCGCTAGCCTGAGCCCGTGCTCCCCCTCCTCCTCGTCGCGGTCTCGGTTGGCCTGTCCAACCTGGCTGCGGCGATCGGTATCGGCTTCGGGGGCGTGACCGCGCGGACGCGTGTGCGGGTCGGGCTGGCCTTCGGTGTGTTCGAGGCGGGCATGCCGATCGTAGGCCTGGTCATCGGGGCCGGCCTGGCCAGCGGCATCGGCCACCTGGCCCGTTGGATCGGCGCCGCCGTGCTGATCGCCGTCGGCCTTATCACGGTGATCCAGGCCTGGCGCCAGCCTGCGGAGCCCGCCCGCGGCGCGGGGAGTCCGGGCCAGCCGCATCCCACGGACAGCCTGGGGCGGCTGCTCATCAGCGCCTTCGCGCTCAGCCTGGACAACCTCGCGGCCGGCTTCGCGCTCGGCACCCTGCACGTGGGCGTGGCCGAGGGAGCCATCGTCATCGGGGCGGTGAGCGTCGTGCTGTCGCTGGCCGGCCTGGAGCTGGGCGGCCGGATCGGCGCCCGGGCGGGCCGCCGTGGTGAGCAGATCGGCGGCGCGATCCTGGTCGGCGTGGGCGTGGCTCTGGCCGCCGGGGTCATCTGAGGCCGCCGGGGTCATCTGAGGCCGCCGGGGTCAGCTGACCTCGGGGCCAGCCCGGTTACTCCGCCAGGCGGAGGGCCTGTTTCGGGCAGGACGCGACCGCGCTGCGGACCGCGCCGGCCAGCGCTGCGGGCACGTCAGCCGCCAGGATGTGCAGGTAGTCTTCGTCGTCCAGGTCGAAGACCTCCGGGGCCAGCCCGGCGCACACGCCGTTGGCCTCACACAGATCCCGGTCGACCGCCACCCGCATCCTGGTGCCTCCTCGCCCGCCACACCCGCCGCCGTACGCGTTTACGGTAGTACCGCAGCCGAGCCGGTCCCGGGCGCCCCGGGAGGAAAGGTGGAGGGAATGACCACGGTCCCGGACGCGCCCCCGATGCCCGCCGCGCTGCGCCAGGCGGCCGAGGCGGCCAAGGGGTTCATGCCCCCCGAGGAAGGCCTGGCGCTGTACCGGACCGCGGCCGCCTACGCCCCGCGCGGGCCGGTGGCGGAGATCGGCACGTACTGCGGCAAGTCCACGATCTACCTGGCCGCCGCGGCCCGCGAGGCGGACCAGCTCGTGGTCACGGTGGACCATCACCACGGCTCGGAAGAAAACCAGCCCGGCTGGGAGTACCACGACACCACGCTGGTGGACAAGCGGACCGGGCGTCTCGACACGCTGCCGCACTTCCGTGCCACCCTCGCCGCGGCTGGCCTGGAGTCCCAGGTCATCGCCGTGGTGGGCCGGTCCGCCCAGGTCGCGGCGCTGTGGCGGACGCCGCTGGGCATGCTGTTCATCGACGGCGGCCACACCGACGCCGCGGCCCAGGCGGACTACGCGAACTGGTCGCCCTGGGTCGCCCGCGGCGGCGCGCTGGCCATCCACGACGTGTTCCCTGACCCGGCCGACGGCGGCCAGGCCCCTTACCGGATCTACCAGCGGGCCCTCGGGTCCGGGCAGTTCGCCGAGGTAGCCGTCTACGGATCGTTGCGGGTCCTGGAGCGCACCACCGGCGGTCCTGGCTGACCGCCGCGGCCCAGATCCGTGGATCAGCCACCCAGCCCCAGCGAGCCAGCCCGTCTGCGGGACGTGGATGAAGATCTGGTGCAGTCAGGACTGCACCAGATCTTCATCCACGCCTCAGTCGTGCCCGGGGCGCCGCATCCAGGGTCACGGTGGCGAACACAGATCCCGGGGGTCACTCCGGTTGCGGGCAGCCGCAAGGTGCGTATTCCTCATCGATCACGGCAGTCCCGGAAGCAACAGCAGCCCCGCCGTCGCCCGCCGCGCTGCCCCTCCCAGCACCGTCCGCCCCGCCTCCGGCCACGGCCGCCGTCACGTCCCGGAACAGGCCTGAGCCCGGCGTGGTCCGGGACAGGGCGTCCGCGGCCAGGATCATCGCGGCCGCGGTCCAGCTGCTCCGCTCGGCCGGGAAGTGTGCCTGGTTCACGTACTGCCAGCCGGTCCAGTACCCGCCGCTGGCGTCCCGCAGGTGCTGGACCTCCCCGAACACGCGAAGGGCCCGTTCCCGGTCCCCGATCGCGTCCAGCGCCATGACCAGCTCGCAGGTTTCCGCGCCGGTGACCCACGGCTCGTCGCTGACGCAGCGCACCCCCAGGCCGGGCACCACGAACTCAGCCCACCCCGACTCGAGCCGGGCCTGGCCGGCCGTCCCGCGCAGCGGGCCGGCCAGCACCGGGTAGTACCAGTCCATCGAGAACTGGCTCTTGTCCGCGAACGCCCCGGGGTGGCAGGCCACCACGTGACCGAGCCGCCGGGCGGCCTGCTCCCAGTCCGGGTGCGGGTCGCCGGCCAGCCGGGCCAGCCGGGCCGCGCACACCAGGCTCTGGTAGGTGCTGGCGCACCCGGTCAGCAGCGCGTAGCGGGCCGGGGTCCCGTCCGCCGTCCGCTGCCAGACGATCTCGCCGCGCGGGAGCTGCAGGTCGAGCACGAACCCGATCGCGCGGCGCACGACCGGCCACATCTCGGCCAGGAACCCGGTGTCCCCGGTGAGCTGGAACTCGTGCCAGGTCCCGACCGCGACGTAGGCGGCCTGATTGCTTTCGGCCGCCGCGTCGGTGACGACGCCGGCCTCGGTCCGTTTCGGCCATGACCCGTCGGCGCGCTGGGTGTCGCGGAGCCAGCCGTAGGCCCGCCGGGCCGGCCCGGACAGCCCGCACACGGACAGGGCCATCGCGCACTCGACGTGGTCCCAGGCGTCGGTGTGCCCGTCCGGCCAGCTGATCGCGCCGCACGGCTCCTGCCGGTCGGCGATGTGCTCGGCGGTGGCCAGGACTTCGGTCGCGGTCAGCACGTCCGGCAGTTCGGGCACCCCGGAACTGCGGGCCGTAGTGCCTTGGGAACGGTGCGCAGCCATAGCAGGGCCGGGGGGCTGGAGCTGGCCATCGCTCACCGAGCCGGCCAGGAAGTCAGGCGATGGCATGCGCCCGCTCAGCCGTGTCGCCGGTGCGGACCGCCGCCGTGCCCCCGGAAAAACAGGCCGCCGCGCCTTCGGCAGAACCGGCGCCGGCGGGCGGCTTCACCGCGTAGATGACGACGCTCTTGCCGATCAGCGGGTTCAGCGCCCGCTCCGCCAGCCGGGTCACGGCCGGCTTCTTCATGATGTCCCACACCAGCAGCTTGTGATACGTCCGGGCCAGCGGGTGATCGTCGTCGTGCACGCCGACCGCGCACTTCAGCCACCAGTACGGCGAGTGCAGGCCGTGCGCGTGATGGTGCCCGCCGACCTGCAGCCCGGCCTGGGCCAGCTTGGTCTCCATCTCGGCCCGGGTGTAGATCCGCACGTGGCCGCCTGGGACATTGTGGTAGTCGTCGGACAGCCGCCAGCAGATCCGCTCCGGCAGCCAGGCGGGCACGGTCACAGCCACCTGGCCGCCCGGCCGGAGCACCCGGGCGATCTCCCGCAGCGCCCGCCGGTCGTCCGGGATGTGCTCGAGCACCTCGGCCGCGATCACCCGGTCGAACGCGCCGTCAGGGAACGGCATCCGGGTCGCGTCGCCGCGCACGGTCCGGGCGTCGGCGCCGGCCGGGACCTCACCCGCGGCCGCCATCGCCCCCGCCATGTCCCTGACCCCGCGCAGTTCGGCCTCGTCCGCGTCCAGGGCCACGACGGACGCGCCGCGGCGCAGCGCCTCGAACGCGTGCCGTCCCGCACCACAGCCCAGGTCGAGCAGCCGGTCACCAGCCCCGGCTGGCAGCCGGCTGAAGTCGACGGTCAGCATGACCGGTCCTCGTTGCGGAAAGAAAGGGGAGCACGCGCGGCGCCGGGCGTGGCGGGAAAGCGCGCCATCGCGTCGCGGTACTGCTCCACCGTGGCCCGGGCGACCGCCGGCCAGGCGAACCGCTCCTGCGCCCGCTGCCAGGCCGCGGCGCCGAGCCGGGCGCGCTCGGCGGGGGAGTCGAGCAGCTCGCGCAGCGCGGCGGTGAGCTGCTCGGGGTTCCCCGGTTCCACGAGGACCGCGGCGTCGCCCGTGACCTCGGGGAGCGCCCCGGTGCGGCTGGCAATGAGCGGCGTCCCCGAGGCCATGTGCTCAACGGCCGGCAACGAAAACCCCTCATAGAGCGAGGGGACCACCGCGATCTCGGCACTCGCGCACAACTGGGACAATTCGGTATCGCTGATTCCGTGCACGAACCGGACCCGGTCCCCGAGGGCAAGGTCGCTGACCAGCTTCTCGGTCGGTCCCCCGGCGGCGGGCTTGCCGACCACGATGAGCTGGGCCTCGCGCTCCACGGTGATCTTGGCGAAGGCCTGGAGCAGCGTGGATATCCCCTTGAGCGGGGAGTCGGCGCTGGCCACGGCCACGATCCGGCCCGGGACCCGCGGAGCCTCCCGGGGGTGGAACAGCCGGGTGTCCACGCCCAGCGGGATCACGTGCACGTCGGCCGGGTCGACCCGGAAGTCCCGGCAGATGTCGGCCCTGGAGGCCTGCGAGGCGGTGAGGACCGGCCCCACCCGGCGCGCCACCCGGCCCTGCATCCGGACGAAGGAGTACCAGCGCCACTTGCCGACCCGGGCCCAGCCGCGGGAGGAGTCCAGCTCGATCCGCCGGTCCACGCTGATCGGGTGGTGGATGCTGGTCACCAGGGGCAGCCCGAGCCGGGCCAGGCCGAGCAGCCCGTAGGCCAGCACCTGGTTGTCGTGGACCAGGTCGAAGTCGGCCGCCCGGCCGCGCAGCGTGCGCAGGGCCCGCAGGCTGAACGTGAGCGGCTCAGGGAAGGCGCCGGTCTTCATGGCGCCGAATTCCAGCACGTCGATCCAGTCCCGGTACTCCGACAGCTTGGGGGTGCGGAACGGGTCGTCGTCGGCGTACAGGTCCAGGCTGGGCAGCTCACGGAGCACCGGGCCCGGCTCCAGCTCGGGATAGGGCTGGCCGGAGAACACCTCGACGTGGTGCCCGAGCGCGGCCAGCTCGCGGGACAGGTGACGCAGGTAGATGCCCTGGCCGCCGCAGTGCGGCTTGCTGCGGTAGGACAGCAGCGCGACCCGCAGCGGCCGGCTCGTGCTCGGTCCGGTGCTCATCCCCGTGCTCATCAGGCAGGTACGCACCTCTCGGTAGCCACTAGCTGTCCGGCTTGTGCGGCATTGGCAGGCTGTCTGCCGGGTTGCGGGGATCCGCCCGCTGTCCGCCCGGGCTCGCCCGCGTGGCCTGTTAAGCAGCGAACATTACCATCGGGTACACCACCCGCCGGGAGCCGGGACGCCGCGTCCGCCACGGCCCGCGAACCGGCCGCGCCCACGGCGGTAAGCTGCGCCGACGTACCCTGAGGTGGCACGAGCTGAGCCGGTGTGCCCGGTCGTGTCGGCAGATGGCCAGATCGTGAGTGTGGCTCGCGGGGCCCGATGGCCCGGTTCGCCAGGACGGAGGCTCCGCTGACGAGGCGCGCACTGATCACCGGGATCACCGGGCAGGACGGCTCGTACCTGGCCGAATACCTGCTGACGCAGGGTTATGAGGTGTGGGGGCTGGTCCGGGGGCAGTCCAACCCCCGGGTGCGGGGCCTCCGCCAGCTGCTCGGCGACATCCGGCTGGTCCGCGGCGACCTGCTCGATCAGGGCAGCCTGATCTCGGCGGTGGAGAAGGCCCAGCCGGACGAGGTCTACAACCTGGCCGCGATCTCCTACGTGCCCATGTCCTGGCAGCAGGCCGAGCTGACCGGCGAGGTGACCGGCCTGGGTGTGCTCCGGGTGCTGGAGGCGATCCGGGTGTGCAGCGGGATCAGCGGGTCGCGCACGCCGCGGGGCAGCCAGATCCGCTTCTACCAGGCGTCCTCGTCGGAGATGTTCGGCCAGGTCCGGGAGAGCCCGCAGACTGAGCAGACCCCGTTCCACCCGCGCAGCCCGTACGGGGTGGCCAAGGCCTACGGGCACCACCTGACCCAGAATTACCGCGAGTCGTACGGGATGTTCGCGGTGTCCGGGATCCTGTTCAATCACGAGTCGCCGCGCCGGGGTGCGGAGTTCGTCAGCCGCAAGGTGTCCCTCGGCGTCGCCAAGATCAAGCTGGGCCACGAGCGGCAGCTGCGGCTGGGCACCTTGTGGTCGCGCCGGGACTGGGGGTTCGCCGGGGACTACGTCCGGGCTATGCAGCTGATGCTGGGCCAGGACGAGCCCGAGGACTACGTGGTCGGCACCGGGGTCACGCACAGCGTCGAGGAACTGGTCGAGCGGGCGTTCGCGGTGGCCGGGCTGGACTGGCGGGAGCACATCACGGTGGACGCGGCGTTCGTCCGCCCGGCCGAGGTGGACCAGCTGTGCGCGGACCCGGCCAAGGCCGCGGCGCGGCTCGGCTGGGAACCCAAGGTGGGCTTCGACGAGCTGATCACGATGATGGTGGAGTCGGACCTGAAGCTGCTGTCCGGGCCGGGCGGGCATGAGGACGACTCGTTCGGGCCGGACTCCTGGTAGCCGGGGCCCGGGCCGTAGCCCGGCAGCGGGAACGGAGCGCTGCTAGGCGGAGACGCCGCTCCCGACCGCGAGGCCGATCAGGAACGTGATGCCGGCCGCGAACGCGCCCAGGATGAGCTGGCGCAGCGCGCCGCGCAGGAACGGCCGGTCGGTGAGCCGGGCCACCAGCCCCCCGCCCACGAACGCGGCCACCGCGGCCAGGCCGAGCGCCACCGCCAGGTTGTTGAAGCCCAGCAGATAGGGCAGCAGCGGGATCAGCGCGCCGACCGCGAACGTGACCAGCGAGGCACCTGCCGCGATGTACGGCGAAGGCAGATCGTGATGGTCGACGCCGAGTTCCTCACGGACGTGCATGCCCAGGGCCTGCTCGGGATGGGCCGAGATCTGCTCCGCCACCCGGTCGGCCAGGTCCGCGTCCACCCCCTGTCGGCGGAAGCTGGCCGCCAGCTCCATCTGCTCCGACTCGGCGTTGTGCTTCAGCTCGTGCTCTTCCTTGCGGACCTCAGCCTGGATGAGCTCGTTCTGTGAGGAGACCGACACGTACTCGCCGGTCGCCATCGAGAAGGCGCCGGCCGCCAGCCCGGCCAGGCCGGTCAGCACGATGAGGTGCGGGGACCCGCCCGAGGCGCTGACCCCGGCACCCACGCCTGCGATCAGCGAGACGTTGGTGACCAGGCCGTCCATGGCCCCGAACACGGCCGGGCGCAGCCAGCCACCGGACACGTCCTTGTGCTCGTGGCCGTGCGCCTCGTTCTGCTCGTTGATCTCAACCGTCATGATGGGTGCCTCAGGGGTTCTGCGGTTCAGAAGCTTGTGTGGTCCGGGAGCTGTGCAGTTCAGGAAGCTGTGCGGTGCTGCGGGTCCGCGTTCTCGGGGTTCGCGCGGCTCTCCGGGCCTGCGCGCGTCCATGCCGTGGCGCGGTCCTGCGCGTCAGCGCGCATCCGGCCCGTATCGCCGGGAGTGACCGTCCTGCCCGTAGTCACGGTTCCAACCCCCGTGCCTACGCCATTATTCCAGTTCCGTGGCTGCTCGGGCCGTACCCCTCCGGGCAGCTCATCCCCGCCGGCGCGGGCCTGCTTAACTGGCCGGTCACGGTTTGGTTGCCCTTTGTCGGCAGTTCGGCGTGCGTTCCGGGGGATTCCCGGCCGGTAAAGGCAGCCTGATATGTGGGCGGATACCCTGATCAAGCTCCGGGGCGGGGGAATGCGTTCCAACGTCGCGGGTACTGACCAGCGAAAGTCCCCGGTCCTTCGGCGGGGCACACCGGAAGGCCACGTCTTGATCACCTTCGAGAGCGTGACAAAACGGTACCCCGGGGGCACTGTCGCGGTGGACAGCCTCGACCTGGAGGTACCTGGCGGCCAGACCATGGTTCTGGTCGGCCCGAGCGGCTGCGGGAAGACCACCACGCTGCGCATGATCAACCGGCTGATCGAGCCGACCAGCGGGCGGATCCTGCTGGACGGCCAGGACATCATGCAATCGAACCCGTCGACGCTGCGCCGGGGGATCGGCTACGTCATCCAGCAGTCGGGCCTGTTCCCGCACCGGACGATCGAGGACAACATCGGCACCGTGCCGTTGCTGATCGGCTGGGGCAAGGGCAGGGCCCGGGCCCGGGCCCGTGAGCTCATGGAGCTGGTCGGCCTGGACGAGAGCCTGGCCAGCCGGTACCCGTACCAGCTGTCCGGTGGGCAGCAGCAGCGGGTGGGGGTAGCCCGGGCGCTCGCCGCCGACCCGCCGGTGCTCCTGATGGACGAGCCGTTCAGCGCCGTCGACCCGATTGTCCGAGCCTCCCTGCAAGATGAGCTCCTCAGGCTCCAGGCGGAGCTGCACAAGACTGTGGTGCTGGTCACCCACGACGTCGAGGAGGCCATCAAGGTGGGCGACCAGGTCGCCATCTTCCGGCCGGGCGGGAAGGTCGCCCAGCTGGACACCCCCGAGCGGCTGCTGGCCGCGCCGGCCGATTCCTACGTGGAGAACTTCCTCGGCTTCGACCGCGGTATCCGGCGGCTGTCGTTCCTGGCCGCCTCCGGGCTCAGCCTGGACGACAGGTCCGTGGTCGGCGAGGACACGTCCGCGTCGATGGCGGCGGACACCGCCCGCCAGGCGGGCGACGACTGGGTGCTGGTCACTGACGGCGGGCACCAGCCGCGTGGCTGGGCCGCGGTCAGCGACCTCGAGGTGCTGCCCAGCGGGTCGCGGGCCGGGCAGGCCAGGCTGGAACCGTACGGCCACACGTTCGACGTGCGCACCGACTCGCTGCGGGCGGCGCTGGACGCCACCGTCCTGTCGCCCACCGGCCAGGCGGTCGGGGTGGACGACGACGGCCAGGTGGTCGGGGTGACCTCGTACGAGCGGTTGCGGGACGCGATCCACACCGTGGAAGACGCGGAACCCGCCGCGGCGTCGGAAACGGCTTCCTAGGCATGGACTGGTCCGCCGTTCCCGGGCTTACCTGGGAGAGCGCCTACCTGGGGATCGTGCCCGCGCTGATCGGGCTGGTCGTCTCGCTGCCGCTGGGCATCGCCTGCGCCCGGTGGAGATGGCTGTATGGCCCGGTGCTCTCCGCCACCAGCGTGCTGTACGCGCTGCCGTCGCTGGCTCTGTTTATCGTGCTGATCCCGTACACCGGCCTGACCGACACCACGGTGATCATCCCGCTCACCCTGTTTTCGCTGTGCGTGCTGGTGCCAGCTGTGGTGGACGGGATGCGGTCGGTCCCGGATCCGGTGCGCCAGGCCGCCACGGCCATGGGGTTCGGCACGCTGCGCCGCCTGGTCCAGGTCGAGCTCCCGATCGCGGTGCCCATCGTGATCGCCGGGCTGCGGGTGGCCATGGTGTCGAGCATCAGCCTGGCCAGCGTCGGCCAGCTGATCGGCGTGAGCAGCCTCGGCTACCTCATCATCGACGGGTACCAGCGTGACTTCGCGACCGAGATCTACGTGGGCGGGGGTCTTATCATCGCGCTCGCGCTGGTCTGCGACCTGCTGCTGGTGCTGCTCCGGCGGGCGCTGACCCCCTGGCGGCCGCGCCGCGCCCGGCGCGAGGTCCCGGAAGTGCTGATCGGGCAGCCGGCCCCGGCGTTTCCAAGAGGTGCCGCATGAGGTTCTTCAGCTTCGCCTGGAACTGGATCAAGCAGCCGCAGCAGTGGCACGGCTCCGAGGGCATCCCGGTCCGGATCCTCGAGCAGCTGTACTATACCGGGCTGTCGCTGATCATCGCGGCGCTGATCGCCATCCCGCTGGGCATCCTGATCGGGCACACCGGCCGGGGAGCGGTGCTGGTCGTCAACATCGCCAACGCGTGGCGGGCCATCCCCACGCTCGCCCTGCTGGTCCTGCTGACCATCTGGCTCGGCTTCTCGGTGCTGGCCTGGCTGACCCCGCTGGTCGTGCTGGGGATCCCGCCCATCCTGGTCAACGTCTACGAAGGAGTCGCCGGGGTGGACCCGGAGCTCCGGGATGCCGCCCGCGGCATGGGCATGACGCCCTGGCAGCAGGTGCGCAAGGTCGAGGTTCCGGTGGCCATGCCGCTAATCGTTCTCGGCCTCCGCACCGGCGCGATTTTCGTAGTGGCCACGGCGACGATCGCCGCGTACATCGGCCTGGGCGGACTGGGCCGTTACATTATCGACGGGCTCGCGGTCAATAACTACGGGGAGGTCGCGGGCGGGGCATTGTTTGTTGTCCTGCTGGCCCTCGCCGTTCAGGCGCTTTTTGTCGGGGTTCGGCGTGCCGTCGTGCCTAAGGGCCTGCGCCAGCAAGGGCGCACGTCATGATAGCGTATTAAAACTATCGGAAAAGAAGGGAAACAGCATGTTTCCGAGATCGCGGTTCGCGGCGGTCGCATCCCCCCTGCGTGCAGGGGCCATCGGCGGCCTGGCCGTCCTGACTGGCCTGGGCCTGGCCGCGTGCGGCGGCGGCAGCAGCAGCGGCGGGAGTGGCAGTAGCAGCTCAAACCCGCTGACCCCCAAGGCGGCGAAAGGCACGGTCGTCGTCGGCTCAGCCAACTTCCCGGAGAACGAGCTGCTCGCCGAAATCTACGTTCTCGCGCTGCAGGGCAAGGGCGTGAAGGTTACCCCGAAATTCAACATCGGAGCCCGTAATGTCTATTACCCCCAGGTGGTAAAAGGGGCGGTCAGCATCCTCCCGGAGTACAACGGGGCCCTGCTATTCGGGGTCGTCGACACGAAGAGCACCGCGGCGACCACCCAGCAGGTGAACGCCGCGCTGCAGGCCAAGCTGCCCAGTTCCGTGGAGATCCTCAACTCCTCCTCGGCCCAGGACAAGGACTCGGTCACGGTGACCCAGGCCCTGGCCAAGAAGGATCACCTCACGTCGATCTCGGATCTCAAGCCGTACGCCAGCAAAATGGTCATCGGCGGTCCTCCGGAGTTCAAGACGCGCCAAGAGGGCCTGGTCGGGCTGAAGACCGTCTACGGGCTGAACTTCAAGTCGTTCGCCCCGTTGGACGAGTCCGGCCCGGTGACCCTGGCCGCGCTGAAGGACGGCAAGGTGCAGGCGGCTGACGTGTTCACCACAACGCCGCAGATCATCTCGGACAAGCTCGTCTCCCTGGCCGACCCCAAGTCGCTGTTCGCGGCCCAGAACGTGGCGCCGCTGGTCTACAAGAAGGCGATGACCTCCACGATCACGAACACGCTGAACGCGATCTCGTCGCGGCTGACCACCAACGCCCTGCTCCAGATGGACAAGGCGGTCATCCTGGACCACGCCAACTACTCGACGGTCGCCTCGGCGTGGCTGAAGGCCGTCGGCCTGGGCTGATCGTCCCAGCCGAGCGTCCTGGGCTGGCGGGCCCAGCGGTGCAACCCGGCTCGTGGCGCCGGGCGGGACTCACCCTCAGGGGTGGATCCCGCCCGGTGCTTGGCGTTAGAGGGTCACCAGGGATGATGAACCGGGGCGGCGATCAGCGCCGCCTGACCCACCCGCCCGCTCACCCGACCCGCGACCTGCCGGGTTGCCGACTCGACGAGGAGCCAGCGATGACTGCCGCCGATCCATCCGGCCCGCGACCGGTCCGTGCCCCCCGCGGCACCACCCTGTCCTGCCGGGGCTGGCCGCAGGAGGCGGCCATGCGGATGCTGATGAACAACCTCGATCCCGAGGTGGCCGAGCATCCCGACCAGCTCATTGTGTACGGCGGCTCGGGCCGCGCGGCCCGCAGCTGGCCGGCCTACGACGCGATCGTGCGCACCCTGCAGGACCTCCAGGGCGACGAGACCCTGCTGGTCCAGTCGGGCAAGCCGGTCGGGGTGATGCGCACCCATGAATGGGCCCCCCGGGTCCTCATCGCCAACTCCAACCTGGTCCCGCAGTGGGCCACCTGGGAGGAGTTCCGCCGCCTGGAGTCCCTCGGCCTGACCATGTACGGCCAGATGACCGCCGGGTCGTGGATCTACATCGGGACCCAGGGCATCCTGCAGGGCACCTACGAGACGTTCGCGGCCGTGGCAGCGAAGCGGTTCGGCGGCTCGCTGGCCGGCACGATCACGCTGACCGCCGGGCTGGGCGGCATGGGCGGCGCCCAGCCGCTCGCGGTCACCATGAACGGCGGGGTCGCGATCGTCATCGACTGCGACCCGTCGCGGATCGCCCGCCGGATCGAGCACGGCTACCTGGACGTGGCCGCGGACGACGTCGATGATGCGCTGCGCCGGGCGGCCGCGGCGCGGGACGCCGGGGAGCCGCTGTCCATCGGCCTGCTCGGCAACGCGGCCGAGCTGCTGCCCCGGATGCTGGCCATGGGGGCGCCCATTGACGTGGTCACCGACCAGACCTCGGCGCACGACCCGCTGACCTACCTGCCCCGCGGCGTGGCGTTCGAGGACATGGCCGCGCTGCGGGCCGAGGACCCGGCCGGGTTCACCGAGCGGGCCCGGCAGTCGATGGCCGCGCACGTCGAGGCGATGGTCGGGTTCATGGACGCGGGCGCGGAGGTGTTCGACTACGGGAACTCCATCCGCGGTGAGGCGCAGCTCGCCGGCTACACCCGGGCGTTCGACTTCCCCGGCTTCGTGCCCGCCTACATCCGGCCGCTGTTCTGTGAGGGGCGGGGGCCGTTCCGCTGGGCCGCGCTGTCCGGTGACCCGGCTGACATCGCCGCCACCGACGCGGCCATCCTCGACCTGTTCCCCGACAACGAGCCGCTGTCCCGGTGGATCCGGATGGCCCAGGAGAAGGTGCACTTCCAGGGCCTCCCGGCGCGGATCTGCTGGCTCGGCTACGGCGAGCGGAACCTGGCCGGGCTGCGGTTCAACGAGCTGGTCGCGCGGGGCGACGTCCAGGCCCCGATCGTGCTCGGCCGCGACCACCTCGACTGCGGGTCGGTGGCCTCGCCGTACCGGGAGACCGAGGCGATGGCTGACGGCTCCGACGCGATCGCCGACTGGCCGTTGCTGAACGCGCTGGTCAACACGGCCTCCGGGGCGTCCTGGGTGAGCATCCACCACGGCGGCGGGGTCGGCATCGGCCGGTCCATCCACGCGGGCCAGGTGTGCGTGGCCGATGGCACCCCGCTGGCCGGGGAGAAGCTGGAGCGGGTGCTCACCAACGACCCGGGGATGGGCGTGATCCGGCACGTGGACGCCGGCTACGAAGAGGCTGCCGAGGTGGCCGCACAGCGAGGCGTGCGCGTCCCGATGCAGTCGTGATGAGCCCGTCTCCCACGCAGGCGTACCGGTCCCTCTGGGATTCGCTGCTGCCCATCGGCCGGGAGCCGGGCACCGGCGGCTACCGCCGGTTCTCCTGGACTCCCGCCGACCTAGACTGCCGGGCCTGGTTCGAGGCCGCGGCCCGGGACCGGCAGCTGCGCACCGACCGGGACCGCAACGGGAACCTCTGGGCCTGGTGGGATGTCCCCGGCTCTGGGGGGCCTCCGCCCGGAGGGCTCCCGCCCGGGGGAGCGCCCCCGCGGGTCGGCACCGCCGTGGCCACGGGGAGCCATCTCGACTCGGTGCCGGACGGCGGCGCCTACGACGGTCCGCTGGGTGTGGTGTCCGCCTTCGCGGCCATCGACGAGCTCCGCGCCGAGGGCTTTACCCCGTCCCGGCCGATCGCGGTGGCCGCGTTCACCGAGGAGGAGGGCGGCCGGTTCGGCGTGGCCTGCCTGGGCAGCCGCCTGTTCACCGGGGCCATTGACCCGGACACCGCGCGGGAACTGCGGGACGGCGACGGGGTCACGCTGGCCGGGGCGATGCAGGCAGCGGGCCAGGACCCCGGGCTGATCGGCCGCGACGAGGACCTGATCGCGCGCCTCGGCTGCTACGTGGAGCTGCACATCGAGCAGGGCCGGGCCCTGGCGGACCTCGACGCCACTCTGGGCATCGGCGAGGGGATCTGGCCGCACGGCCGGTGGCGGCTCGACTTCGCCGGGCAGGCTGATCATGCGGGCACGGCCGCGCTGGCGGACCGGCGCGATCCGATGATCCCCTACGCCGCTACCGTCCTGGCCGCCCGCCAGGCCGCAGCGGAACGAGGTGCCCGGGCCACGATCGGCAAGGTGACCGCCGAGCCGGGCGCGGCCAACGCGGTGTGCTCCGAGGTGCGGGCCTGGCTGGACGTCCGGGCCGCGGACGGGCGGACGCTCGAGGACACGGTGGACCAGATCCTGGGCGTGGCCGGGCAGGAGTCCGACGCGAACCGGGTCGCCCTGACCAGCCGCCAGGAGTCGTTCAGCCCCGAGGTCGAGTTCGACGTCCCGCTGGCGGGCCGGCTGGCGGCCGCGCTGGCCGCCCGCGGGTTCGAGGCGCCCAGCCTGCCCACCGGGGCCGGGCACGATGCCGGGGTACTGGCCGCCCGGCTGCCCACCGCGATGCTCTTCGTCCGCAACCCCACCGGGGTGTCCCACTCACCGGCCGAGCATGCCGAGGACGCGGACTGCGCGGCCGGGGTCGCGGCGCTCGCGGCGGTGCTGCGCGACCTGGCCGGCTGATGACCGGCCCCGGGCCGGCGGGCGGGCCGGAAGTCCGTCGCTGGCACGCCGAGCTGGCCTGGCTGGGCTGCGGCGACGTCCGGTCCGGCGTGCTCATCGAGGCGAGCGGTGGAGTGTTCCGTGCCGTCACCCCGGACGTGCCGCCGGAGGCGGTGCCTGCGGGCACCGAGCGGCGGCCCGGCCTCACCCTGCCGGGCCTGGCCAACGCGCACTCACACGCCTTCCACCGCGCGCTGCGCGGCATCACCGAGGCGGGCGAGGGCACCTTCTGGACCTGGCGGGAGCGGATGTACCAGGTCGCGGGCCGGTTGTCGCCGGACAGCTACCTGGACCTGGCCCGGGCCGTCTACGCGGAGATGGCCCTGGCCGGCGTGACCTGCGTGGGAGAGTTCCACTACCTGCACCACGCCCCGGGCGGGACGCCCTACGCGGACCCCAACGCCATGGGCCGCGCCCTCATCCAGGCCGCAGCCGAGGCGGGCTTGCGGATCACCCTGCTGGACAGCTGCTACCTCACGGGCGGACTGGCCCCGGACGGGACGGCCATGCCGTTGTCGCCGGTGCAGCAGCGGTTCACCGACGGGGACGCGGGCCGCTGGGCGGACCGGGTGACCGCGCTCGGTCCCGACGAGCACGGGCTGCTCGCGCCGCACGCCCGGGCCGGGGTGGCCATCCACTCCGTGCGCGCCGTGCCGCCTGACCAGATGCACCCGGTCGCCGAGTGGTCGCACCACTTCGGGACACCGCTACACGCGCATCTGTCCGAGCAGCCCGCGGAGAACGAGGCCTGCCTCGCGGCTTACGGGGCCACCCCCACCCGGGTGCTCGACGCCGCCGGGGCGCTGGGGCCGCGCAGCACGATGGTGCACGCCACCCACCTCACCCGCCACGACATCGACCTGCTGGGCGGCAGCCGCACCTGCGTCTGCCTGTGCCCCACCACCGAGGCTTTCCTGGCCGACGGCATCGGCCCGGCCGGGGCACTGGCCGCCGCGGGCAGCCCGCTCGCGGTGGGCAGCGACAGCCACGCGGTGATCGACCTGCTGGACGAGGCCCGCCGCGTCGAGCTGGACGAGCGGCTGGCCTCGGGGCGGCGCGGCCGGTTCGGCGCCGCCGCGCTGGCCGAGGCGGCCACCGTGGCCGGGCACACCTGCCTGGGCTGGCCGCAGGCGGGGGAGATCGTGCCGGGCGCCCTGGCCGACCTGGTAACAGTCCGCCTGGACACCCCCCGGCTGGCCGGCGCGGCCGCGGCCACCGCGCTGGAGTCGGTGATCTTCGCGGGCACAGCCGCCGATGTGACCGACGTGGTGAGCGGTGGCCGTGACGTGGTCCGGCACGGCCGCCATCTGCTCGTCCCTGATGTCCCCGCCGCGCTGACCCAGGCCCTCCGCCCCCTGCTCGCCTAGCCACGGGGGCCACGCCCCAGACCGCCGAGCACCGCCCATCACGCGTCAGAAAACCCCACCAGCCACTTTCGTCACACTCCTCCTTCATGATCATGACTTTGGTGTCGTTCTAGCGACACCAAAGTCATGATCATGAAACGGGCCTGGAGCTGGTGAGGCCAGTGGGGAGTAAGGGACTGGCGGGGTCGGCGGGCGAAGGCTCAGTCCGCGGGAACCTGCTGGGGTGACAAGGCTCAGCGGCCGGGGCGGAGGCGGCCGCGGGCCGCGGTGAGGCCCTCGGCCAGCGCCTCGCGCTGGGCCGGGGTGAGGGCGTCAATCAGGTTCTTGCGCACGACCCGCAGGTGCCCCGGCGCCGCGCGGTCCAGGGCGTCCCGGCCCGTGCTGGTCAGGACAGCCAGGATGCCCCGCTCGTCCGACGGGCACTTCTCCCGGCGGACCAGGCCGGCCTTCTCCAGCTGGCTGATCTGGTAGGTCAGGCCGCTGCGGGACACCACGATGACGTCCGCGAGCTCGCTCATCCGCAGCCGCCCGTCGCCTGCCGCCCCGAGCCTGGACAGGATCTCGTACTGCGCGTGCGACAGCCCGGCGTCCTGCCGGAGCTGCTGCTCGATGGCCCGCTCGAGGAGGTGGCTGACCTCGAGAAAGGCCAGCCAGGCCTTCATCTCCGCCGGATCGAGCCAGCGCTCGGCGGTCGGCGTGAGGTCGGCGCGGTCTGTCATCCCGCCAGCTTACCGAGTATCGTTTGAATTCGAACGATAAGGCGGGCGCACGGGAATGTAGTTCAAATTTGAACTGTTGTCCGAGGCGATGACGCGAACCACGCAGGAGGAACCGATGACCGCCAACGACACGGCGCCCGAGCACACAGAGCCCGGGAACACGGCGCCCGAGAACACCGGGCCGGACAGCACCGGGCCGGACAGCACCGGGCCGCACCGCACGCAGCGCATGCCCGCGATCTACCTCAGCCACGGCGCGCCCCCGCTGGCCGACGACGCCCTGTGGACCCGCCAGCTCGCGGACTGGTCTCGTGAGCTCCCCAAGCCGAAGTCCGTGCTCATGGTCTCCGCGCACTGGGAAGCGGCGCCGCTCGCGCTCGGCGCGACCACCACCGTGCCGCTCACCTACGACTTCTGGGGCTTCGAGGACCGGTACTACCAGGTCCGCTACCCGGCCCCGGGCGCCCCGGAACTGGCCTCTGACGTCCGCAAACTCCTCCGCGCGGCCGGCACCCCCGTCGAGGACATCCCGGACCGGGGCCTCGACCACGGCGCCTACGTGCCGCTGGTCGAGATGTACCCGGACGCGGACGTCCCGGTGCTCCAGGTGTCCATGCCCACGCTGGACCCGGAGGGCCTGTATGAGATCGGCCGCAAGCTCGCGCCCCTGCGTGAGGAGGGTGTCCTGATCGTGGGCAGCGGCTTCTTCACCCACAACCTGCGGGCCCTGAGCCCCGACGGCCGGGTGCAGCCGGTCATGGCCGAGTTCGACCACTGGGGCCAGGAGATGCTGGCCCGCGGCGACCTGGACGCACTCCTTGACTTCCAGCACAAAGCGCCCGCTGCCCGCGCGGCGCACCCCCGCACGGAGCACTTCGCCCCGCTGTTCGTCACGCTCGGCGCGGCGGGCGGCGACCTGGCTGGTGCCCGCACCGTGATCGACGGGTTCTGGCTCGGCCTGGCCAAGCGCTCCATCCAGGTCAACTGACCGAAAATCCAAGATCTCCGCAACGAAAACCGTCCCCCGGCCTCGCTTTGCCCAGGCCGGCGTCTGCGGGGGAACAGCATGCTCCCGATCCCGGCCCGGTAGCGTGAGCACGCGTGAGCACGCTGATCACCAACATCGGTGAGCTGGTCACCAACGCCGCCCCGGACGACGACCCGGGCCAGGGGCCAGGACCGTTCGCCGCGCTGACCGGCGCGGCCCTGATCATCGACGAGGGCCGGGTGGCCTGGACCGGCCCGGCCGGCCAGGCCCCGGCCGCGGATGAGGCCGTGGACTGCCGCGGCGGCGCGGTCCTGCCCGGCTTCGTCGACTCGCACGCGCATCTGGTCTTCGCCGGGGAGCGCAGCGCGGAGTTCGCCGCGCGGATGGCTGGGACGCCCTACCAGGCCGGCGGGATCCGCAGCACGGTGGCGGCCACCCGGGCCGCCCCGGACGAGGTGCTGCGGGCCAACCTGGCCCGGCTCACCCGGGAGATGCTGGCCCAGGGCACGACCACGCTGGAGTGCAAGTCCGGCTACGGGCTCACAGTGCCTGACGAGGCGCGGGCGGTTGCGCTGGCCGCGGAGGTCACCCCCGAGGTCACCTTCCTGGGCGCCCACGTGGTGCCGCCCGAGTACGAGGGCGACCGGGCTGGCTACCTGGACCTGGTGTGCGGTCCCATGCTGACCGCTTGCGCGCCGCACGCCCGCTGGGTGGACGTGTTCTGCGAGCGGGGCGCGTTCGACGCGGACGAGGCGGCTGCGGTACTAGCCGCGGGGCACGCCGCCGGGCTGCTGCCCCGGATCCACGCGAACCAGCTCGGCCCTGGTCCCGGCGTCCAGGTCGGGGTGACGGCGGGCGCGGCCTCCGCGGACCACTGCACCTACCTGAGCGACGCGGACGTGGACGCGCTCGCGTCGTCGGGGCCTCCGTCGTCCGGCACGGTGGCCACGCTGCTGCCCGGCGTCGAGTTCTCCACCCGGCAGCCCTACCCCGACGCACGCCGGCTGCTGGCCGCCGGGGTGACCGTCGCGCTGGCCACGGACTGCAACCCGGGGTCCTGCTTCACCTCCAGCATGCCGCTGTGCGTGGCCCTCGCGGTCCGGGAGATGCGGATGACCACGCAGGAGGCCGTGTGGTCGGCCACCGCCGGCGGGGCCCGCGCGCTGCGCCGCAGCGACGTCGGCCACCTGAGCCTGGGTGCCCGCGCGGACCTGATGCTGCTGGACGGCCCGTCGCACACCTACCTCGCCTACCGCCCTGCCGTCCCCCTAATCCGCGCGGTCTGGCAGGGCGGCCAGATGTCTCGGCCGTGATCACGGTCAATAACTGCCATATGGCGCCGCCGCCCCTTAATGACCGGGATCATGATGGGCTGCAGGAGGCGTCCCGCCCGGCGAGGCCGCGCGCGGGCTGGCCCCGGGCGTGGCCAGGCGCTGGCCGTCCATCAGGGACCCGGCCTGCTTGACCCGGCTCAACACCGGGGAGATCTCCAACTGACGCACCCCGGCGACGGCGCTGACCTTGGTGGTCATGTACTCGTACAGGGCCTCGGAGTCCCGGCACACGACACTGCAGATCAGGCTGGCCGACCCGGTGATGGCCGCGGTGAACGGCACTTCGGGGTGCCGGGAGATCTCGTCCCCGGCCGCCGCCAGCCGGGGCGGCTCCACGATCAGCCACAGGTAGGCGGTGGCGGCGAAGCCCATAAGGCCGATCGCCAGGTCCACGTCGAAATACAGGATCCCGTCCTCGCGCAGGGTCTCCACCCGGCGGATCACCCGGCCCTCGGTCCAACCCGCCTGCTGGGCCAGCGCGGCGTAGCTCATCCGCCCGTCGAGGGCCAGCGCGGCCAGCAGCGGTTCGTCTGAAGGCTGGAGCGGACTGGGCCCGGTCGGCCGGGCTGGGCCGGCCGGCTGTGCTGGGCCGACCCGGCCCGCAGGCCCG
Organism: Streptosporangiaceae bacterium; assembly: GCA_036509255.1. GTDB lineage: Bacteria > Actinomycetota > Actinomycetes > Streptosporangiales > Streptosporangiaceae > RYN-230. The sequence goes on from DATCFY010000033.1 coordinate 62,401, forward strand.
GACGGCCCGGCCACTCGGGTGCCCCCGGCCCGCGGCGGCCCGGCCAGGTGGCTGACCTGCGCCTCCGTCAGCTGGTCGTCGTACCCGGACCAGTCGGACTCCTGGCCCGCGAAGCGGTGCAGCACCGCGTGCGTGGCCAGGCTCAGGACCTGGCTGGTCGCGGGCAGCCGCTGCAGCAGCAGCTCGTCGCTCTGCTGCTGCTGGCTGAGCGAGCGGATCAGGCAGACGATCTCCGTTCCGCCGGAGCTGAGCGTCACCCAGGACACGTCCTCCCGCCGGGCCAGCGCGTCCGCCAGCCGCCGGGCCCCGCCTGGGCGGCAGCCGATCCGCACCAGCCACTCGGTCGTGCCTAGCGCCCGGGGGCTGACCAGGCCGAGCACCCGCAGGTAGCCGTCCGTGCGCAGTCGCCGGTAGCGGCGGGCCACGGTCTGCTCGGACACCCCCAGCACATCGGCGACGCGGCTGAACGGGACCCGCGGATCGAGCTGGAGCGCGCGGATGAGCTGACGATCAAGCAGGTCCAGCACGGCGGATTCCAGCATCAGAACTGACTCTCATAGAAGAAAACTACATTATGAGGGCTCTGGATAGTCATCTCGACCGCAAGGCGGCGACGGTGGGCCGTGACCCGGGGCCGTGAGGGCGCCGGGCTGGACCTGGCCCGGCGGGTGAGACGCCGGGCCGGAAGGAGCCTCCAATGCGCAAGTGGGCGCCCCTGGTGGCGGTCTGCCTCGGCACATTCATGCTGCTGGTCGACGTGACCATCGTGAACGTCGCCCTGCCGGACATGGCCGTGGACCTGCATACCTCGTTCCCGTCCCTGCAATGGGTGATCGACAGCTACGCGGTGGCCCTGGCAGCCCTGCTGATGGGGCTGGGGTCCGTCGCCGACCTCCACGGCCGCCGCCGGGTCTACCTGGCCGGCCTGGCCGTCTTCGCGGCCGCATCGCTGGCCAGCGGCCTGGCCACGAGTCCCGCCGTGCTGATCGCGGCCCGCGCCGTGCAGGGCGCCGGGGGCGCCACCATGTTCGCCACCACCATCGCCCTGCTCAACGCCTCGTACCAGGGCCGCCGCCGCGGCACCGCGTTCGGGATCTGGGGCGCGGTGGCCGGTGGCTCGGCCGCGGTCGGGCCGGTCCTGGGCGGGCTGATCACCGAGACCCTGTCCTGGCGGTGGATCTTCTTCGTCAACCTGCCGGTCAGCGTGGCGGCGGTGGCCCTCACCCTGGCCGCGTTCGGCGCCGATCGCCGCCAGGCTGCGGCCCGGTTCGACCTGGCGGGCGTGCTCGCCTTCACCGCCGGCGCGGCCGCCACGACGGTCGGCCTGGTCCGTGCCTCCACCGTGGGCTGGGCCGCGGGCCAGACCGTCGGGCTGATCGCGGCCGGCCTCGCCGCCTTCGTGGTCTTCGTCCTGATCGAGAGCCGGGCCAGGCAGCCGCTGCTGCAGGTCTCGCTGCTGCGCCGGCCGGCCTTCGCCGCCGTCATGATCGCCGCGCTGCTGCTCAACGCCGCGGCGTTCGCCTACCTGGCCTACAGCTCACTGTGGCTGCAGACGGTGCTCGGCCTGAGCCCGGTCGAGGCGGGTCTGGCCGGCGCGGCACCGATGTCGCTGTCCAGCTTCGCGGTCAGCGTGGCCATCGGCCGCTTCCTGCACGCGTCGAACCCGCGCTGGATCATCGGCGGCGGGATGGCACTGGTCGGGGCGGGCGCCCTGCTCCAGGCCGGCCTGGAGCCGGGATCGGGCTGGAGGCACCTGGTGCCGGGCCTGATCGTGGCCGGGATCGGGGTGGGCCTGGCCACCCCGACGCTGGTGTCCAGCGCCATGTCGGCCGTGCCGGTGCACAGTGGCGGGATGGTGGCCGGGGCGGTCAACACCATGCGCCAGCTCGGCTACGCGTTCGGGATCGCGCTGCTCGGCAGCGTGTTCTCGGCCCGGGCCGCGCACGTGGTGGCGGCCCAGGGTGGCCACCCGGCGGCGGCCCAGGCCATCTCCGGGGGGCAGGCCCAGCGACTGCTGGCCAGCGTGCCCGCGGGTCAGCGGAACGGGCTGGACCAGGTCGTGCACGCGGCCTCAGCCGCTGGGCTTAACGGCGCGTTCCTGCTCGCCGGTGCGCTCGGCCTGGCGGGAGCCGTGGTCGTGCTGGCCGCGATGCGCCGCCGCCCCACCCAGCCGGCCGCCACCCAGTCCCAGGCCACCCAGTCCCAGGTGGCCCAGCCCCAAGTGGCCCAGCCCGGCGCCGAAGAAGCCCCGGTCTGACGAGCCGGCGATGACCGTGTGCAATATCCGCCACGTAGCCCCCCTCATGACCACGATCATTAGGGGCGCGCGGGCCGGCCACGGTGTCCGGTTCCGGTGTGTCGGTGCCGGGGAACACTGCCCATGTCGGGCAGAATGCGACGAGGCCCCTCCATGTATGAGATGGAGGGGCCTCGCGTTACCTGGCCGCACCGGCCCGCCTGTGGGGCTGGCAGCCCAGCCCCCGGCTTCCTTGTGCGACCCGGCCACCACTGATCCCTAGTACCCGCCGCAGGCGCCGGCTTGCCGGTCCTGCACGCGTCCGGGGTTGCCCCCGGCTGGCCCGTCTTCAGTGGTGAGAGCAGTTCTACTGCCCTGTGACCTGGGCGCACAAGGGCCAGCTGGCCGCTATTTGAAGATTCTTCCGCCGTCCACAGGCAATCCACCGTGCAGCTGTTGTTTTCCCCCGCGCTACCGAGTCTGTCCACCAACCGTCCACAGCTCTGTGCACAGGCTGGGGGAATCACTTCTGCCCGACGCCACCCCACATGGTGCCGACCCGGCTCGCGACCTCGGCCGAATCGGGCCGCCACGCGGGGATCTGGACGATCCCGGGCGGTACCAGCCGCAGCCCGTTGAAGAAGCCATCCACTTCTTCCTGGCTGCGCAGCCTGACCTGCTCCGCCATCAGCTCGTTGAGCCGGGCCGCCATCGTGGCCATGACCCGGGCCTCGATGTCGTTGGCGGGGTGGGAGACCACCAGGAAGCTGCCCGGCGCCAGCGCGTCGAGCAGGGTGGCGACGATCTTCCAGGGGTCCTCCGCGTCCGGGATGAACTGCAGCACGGACATCAGCACCAGCGCGACCGGCTGGCTGAGATCCAGCATCCGGGTCGCATCGGTCAGGACCTTCCCGGTGTCGCGCAGGTCGGTATTGACGTACGCGGTGCTGCCGTGCGGGCCGCTGGACAGCAGCCCCCGGGCGTGCGCGAACACGACCGGGTCGTTGTCCATGTAGAGCACCAGCGCGTCGGGGGCGATGGCCTGAGCCACCGATTGGGTGTTGCCCGCGGTGGGGATACCGGTACCGATGTCCAGGAACTGCCTGATCCCCTCCCCGGCGGTCAGGTAACGCACCGTCCGGGCCAGGAAGGCCCTGGTCGAGCGCACCGACGCGACCAGGCCCGGGAAGGCCGCCACGGCCTCGTCACCCGCATGGCGGTCGGCCGCGAAGTTGTCCCGGCCGCCCAGCCAGTAGTCCTGCACCCGGGCCATGTGCGCCACGCTGGTGTCGATCCTGACCGGTGGTGTGCCCGCCTCGGGAGCGGCGTCCCGCCACTCGTTGCCTGCCATGGTTGTGCCTTTCAAGCTGTGAGCCGGGCTCAGCATATGGCTCGTAATGCGGCCGGCCGGGAACCGGGGCTGGGACTCGTGCGCCCGGTATTCCGGGGGTTAGCCGTGGCCCGGGGCCAGGTAGCGGCCCGCGAACCGAATCAGCGGCTCGCCCGCTTCGGCCAGGTAGGGGACCTGCGGCACGGACGCGATCACCAGCAGGTGGTCGCCTGCGTCCTCGCGGCGGGTGACCTGGCATTCCAGCGCGGCCAGCCCGCCGTCCGGGATCAGCGCGCCGGAGAGCGGGCCACGCCGGTGTGGTACGCCGTCCAGCATGAGCCGCGCACCGGGCCGTCCCTCGGCGGCGAACCGGCCAGCCAGGGCCCGCTGGCCCGCGGCCAGGATCGTCACCGCGAACCGGTCCACGCGGCCGAGCAGCTCGGCGGGGTAGGAACCGGCGATCAGCGAGACCAGCACCAGCGGCGGGTCCAGGGACACCGGGCAGAACGCGCTGACCGTGGTGCCGACGTCGTCCCGGCCGTCGGACACCGTGACCAGCGTGACCCCGCTGGCGAAGACCGGCAGGGCCGCGGCCAGCCCGGCCCCGGAGTCAGTAGCCGTCACCGTGAGCCCGTGCAACCGGATGAGCCCGTGCAACCGGATGAGCCCGTGCTACCGGATGAGCCCGTGCGGCGGGACGAACCAGGGTCACTGGATCACCCAGCGGCCGGGCAGGATCAGCGGTCCTTGCGGGGACAGGCCCGCGGCGGCCGCCAGCACGGACACCGGCCCCCAGCTCTCCGCGAACAGCGCCCCGATCCCGGCCGCCCCGATCCCGGCCGCCCCGATCCCGGCCCCGATCCCGGTCATCCCGATCCCGGCGGCTGGAGCGGCGCGCCGAGCCTCGCTGGAGTCCGGCGGCCGCAGCCGGTCCAGCGGATGGCTCCGCGGGTACAGCCGCACCGCGGCGCCGTCAGGGAGCGAGGCCTTCTCCCGGGCCACGGCCATCGCGGTGTCCAGGCCGCCGAGCTCGTCCACCAGGCCGATGCCGGCCGCGTCCGCCCCGGTCCACACCCGGCCCCGGGCGATCTCGTGCACCTGGGCCTGGGTGAGCCCGCGCCCGTCCGCCACCTTGCCGGTGAAGTCGGCGTAGATCCGGTCCAGCCAGCTGTTGATCTTTTCCCATTCCTCGTCGCTGTACGGGCGCGAGGTGGTGAACATGTCCGCATGCGAGCCCTCGGTCACCGAGTCCGTGCTCACCCCGGCCCGGTCCAGGGCCTGACCCAGCACGGGCTTGGCGGTGATCACGCCGATGGAGCCGGTGATCGTGCCCGGCTGGGCGACGATGGTGTCCGCGGCCATGGCGATGAAGTAGCCGCCGGAGGCGGCGACCTCGCTCATCGACGCCACGACCGGCTTGCCCGCCTCACGGGCCCGGACCACCTCACGCCAGATCGTGTCGGAGGCCACGTACGAGCCGCCCGGGCTGTTCACCCGCAGCACGATCGCCTTGACCCGATGGTCGGCCACCGCGCCGCGCAGGGCGCCGCTGATCGTGTCCGAGCCCATCGAGCTGCCGCCCATCGGGCTGCGGGTGGTGCGGCCGCGCCGGATCGGCCCGCTGGCGTAGATCAGCGCGAGGCCGTCCTCGGCGGTACCGGGCAGCTTCCTGGCCCGCTCGGCCAGCGTCCGGGCCCGCCGGTAACGCCCCAGGTACAGCAGGTACGCATCCGGTCCCGCCGCCTCGCGGACCGCCGCATAGACCTCGTCCCGGTAGCCGAGCGCGTCTACCAGGCGGGCGTCCAGGGCCTCGCCGGACACGAACGGGCCGCGGTCGACCAGCGCGCGGGCGTCCGCCGGTGAGATCTCCAGGCGCTGCGCGATCGCCCCGGTCAGCTGTTCCACGATCGAGGCGGCCACCCGCTGCGTCGCCTCGCGGGCCGGCCCGGAGAACCCGTGCTCGGTCAGCCGCTCGGCGGCGCTCTTGTATTCGCCGCGGGCGGCGACCTGGACCTCGACGCCCAGCTTGTCCAGCGCGCCGCGGTAGAACCAGTTCTGGACGGCGACCCCGGTCAGCCCGAGGTCCCCGGACGGCTGCAGGTAGATCCGGTCGAAGGCGGTGGCCAGGTAGTACGGCACGTTGCCGGGGCTGAAGTCGCCGAACGTCTCCGCCCAGGCCACGGTCAGCTTGCCTGAGCCGCCGAACTCGCGGATCGCCGCGTGCAGCTCCTGGACCTGGGCCAGCCCGATTGGCCGCCCGCCGACCTTCACCACCAGCGCCCTGACCCGGTCGTCGGACCGGGCCCGGCGCAGGCCGTCCAGCACGTCGGCCAGCCGGGTCCGGCGCATCGTGGTCAGCGCCGAGATCGGGTCGGACGGGGGTTCCTCGGCGATGCCCTCGGTCAGGTCCAGCTCGAGGATCAGCGGCGCGGTCCGGCGCTGGCGGAACCTGGTGATCCGGTCGGTCACCATCGAAGTCACCATGCCAGCAGCTTACGGGGCGGCCGCCGTGCCGCTGCCCGGGGCGGGCGGGGCCATTCTGGCCTGCCCGGATCAGGCCAGATGGCCTGCGCTATCGTCGGTCGGGATGGCCGGAAGGGACGTCAATGGCCGATGGTGACGGCAATGGCTGGGTGGTGTGTGCCCAAGGCCACCGCCACTGGGGGAAATACGGCGCAGCCGGCCTGCTGGCCAGCGCCGCGGGGCCGGACGGCCAGCCGAGCGTACTGCTGATCCACCGGGCCAGCTGGACCCAGCACCCCGATACCTGGGGGCCGCCCGGCGGCGCCCGGGACAGTCACGAGAGCGCGACCGGCGCCGCCCTGCGTGAGGCGGCCGAAGAGTGCGCGGTCCCGCCGGAGGCGGTGCGGATCCACGGCCTTTTCGACGACGACCACGGCGGCTGGTCCTACCAGACGCTGATCGCGGACTCCGACGGCGAGTTCGAGGTCTACCCGGCCAGCCGGGAGGCGCCCGAGGTGGCCTGGGTACCCGCGGACCGGGTCGAGGCGCTGCCGCTGCACCCCGGGTTCGCCCAGACCTGGCCGGTCATCCGGGGGGCCTTGGAGCCGGTGACCGTGATCGTGGACGGCGCCAACGTGATGGGCTCCCGCGCCGACGGCTGGTGGCGGGACCGGGCCGGGGCGGCGGCCCGGCTGTACGGGGAACTCGCCGCGCTGGCCGGCCGGGGCGTCGCGGAGCTGCCCAAGGAGCTGGCCGCGGACGGCCTCGACCGCTGGTTCCCCCGGTACGTCCTGGTGGTCGAGGGGCAGGCCAAGGCGGCGGTGCCCGCGCTGCGGGAGATCGCGGGAGTGTGTGTCGCCGCCGCCCCCGGTTCCGGCGACGACACCATCGCCGAGCTGGCCGCCACCACCGGCGGGCGGCGGCTGGTGGTCACCGCCGACCGGGAGCTGCGCGGCCGGGCCGCGGCCGCCGGCGCGGCCGTGACCGGCCCCCGGTGGCTGCTCAGCCTGCTTTAGCCCTAGCGCGGTCGCGGGCCAGCCGCTGGAGCACCGGCCGGGCCGCGAGGTAGGACCCGGCCACCGCCGAGCCGCCTACACCCAGGTCCACCGAGATCCGGCCCTGCCGGGCCCAGTACACGTCCTTGAGGTCCAGCAGCAGCGCGAACTCGTCCACGATGAGGGCCAGGGCCGCGCCGTAGCTGACCGCCACGGCCGGATGCCGCCGGTGCCGGTCCTCGCCGCGCACCGCGATCGCCCCCACCCCGGCGAGCATGCCGATGCCCCACAGGTAGTGGTGCAGGTGCTCGCCGCCCGCGCTGAGGTTGCGGAACGGGCCGCGGCCCGCCCGGATGCTGTAGGTGATGCCCCGGGTGAGGGCGAACGTGCCGGTGAACGACAGCCAGCTGAGCAGGGCGCTGCGCTGGCCCTCGTTCAGCTCCTCGTGGTAGGCGGTCCGTACCTCGGCGGCCGGCACCGGAAGGGCGTTGCTCATAGGTCATCACTACCCTCTGTAACGACCACTCATCGGTGCCGGGCTGACCGCAGTTGCCCGGACAAAGCGGCCTAAACCATCATGACTCCATGCACGAGGGCGGACAGGGGAAGGCGCCCGGGCGCCGCAAGCGGGTCATCTTCTGGTTACTGGCGGCTGCCGTGGCCCGGCGCGTGGTGGCCTCGTCGTACTGCCAGCAGGACACGAGCCCCGGCCCCGGGGGATACGTCTGGTACTACGGCGGCAGCGGGACCGGCATCGGGTCCACGGCGCGCGGCGGGTCACTGACCCCGCCGGAGGACGATCCCGGCGGCGGGACCGGCAACTCCGGCAACTCCGGGGACGACAGCGGTGACGACGGGGGCGACACCAGCGGCGGCGGTGAGTGAAGGCGGCGAGTGAAGCGGTCCCGCCAGAGCCCGGGTGACCGCCGCGCCCCGGTGTGGGCGAGGTCACCGCCCGCGGCCGCGCGGAATGTGCTTTGGTCGAGAAGTGACCGTCGCCGATCTGCTCCTGCTGCTGGTCACGGGGATAGCCGCGGGCATCGTCAGCACCGTCGCGAGCCTCGCGTCGGTGGTGTCCTACCCGGTGCTGCTCGCGCTCGGCCTGCCGCCGCTGTCGGCGAACGTGACCAACACGGTGTCGCTCCTGTTCACCGGGGTGGGTGCGGCCGCGGGCTCACGCCCGGAACTGGCCGGCCAGGGCGGCCGGATCCGGCGGCTGGGCCTGGTCACCGCGCTGGGCGGCGCGGCGGGCGCCGCGCTGCTCCTGCTCACCCCGGCCCGGACGTTCGAGGCCGCGGCGCCGATCCTGATCGGGGCGGCCTCGCTGCTGCTCCTGCTCCAGGCGGCCCTCCCGGCCACCGAAACCGGGCATCCCGACCGGGAACGTAACCCCTTCCTCATCGCGGCGCTGTTCTGCGTGGCCATCTACGTCGGCTACTTCGGCGCGGCCGGCGGCATCCTGCTGCTGGTGGTGCTGACCACCATGCTCACCGAGCCGCTGGCCCGGACCAACGCGATCAAGAACGTGGTCTCGGGACTGGCCAACGCGGTGGCGGCGGTGGCGTTCGCGCTATTCGGCCCGGTCCGCTGGGCCGCGGTGCTGCCGCTGGCGGCGGGGTTCCTCATCGGCGGCCGGATCGGCCCGATCCTGGTCCGCTACCTGCCGGCCCGGGTGCTGCGGGTCGTGATCGGCCTGGGCGGCATCGCTCTGGCCGTCAGACTCGGCCTCAGTGCGTACGACTAAATTCAAATTCTCCGCAACGAAAACGGTGCCCCCTGATCACGTCGCGCCCGTTCGGCGGCATGAATGAAACTTCGGGGCACACCTGACTACACCGATCCAACATTCACGGGCGTGCGGGCGGGCCGGGGGTGGTCGGGTCCGGCATTCACGGGCCTGCGGGGCGGGCCGGGGGAGTGGCCTGCCGCGCAGAAAACCGTCCCGGGGCGGAGGACCGGCCCGGGACGGTTTTCGTTGCGGAGATTTTGGGTTTCGGGTTTTACTCGGGTGCGAGCCAGAGCACGCCGAGCGGGGGCAGGGTGAGTACCGCGGACGCGGGCTGCCCGTGCCACGGCTCCGGGACGGCCTCGATCACGCCGAGGTTGCCCACGCCGCTGCCGCCGTAGTCGGCCGCGTCGGTGTTGACCAGTTCCCGCCAGCGGCCCGCGTGCGGCAGCCCCAGCCGGTACTCGGTGTGCGGGCCGCCGGAGAAGTTCGCCACGCAGGCGACCACACCCGGGCCGCCTGGGCCGCCCGGGTCGCCCGTGTCGTCCGGTACGGGCGGGCCGGCCAGGCGCAGGAACGAGAGCACGTTCCCGGCCGCGTCGTTCGCGTCGATCCAGCTGAACCCGGTGGGCGAATTGTCCTCGGCCCACATCGCCGGCGAGCCGCGGTAGGCGCGGTTCAGGTCCCCGACCAGCGTGCGGACCCCGGCGTGGCCCGGGTAGTCCAGCATCCACCAATCGAGGCCGCGCTCGGCGGACCACTCGTTGCCCTGGCCGAATTCCGACCCCATGAACAGCAGCTGCTTGCCCGGGTGCGCCCACATGTAGGCCAGCATGGCCCGCAGCCCGGCGAAGCGGTTCCACTCGTCACCGGGCATCTTGCCGAGCAGCGATCCCTTGCCGTGCACGACCTCGTCGTGCGACAGGGGCAGCATGAAGTTCTCGCTGTAGGCGTACATGAGCGAGAACGTGATCTCGTTGTGGTGGAACTGCCGGTACACCGGGTCGAGCGACATATAGCTGAGCGTGTCGTGCATCCAGCCCAGGTTCCACTTGAAGCCGAAGCCCAGGCCGCCCAGGTGCACCGGCCTGGTCACGCCCGGCCAGGCGGTGGACTCCTCGGCGATCATCATGACCCCGGGGACCCGCCGGTAGGAGGTCGCGTTGACCTCCTGCAGCAGGGCGACCGCGTCAGTGTTCTCCCGGCCGCCCTGGGCGTTCGGGACCCATTCGCCGGCCTTCCGGGAGTAGTCCAGGTAGAGCATGGACGCCACCGCGTCGACCCGGAGCCCGTCGGTGTGGAACTCCTCCAGCCAGTACAGGGCGTTGGCCACGAGGAAGTTGCGGACCTCGTTGCGGCCGTAGTTGAAGATGAGCGTGCCCCAGTCGGGGTGCTCCCCGCGGCGGGGGTCGGGGTGCTCGTACAGCGGGGTGCCGTCGAACCGGGCCAGCGCCCACTCGTCGCGCGGGAAGTGCGCGGGTACCCAGTCGAGGATCACGCCGATCCCGGCCTGGTGCAGCCGGTCGACCAGGTAGCGGAACTCGTCCGGGGTGCCGAACCGGGCCGTGGGCGCGAAGTAGGAGGTGACCTGGTAGCCCCAGGACCCGCCGAACGGGTGCTCGGCCACTGGCAGGAACTCCACGTGGGTGAAGCCCAGGCCCGACACGTACTCGGTCAGCTCGTCGGCGAGCTGGACGTAGGTCAGGCCGGGCCGCCATGACCCCAGGTGCACCTCGTAGACGCTGACCGGCTCGCGGACCTGCTGGCCGCGGGACCGGGCCGCCAGCCA
>DATCFY010000034.1:0-13591 GCA_036509255.1 Streptosporangiaceae bacterium
TCCGACCCCGACGGGTCCGGCGGCACGCCGGCCGGCGGCTGGGCGTTCCGGCACGGCCCCGGGACAGTCGCCGGGGACAAGTTCCGGCTCGGCAGTGTCCTGGACAACGGGGTCATGCTGCTGGGGCGCAGGACCTGGCAGCTGTTCTCGCGGCTGTGGCCAGGACGCGACGACCCGTTCTCCGCGCGGATGAACGCCGCGGCGAAGCTGGTCGCCTCCGGCACGCTGCCCGACGTCTCGGCCTGGGGGAACTCCCGGGTCATCGACGGTGACGTCGTCGACGCCGTCAAGCGCGAGCGGCGCGATGTGATCATCACCGGCAGCCTGAGCGTCGTGCACGCGCTGATGGCCGGGGACCTGATCGATGAGTACCGGCTGCTGACCTTCCCCACGATCCTCGGCACCGGTGAGCGGCTGTTTTCCGCCGGGGGGCCGCCCGCGTACCTGGAGTGCCTGTCGGCTGAGCGGGCCGGCGCCGCCGTGCTCGCGCAGTACCGGAGGGCAGCACGATGACCGCTCACTTCCTCGCCCTGTACGAGACGCCGGCCGACCCTGAGGCGTTCGACCGGCACTACCGCGAGGTCCACATCCCGCTGGGGCGCCGGCTGCCCGGGCTGCGCCGGTACGCGATCAGCCGCGGCGCCGCAGCCGTCCGCGGCGCGCCGTATTACCTAGTCGCCGACCTGGAATGGGAGACGATGGACGAGCTGCGCGCCGCGTTCGCCTCACCCGGGGGCCAGGCCGCCGCCGACGACGCGGCACGTCTCCAGGAGCTCGCCGTGGTCCGCAGCATGATCTTCTCCGTGGAAGAAGCATGAGAAGACACGTTCCCCCTACTCAGGGCAATACATTAATTACTTTCTGTAGATGATCGTGAGCTCCCTTCGGGCTCGCCGCAGGCGTGGGAGCAAGGTGGGGCTCCGGCTGCCTGCTGGCACGAGCCCACGATGCGGCGGGTGGCGCGGAACCGGAGGCACAAGATGAACAGCACAGCGCAGCTGGGCGGCAGCGGCCCGGAATCCGTCCCGGAAGCCGGCCAGCCGGAACCTGATGATGTCGCCGCACCGAGGCGGCGCCGCTTTCTTGCGATGGCCGGGTTGGCGGCGGGTGCGGTACCGCTGGCGGGCGGGCTGCCCGCGGGCCTGCTGTCACCGGCCACCACGCGGCGCTCCAGCCGCCGCAGCGGGATCCGGGCCGGCGGGTCGGCACGGACGGGACCGAGCGGCGCGGACTGGGAAGCGCTGCGGAGTGCCTTGTCCACCCGCAATCTCATCCAGGCTGGGCAGCCGTCGTACACGGTCGCGAAGGAACTCTACGATCCCCGCTTTGACGACATCATGCCGGCCGGCATCGCGTACTGCGCGACGGCCCTCGATGTGAGCGCCTGCGTGGCCTTCGTGCGGAAGTTCGCGATGCCGGTCGCCGCCCGGTCCGGCGGGCACAGCTACGCAGGCTGGTCCAGCACCACCGGCCTCATCGTGGATGTCACCGCGATGAACTCGTTCCGGGCGTCCGGCGGACTGGTCCAGGTGGGTACGGGCCTGCAGCTGATTGACATGTACAACCAGCTCGCCGCCGCTGGCCTGGCGGTGCCTGGCGGGACCTGCGCCACGGTTGGCGTGGCCGGCCTCACCCTCGGCGGGGGAATCGGGGTGCTGTCCCGGGCCTACGGGCTGACCAGTGACAACCTGGAATCGCTGCAGATCGTCACGGCGAATGGCCAGCTCCGTACCTGCGACGCCACGAGCAACAGGGACCTGTACTGGGCCAGCCGGGGCGGGGGCGGCGGCAACTTCGGCATTGCCATCTCGTTCACCTTCCGGGCACACCAGGTGTCCCAGCTGGTGTCCTTCGTCCTCTCATGGCCGTGGTCCCAGGCGGCCCAGGTGGTGGCGGGCTGGCAGTCCTGGGCACCGTTCCAGCCGGGCGCACTATGGCCCAGCCTGCGCATGTCGGCGGCACCCGGTGGGGGGACACCTGTCGTCCAGGTGGGCGGCACCTACCTGGGTAGCGTGGCCGACTGCCAGCAGTTGCTCGCCCAGCTGTACACGGCGGTCGGCTCCGTGCCGGTCAACCCCGGCAATGTGTCCCAGACGTCATACCTCAACGCGATGATGATCCAGGCGGGCTGCGGCGACTACACCTTCTCCGAATGCCACCTGCCGACGCAAACCAAGAACGGCATGCTGCCCCGGGTGCCGTCCTACGCCAAATCGGATTTCTTCACCCAGCCCATACCCGCCGCGGGCATCCAGGCGCTGATCGCCGGCATCGAGCAGATGCGGGGCGTATCGGGCGCAGCTGGCGGACTCGGCGAGGTCCTCTTCGACGCGTTCGGCGGCGCACTCAACCAGGTGAATCCTTCGGCCACCGCGTTCGTGCACCGTGACTCGCTATTCCTGGCGCAGTACCTGACCCGATGGAAAGAGGGAGGCTCGGCCGCGGGCGCCTCGCGGCAGCACGCGTGGCTGCGGTCGCTTTACGCGTCCCTTCATCCCTACGCGAGCGGCCAGGCCTATCAGAACTACATCGACCCGGACCTGGCGAACTGGCAGCAGGCCTACTACGGCGTCAATTACGAGCGGTTGTCCCAGGTCAAGGCGGCGTACGATCCGCACCAGGTATTCCGGTTCCCGCAGGGGATCGCCCCGGCGTGACTATGGCCCTTCCTCAGTAGCCTGCGGCCTTCATAAGCCGGAAGAACTGGTCGGTCCGGGCCATGTTCCCCGCGGCTGCGACATAGAAGCCGTCCGGGCTGATGGACTCGGCCGCGGTGGCCATCTGGGCTGCGGTCCCGTTAAGGGTCGACACCTCGGAGTAGACCTTGACGTTCGGGTTCGCGGCCTGCGCCTGGGCCTGGATGCTGTTGAACAGCGACGCATACTCGCTGCCGGCGGTGGTGTTCGACTCGTCCTGGAGCTGGAAGATGTCACCAGCCGCCGCGGCCGTCCCGGCCAGGTTGACCCGGACGAACCATTGGTTCACCGACTCGCCGCGCCGCCGCGGCAGGACCGACCCGGAGACGGCGCCCAGGTCCAGGCCGGGAGCCTGGATGACCTTCAGCCTATGGGCGTGGGCCAGCTGGCCGAACAAGGTCATGTACCTGGCCGGGTCCTGCTGCTCGTTGACCGGGGTCTGCGACCAGTCCTCCGGGTCATACATGACCCACTTGTAGGGGTAGCTGATGCTGCCGCTGCTGATGTCCGACTTGAACTGGGCATACGACGTGTACGACAGCACCGGCGTGGTCACATACCCGGCCTGCACGGGGGTCTTCACCAGGCTAGCCCCGGCGTCGTAGGACCTGGGGGTGTTGAAGAAGTGCGCTGCCACTCTGGGATCCTGCTGGCTCAGCGACTGAACATTCCCGGCGGTCATGGTCCACGCCGGCCTGGCGGGCACGCCCGAAAGGCCCTCCGCCAGGGCCAGTACCAGGCCGGCGGCACTGCCCGCCGCGACTGCCGCCAGGCCGACCTTGGCCCGGGTCGTGCGCGGGCGCCAGCTGCGGAGCCGGTGAAGGCTGGGACCGCCACCCGCCGGGCAGCCGGACTGATCCTGGGAGGTTCCGGGAAAGTTCTTGATATTCACGGTAACTACCATATTTTTCTTACTGGTGTTTTGACTTTCATTACCAGTATTAGAAAATCGCACTTGTGCCCTCATGGGTACTTTCGGGAGTTACGTCGCATATCAGAACTTGTGTCTTTCGCCGCTGGGTGGGCTACATCTCCCGAACCCATCTGACGCCGTTACCGCTGAACCTGCATCAGATTACCTTCACAAGCATTCAGGTGTTTTGTTTCTCTGCAGCGGGAGGTTTGATGGCTGGTGCGAAGAGTTGAGTTGCCCTTGTCCGTCTCAATCGATGCACTGGCAAGACCGGAGGCAAGAGGCGGGCGCGGCTCGCGAGAGGTTGGCGTGGGATGGCTCATGCGGTCGTGGTCCAGGTGAGGATCGAACCGGGCTCAGACATCGGGCACCGGGACGTGCGTCGTGGTGTTCGATACTGAGGGCAACGAGGGCGGCAGTTGCGGCGCTGACGCCCGCGAACGGCCCGGCCGTGCTCAGCGCCGGGGTTCATGCGGTCGAGATCGAGGTTCAGGCCGCCCTTGGTTACCGATAGGCCCGGCGCCGGCGCATCAGCGGCATTGCGGTGCAAGTGAAGTGAGCGGGCAAACAGCGCTCGTGGGAGGATCTTGGCGGGTGGCATCCCGCCCCCACCAGACCCGGAGGACACGTGCCCATCCGCGACCAGACGATCGGTGAGTTCCTGGATCAGCTCGCGGAGCGGGTCCCCGCCCCGGGCGGGGGCGCCGTGGCGGCGCTGCTCGCCGCCCAGGGCGCGGCGCTGCTCGGCATGGTGGCCCGGTACACGACCGGCGCGCAGTACGCCGAGCACCAGATGACCGTCGGCCGCATTATCACCGAGGTGGACGAGCTGCGGAATATCGCGCTGCGGCTGGCCGACGCGGACGCGGACGCGTTCCTGGCGGTGGCCGATGCCTACCGGCTGCCCAAGTCCACCGAGCAGGAGCGGTCCGACCGGGCCGGGGCTATTGCCCAGGCCCTGTCCAACGCTGCCTGGCCGCCGGCGCAGGTCATCAGCCTGGCCGGGATGGTGGTCGACCTGGCTGAGGCGCTGGCCGTGATCGGCAACCGCAACGTCATCAGCGACGTGGCCGCCGCGGCGGAGTGCGCGCGGGCCGCTGCGTCCACCGCGCGGGTGAACGTGGAGATCAACCTGGCGGCGATCTCAGACGAGCGGGCCAGCCTGGAGATGATCGCCGAGACCGGCAAGGCTGACGACGTCATCAGCCGCGCGGAGCAGATCACCGCCACGGTGCGCGAGCAGATCCGCGGCTAACCCGTCCTCGCTCTGGGCGCCTGTCTCTAAACCTCAGCCGGGGCGGGCCAGGCGGCAGGTCTTGAGGGTGATCATGGCCCGGCCGTAGACACCATTAGCCCAGGCCCGGCGGATGCGGCGTCGGCGAGGAGTCGTGAGTCACGCTGAGCTCACTGAGGAACTGGTAACGCTTCGTACTCGAGTGTGACGAGAGTGATATCGAGGGGCCGATCCATGATCAGTTGTTTGTGAGGAAAAGACCGCACTGTGCCTGAGCGGGTAGGCGGTCAGGGGCCGTGCCTGGTGACGCTGTTACCGGCGTCCCGGTTGCCGTGCAGGGGCAGGGCTGAGGCCGGGATGGATGGCGGCGGGGTGGCGCTGGAGCGCGGGCGAGTCCCAGTCAGCCGACATATGTAGCCTATACATGTAGTCTGTGTGTTGTGAAGATGACGGCGCCGCTGGAGCGAGTGCTGCGGGCATTCCTCGATGACCCCGCGGTCCCGCGTTACGGCTATGACCTGATGAAGGCGGCCGGGCTGAAAAGCGGCACCCTGTACCCGATGCTGGGCCGGCTGGAAGACGATCGGCTGGTTACCTCCGCGTGGGAGACCCCGCAGCAGGACGGCCAGCGGCCCAGGAAGTACTACCGGCTCACCGGCGAGGGGATCCGGGTGGCCCGGCTGGAACTCGCGCCGGTCCCGGCCAGCCGCCCGCGCGCACCGGGCCGCCCCGCCCGCCCGGTCCCGGGGAGCCTGGGGTGAGGGGGGAACGCCGGCTGCTGCGCATCGGCGAGTACCTGATCGGCCGCGCAGCCCGGCTCCTGCCTGGCGAGATACGCGACGAGCGCCGCCGGGAATGGACGGCCGAACTGCCCGCGATTCTCCGGGATCCCGATACCCGGCTGGCCGCGCATCGCGCCGCCCGCATGCTGCGGTACGCGGCCGGCACCGTCTGGGGAACTGCCCTGGCTGCTGGCGGTGCACGCGGCCGACTGACGGCGGTCATGGCCGTGGTGGTCGGCCTGTGCACGGCCAGTTTCCTGGCGGTTGTGGTTACGAACACCTGGCGCGCGGTGCAGGCCCCAGGAGATTGGGTTCACTACTACTGGATCGCGGCTGGCAGCATCTGCCTGGCTAGGCTCGGCTGGGTAGTGGCCCCGCGGATCAGGCGGGCTGCTAAGCCGATGGAGGGAGTCAGGGAGGGTGCCGTGGCCTACGGGGCCATGATCATCCCTGACTGGCTGCTGTCCCGGCTGCTCCGCGCGGTCGGCGCGGACGAGAGCGACCTGGCCGACCAGACGGGTGCGGCACGCTCACCGGCACCGGGACCCGCGGAGCCAGCGGCCACCGCGGAGCAGGCGATCAGCATGGCCAGAGACACCGCGGGCCGCTTCTACCGCGCCCGCTGGCGCCCGGGCTACCAGGCCGCTGAGGTGGATGAGTTCATCGCGCGGATCGAGGCTACGCTCGCTGAAGACGCCCGGCCCGGCCGGGTAGTCACCGCCACGGATGTCGAGGCGGTGAAGTTCGGCACCACGCGGCGCGGGGGCTATGACGAGCAGGTGGTGGATGAGGCTCTGGACCACTACGCCGACGGGCTGGCCAGGCTCGCGCCCTTCCCCGGCCCCCAATGACCGGCCACGCACGCAAACTCCGCGGGAATGACCCGCTCACCGCAGTCCGGCCAGCCGGCGGGGGACGAGGTTCTCGCTTGTCTGCTCCGGTCCCGCCAATTTTGCGGGACAGGCTCGTCCGGACCGAGCCGCCGGCTGACCGGCACTGCCCGAACCAAGGGCGTCAGCTGGGAGACTCTGGCTAAGGTGCTACGTGCCGCCGATCGCCGCGGCACGCACTGCGTTGACCCGTGCGGCCGGGCATTCGTGGCCGGCCGCGGCATACGGCTCGGCTTCGAGACTGGCGTCAGGACCCACGAACACCACTGCCCGGTGGTTCATGGACACCTGCAACCCGAGCTGCGCCCAGGGAGGGCACTGGGTGAACGCCCGCGTGTTCTTCTACAACGTGATGCACCATCGTGGTCCCGGCTGGAATTACAGTCAGGTCAAGGTGACCTACCGGGACGGCGTCTGGAACGCCTACATCAACGGCAGGGGCTGGTGGATCTGGTGACCCCGGCCTTCTCCGGGATAGGTCCTACGCCGGGCCGGTCCCGTCCGGCTGGTAGCCGGCGCTGCTCAGCATCCGGCGCAGGTCGAGGACCGTCTGCGTATCGAGGTCCTTGCCCGCGGGCTGCTCGATGAATTCCTTCTGGGTCCCGATCGTCACGCCCAGCTTGCCGCCGGACTCCTCCACGGTCGTGGCGACCGCCTCGAGCAGCGACACAACGGCCCGCCATTCGATGTTGTGACTGACTGGGTGCTCGAAGATCTGCCGCAGGGTGTTGCGGTGGTGATTGCTCAGGTGATCTGGCTCTGGCGTCACGGACATCCGTCCTCCTGTTGTCCCTGCCACCTTAGTGAGCGTCGGCGGCCGGGGCGCGCAGCCCGTCGCGCAGCACCGCCACCGCGCGGTACGGATCCGGCTGATCGCCGGAACGGCCCCGCAGGGCGAACAGGATGCCGGACAGGATGGCCATCAGCTCGGCCACGCCGATGTCTCCGCGGATCGTCCCGCTGCGCTGGGCGGCGGCCAGCAGATCGCCGATCGCCTCGCGCAGTCGCGCGGCCGTCCCGGTCAGCGTTGCGTTCACGTCAGTGCCCGCGCTGGCCAGCGCGTCGGCCAGGTCCCGTTTGGGGGCGGCCTCGGCGACCAGCCGGTCGATGAAGCCCAGCAGGGCCCCGCCGGGGTCCGGGGCGCCCCTCAGCGACTCCGCCTCGGCGGCCAGCCGCTGCAGCCGGTCATGCAGCACCGCCTCCCAGAGCGCTTCCTTGGCGGGGAAATGCCGGTAGAGGGTGCCGGGGCCGACCCCCGCCCGGCGGGCGATCTCGTCGAGCGGCACGGACAGCCCCTCGGCGGCGAACGCGGCCGTGGCCGCGGCCAGCACCCGCTCCCGGTTCCGGCGCGCGTCCGCCCGCAGCGGCCGGAGTTTAACCGGGGCGCTGTCTCCGGTACTGTCGTAAGCGGGGCGCACTCTCCGATTTTACCCTGCGAAGGAGCCGCCAGCCATGCCCGCCATCACCCCGCGTGAGACCGCCGAGCAGTTCCTCCGGGCCACCATCAGCCCCGATCCCGGGGACATGGCCGACTTCTACGCCCCCGACGTCGTCATCGAGATGCCGTTCGCGCCTGCGGGGCTTTACCCGGCCCGGATCGAGACCACCCGGGAGGAGCTGCGCACCCGGTTCCGGGCGGGCGCCGCGGCGCGCCGGTACACGGACCTGCGCGACGTGGTCATCCACGAAACCGCCGAGCCCGGGGTCGTCATCGCCGAGTACGGGCTGGACGGTGAGCTCACCGGGACGGCTGAGCCGTTCTCGCTGCGCTTCGTGATGGTGATGACCATCCGGGACGGCCAGATCGTGCACACCCGCGATTACAGCGACCCCATCGCGGGCGCGCGGGCGCTCGGGCGGCTCCCGCAGTTGCTGGCCGCGCTCACGCCCGGCCAGCCCGGCTGACGGCCAGCCCGGCTGACGGCCAGGCCGGCGGTCAGGCTGACGGTCAGGCTTCCTGGCGGGCCCGGGCCAGCCAGCGGCGCCCGGCCTGGCCGAACGGCTCGGCCCGGGACGAGACCGCCTCAACCAGCCAGTCGCAGGTCTGCCGGGCCTGGCTGATCACCTCGGCCGGGTAGCCCAGCCGCACCTGATGCTCGGCGAACTCGTCCTCGTCGAGCACCTCCACCCGGCCGTCGAGGTACCGGACCACGTCCAGGTCCAGGTCGACCGCCGTGACCGTGCCCCCGTCCAGCACCGGGCGGGTGGTCACGTCGACGTAGATCTCCAGTTTGTACTCGGCGTTGAAGCACGCGGTCCAGCAGCCCTCGGCCGGCACGAGCAGCACGAAGTCACGCGGCCACACCACCGGGGGCTCGGCGCCGCGCTGCTGGGTGAGGCCGCGGCGGCCAAAGAACCACCACCCGAACTCGTCCTGGCCGAGCGGCTCGAGGTCGTAATGCCAGTGATCGATGCCGCCCCATTTGGTGTAGCGCACCGCGACCTGCCCAGCGCTCACCGGCCGTCCCTGCCCGGGCCCACGAGCCTGCGCGCGGCGGCGGCCAGGCGGGACTGATCGCAGTTATCGAGATCGCGGAGCGACATCCCGGTCACGTCAGCCACGTCGCTTCCGACCACGTCACCCGGGAGCGCAGCGTCCAGCACCATGTCGTCCGCGAGCACATCATCCACGAGCACATCATCCAGGACCGCTCTGCCCAGGAGGGAGTCGCTGAGGACGGAGTCGCCCAGGACCGAGTCGCCCAGGATCGCATCCGCCAGCACCGCCTCGTGAGCGAGCACGGCGGTCTCCTCGCCCATGCGCACTCCCTGGCCATCGACCGTCAGCTGGTTGCGGGGGAGTCCGTGACCCGTCCGGGCCCGCGACAGCTCGGCCACCGGCATCTTCTCGTCCGCCCAGGCCTGCAGGGTAGCGGCCATCCCGCCGACGAAGATGCGCCCGGCGTCGGTCAGCCGGCCGCTGGCCCCCAGGACCGTGGTGGCGGTGGCGGCGGCCTCGCGCCAGCGCAGGTACTCCAGGCGCGCCCGGGCCGCCGCCGCGCGGTCCTCCGCCAGTCGCTGCCAGCGCCAGAAGCCGGTGACGCCGAGGCAGCCATAAGCCCGCTCCAGCAGGCCGCTGATCGGCCGCGCGCGGTCACATCGCCCGCCGTCTCGCCGAGCATCCTCGCACCATGCGTCGGCGCACCGCGGATGGTCACACCACGGGGCGTCGTAGCGCTGGCCGTCGTCCGCTTCGATCAGCGGGACCAGGTCGAGCACTGCGCCCAGCTTCGCGTGCTGAACCTCCTGCGCCAGGCTCACCGCCAGCGCCAGTGCGTCGGCCGGGGGCGACAGGGCCACGCTGCCGAACGCCTCCCGTGAACTGGCGCTGACCTGCCCGTGCGACGGGCGCCGCAGGGGGGTCAGCACCTGCAGCGCGGCGTGGATTTCGTCGGCGGTGGTCCCCGGCTGGTCGGTGAGCAGATCCCAGGCCGGGGGCAGCACCCGCTGCCACCGGGTGGCTTCCGCGGGGCTCAGCCGCCCGCCGAGGGTCCCCGCAGACGGCATCCGGTCTGGATCCAGGTCGTCGATCACGAGGCGGAGGGTCAGTCCCCTCGCCGTGGCGCGGATAGCGTGCAGCCCCCGCCATCCGGGAGCGTCGGCGCGCGTATCCGCAGGGATGCGGATCAGGCGCCGGCCCGCGATCACCCGGGCGCCCTCCGCCGTGTAGCGCACGTTGGCCATCCCGTCTGGCACCGCCCCCGGGGCCAGCGTGACCTGCCCGACCGACGGCAGCGTGATGACGCCGCGGCGGACCGGGACCTCGATCGTGCAGGGATACCGCGCCCTGATCGCGGCGGCGGCCGCCAGCGCGGCCAGCTGGGCGGGTTCGCCGCCGGCCCGGTCCGGCCGATCCGCGCTGAGGTGTTCCCCGCTCAGCAGGGCGCGGAGGGCCCGGTCAGCCCACGCTCCCACGGACGGGTGCCGGAGGACCGCCTCGACCGCCTCGGGCGCCTGGCGCTGCACGTCGGCCAGCAGCTCAAAGCCCCGGCCCGCCTGGCTAGCCTGCGGGTGACCGATCTCGCGGGCCATGGTCCTGACCGCCCAGATCAGCAGCAGGTGCTTGCTGTACTGCGCGGCGACCAGAGGCTGGACCGCGTCGGTCCCTCCGCCGCCAGTCCCGAGGGCGGCCAGTGTCTCAGCGGGAACCTGGTGAGTGCGGATGTTCATGGCCTTCGCTCACCGCTCACCGCTCTCCGCCACGTCCGTTGTCTCTCAGCGGATCTGCGTCTCACGCAAGTGACACGCCATTACCATTTTTGCCGCAATATTAAGATCGATAAACGTTCGGTAGTCAGCCGATGGCGCTTCCGTTACCCCCGGTCCCGTTACCCCCCGCGCTGTGAGCGTCCCCCTCGGCGGGCTGGTAGCGATAACCCATCCCGGGCTCCGTCAGCAGCCACCGGGGCCGTGACGGGTCAGGTTCCAGCTTGCGCCGCAGCTGGGCCATGTAGAGCCGGAGGTTGCCGGACGCGTCGGCGTAGCCGGGGCCCCACACCTCGGTCAGCAGCTGGCGCTGGGTGAGCAGCTTGCCGGGGTTGCGGAGCAGCACCTCCAGCAGGTGCCACTCGGTCGGGGTGAGCCGGATCGCCTCGCCGTCGCCGCCGCTGCGCAACACCGTCTTGGCGGCCAGGTCGATGACCAGGTCGCCGACACCGATCACGGGCTCGTCGGCCGCGGGGGTGCCCCGCCGGATCGCGGCGCGCATCCGGGCCAGCAGCTCCTCCATGTCGAACGGCTTGGTCACGTAGTCGTCCGCGCCGGCGTCGAGGGCCTCGACCTTGTCCGTGCTATCGGCCCGGCCGGACAGCACGATGATCGGGGCCTGGGTCCATCCGCGCAGTCCCGCGATGACCTCGATGCCGTCCAGGTCGGGCAGGCCCAGGTCGAGGAGCACCAGGTCCGGCGGGTGCCGGCCCGCCGCGGTCAGCGCCTCGGACCCGGTCGCGGCGGTGACGACCTCGTAGTTGCGCACCCGGAGGTTGATCCGCAGCGCGCGCAGGATCTGCGGTTCGTCGTCGACGACCAGGACACGGGTCACTCGACCAGCTTGCCAGGCGCGCCAGGATCAGGCCCAGTGGTCAAGGGCACCGCTGGCAACGACAACGTCATCGTCAGCCCGCCGCCCGGGGTTTCCTCAGGGTCCAGCGTGCCGCCCATGGCCTCGGTGAGCCCGCGGGACAGGGCCAGCCCGAGACCTACCCCGGTGGTGTTGTCGGTGTCGCCGAGCCGCTGGAACGGCACGAACATCCGGTCGTGATGGGACCGGGGGATGCCGGGCCCGCGGTCCACCACCCGGAGCTCCACGCGGTCGCCGAGGGCGCTGGCGGCCAGCAGCGGCGGGCGGTCCGCCGGGGAGTAGCGCAGCGCGTTCTGGGTCAGGTTCACGATGACCCGCTCCAGGATGGCCGGGTCGACCCGGACTTCGGGGAGCGAGTCCGGGATGTCCACGGTGACCGCGGCGTGCGGGGTCCCGAGGTCGTCGAGGGCCCGGGCGACGATGTCGTCCAGCCCGGCCGGGCGGGGGAACACCGACAGCGCCCCGGCCTGCAGCCGGCTCATGTCGAGCAGGTTGTCCACCAGGTGGGTCAGCCGGTCGAGCGACTCGTCCGCGGTGGCCAGCAGCTCGTCGAGGTCTTCCTGGCCCCACTGCACCTCGTCCGAGCGCAGGCTGGTCACGGCGGCCTTGGCTGAGGCCAGCGGGCTGCGCAGATCGTGGCTGACCGCCGCGAGCAGCGCGGTCCGCATCCGGTCCGCCTCGGCGATGGGCCGGGCCGCCTCGGCCTCGGCGGCCAGCCGCTGCTGTTCCAGCGCCACCGCCGCGTAGGCGGCGAACGCGCCCAGCACCCGGCGGTCCGCCGCTGGGAGGGAGGGGCCGCGCAGCGCCAGCGACAGGGTCTCGGCCACCGGCACCTCCGTGTCGGCATCGGACGGCCGGGCTACCGGGGGCTCGCCGGAATGGGCCACCGCGTGCCAGCCGGTCGTCGGGCCGTGGGTGGCTGTGCCGGGGCTAGGTCCGCACTCCAACAAGGTGACGGACTCCATGCCGAACGCCTCGCGGACCCGGTCGAGCAGGGCCTCCAGCGCACGCTGGCCGCGCAGCACGTTGCCTGCGGTGGTCACGAGCAGCTCCGATTCGGCGCTGGCCCGCGCCGCCTGCCGGGTCCGCCGGGCCGCGGTGTCCACCACCGAGCTGACGATGAGCGCGACGGCCACGAACACGCCGAGGGCCAGCGCGTTGTTGGCCTCGGCGATGGTGAACGTGTGCACCGGCGGGGTGAAGTAGTAGTTGAGCAGCAGCGACCCGGCCACCGCGACCAGGATGGCCGGGACGAACCCGCCGACCAGCGCGACCGCGATGACCGCGACCAGGAACGCCAGCACGTCGCTGGTCAGGTTGAGCTGGCCGCGCAGGCTGGCCAGGAGCAGGGTCAGCAGCGGGCAGAGGACCACGGCCAGCGCGTAGCCGGCCAGCCGGCGGCGCAGGGTCAGCCCGCCGCGGGAGCGGGGCAGCAGCCCGCGGCCGCGGCCCATGTGCGCGTGGGTCACGATATGGACGTCGATATCGCCCGAGCCGCGGATGGTCCGCGCGCCGAACCCCGGGCCGGTCAGCAGCGCGGACAGCCAGGACCGGCGGCTCGCGCCGAGCACCAGCTGGGTGGCGTTCTCGGCCCGGGCGAAGCTGAGCAGGGCCTCGGGAATGTCGTCCCCGACCACCTGGTGGTAGGTCCCGCCCAGTGACTCGGTGAGCCTGCGCTGCTCGGCCAGGGCGGCAGGGTCCGCGCCGGTCAGCCCGTCGGACCGGGTCACGTGCACGGCGAGCAGGTCACCGCCGGTGGACCGGGCGGCGATCCGGGCCCCGCGGCGGATCAGGGTCTCGCCCTCCTGGCCGCCGGTCAGCGCGACCACGACCCGCTCGCGGGCCTCCCAGGTGTCCTGGATGCCGTGCTGGGCCCGGTACCGCTGCAGGCCCTCGTCCACCTTGTCGGCCAGCCAGAGCAGGGCCAGCTCCCGCAGGGCGGTGAGGTTGCCGGTGCGGAAGTAGTTGGTCAGCGCGGCGTCGATCTTCTCCGGCG
>DATCFY010000035.1:0-53359 GCA_036509255.1 Streptosporangiaceae bacterium
GGCCCGCCGCGACGGCACCCTGGTCTGCCTCGACGCCGTCCGGCTGGCGCGGCGGCTGACCAGCGCGGGCAAGGTCGACCGGACGGGTTTCGACGCCGAGATCCGCCCCGCGATCCTGGCCGCGGCCGAGCCGGGGGGACCAGTCCGGGTGTACGGCGAGGTCGTCGCCGTGCTCTGGGCCGCCGGTCACGTCAACGCCGCGCTGGAGCTGGAAGGCTTCTGGAACGAGCTGGGCCGCGAGATCCCGTTCTCGCTGTACTGCGGTTACCCGCGCGAGTCGATCGGGGACAGCGAACATCAGGGCGCCGTCAGCGAGGTCTGCCGCCTGCACACCGGGGTTCTCGGTGACCCGCCGATCAGTGGTCTGGCAGCGGCTCCGGCCGGGGACCCGGGCCACCCCGCTGACCTTGTCGCGGCCGATGATCCCCTGGCCCGGGCCCACTGGTCCGATGCGGCCCGCACGTTCCCGGGAACCCGCGAGAGTCCCCGGGCCGCCCGGGTATTCGTCCTCGAGATGCTGGCACCATGGCGGGGTGAGCAGCTGGCCGCGGACGCCGCGCTGGTGGTCGCCGAGCTGGCCAACAACGCGGTGATGCACGCGAGGTCGGAATTCGGCGTCACCCTCGTCTTGTCCGGGGATGTGCTCCGGATCAGCGTGGACGACGCCGTGCCCCTCGGGCAACCCAACGGGAGCCGGTGGCTGCCCGCGCGCCCAGATCACGGCCTGGGCGTGGTCGCGGCGATATCGGACCACTGGGGCGTCGAGGCAATGGCCGGCGGGAAGGCCGTCTGGGCCGAGCTGCCCCTGCCTGACCCACCCACCGCCTAGCTCCCGCGTACTAACCCCTGGCGCACCCAGCCCTGGCGCCGGCCAGCCCTGGTGCCGCCCAGCCCTGGTGCCGGCCAGCTCGCCGGATCCCGCCCTGCCGGACCGGCGTTAGGCCGGCCGCCCTGCTCCCCCGACCCACGCACTCACCAATTCCGGGCACCTATGACACCTCTCACCCCACCAGCCCCACGGCCGGTTCGGGCTGTGACCACGGGGGCTGCTGTGAGCGGTGGGGCCAGTGCCGCAGGAAGGCTGGGCCCTCCCAGTCCCGGGTCAGCCAGCGGTGGCGAGGGCCCGCAGCAGGGCCCTGGTCTCGCGGCGGCTGCGGCCAGGGTCATCGCCGACCGGGAAAATGATGGGCCACAGCTCGGTCACGC
The DNA here is from genome assembly GCA_036509255.1 of Streptosporangiaceae bacterium. GTDB lineage: Bacteria > Actinomycetota > Actinomycetes > Streptosporangiales > Streptosporangiaceae > RYN-230. The sequence goes on from DATCFY010000035.1 coordinate 1,207, forward strand.
CGAGATCGGCCAGCCGCCTGAGCTGCTTCTCGATCCCAGCCTCGGTTCCGGTGATGGCCAGGGCTCCCGGTGACGCGGCCCCCTCGCGTTCCAGCAGCCTGCGGTAGTTGTCGAATCCGGCGTACCGGGCGAACACCTCGTCGGCGGTCCGCTGACCTGCCCCGGAATCAGCGTCGGAGCTGCCGGTGAGCGCCACCGGCAACGCGGCCACCACCCGCGGCTCGGCCCGGCCCGGCGCTGCCCCGCTTCCGGCCGCTCCGCTCCCGGCAGCCCTCCTTCCGGCAGCCCTCCTTCCGGCAGCCTGGTGCAGCTGCGGGACGATCTGCTCCCCCAGCGTGCGCGGGCCGGCCAGCCAGGTCACGACGCCGTCGGCCAGTTCCCCGGCGGCCTGCACCATCAGCGGGGAGAGCGCGCCGACCAGCACGGCCACGGGGCTGGTGCCCGGCACGGTGAAGCCCCCGTCCACCTCGTAGAAACTGCCGCGGTAGCGGACACTGCCTTCGCGCAGCAGCGGCACGAGCACCGAAAGATAGTCGCGCATGTGGGCGGCAGGCTGCTGGTAGGAGAGCCCATGCAGGTCCTCGATGACCGGCCGGTGCGACACGCCCACGCCGAGCGTGAGCCGGCCGCCGCAGAAGGCCTGCGCTGTCGCGGCCTGCTGGGCCAGGGCCAGCGGGTGCCGGGGGTAGGTCGGCACGATCCCCACGCCGAGATCGATCCGGCTGGTCCGGGTGCCTGCCACGGCCAGCACGCCGAGCGCGTCGACGCCACGCGAAAAATGCACGGTCCAGGCGGACCCGAATCCCTCGGCCTCCGCCGCCACCACGTCACCCACGATGTCCTGTGGGCGCATCGGCGTCCCGAGCACCTCACTGCCGGCTCCCATGGCGATCCGCATCCCAGCAGCATCCCGCGGCCACCCGCGCGCAGCCAGGTCCCCTCAGGCCAAGCCGCCGCTCCCGGCTCGACCGCGGATGGCAATTCGCGGCTGCCTTCAGCCTCAGCCGAAATGCCAGGCGGGGACTATCGGTGTCCGGGCCGTTTCGGTCGTGGTGCTGAGGAACGAGCTAAGCATCGTGGCCGCCGTATGGGTGATCGTCTCTGCCAGGCCTTCCCGCGACACCAGGTGGACCCCGATCCAGCCGGCCGACGGCAGGCCGGGCACCTCCCTGAGTCCCTCGGGGATGCCGCTGGCGATGGGAAGCAGGGCCAGCCCCAGCCCAGCGCGGGCCGCGGACAGCACGCCGTCCAGGCTGGCCGACTGGGCCACCACGGACGCCACCGTCCCCGAGGCGCCCAGCAGGTCGAACGCCCGGGCCCGGATCGCGCATGGGTCCTCAAAGGCCACCAGCGGAAGGACTGTGCAACCGCCGGTGATCTCCAGCATGGTTTGCGACCCAGCGCAGCCGCACGGCGCCCACCCTCGTGCCCGGCGCGTCCGGCGTGATCGCCAGAGTGACCGCCAGGTCGAGTTCCTCGCGCCGGACCGACTCGATGAGCGCCGTCGACCGCTGCAACATGAACGACAACTCATGCCCGGGGAACGTTTCGCGGAACGCCCCGAGCAAGCGGGGCAGCACCTGATCGGCGGCATGCTCAGTCGAGCCGATAGACAGCCGCCTGCGACGCCATCCTGAGCCGGTCCCGGCGAAGTCGCCGACGAGCTCGTCGTGCTCGGCCAGCAACCCCCGGGCCCTGTCTACGAACTCGACCCCGCGCGGTGTCAGCTTCACACCGCGCTGTTCGCGGACGAACAAATCGACACCGACCCGGCGCTCCAGCAGCCTGACGTGCTGGCTCACCGTGGACTGGCTCAGATGCAGCACCTGAGCGGCCCGGGTGAAGCTGCTGCGGTCCACCACGGCCACGAGTGACCGCAGGTGAGTCAGGTTCAGCGGTTCGGTCATCTGGTAAAGCTGCCCGGGCTGACGAAGTCCGCTGATCCCAGCGCCCGCAGGACAGTGTCTGGCGTGGGATTGTGCAGCACGCCGGCGGCCACATCTCGGTAGAGCCGCTCGATGACCGACCCGCGGCGAAGTGCCCGCCCGCCGATCACCTCCAGGCTGCGGTCCACGATCTGCTTAGCGCCGAGTGTCGCGTGCTGCTTGACCGCGAGCAGTCTGCGGTTCCACGGGATGTCCGCGACCGGCCGCTGCGTCCACTCGTGCGCCGCCGCGTCCAGATGCGCCTCGATCGCATCAAGGTCGGCTACTGCCTGGCCCAAGGTGGCCTGGACGAACGGATCTTCACTGCGCGGGCGGCCTTCGAGCCGGTTGCTCGTCCGGCCGGACGCCACCTCGACCGCCAGATCAAGCGCCCGCTGCGCGATGGCCAGGTAGACGTTCGACGTGAGCACGACCGCCCAGGCGGCTACCGAGTCCAGGTACTCACTGCCCGGCGTGACCGGGGACAGGACGGCGATGATCCGCCCGGGCGGGGAGCGCGCCCCGTGGAGCACCGTGTCGTCACTCCGCGTCGCGCGCAGGGCGACCGTGTCCCAGGTCTCCTCGGTGCGCACACCAGGATCATCCCGGGAGACGAAGCCATGGATGATCTTGTCTCCATCCGGTCCAGTGGTGTCCGCACCGTGCACCCCCAGGATCGTCCAGACCGGGGACAACGACGTGAACAGCTTGCGCCCGTAGAAGGCGTAGCCGTTACCGTCGGGCCTGGCCTCGGTAGTCGAGCCCCACAGCGCCAGGTCGTTACCCGGTTCGCTGTGCCCGGCGGCGAAGATCTCCCCGGCCGCTGCGGCCGTCAGGATCCATTCCGGGCGGCTGTCGCCCGCGCGTGCGCGGTCGGCGGCCGCCCCGACCCAGAACAGGTGCATGCCGGAGGCCAGCGCGGTCGATGCTGAGCGGTAGGCGATCCGCCGGTGCAGCTTGGCCAGCTCGTTCAGCGTCAGGCCGGCGCCCCCCAGGGCGGCGGGGACCGGGGCACGGTAGTAGCCGATGTCACGCAGACCCTCGAAGTCCTCCGCGAAGAATTGCGCGGCCCGGTCGTAACCATCTGCCCGGTCCGCGATGCCGTCGAGCAGTTCATCGGTCAGCACGAGAGGTGAGGTCAGTGCGATGGCCATGATGCGTCCTTGCCCTTCACAGCAGTATATAGAACTTTCCCGATCGGACTAGTAGAGAATAGGCTGAAAAAAAACGGCCTTGTTTACGAGTACCAGTCCACGGCCAGCGGGTACTCGCCCCGCAGCAGGTAGGCACCGACCTGGAGGCGCTTCTGCGCGACCGGGTCGTGCAGGCTCTGAGTGCGGAGGTCCCGGAAGAAGCGGTCCAGCTCGAAGCTGCGCGCCGTCGAGCGGCCGCCGGTCAGCTCAAACAGCTTGGTGGTGACCTCAATACCCACCTCGACCGCGACCGTCTTGGCTGCGGACAGCAGGACCGCAAGATCGCCGCGCTGCTCCAGCGTGATCTCGTTCGGCGCGTCCAAGGCAGCGCTCACCTTCTCCGATGCATCACGGACGAGCGCCTCGGCGGCCAGGAGCCGCGACTGCAGCTGCCCGATGCCGTCGACGATGTAGGGCTCGTCCACGGCCCGCTCGTAACTGGAGTGCAGCCACGCCCGGCCATGGTTCTTGATGTAGTCCACCGCCTTGTCCAGGGCGCCGCGGGCGAGTGAGACGTAGAACGTGGGCATCAGGGTCTGCGAGGTGAGCCCGGGGGTGATGTTGGCGGCCTGGGGGATGAATGTCTTGCCTGAGAAGCCCAGCGCCTGGTCCCAGGACGCGCGCAGGCCGGACACCGTGGCGCTGCCGCTGGCGGTGGATCGCTGGCCAAGCGTGTCCCAGTCGTTGCCGTAGGTGATTTGCGGTACACGGCTGTCCGTGTAGACGAAGAAGACGTCCTCGGTTCCTTCCAGGGCGGAGCCGATGAAGGCCCGGTCCGAGACGGGCAGTCCGGTGTTGAACTGCTTGCTGCCGTTCAGCAGGAGCGTCGCGCCTTCGTCGACGGCGCTGATCGGCCGGTCACGGAAGTTGGCGATGCCGGAGATGAGCTGCCGGCCCGTCGTTACCTCCGCCTCCCACTTCGCCCGCTGCTCCGGAGTCCCGAAGGAGCGGAACAGCCAGAAGTAGGCGTAATGCCAACCGAGGATGTTGGCGACAGACCCATCGACCTTGGCGAATTCCGCGACAACGTCAAGCACCGTGGCCCAGTTGGCGTCTCCGCCACCGTGGGCCTTCGGCCCCTGCAGGCCGATCAGGCCCGCGTCCTTGATCCACTGGATCTCGGCGACGGGCACCGATGCCGCGGTGTCACGGTCGAAGGCGGTGGCAGCGACGAGCCCGGCCGCCTGGCGCGCGCGTTCCACCCACCCGGCCCGGGTATCCGGCACGGGTACCCGGGCCCACTGCGGCGTGGCGGTAGCTGGTTCCGATGGTGAGATCTGAGTCGTCATGGCGCTACTTTCTGTTACTAGTTATGGGGCAGGCGGGAGTCTGGCCGGGACGCGTATTCGGGGAAGGTAGCGACGTCAGGGGCTTGCGCTGCGGCGCGGGGAATCGCAGCCAAGCATGCGCCCGGTCAGCAGCGGCACGCCGCTCGCGTCAGGCTGAGTGAGACGCTGCGACGAGGCCGAGGTGTCATGGCGGCATCGTAAGCAGCTCGTGATCACAGGGTCCAACGACGATTCCCGATGGCTTCCCATCGTGAGCAGCAATAACCCGGCGACGCGGTTACCAGCCTGCGGATATGTCATCCCGTGCGGAGCGCACTATCCGAATCAGGGAGCGGTCTGGGAGACAGAGACATCATCGAAGTAGATGTTGTAGGTACGCCCGGTCGAGCTATCACCCAGCTGGAGGCTGGTCATCAGATTGGTGCCCATGTTCTGGCCGGTGAGGCTCAGGTCGGTCACCGGGGTGCCATCGAGAGAGACGTCCACGCTACTGGCGGTGCCGTTGACCACCACGTGCAGCGTCACCTGATGCCAGCCGCCGGTGGGCATGGCGGTGGCGCTGGTCGTGGTGACGGCGCCGATGTTGTTCCGGAGCGCCAGCTTTCCGGTGGGGCTCAGGTACAGGTTCATGATGGACGCCCCGGTACTGCTCCGGAAGCCGATCAGGTTCGCGGACGTGGACCTGCTGGCCACGTACACCCAGGCGGTCCCGTACAGCTGGGAGTACGCGCCACCAGGCAGCGTCTTATAGGCGTAGGTGGCCAGCCCGGTGCTCGACTCCTCGGCGCCGTACGTGCCGGTATGGGCGTGGGCGGTCTCGGCGGTCATGCCCGCCACCGTGCTCCACTGGGACAGGTCACCAGTCTCGAAGCCGTCCGAGAACAGTGCGCCCGCAGTCGGGGTATTCACGGTCAGCGTCCCGCTGGGCGTAGTGTTCCCGGCGGCGTCATAAGCGACGACCTGGTAGGTGTAGGTCGTCGCGGGCGAGACGGTGGAGTCGGTGTAGCCCGTCCCGGCGACCGACGCGATCACCGAGCCGTTCCGGACGACGTGGTAGCCGACCACGCCGACGTTGTCGGAGGACGGTGTCCAGGACAGGCTGACCTGGGACGAAGTCACGCTGGTGGCGGTCGGCGTCCCGGGCGCGGAGGGCGGCGTGGTGTCGGCCTGGGTGGTGACGGTCGCCGAGTTGCTCGGCGGTGACACGTTGCCCGCCGCGCCTCACGGACATCTGGGAATGCGGCCTCAGTAATTCATGACAAATGCTACCGATGCTCGCCTCGGCCACAAGGCTGCCGGAGGTCGGCTACTTGAGGATCTGGCGGGCCATGACGACGCGCTGGATCTGGTTGGTGCCCTCGTAGATCTGGGTGATCTTGGCGTCGCGCATCATCCGCTCGACCGGGTAGTCCCGGACATAGCCGTAGCCGCCGAGCAGCTGGACCGCGTCGGTGGTGACCTGCATGGCGGTGTCCGAGGCGAAGCACTTACAGGCCGAGGAGAAGAACGTCAGGTCGTCGGCGCGGTCGCCGTGCATGGCCCGCTCGGACTTGGCTGCGGCCGCGTAGGTGAGCTGCCGGGCCGCCTCCACCTTCATCGCCATGTCGGCCAGCATGAACTGGAGGCCCTGGAACTCGGCGATGGGCTTACCGAACTGCTTCCGCTCCTTCACGTAGCCGGTGGCGTAGTCCAGGGCCCCCTGGGCGATGCCGATGGCCTGGGCGGCGATCGTGATCCGGGTGTGGTCCAGGGTGGCCAGCGCGGTGCGGAACCCGCTGCCCTCAGCCCCGATCATCCGGTCGGCCGGGATGGAGCAGTTGTCGAAGTACAGCTCCCGGGTGGGCGACCCCTTGATGCCGAGCTTGTGCTCGGGGGCGCCGAAGGAGAACCCGGGGTCATCCTTCTCGACCACGAACGCGGAGATCCCGCCCGCCCCGGCCGGGGGGTCGGTCACGGCCATGACCGTGTAGTACTGCGACACGCCGGCGTTCGTGATCCAGCGCTTGGTGCCGTTGAGGACAAAACGGTCACCGTCGCGGACGGCACGCGTCGACATGGCGGCCGCATCTGAGCCCGCTTCCGGCTCGGACAGGGCGTAGGAGAACATGGCCTCGCCGCGGGCGACCGGCGGCAGGTAGCGCTGCTTGAGCTCTTCGGACCCGGCTAGCAGGAGCGGCATCGTGCCCAGCTTGTTCACCGCCGGAATCAGCGACGACGACGCGCACGCCCGCGCGACCTCCTCGATCACGATCGCGGTCGCGATGGCGTCCGCGCCCGCCCCGCCGTAGGCCTCGGGGATGTGCACCGCGGCGAAATCGTTCTTAGCCAGGGCCTCGAACACGTCCCAGGGAAACTCCGCGGACTCGTCTACCTCAGCCGCCCGGGGCGCGATCTTGTCATCCGCCAGGCTGCGGATGGCCTCACGCAGCGCCTCATGCTCTTCGGTGAGCGCGAAAGCAGGAAAGTCAGAGCTCATTACTCGATAGTAGGCCCCGGCCTGACCGGCGCCAGGGGCTAAGGACCCCCTTCAGCCGTCCTGATCCGCGCGGGTGGCGCGCAGCGCGGCGCCCTTGGCTTCCGCCTCGCCGCGCAGCCGCTCCTGGAAGGCCGCCATCTTCGCGCGGAGCGGGTCGTCGCCGGCGCCGAGGATGCGCACGGCCAGCAGGCCGGCGTTGCGGGCCCCGCCCACCGCGACCGTGGCGACCGGGATGCCCCCGGGCATCTGCACGATGGACAGCAGCGAGTCCAGCCCGTCCAGGTATTTCAGCGGCACCGGCACGCCGATCACCGGCAGCGGGGTGACCGCGGCCAGCATGCCCGGCAGGTGCGCCGCGCCACCCGCCCCGGCGATGATCACCCGGAGACCGCGGCCCTCGGCCTCGCTGCCGTAGCGGATCATGTCGTGCGGCATCCGGTGCGCGGACACCACGTCGGCCTCGTACGGCACCCCGAACTCGTCCAGGACCGCAGCGGCGGCCTGCATCACCGGCCAGTCGGAGTCGCTGCCCATGACCACGCTCACCAGCGGCTGGCCCGGCTGGCGGTGCGCCTCCGGGGCCCCGCTCACTCGGCCAGCTCCTTGCCGGTGCCCAGGTAGCTGGCGGCCCGGGTGGCCCGGTCGCGGAGCGCCGCGACGCCGGTGCCCGCCACCGTGACGTGCCCGATCTTGCGGCCGGGCCGGGGTTCCTTGCCGTACATGTGCACCTTCACTCCCGGATCAGCCGCCATCACGTGGATGTAGCGGTCGTAGATGTCCGCGCCCGCACCGGCCAGGTCCGCGGCGCCGAACACGTTCGCCATGACCACCTGCGGCGCGGCGGACTGCGGCGCGCCGAGCGGCAGGTCCAGCACGGCCCGCAGGTGCTGCTCGAACTGGGAGGTCCTGGCCCCCTCGATCGTCCAGTGACCGCTGTTGTGCGGGCGCATGGCCAGCTCGTTCACCAGCAGGCCACGAGAGGTCTCGAACAGCTCCACGGCCAGCAGGCCGGTCACCCCGAGCGCGTCCGCCAGCTCCAGGGCCAGCTGCTGGGCGTCCTCAGCCAGGACTGGGGTCAGCCCCGGTGCGGGAGCGAGCACCTCCCGGCAGACCCCCTCGCGCTGCACGGTCTGCACGATCGGGTACACGGCGCCCTGCCGGTGCGGGGAGCGGGCGACCAGCGCGGCCAGCTCCCGGACAAAGGGGACATGCTCCTCGGCCAGCATGCAGACCCCGTACCCCAGCACCTCGGCGGCCTGGTCCGGCCCGCCGCACACCCAGACGCCGCGGCCGTCGTAGCCGCCGCGGACCGCCTTCAGCACCACCGGCCAGCCCACCTGGGCGGCGAAGGCGGCCACGTCCTCCGGGCTGGCTACCGGCGCATAGCGCGGGCAGGACGCGCCCAGCCGGGTCAGTTCGTCCCGCATGGCCAGCTTGTCCTGGGCGTAGCGGAGCGCGGCGCCGCCCGGGGCCACGGTCACCCCCGCCTCGGCCAGTGCCGCCAGGTGCTCGGCGGGCACGTGCTCATGATCGAAGGTCAGCACGTCGCACCGGGCAGCGAAGGCCAGCAGGTCTTCCAGGCGGTGGTAGTCCCCCACCGTGACGGCGGGACAGACCAGGGCCGCGCTGTCGTCTGGCCGGTCGGCCAGGACCCGGAACCCGATGCCCAGCGGGATCGATGCCTGGTAGGTCATCCGGGCCAGCTGCCCGGCCCCGACCATGCCCACGACCGGCGTCGGTGGGCTGGAGTGCCGTTGATCGCTCACCAGCCGTAGCCTACGAGGGAGAACCTGCACCTCGCACCCTGGTCCTCCGCCACCGGACCTTCCTGCCGACCCGGCCGCGCCTGCAGGTCAGCACAGGTCACGGGTGCCACGGCCCGGCCACCGGCAATTTAACGCACCGGAAACAACTCCCGGTCATAGTGCCATTTATCATCAGCCTGTTCGCCAGAGCGGTGGCCGGAAGCCCGGACGCGCGACCCCGAAGGAGCAAGTAGATGGCGGCACCTGAGCACCAGACGAGTCCGGTCCTGGAGGCGGAACCGCCCCCGGGTGTGGTGATCCGGGAAGGCACCTACGGCACGAAGGTGGCCGCCGTCGAGCCCGGCGGGGCCGAGTTCATCCCGCTGAACGAGCGGCACGGTAAGCCGTTGCAGCTGTTCTGGACCTGGACCTCGCCGAACTTCGAGTTCGCCACGGTCTTCGTGGGCGTCATCGGGGTGGCGTTCTTCGGCCTGAACTTCTGGCAGGCGCTGCTTGCCATAGTGATCGGCACCGGGATCGGCTCGGTCACCCAGGGCGCGCTGTCCGCGCGCGGGCCGCAGTACGGCGTGCCGCAGATGGTGCTGTCCCGGCTCGGCTTCGGCTACTGGGGGAACGCGCTCCCGGCCGGGCTGAACGCGCTCACCGCCGGGATCGGCTGGTTCGCGGTGAACAGCGTCAGCGGCACGTTCGCGCTGAACACGCTGACCCACCTGCCCAAGCCGCTCTGCCTGGTGATCATCGTGCTGATCCAGCTGGTGATCGCGTTCTTCGGGCACAACCTGGTGCAGGTGTTCGAGCGGTACGCGTTCCCGGTCCTCGCCATCATCTTCCTGATCGCCGTTTGCTGGATCTTCGTCAAGTCCCACCCTGGCGCACCGGCGCACGCCGTGCCCGGCGGCTTCCTGATCACGCTGGGGGCGTCGTTCGGCTACGCGGTGGGCTGGAACCCGTACGCCGCCGACTACACCCGCTACTTCGCCCCGGACACCAGCAAGAAGGCCGTGGCCCTGTGGTCCGGCCTCGGCGTGTTCGTGTCCTGCGTCCTGCTCGAGGCGGCCGGGGCCGCGTCTGCCACCGTGACGGGCATCGGCGCGATCAACGCCAACCCCACCGGTGCGTTCACCGGCCACCTGCCCACCTTCCTGGCCGACCTCACCCTGCTCGCCATCGCGCTCGGCGCGATCGCCGCGAACGTGCTGAATATCTACTCCGGCGCGCTGTCGTTCACCGCGATGGGCATCAAGCTGCCGCTGAAGCTGCGCCGGGCCATCGTGGCCGGCGTGTTCGGCGTGATCGGCTTCATCGTCGCGCTCACCGGGCTGCACGACGCAGGCACCAAGTACAACAACTTCCTGCTGGTCATCGCCTACTGGATCGCCCCGTGGCTGGCCGTGATGTTCTGCGACCAGTTGCTGCGCCGCCGCCAGCACCCGCGGGACCTGGAACGGCTGCTGTTCGATACCAGGTACTCGAACTGGGCCGGCCCGGTGGCCATGCTGGTCGGCGTCGTGGTGTCGATCATCCTGTTCTCGAAGCAGACCGAGTACGTCGGGATCGTGCCCAAGCACGTCCCGTCGGTCGGGGACCTGACCTTCGAGGCGGGCTTCGTCATCACCGCGGTCATCTACCTGGGCTGGCACGCGCTCACCGACCGCAGGAGCACCCCGGCCCTGGCCTAAGCGGGGCCGGTCACCACGGGTGCGTCGTCCACCCCACGCAGGCCGCGGGGCAGGAACACGGCGAACACGGCGGGCCGGGGCCGGACCAGGACCACGTTGGCCCCGTCCGCGGTGGCCACGTCCCGGGCCAGGGCCAGGCCCAGTCCGGTGCCGCCGGGACGGCCGCTGACGTTCCGCTCGAAGATGCGCGGGACCAGCTCGTGCGGCACGCCCTTGCCTTCGTCGCGGACCTCGACCACGACCGACTTGGGCGTCCGCGAAGTCCGGATGGTGACCGTGGCCGCCCCGTGGACCAGCGCGTTGTCGAGCAGGGTGGCGATCACCTGGGACAGGGCCCCCGGCGAGATGTAGGCGGACAGGCCCTTCTCCCCCGCCACCTCCAGCTTGCGGTTGGCCCGGCGGAACGCCGGGTCCCACTCGATGACCTGCTGGGCGATCACGTCGTCGATGGCCAGCAGCGACGGCACCCCGCGGGCCGCCCGCCGGGTGCGGCCCAGCAGCTGGCTGACCACCTCGGCGAGCCGCTCTGTCTGGGCCAGGGCCGCGGCGCCCTCTTCCCGGACGACCTCCGGGTCCCCGGCCGCCGCGATCATCTCCTCCAGCCGCATCGAGAGCGCCGTCAGCGGGGTCCGGAGCTGATGGGAAGCGTCCGCGGCGAAGTCGCGTTCCGCGGAGAGCAGATCGGTGATGCGCCGCGCCGAGCCGTCCAGCCCTTCAGCCAGCCGGTCCAGCTCAGCCACCCCGTACCGGCGTCCCAGCGGGCGCGCGTCACCCAGGCCGAGCCGGTCGGCCGCGCTGGCCAGTTCTTCCAGCGGCCGGGTCAGCCGCCGTGCCTGCAGGACCGCGAGGGCCACCGCCACCGCGACGGCCGCCAGGGCCAGCGCGCCGATCAGGGCCAGGGCAGCGGTCAGCCGCCCGTACTCGACCGAGGTGTCGGCGGCGACGGTGACCCGGAAGTCTTTGGTTACCGCCTGCCTGAGGATGGCGGTCCCCGCTTCGGGACGATCCCCGATGGTGAATTCCGGCAGCCCATCCTGGCGCACGCTGATGTAGCGGTCCGGGAGCGACCGGGCCGCGGCGGCCGCCTCAGGCAGCGCGGCCGGCAGCCCGGCGTTTACCCGGTCCTGCAGCGTCTTGGCCACGGTGGTCGCATCCCGCTGGACCTGCCGGTCCGCCGCGCTGATCTGCAGCCGGCTGAACACGAAGGCCAGCGGGAGACCCAGCAGCAGAACGGCCGTTACCGCCACCACGAGCGTGGAGACGAGCAGGCGGCGGCGCATGGGTCAGTCACCACCCCGGAGGTGGTCAGTCCCCTCGCTCGAAACGGAAGCCCACCCCGCGGACCGTCGTGATGTAACGGGGGTTGTGTGCGTCATCACCGAGCTTGCGGCGCAGCCAGGAGATGTGCATGTCCAGCGTCTTCGTGGACCCCCACCACTTGCTGTCCCAGACCTCCCGCATGATCTGCTCACGGGTGACCACCTTCCCCGCGTCACTCACCAGCACGCTCAGCAGGTCGAACTCTTTCGTGGTGAGCTCGAGCTCCGTGTCGCCGATCCAGGCCCGCCGGGCATCCCCGTCGACCCGGACGCCCTGCACCACGCTGGTCTCCGGGGTGCCGCGGCGGAGCAGGGCGCGGACCCTGGCCAGCAGCTCGGCCAGCCGGAACGGCTTCGTGACGTAGTCGTCGGCCCCCGCGTCGAGGCCGATCACCGTGTCGACCTCGTCCGCCCGGGCGGTGAGAATCAGCACGGGGACGGTCTGCCCGTCGGATCGCAGGCGGCGGCACACCTCCAGGCCGTCCAGCCGGGGCAGCCCGATGTCGAGCACGATCAGGTCGATCCCCCCGGCCAGGGCCGCTTCCAGCGTCCCCGGACCGTCCGACGACACGTCGACGTCGTACCCCTCACGGCGCAGCGCGCGGGCCAGCGGTTCCGAGATGGACGCGTCATCCTCAGCGAGCAGAACACAGGTCATGAACAGATGCTACGGCGTGAATCTCTGTGCTTCTCCGTAACGCCTTGTAGATCGCGGCCCACAGCCACCTGGGATTCCACGCACAACCGGGCGACTGCGGTCGACTCCCCCGCACTGGGTCTCAGACTGGGGTGACGCCGTGACGGCGCCGGGAGAACGAGCGGTCCTTGCCCGCGGCGGCCGCGAACCGGCGGATCAGCTCGCCGCGCAGCTCGCCGGGCTGGACGATGTCGTCGATGACCAGCTCGCTGGCCAGCCTGAGCACGTCGATATCCGCCTCGTACTCCGCGCGGAGCCGCTGCGTCTCCAACTCCCGGTCCGCGGAGTCAGCCACGGCGGCCAGTTTGTTGTAATACACGGCGTTAACGGCCGCCTCGGCGCCCATGACCGCGATCTTCGCGGTAGGCAGCGCGAGAGTGGCGTCCGGCTCGAACCCGGGGCCGGCCATCGCGTACAGGCCGGCCCCGTACGCCTTGCGGACCACGACGCAGATCTTGGGCACCGTGGCCTCGGCCACAGCGCTGATCATCTTGGCGCCATGCCGGATGATGCCCTGCTTCTCCACCGACGTGCCCACCATGAACCCGGGCACATCGGCCAGGAACAGCAGGGGCACGTTGAACGCGTCGCAGAGCTGGATGAACCGGGTGGCCTTGTCGGCCGAATCGACGAACAGCACACCGCCCTTGAACATCGGGTTGTTCGCGATCACCCCGGTCGCCTGGCCGGCGATCCGCCCGAACCCGATGGTCAGCTCCCGCGCCCACAGCGCGTGGATCTCGAAGAAGGAACCCTCGTCCACCAGCCCCCGGACGAAACGGCGCATGTCGAACGCCTGCCGTTCGCTGGCCGGGATCAGGGCGGCCAGGTCCACCGGCTCCGGCTGGCCCGCGGCGGCGATCGGCGGCCGCTGCTGCCAGTTCGCGGGCAGGTAGGACAGGTAGCGGCGGACCGCGGTCAGCGCGTCGTGCTCGGTGGGCGCGAGGTAGTGGCCACACCCGGAGACCGTGCAGTGCATCCGCGCCCCGCCCATCTCCTCCAGCGTGGTCTTCTCCCGGACCACCATCTCGACCATGCGGGGGCTGCCCAGGTACATCGACGCGTTGCCATCCACCATGGCCACGTAGTCACAGAACGCGGGGATGTAGGCGCCCCCGGCGGCCGACGGCCCGAACAGCGCGCAGACCTGGGGGATGGCCCCGGACGCCCGCACCTGGGTGTGAAAGATCTTCCCCGCGCCACGCCGGCCGGGGAACATGTCGACCTGGTCGGTGATCCGTGCGCCCGCCGAGTCGACCAGGTAGATCATGGGCAGGCCGCCGGAGTAGGCCTTCTCGATGACCCGGATGATCTTCTCGACCGTCCGGGCGCCCCAGGAACCCGCCTTGACCGTGGAGTCGTTGGCCATCAGGGCCACCGGCCGCCCGTCCACCAGGGCCGTCCCGGTAATCACCCCGTCCGCGGGCAGGCCGTCGGCCAGCGCGTTGGCGTACCGGCCGTCCTCGGTGAAGCTGCCGTCGTCGACCAGGCAGGCGATCCGGGCCCGGGCGAACAGCTTGCCGGACGCCGCGGCCGACTGGTGGTACCGGGGTGCGCCGCCTCGCTCGACGCGCGCCCGCAGCTCGGCCAGTTCCGGGTCGGCGGCGTCCAGATGCCCCGCCTCATTCTGCTCAGCCACGTGGGGAGCGTACCCCGCCGTCCGCCGCCCGGCCCAGGCCCGCTCCCGGGTCGGCCAGAACCCGCCGGACATGGTCGTTAAGGGCTGTCCCCACGGCCATTTCCGTCCACAGACTCCCGGCCCGGCTGATCCACACCGATACACGGGCGGGTTCCAGGGCCTGCTGCACGGCGCTCGCCAGGTCAGCTTGGACCGTGTCCAGATCGACGGCGTCCTTCAGCCGGGCCGCGAAGGCCGCCACGGTCTCGTCCGCGTCATACCGGGCCCGGTTGAACCGCCGGTCCACAGCCCGCTGCACACCGCCCAGATCGACCACGCACGCCGCTCCCCCCGGCCTTTCCGTCCGCATTCGCGCGGACAAACCGTTAGAGAGCGCCTGGGCAGGCCATTAGAGAGGGATCGTGCGGGTGCGGGGGCCGGCCCGGAGCACCTGGGACGGGAGCTGGCGGCCGATGATCCGTTCCGCTGTCGCGGCCGCGTCGATCATCGCCTCCAGGTCCACCCCGGTCGCCACGCCCATGTCCTCGACCATGTGCACGAGTTCCTCGGTAGCGATGTTGCCGGTGGCCCCGGGCGCATACGGGCAGCCGCCGAGCCCGCCGACCGACGCGTCGAAGTCGTCCACTCCCAGTTCCAGCGCGGCCAGCACGTTGGCCAGGCCGGTGCCCCGGGTGTTGTGGAAGTGCAGGTTGAGCGGGACGTCCGGGTACGCCGACCGGAACTCCCCGACCAGCTCAGTGACCCGGCGCGGCGTGGCCATCCCGGTGGTGTCGCCGAACGAGATGGAATCCGCGCCGTCGGCCACCGCCCGGCCGGCCACCGCCAGGACCCGGCTCACCGGCACGTCCCCCTCGTACGGGCAGCCCCACGCGGTGGCCACCACCACCTGGCAGGTGGCGCCCCGCGCATGTGCCTCACCGAGGATCACGGCGATGTCGTCCAGCGACTCCCCGGTGCCGCGATTCACGTTCCGCCGGTTGTGCGTGTCCGAGGCAGACACCACCACCTCGACCTCGGTGAACCCCGAGTCCAGCGCCCGCCGGGCGCCGCGCAAGTTCGGGGCCAGCGCCGAGTAGCGGACCGCGGCGGTGCGCTCGATGCCGCCCCACACCTGGTCGGCGTCGGCCATCTGCGGGATCGCCTCCGGGCGCACGAACGACACCGCCTCGATCCGCGACACCCCGGTCTGGGAGAGGGCGTTGATGAGCTCGATCTTCGCCCCGGTCGGGACCGGATCCTCATTCTGCAGACCGTCTCGGGGCCCAACTTCCCGCAACGAAACGCTTCCCGGCAGATCGGTCACGCCATGGCCTCCGTGGTGAGTGGGAATGAGGGGCAGGTCGCAGGCGTGCTCACTCGCCCGGCCAGACCGGCGCCCGCTTCTCGTTGAACGCCGCGATGCCCTCACGCCGGTCCGCGGACAGCGCCGCGGTCCGCCAGGCGGAGTCCTCGATGTCCAGCGCCGCGGGCAGGCCGACCCCCCAGCCCTGGCGCATGGCCCGCTTGGCCGCCCGGACCGCGACCGGGGAGTTGGCCGCGATGGCGCCGGCCATCTCCAGCGCGGTGGCGTCCGCGGATCCCGCGGGCACCAGCCGGTCGGCCAGCCCGATCCGCTCCGCCTCCGCGGCCTTCACCCGGCGGCCGGTGAGCAGCAGGTCAGCCGCCCGGCCCACGCCGAGGCGGCGCATCGACAGCTGGGTGCCGCCGCAGCCGGGCACCAGGCCGACCGTGGTCTCCGGCAGGCCGAACTCCGCGGTCTCGTCGGCCACCACCAGGTCACAGTTCAGCGCCAGCTCACAGCCGCCACCGAGCGCGTAGCCGTGCACGGCCGCGATCACCGGCTGCGGCAGCCGGAGCAGCTCGCCGAACGCGGCGCGGAACACCGACCGCTGGGCCAGCCACTGCGCGTCGCTCATCAGCTGCCGTTCCTTCAGGTCGGCGCCGACACAGAAGGCGCGGTCCCCGGTCGCGGTCAGCACGACGGCCCGGACCCCGGTGTCCGGGGCCAGCTCGGCGCAGGTCTGCGCGAGCCGGACCAGCATCACCGTGTTCAGCGCGTTCAGCGCCTCCGGGCGGTCGAGCACGATCTCCGTGACCGGGCCGCGCCCGATCAGGTGCCTGCGGACGTCGATGCCATCCATGAGCGCAGGCTAACCCGTAGGCCGGGCGGTATTCACCGGTGCCCTGGTGATTGCCCGGCGGCCATTCCCGGGATGGGCGACCCAGCGATCCCAGCGGTCTAGCGGTCCTAGCGGTCCTAGCGGTCCTAGCGATCCTCGCGGGCCAGCCGCCGCTGCTCGTCCTCGACTAGCTGGAACAGCGTCGACTGGACCTGCTGCACGTCGGGAATCTCGGTGAGGACCAGCTGGCCATGCTCGCCTGCGGACTCCACCACCAGCCGGCCGGTGCCCAGCAGGCGGTCGATGGGCCCCTGCGAGAACGAGACGTCGCTGATCCTGATCAGCGGGAAGTCGCGGCCCGAGCGGGTCAGGATGCCACTGCGCAGCTGGAGCCGCCGGGTCGTGAGCCGGTACGTGGTGGTCCGCCAGCGCAGGAACGGGACCCCGAAGCCCGCCACGGCCAGCAGGAGGGCGATCACCCCGACCGCGATCCGGCCGGGTCCGGCCGCCCGGCCTGGCGGGATCACGATTAGCAGCGCCACTGCGGCGACGATCACGACGAAAAGCACCAGCGCGGGCCGCAGCAGCGTCTTCCAGTGCGGGTGCAGCGTCAGCACGCTCCGCTCCCCGTCGGAGAGCTGACGGTCCATGCTCATAGCGCACATCGTGGCACGGAACGAGGGTTCGCGGACGCCCGGGAACGTCAGCGGACGTGCACGACGTCCCCGGCGCCGACCAGCGTCGTGCCGGAGCTGGCCCGGACGGCCAGCCGGCCCGTCTCGTCCACGTCGCTGGCCGTGCCGGTCAGCAGCACCCCGCCGGGCAGCTCCACCCGGACCTGCCGGCCGACCGTGACGCACCAGCGCAGGTACTCCTCACGCAGGGCAGCGGCGTCCGGGTCGGCGGCCCAGGCCGTGTACCGGCCGGCCAGCTCGGTGAGCATGGCGGCCAGCAGCCGCCCCCGGTCCAGGCAGGCCGCGTCCTCCAGGAGCAGGGAGGTCGCGGTGGGCACCGGCAGCTCGGCCTTGGTGAGCGTGACGTTGAGCCCGATCCCGGCCACGATCGCGTCGCCGTGCGCCTCGGCCAGGATCCCGGCGATCTTGCGGTCCGCCACGAGCACGTCGTTCGGCCACTTCAAGGTGGCGGTGACGCCGGCCTCGGCGCGCAGCGCGGCCGCGACGGCGATCCCGGTGAGCAGCGGCAGCCAGGCCCGGGCCGGCGGCGGCACCGCCACCGGGCGGAGCAGGACCGAGCAGGACAGCGCGGCACGCGGCGGGCTCGACCAGGACCGGCCCAGCCGGCCCCGGCCCGCGGTCTGCGTCTCAGCCACTAGCACCAGGCCCTCCGCCGCGCCCGCCCGGGCCTCCTCCAGCAGGTCGGCGTTGGTGGAGCCGGTTTCCCCGGTCACCCGGATGTCCCGCCACAGACCGCCAGGGCGGACCAGCCGGCCGCGGAGGGCCGCGGCGTCAAGGGGCGGCCGCTGCAAGGCCGCATCAGGAAGAGCCATGATCCTTCATGATCCCAGCCCGCGGGGCGTAGCGCGGCCGCCCGACCCGGAACCAGACCGGCCCGCCCAGCAAACCTCCGCCCGGGCGGGCTGCGGGGCTGGTCCGGGGGAAGGGCAGGGGCGGCCGGGGCGGTGATTGAAGGAATAGTGCACACCAGACTGCAGCAAACTTTCATCCACCGTGCCGCCAGCCCGGCGCGCCGGGATTGGCGGAGGTGCGTGGGGCGCGTGGGGCTTGTGGGGCTTGTGGGGCGGCGGGGGTGTGCCCGCATCGCCGGGCTGCGCCCCCGCAGCCCGGCGATTCCATGTCTGTCCACGGCCCACCGGCGGGCCGCATCTACGCGTCGGCACCACCGGCGTTCGCGACAGCCGGGGCGTCACCGTCAGGGACGCTGGCAGCCACTGCGGGGACCGGGGCGGCGGCCGGCCGCGGCGCTCGGGCGGGCAGCGCCCGGACCAGGGCCAGGACCCCGCCCGCCAGCGCCGCGGCGGCCAGCGCGGCGAACGTCACCGCGACCGCGTGCCCGGACACCATGGTGAACGCCGCGTGTTCCGCGGGGCTGGACGGCAGCGGGCCGGCCAGGTTCAGGTAGAGGGTGCCGAACGTGGCCACCCCCAGCACGATGGCCAGCTGGTTGACGGTGACGACCACCCCGGTGGCATCGGCCGCGTCGGCGACCGGCACCCGCATCAGCACCGCGGTCATCAGCGGGCTGAACGCGGCGGCCATCCCGGCGCCGGTCAGGCCCAGGGCCAGGTACAGCAGCACCCCGCCGGTCCCGCCGCCGTGCAGCAGCCCAGCCATGCACAGCAGGCCGGCCGCGTACGCGGCGAAGCCCGCGATGATCAGGGCGCCGTGCAGCTGCCGGGGCAGTCGCTGCCAGTTGAGGCTAACCAGCGCGAACGTGGCCGCGGAGGGGGCAAAGATGAGCCCGGCTCGCAGCGGGGTGTCACCCAGGCCGCCTTGCAGGTGCAGCGCCAGCGCGAAGAAGAACCCGCCGAACACGGCCATGGTCACGAACAGGGCGGCCACCCCCATGGTGACCCCGGGCAGGCTCAGCACCCGGCCGGGGATCAGCGGTGATCCGCCCCGGGCCGCCACCCGGCGCTCCACGAGGGCGAACAGCCCGAACAGCAGCGCGCTCCCGGCCAGGCAGATCCAGCCCCACACGGGCCAGTGCTCGGACTGCCCCAGGACCAGCGGCAGGACGAGGGCCACCGCGGCCGGGGTGAGCAGCGCCAGTCCGGCGGGGTCCAGGCCGCGCGTGCGGTCCCCGGCCCCGTGCGGCAGCATGCGCGCCCCGGTGGCCAGCAGGGCCACGCCGATCGGGACGTTGACGAGGAACACGGCCCGCCAGCCGCTGCCGAACAGATTCGCGGTGACCAGAAGGCCGCCGGCGACCTGCCCGGCGACCGCGCCACCCGCGATGACCGCGGCGTACAGCCGCATCGCTCCGCCCCGCGACGTCCCGGTGAACGTGCGCTGGATCAGGCTGAGCACTTGCGGAATCATGGCCGCGGCCCCGGCCCCCTGGATGAAGCGGAGGGCGACGAGCATGGCGGTGGAGGTGGCCAGGCCGCAGCCGAGTGAGGCCAGGGTGAAGACGACCAGCCCGGCCAGGAACATCCGCCGGTGCCCCACGATGTCGCCGAGCCGGGCCCCGGTGACCAGCAGGACGGCGTACGTGATGACGTACCCGGCGATGACGAGCTGCAGCCCGGCCCCGGAGGCGTGCAGCTCGGCGTGGATGGCGGGGGCCGCCACATTGACCACGGAGGCGTCCAGGACCGCCATGAACTGCCCGGTGAGGACGATCACGAGCAGGGCGCGGGGCGCGGCCGGCCGACGCGGAGCACGGCCCTCCGGCCGGGCCGCCCGGCGGAATCCGGTGCGGCGATCGTCCTGGACCTGACCGCGGTTTACGGTTGTGAGGTCTGTCATGCCCCCGAGCATGCCGGGACCTTTATCCAGGTACCAGGAGCCTCTTTATCCTGGTACCAACAGCACCTGGCACCTGGCACCTGGCACCTGGCCGCGGCATGATGAGAGCATGACCACCCTGACGACGACCGGCAACAGCTCGCGCCGCGCCGAGCTGGCCGCGTTCCTGCGCAGCCGCCGGGAGCGGATCACCCCCGAGCAGGCGGGGCTGGCGCCCGGGCTGCGCCGCCGCACCCCGGGCCTGCGCCGGGAAGAGGTCGCCCAGCTGGCCGGGGTAGGTGTCACCTGGTACACCTGGCTCGAGCAGGGTCGCCCCATCAACGCCAGCGCCCAGGTCCTGGGCGCGGTGGCCCAGACGCTCCGGCTCGACCAGGCCGAGCGGCAGCACCTGTACCGGCTGGCCGACGTGGCCGATGCGGCCGCCGGCGCGGGTCCGGCGGGAAGCGCGTGCGAGCAGGTGCCGGCGGACGTGCAGGGGATCATCGACGGCCTGGTGCCGCTCCCGGCCAGCGTCATGAACGAGCGGTACGACCTGCTTGGCTGGAACGAGGCGTACGCCGTGCTCTGGCCCGGGGTCGTGGGGGCCCAGCCCGGTGAGCGCAACATCCTGTGGCAGAACTTCACCTACCCCGACTGCTGCCACCCTTACGTCACCCGGCACGATCAGCTGGCCCGGCTGGTCGCCCAGTTCCGGAGCAACTACGGCCGGCACGTCGGCGAGCCCGCCTGGACCGGCTTCATCAGCAGCCTCCAGGCGGTGAGCCCGCACTTCGCCCGGCTCTGGGAGGAGCACGACGTGGCCAGCCCGGTCACCTACCTGAAGGTGTTCCGGCATCCGGCGTACCCGCGGCTGGTCATGACCAGCACCAGCCTCTGCGTGCTGGCCGTCCCTTGCACCCGCATCGTGGTGTACACGCCCGCCGACGAGGAAACCCGCACCGCGATCAGCAAGCTCCTGGCGGGCGAGGGGACCGACGCCGAGTATCCGTGTGCTCCCGCGCACCGGCGGCGCCGCGCCGAACTCGCCGCCGCCGGCCGCGGACCGGGCCTTGACCCGGGCCTCGGGTGACCCGGCCCGGCGGCCGCCCGGTGCGTGTGCCGAAACCGTCGTGCTAGCAGCCGTTTGCGCACACAGTGCCGGGGCGCGGGACGAGGAGGAGCCCGGGGCGCGGCCGGTCAGCCGGTGTTCTGCAGGCCGGCGGCTACCCCGCTGACCGCGAGCAGCAGCAGCCGGTGCAGCTGCTCGCGCCGGGCAGCGAGTTCCCCGTCCTCACTGGCCTCATCCCCCGGCGCGGATAGCGCCCGGAGCTCGGTGAGGGCCCGCAACTGGAGGTGGGACAGCGCGTCCACGTACGGGTCGCGCAGCGCCACGGCCCGGGACAGCACGAGGCGGTTGGCCAGCAACCGGTCGTGGCCGGTCACCTCGAGCACTAGCCGCCGGGTCAGGTCATACTCGGCCAGCACCATGTCGGCCAGGTCCTCGCGGCCGCCCAGGGCCAGGTGCCGGGCCGCGATCCGGCGGTCCGTCTTGGCCAGGCTCATCTCCGCGCCGTCGAACAGCACGGCCAGCAGCGGCCAGCCCTGGTAGGCCTCGCGGATCTCGTCGAGCCCGTCAGGAGCACTGGCCGCGGCGGCCAGGCCGCTGCCCAGCCCGTACCAGCCGGGCAGGTTCAGCCGGGTCTGCGCCCAGGCGAAGACCCACGGGATCGCGCGCAGGTCGTCCAGGCCGACCACGCCAACACCCCGGCGGGCCGGGCGGGACCCGATGCGCAGCCCGCTGATCTCCTCGAGCGGGCTGATCCGGGCCAGCCACTCGGCAAAGCCCGGGGTCTCCACCAGCTCCCGGTAGGCGCGCAGCGCGGCCGTCTCCATCCGGTCGGCCACCGGCCGGAACCGCCGGGCCGCGGCCGCGTTGCGCTCGCCGACCACGGGCGAGGAGGCCAGCAGCACCGCCGAGGTGACCTGCTCCAGATGGCGCTGGGCGATGACCGGGTTCGCGTACCGGGCGAAGATCACCTCGCCCTGCTCGGTGACCTTGAACCGCCCGTCCACCGAGCCGGGCGCCTGGGCCAGCACCGCCCGGCCGGCCGGGCCACCGCCCCGGCCCAGCGCCCCGCCGCGGCCGTGGAACAGGGTCAGCCGCACGTCGTGGTCGGCGGCCCAGCGGGCCAGCTGCTCCTGCACGTCGAACAGCCGCAGGGTGGCGCCGACCGGGCCGAGTTCCTTGGCCGAGTCGGAGTAGCCGAGCATGACCTCCAGCTGCCGGCCGTTCGCGGCGAGCCGCTCCCGGACCGGCTCCAGCTCCAGCATCTCGTCCAGCACGCGGGCGGCATGGTTCAGGTCCTCGCCGCTCTCGAACAGCGGGACCACGTCCAGCACCGGCGGGCGGCCGCTCCGCGTCGCGTGCCGGGCCAGCTCGTAGACGGCGGACATGTCGGCCGCCGACCGGGTGAAGCTGACCACGTAACGATGGCAGGCCTCGACCCCGAATCGGTCCTGGATCCAGGCCGCGGCCCGGAACGTGGCCAGCACTTCCAAGGTCTGGTCGGACAGGGTGCCGCCCTCGGCGATCTCGCGCAGCGCCCAGGCGTGCACCGCGCTGTGCTGGCGGATCTCCAGGCTGGCCAGGTGGAAGCCGAACGTCTCCGCCTGCCAGATCAGCTGCTGCAGCTCGCCGAACGCCTGCCGGGTCGCACCCGCCGCGGCCAGGGAGTCCTGAACCAGGCGCAGGTCGGCGAGGAAGCCGGCGGCGCCCGGATAGGCCAGGTCCGCGTGCCGCAGCCGGGTGGACTCTAGCCGCCGGGCCAGGTAGAGCAGGTAGGTCCGGTACGGCTCGTGCGGCGAGCGGGCCGCCAGGTCGGCAAGCAGCTCCGGGTGGGCCGTCTCGGCCGCCTCCAGGGCCACGGCGAACTCGGCGGACGGGGGCGCCGCGCCCGCGTTGACGGTGAGCGCCCGGCCAATCCGGGTCGTCGCGTTCTCCAGCGCCCGCAGCACATGCTCGGCCTGGATGACCGCGGTTTCCCGGGTCACCTGGGCGGTCACGAACGGGTTGCCGTCCCGGTCGGCCCCCACCCAGCTGCCGTAGCGGAGGAAGGCCCGGACCGCCGGGGCGCCCGGGCCGGGCTCCGCCTCCCGGTGGGCCTCGTCCAGCGCCCGGTATACCCGGGGCACGACCCGGAAGATGGTCTCGTCGAACGCGGCCATCACCGTTCGGACCTCGTCGATCGGGGTCATCGCGTTGGCCCGCAGCTGCGACGTGCGCCAGAGCAGGTCGATCTCCTCGCGCAGCCGGCGCCGCGTCTCCGCCTGCTCTGCGGCTCCTCGCCGGTCGTCGTCCAGGCTGGTCACCAGGTCGCTGATCCGGCGCAGCGCGGTCGCCACGGCCCGCCGCCGGGCCTCGGTGGGATGGGCGGTGAGCACCGGGTTCACGCGCAGCCGGGCGAGCAGGTCGTCGAGATGCCCGGGCCCCTGCTCACGGCGGAACTCGGCGACCGACGCCGCGAGCGACTCGCGGACCGGGGCCTGGCCGGTGTCCTGTTCCCGCAGCGCGCGGACCCGTTGCAGTTCCTCGGCCAGGTTGGTGAGGTGGAAGTACACGGTGAACGCGCGGGCCACCGCCTCCGCGCGGTCCAGCGGCCAGCTGGCCACGAGTGCCGCGATCTCGTCCCCGGCCGGGTCCGCGTGCGGGTCCCCGTGGTCGCGGGAACCGTTCTCGGGACTCTCCGTACTCTCCGCCGCGGAGCCGTGGCTGGCCCGGGCTGCGATGACCGCCTGGCGCAGTCGTTCCACGTCATCGAGCAGGTCCTGGCCGCCGGACTCGCGCAGCACCTCGCCGAGCATGTCGCCAAGCAGCCGGACGTCGCGGCGCATCCGGGCGGGCAGCTGCTGCCGGTCGGCATCGCGGGTTGGCCCCGCACGGCCGTCGGCGTCGCGGAGCGCCAGATCTCGGCTTTCGGTGGCGCTGCTGTCAGTATCGGGGCTCACCGCGCCAGCCTATTGGAGCGGTAGATCCCGATCTTGCTGCGGACGGCTGAGCTGGTGGCAGTAGGCGGCGCGCGGGCGGCGGCTACCCTGTCCGCTATGACCAGCGAAGTTCAGGACCGGAGCGGCCCGGACCAGGACGGCCCCGCGGACCAGGTGGCGGCGCCGCACACCACGGCCGGCAAGATCGCCGATCTGCAGCGGCGCCGCGACGAGGCGGTTCACGCCGGCTCGGCGCGGGCGGTGGAGCGCCAGCACGCCAAGGGCAAGATGACCGCCCGGGAGCGGCTGGAGCGGCTGCTCGACCCGGGCTCGTTCACCGAGTTCGACGAGCTCGCGCGGCACCGGGCCACCGACTTCGGGGTCGCCGCCAACCGGCCCTACGGCGACGGCGTGGTCACCGGGTACGGCACCATCGACGGCCGGCCTGTCTGCGTGTTCAGCCAGGACTTCACGGTGTTCGGCGGCTCGCTGGGCGAGGTCTACGGCGAGAAGATCGTCAAGCTCATGGATCACGCGCTGAAGACGGGCTGCCCGCTGATCGGCATCAACGACGGCGGCGGCGCGCGTATCCAGGAAGGCGTGGTCGCCCTCGGGCTGTTCGCCGAGATCTTCTACCGCAACGTCACCGCGTCCGGGGTAATCCCCCAGATATCGCTGATCATGGGCCCATGCGCCGGCGGCGCCGTGTACTCACCGGCCATCACCGATTTCACGCTGATGGTCGAGGGCACCTCGCACATGTTCATCACCGGGCCGGATGTGATCAAGACGGTGACCGGGGAGGAAGTCAGCTTCGAGGACCTGGGCGGCGCGCACGCGCACAACGTCAAGTCCGGCGTAGCGCACTACCAGGCCAAGGACGAGGACGATTGCCTGGACTTCGCCCGGGACCTGCTGTCCTACCTGCCCTCCAACAACCTCGATGACCCCCCGGTGCCGGCGCCGCCCGGCGGCCCCGTAGCCGACCTGGAGATCACCGAATCCGACCTCGAGCTCGACACGCTGATCCCGGACTCGCCGAACCAGCCGTACGACATGCACGACGTGATCACCCGCATCCTGGACGACGGGGAGTTCCTGGAGATCCACGCCGGCTTCGCGCAGAACATCGTGGTCGGGTTCGGCCGGGTCGAGGGGACCAGCGTGGGCGTGGTGGCCAACCAGCCGATGCACTTCGCGGGCACGCTGGACATTGACGCCTCGGAGAAGGCGGCCCGGTTCGTCCGGACCTGTGACTGCTTCAACATCCCGGTGCTGACGTTCGTGGACGTGCCCGGCTTCCTGCCGGGCACGGGGCAGGAATGGGGCGGGATCATCCGGCGCGGGGCCAAACTGATCTACGCCTACGCGGAAGCCACCGTGCCGAAGATCACAGTGATCACCCGCAAGGCGTACGGCGGCGCCTACGACGTGATGGGCTCCAAGCACCTCGGCGGGGACGTCAACCTCGCCTGGCCCACGGCCCAGATCGCGGTCATGGGCGCCCAGGGTGCGGTGAACATCCTGTACCGGCGGGAACTGGCCGCCGCCGAGGATCCGGACGCGCTGCGCGCCCAGCGGGCCGCGGAGTACGAGGACACGCTGGCGAACCCGTACATCGCGGCGGAGCGCGGTTACGTAGACGCGGTGATCCGGCCGGCCGAGACCCGGGCCCAGGTCACCCGGGCACTCCGGACGTTGCGCACCAAGCGCCAGACGATGCCGCCGAAGAAGCACGGCAACATCCCCCTGTGAGCGCTGCTCAGGCCACTGGCGAGCCTGGGCCGTCAGGCCCGGGCAAGCGGCCGGTGCGGCCAAGCCTGCATAACGTAACCCTTGTGTGAACGGAGAGTAGTCGATTGACTACAAATAGTTCAACTCCGGGCCCCCTTCCGCCCCGGGAAGGGCAGACCCGCCGGTAGAGTCGTGAGTGCCATGACCGACATCGTCTCCCCGCTGCCCACGCTCGCGCGTTACGCGATCATGATCGATGTCGGCTATATCTACGCCGCCGCCGGGGAACTGCTGTTCAGCGTCGCGACCCGGCGTGAGTACCGGGTCGATACCGACAAGCTGATCCAGGCGCTCAGCAGGCACGCCGACGGCCTGGTCCGGGGCGAACTGCTCCGGGTCTACTGGTACGACGCGGCCCGGGACCGGGTGCCCACCATCGACCAGCGGGTGATCGCCCAGATGGCCCGGGTCAAGCTGCGGCTGGGCAACCTGAACGCACGGGGCCAGCAGAAGGGCGTGGACGCGCAGATCCGCGCGGACATGGAAGCGCTGGCCCGGCACCGCGCGATCACCGACGCGGTGCTGGTGGCCGGCGACGAGGACATGGTGCCCGCGGTCGAGGCGGCCCAGGCGTACGGCGTCCGCGTGCACCTGTGGGGCGTGGAACCGCCGTTCGGCACCAACCAGGCCGAGCGGCTGGTCTGGGAGTCCGACACCGTGGAAGTGCTGGACCGGGCCTTTCTGGAGCCGTACTTCACCAGGATCCCGCCGCCCGAGCCGGTGCCGTCCGCCCAGGCAGCCCCCGTGGCAGGCGTGCCCTCCCCCGCCCAGCTGTTCGAACGCCGGCACGGGATCCGGTCCCGCCCTTCCCCGCACCCGGCTCTCAGCCAAACCTCCCCCGGCCAGCCGCCGCTCGGCCAGCCCGCCGCGGGCCAGCCAGGCCTGAGCCAGCCGCCTCTCAGCCAGCCCGCCATGAACCAGTCCGTAAGCCACCCAGGCCTGAGCCAGCCAGGCCTGAGCCAGCCAGGCCTGGCGAGCAGGCTCGGGCCGGACCGTCAGCGGGTCGAGGAAGCCGGCGAGCATGTAGCCCAGAAGTGGATACTCACCCGGGGCGAGGACAACATCCGGGACCTGCTGCCCGGGCCGATCCTGCCGCCGGTGATCGACAAGGAACTGCTGGTCGAGGCAGAAAAGGAACTCGGCGCGTCGTTGCGGCCCTACCAGGAGGCACGGGAGTGGCTGCGGGACGCGTTCTGGGAACGGGTCCGCCGCCAATTCGGGATCGGGAGCGGCAGATTATGACGAGTGAGCCGGACGGGCAGCCACTGCTGTCGGTGGTGGTCGGCCACCCCACCGCCGAGGAGCTGGCCGCGCTGACCGCAGTAGTGGCCACGCTGGCCACCCGCCAGCTGGCGGCGGCCAAGTCGGCGCCGAGCCCGGTCCGGTCAGCCTGGCTGGACCGCGCGGCGCTGACCGGTAGCCCGCTCCACCCCGGCCCGGACGCCTGGCGCCGGTCCGGCCGCCCCGCCTAACATCCCGCCCGCGCCCGCCGGCCCACGGGAGTCCGCCAGCTGAGCGATGATCTTGATCAGGGCCCTGCGCAGGTGCTCGCGCTCGTCGGGGGTGAGCGTCGCGGTCATCCGCCGCTCGAGTTCGTCCCGCTCCTGCTCGACGGCCCGGCGCACGCCGCGGGCCTGGTCGGTGAGATAGAGCCGGACCAGGCGGGCGTCCGCGGGATCGCGTTTGCGGATGAGCAGGCCGGCGGCGGCCATCCGGTTGGCGGACTTGACCACCGTGGGCGTGGCCACGTGCAGGCGCCCGGCCACTTCGCCGGGGGTCAGTCCGTCGGTCTCCCAGAGCACCTCCAGGAGCAGGTTCTGCCCGACCCGGACACCGTGCCGGCTCATCGCCTCGTCCGCGGCGGTGCGCATCAGCTTGGATGACCGGGTGAACAACGCGAGCAGCTCGTTCATGATCCGATCGTAGACAATCACTTGCCGGCTACCGATCTCCGCGCGTAGGGTACTCGCTAGCCGGCTATCGAATACGCCGGCCACAGCCGGGCGGGAGGAGCGGCATGCCACTGAGTTTCGGGATCAAAACATCCCAGATGGGTCTCACCTACCAGGACATCCTCCGGGTCTGGCGGGACGCCGACCAGGTCCCCCTGTTCGCGCACGCCTGGCTCTGGGACCACATGGTCCCGCTGCGGGGAGACGTGCGCGGGGCGGCACTCGAGGCCTGGACCCTGCTCGGCGCGCTCGCCGCGCAGACCCAGCGGCTGCGGCTCGGCGTGATGGTGACCAGCAACCGGCTGCGCAACCCCGCCCTGCTGGCCAAGATGGCCGCCACCGTGGACGTGATCTCCGGCGGGCGGCTGGACTTCGGGATCGGCGCAGGCGCCAGCCAGCTGCCCGGTGCGCCGGAGGCGCTGACGGAGATCGTCCGCCGCGAGTTCGAGGCCTACGGCGTGCCCATCGTCCCGCCCGGTGAAGCCATCGGCGCGCTGGCCGAGGCCTGCACGCTGATCCGCCGGATGTGGACCGAGGACGACCGGTTCGACTTCAGCGGTCGCCACTACCAGCTGCGCGGCGCCGTGTGCGAGCCCAAGCCTGTGCAGCGGCCCCATCCGCCGTTCGTGATCGGGGCCGGCGGGGAGCGGTCCGCGCTCCGGGTCGTCGCCGAGCAGGCGGACATCTGGAACTGCCCATCCCGCACCGCGGCGGAGTTCCGGCACAAAAGCCGCGTCCTCGACGAGCACTGCGCAGCGATCGGCCGGGACCCGGCCGAGATCACCCGGTCGATGCAGGTCCTGGTGCCGCCCGGGGACCCGGCGGCCTCCCGTGCCCTGCTCCTCGAGCTGATCGGTGCAGGTGTCACGCACCTGGTCCTGGCTCCGGTGCCGCCGTGGCCCGACCGGCCGGCCCAGTGGCTCGCCGACGAGATCGCCGCCCCGGTCGCGGCCCAGCTGACCAGCGGCTGAGGGACGAGGTCCGATTCCCGCCAGCGGCACACGCCGGCCTGGCGTTGAATCGGAGCATGACACTCGACCCCGACACCTGCTACCGGGCCGTGGTGGCCCGCGACCCACGGTTCGACGGGCGCTTCTTCACGGGGGTCACCAGCACCGGGATCTACTGCCGGCCGGTCTGCCCGGCCCGCACCCCGGCCCGGGCAAACATGAGGTTCTTCGCGCACGCCGGAGCCGCGGAGGCGGCCGGGTTCCGCGCCTGCCGCCGCTGCCGCCCCGAGACCAGCCCAGGATCACCGGACTGGAACGTCCGGGCCGACCTGGCCGCCCGGGCGGTGCGGCTGATCGCGGACGGCTACGTCGACGCCCACGGGATCGGCGGGCTGGCCGCGCGGCTCGCGGTCACCCAGCGGCACCTGCACCGGGTGCTCGTGGCCGAACTGGGCGCCGGACCGCAGGCCCTGGCCCGGACGGCACGGCTGCAGACCGCGCGGCGGCTGCTGGCCGAAACCACCCTCCCGGTCACCGATGTCGCGTTCGCCAGCGGCTTCTCCAGCGTCCGGCAGTTCAACGCGAGCGTGCGGGAGTCCTCCGGCCGCTCCCCGTCGGAGCTGCGCGCCCGGGCCCGGCGCAGCGGACCAGGGGGCCGGGGAGCCCGGGACTCCGGCGGAAGCCCGGGCACCTGGCTCACCCTCCGGCTGGCCTGCCGCGAGCCGTTCGACTCGGCCGGGTGGCTGGGGTTCCTCGCCGCGCGGGCGATCCCCGGGGTGGAGCAGGTCAGCGCGGACCGCTACGCCAGGACCGTGCTGAGCGCGGCGGGCCCGGGCATCATCGAGCTCATCCCCCGGCCCGGCCAGGGCCACGTGCTGCTTCGCGCCCGGCTGACCAGGCTCGGCGCGGTCGCCCCGGTCGTCACCCGCGCCCGGCGGCTGCTCGACGCCGACGCCGACCCGGCCGCGATCGGCGCCGCCCTGGCCGCCGACAGCGTTCTCGCCCCGCTGGCCCGGGCCCGGCCCGGGCTGCGGGTACCCGGCGCCTACGACGGCTTCGAGCTGGCCGTCCGCGCGGTGCTGGGCCAGCAGGTCTCGGTCGCCGCGGCGAGCACGTTCGCGGGCCGCCTGGCCGCCCGGCATGGCGTCCCGCTACCTGCCGATAGTTCCCCTAACGGTCTTTCCGTGGCCAGCACGCAGGCATCCGCCGGGGCCGCGGCCGGGGCCGCCGGCCTGCCCGGGCTGCGCGTCCTGTTCCCCGGTCCCGAGGTGCTGGCCGTGGCCGACCTGACCGGACTGGGGCTCACCACGGCCCGCCAGCGGACCCTGCGCGCGCTCGCCGAGGCGGCCGCGAGCGGGCGGCTGACGCTCGATCCCGGCACCGATCCCGGGGACATCGCGGCCCGGCTGGCCGAGCTGCCGGGCATCGGGCCGTGGACCATCGGCTACATCCTGATGCGGGCGGCGGGCGACCCGGACGCGTTCCCGGCGGCCGATCTGGGCCTGCGCCGCGCCCTGGCCCGGCTGGGCGTCCCGCCCGGGCATGCGGCCTGCTGGCGTCCGTGGCGCGCGTACGCGGCCATGCTGCTCTGGTCATGGCCGCGAGAGCCGGACGTGACCCGGTCGGCGCTGACCGGTCCGGCGCTGACCGGTCCGGCGCCGCGGGACGTGCTCGCCCCGACGAGCTGAGGAGCGACTCATGCCCAACCCGGCTGCCCCATCGGCCCCTACTGCGCTGGCCACCGCGGTCCTGGCCATCGTCGTCGGCACACCGATCGGCCCGCTCAGCCTGCTGGCCAGGGACGGCCGGGTGATCGCAGGCGGGTTCACCGCCGACCCGGCCGTGATGCACGCCCGGCTGGCCCCGCCGCTGCGCCTACTAGCCGTGGAGACCGCCGCGCCGACTGACCTGCCCTGGCTGGCCACGCCGGTCGCCAGGTACTTCGACGGAGACCTGCGGGCCCTGGACGCGATCCCGGTGGACCAGCCGGGCCCCCCGTCCCGGCAGCGGCTCTGGGCGGCGCTGCGCGCGGTGCCGCCGGGCCGCACGGTCAGCTACACCGAACTGGCCGCGCGGGCCGGGAACCCGCGGGCGCCGCGGGCCGCGGGTGCTGCCTGCGCGTACAACCTGATCGCGCCCGTGGTCCCGTGCCACCGTGCGTTGCGGTCGGACGGCAGCCTGGGCGGCTACTACTACGGCCTCGACCGGAAGACCTGGCTGCTTCGCCACGAAGGCGCTCGTTCCGGATAGCCGGGGCGCGTGGGCCCGGCCCACGCCGACAGCCGTCCCAGGACCGGGGACTGGGACCGGTCCCGCACCAACCCCGGCGTCCCACCCAGGACCGGGGACTGGGACCGGCCCCGCACCGAACCCCGAGCCCACCCGGCACGGGGGTGCGGGACCAGCCCCGGGAGGTCTTCGTTGCGGAAGACTGGACGGATGGGACGGCCGGCGGTCAGGGCGGCGCCGGGCAGGACCACCGCCGACCTGACGCTGGTCCGATCCCCCATGCGGACCGGCGGCCGGCGCTCGCCTAAACTCCTCGGCAGTTGGGAGGCGAGGATTCGTGCGCAAAGTGCTTATCGCGAACCGTGGTGAGATCGCGGTCCGTGTCGTCCGGGCCTGCCGGGACGCAGGGCTGGGCAGTGTGGCGGTGTACGCCGACTCCGATCTCGACGCGCTGCACGTCTCGATGGCCGACGAGGGCTACGCGCTCGGCGGCCCCACCCCGGCCGAGAGCTACCTGAGCGTCGAGAAGATTCTCGCCGTGGCGGCCGAGTCCGGGGCCGACGCCGTCCATCCCGGCTACGGTTTCCTGGCCGAGAACGCCGGCTTCGCCCAGGCGGTCCTCGACGCCGGGCTGATCTGGATCGGGCCCCCGCCAGCCGCGATCGAGTCCCTGGGCGACAAGGTGGCCGCACGGCGGATCGCCGCGACGGTCGGCGCCCCGATGGCCGCGGGCACGGACGGCCCGGTCAGCGGGGTGGACGAGGTCGACGCGTTCGTGTCCCGGCATGGCCTGCCCATCGCCATCAAGGCGGCGTTCGGTGGCGGCGGCCGGGGCCTGAAGGTGGTCCGCGACTCCGCCGGGATCACCGAGGCGTACGAGTCCGCGGTCCGAGAAGCCGTGGCGGCGTTCGGGCGCGGCGAGTGCTTCGTCGAGCGCTACCTGGACCGGCCGCGGCACGTGGAGACCCAGTGCCTGGCCGACACGCACGGGAACGTGGCGGTGATCTCCACCCGGGACTGCTCGCTGCAGCGCAGGCACCAGAAGCTGGTCGAGGAGGCACCCGCGCCGTTCCTGACCCGCAGCCAGGTCGAGCAGCTGTACCAGGCGTCCAAGGCCATCCTCCGGGAAGCCGGTTACGTGGGCGCGGGCACCTGCGAGTTCCTCGTCGGGCAGGACGGCACGGTCTCGTTCCTCGAGGTCAACACCCGGCTTCAGGTCGAGCACCCGGTGTCGGAGGAGGTCACAGGCATCGACCTGGTCCGGGAGATGTTCCGCATCGCCGACGGGCAGGAACTCGGGTACTCCGACCCGGAGCCGCGAGGGCACTCGATCGAGTTCCGGATCAACGCCGAGGACCCCGCCCGGAACTTCCTGCCCGCCCCGGGCACCATCACCGAGCTCACCTGGCCGTCCGGCCCGGGAGTTCGGGTGGACGCGGGCTACGCGCAGGGGATGACCGTGCCGCAGGCCTTCGACTCGCTGCTGGCCAAGCTCATCATCACTGGGGCCAGCCGGACCGAGGCACTGGAGCGGGCCCGCCGCGCCCTCGGCGAGTGCGTGGTCAGTGGCATGCCCACGGTGCTCCCCTTCCATCGCGCCGTGGTCCGGGACCCGGCGTTCACCGACGAGCCGTTCCGCGTGCACACCCGGTGGATCGAGACAGAGTTCGACGGGGCGATCGAGCCCTGGTCCGGGCCGGTGGACGGCCAGGTGGACGGCCAGCCACAGCGTGAGCGGATCACGGTGGAGGTGGGCGGCAAACGACTCGAGGTGATCCTCCCGGCCGGGCTCGGGGTCCCCGATGGAGGCACGCCCGGAGGCGGGGGCGGGGGCAAGCGGGCACCCCGTGGGCGGCGGGGCGGCGGCCCGGCGGCGCCTGCCGTCAGCGGCGACGATCTCGTCAGCCCGATGCAAGGGACCATCACCAAGATCGTTGCGGCCGAGGGCGACCAGGTGTCGGCAGGTGACACCGTGGTGGTACTGGAAGCGATGAAGATGGAGCAGCCGCTGACCGCGCACAAGGGCGGCACCGTGACCGGGCTGTCCGTGGAGGTCAGCCAGACGGTAACGGCCGGCGCGGTCATCTGCAAGCTCGAGGGCTAGCGCCGGGGCGGGTGACGGCCGGGTGGGTGTCGGCGGCTGGGAGACTTAAGACCATGCCTCCCCTGGCCGCGGCGTCCACCGCGGCGCACGCCCTGGCTGCGCAGTGTGCCTGGGCTGCGCAGTGCGTCCGGGCTGCGCAGTGCGTCCGGGCTGCGCAGTGCTGCCGGGTACAGGCCGCGCGCCATCGGAGACCTCAGTGATGCGGTTGGAAGGCGACCCAGGGCCGCTCGGCTGGCTCAAGTTCACCTACGGGTTCCGCCTTCCGGCCGAGAACATCCACTGGGTCCGGCACGAGCTGACCGACGCGGGCTGGCGCGGCCGGACCGTCCTCCGGCACCTGGCCGTGATGATTCCCGTCTGCGCGATCGTCGTGACCGTGCTGGCCCTCCTGCTGCCCGCCCCGATCTGGGTCAGCCTGACGATGGTGGCCCTCATCCTGTGCGGCAGCCTGTTCACGGTGACCGTGTACGCGGACGATTTGCGGGCCAGCCGGCTGCGCCAGCACAACTTGCCGGTGCCCAACGACCCCGACCTGGGCCACCCCACCCACTGACCCGCCCTGCGCACGATCCCCGGCATCACCAGTCCCTGAGGCCCCGCAAGTCGCTTCGGCCACATGACTACCTGGACCCCATTCGTGATCTAACGATTAGTGTTGCGCCAACAGCACCAATCGTTAGATCACGAACCGTGGGAGGCGAGCCCTGGGGCAGGTGGGGCTGGAGCAATTCGTGGGCAAGGCTGGCCCGCCGGAGCCGGGAATCGGCCGACCGCGGGAGGGCCCGGATGCTAGCCGGAGTCAGGGGTCAGGGGTCAGGGGTCAGCGACGGTCACCGGCGGGGCGCATGAGCCGACGGGCAGCTTCGGTCAGGCTGCCCGACAGCGACGGGTAGACGGCGAACGTGTGGGCCATCTGATCCACGGTCAGTGACTGCTCCACCGCCAGCGACACGCCCAGGATCAGCTCGCTGGCCCGCGGCGCGACCACGACCCCGCCCAGCACGATGCCCGTCCCGCGCCGGGCGAACAGCTTCACGAACCCGTCCCGGAACCCCTGCATCTTGGCCCGCGCGTTGGTGGCCAGCGGCAGTTTGACCGCCACCGCGTCCTCGGCGCCGGATTCGACCGCGTCCGCGGTCACCCCCACGGTCGCGATCTCCGGGTCCGTGAAGATCGTCGCGGCCACATGGTCCAGCCTGATCGGCTGCACGGCCTCACCCAGCGTGTGCCACATGGCGATGCGGCCCTGCATGGCCGCCACCGACGCCAGCATCATCACGCCGGTGCAGTCACCGGCCGCGTACACACCCCGGGCCGTGGTCCGCGACACCCGGTCCACCTCAACGAACCCTCGCCTGTCCAGGGTG
Organism: Streptosporangiaceae bacterium; assembly: GCA_036509255.1. Classification (GTDB taxonomy): domain Bacteria; phylum Actinomycetota; class Actinomycetes; order Streptosporangiales; family Streptosporangiaceae; genus RYN-230. The sequence goes on from DATCFY010000035.1 coordinate 35,118, forward strand.
ACGCCGGCCTCCTCCAGGCCCAGGCCCCGGGTGGCCGGCTCCATGCCCACGGTAAGCAGGCAGTGCGAGCCGCGCACGGTCCGGCCGCCTTCCAGGGTGACCACCACGCCATCGCCGGTGCGCCTGACCGCTGCCGCGCGGGACCGGCCCAGCACGGTCATCCCGCGGCGCCGGAACACGTCCTCTACCACGACCGCGGCGTCCACGTCCTCGTGCGGCAGCACCCGCTCCCGCGAGGAAACCAGGGTGACCTGGGAACCGAGGGCCTGGTAGGCGCTGGCGAACTCCGCGCCGGTCACCCCGGAGCCGACGACGATCAGCTCCGGGGGGAGTCCGGCCAGGTCGTAGAGCTGCCGCCAGTTCAGGATGCGCTCGCCATCCGGTTCCGCGCCGGGCAGGACCCGCGGCATCGCGCCGGTGGCGATCAGCACGGCCGAGGCCTGGATCCGCTGGCCGCCCGCGACGACCGTGTCCGCCCCGGCCAGCGTGCCGCGGCAGTTGATGATCTCCACTCCCTCGGCGGCGAGCCGTTTGGCCACGTCCGAGGACTGGGCCTGGGCCAGGGCCTTGACCCTGGCGTACAGCCGGGGCGCGTCCACCCGGGCCTGCCCGCGCCCGACCTGGATGCCCAGGTCTTGCGCGCCGTTCACCACGGACATGGTGGTCGACGTGGCGATCAGGGTCTTGGACGGCACGCAGTCGGTCAGCACGCAGGCGCCGCCCAGGCCATCGCTGTCCACCACGGTCACCTGGGCGCCGAGCTGCGCGGCCACCAGGGCCGCCTCGTACCCGCCCGGGCCGCCGCCCAGGATCGCGATTTTCTCGTGCGGCTGGCTCACGCTGCCTCATTCTTCCCGGCCGCCCGGATGCCGCGCACTCCGCCCTCCCGCCAGCGAACCCCGCGCCCCAGTCACCGGAGATCTGCCGCAACGACACGCCGCATCGTTACGCTGGTGAGCCGTGGAGCTGTACGCGGCGTATGCCACCAATATGGACCCCTCGCTCATGGCCGAACGCTGCCCGTATTCGCCGATGCGGGGCAGCGGCTGGCTGGAAGGCTGGCGGCTCACTTTCGGCGGCGAGGACATCAGCTGGGAAGGTGCCCTGGCCACAGTGGTGGAAGACGCCGGCGAGCGGGTCTTCGTGGTTCTCTACGAACTGTCCGACCTGGACGAGCAGGTGCTCGACCACTGGGACGGAGTGCACCTGGGCTACTTCCAGAAGATCAGGGTCCGGGTGCAAACCCTGGACGGCGAGCTGACCGCGTGGCTCTACGTCCTCAACGACTACGAGGGTGGCCTGCCCTCGGCTCGTTACCTGGGCATCGTGGCGGACGCGGCGGAGTTGGCGGGCGCCCCCGCTGACTACGTGGCCGACCTGCGCGCCCGCCCCTGCGCTTCACTGGGAACCTAACCCTCACAGGGTCCTCACCGGCAGGATCAGATCCGCAGGAACGATGCCATCGAGGTCCGCAACGACCGCGCGTCCAGCCCGTGCGCGGCCTGATGCTCGGCGGGCGTACCGTACCGGCGCAGCTCGGGGCGGCCGACACCGAGTCCGAGGATCCGGTGCGGGAGGTCACACAGTGCCTGCTCGACGGCAGGCACCGAGGTCCCGGCCAGGTACGGCTCGACCAGCACCACGTCCGGGGCCTGCAGGCTGTCCCGCAACGTCGCCGCGTCCAGCGGCCGGACGGTGGCCGCGTAGAGAACGGTGACGTCGAAACCGAGGGTGGCGTCCACCACGGCGTCCGCCAGCGGGCCGACCGCCAGCACCGTGCCGCGGCGCCCGCTGCGCAGCATGGTGAGCCGGCCCGGCTCGCCGTCCAGCGGCACCGTGTTGGCCTCCGTGGACAGCCGCACGTAGACCAGCCCGTCCCCGGCGGCCGCCGCGCGGATCTGCCGTTCGGCCTCGTCGGGATGCCCGGGAACGTGCACGGTCCAGCCGGGCAGCGTGTCCAGCAGGGCCACGTCGCCCGGTGACTGGTGGGTCCGGCCGTTGTCGGAGTAGTCGTAGGACGCGCCCGCGCTGACCAGCACCGCGCCCGCCTGCGCGGCCTGGTGGGTCAGGTCCAGCTTGATCTGCTCGAAGGGCCGCTCGACCAGGAAGCTGGCGAACGTGTGCGCGATCGGCCGGATCCCGGTCAGCGCCAGCCCGCCTGCCACGCTGATCAGCAGCTGCTCCCGGATCCCCACGTTGATGACCCGGTCCGGGAAGCGGGTCGCGGCCGGCCGGAACGCGTCCGCCGAGATGTCGGCGAGCACCACGGCTAGGCGGGGGTCCTCGGCCAGCAGGCGGCTGGTGACCGCCGTGAAGCGTTCCCGCATGGTCTCCATGACCGTCCTCCTATCGCTTGGGCTCGACGACCGCCGCCACCATGTGCGGCCGGCCGGGATGCGCCATGGTGAGCGCGGCCTCCAGCGCATCGTGATCCCGGCCGGAGACCCGGCACACCGACCAGTCCTCGGCGGCGAACCGGGCCTCCACGCCGCCCGGCCAGCCGTGCGTGGACGAGGAGTTGTCCACCACCACGACGCGCAGCGCATCCAGCCGCGCCGCCCGGGCGAACGCGATCGCCTCGTGGTTGGACCCCTCGTCCAGCTCGGCGTCCCCGGTCAGGACGAACACCCGTGAGCCGGTCAGCTCCTGGGCCCGGAGCCCGAGGGCCACGCCGGCCGCCAGCGGCAGCCCGTGGCCGAGCGAGCCGCTGGAGATCTCCACTCCCGGAAGCAGGGTCCGGTCCGGGTGCAGCCCGAGGGCCGATTCGAAGGCGCCGAAGCCGGTCAGGTCCACGGGGTCCAGGAAGCCCTTGGCCGCCAGTACCGCGTAATACGCCATCGGCCCGTGGCCCTTCGACAGCAGGAAACGGTCCCGCGCGTCGTTGCCAGCGGTCTGCGGCGTGACCCGCAGCACCCGGTCGTAGAGCACCCAGAGCACGTCCAGGGTGGAGGTGGCCGCCTGGTCGTGCTTGTCGTCCCCGGTCATCAGCGACATCAGGCCCGGCAGGTCGGCGAAGGTCGCGGGCGGGCGGTGGTTCGCGGTCGTCGTCATGAGCCCATGCTCTGACTTGAAGTGCGCTTGAAGTCAACTGGATTCAGCGACCCGCGGGGAGCCCGGCGGTCCCGGGCGGCTCCGGTCCGCGTAGGGCCAGGCTGCCGGCCGCCCTCAGGCCAGCGCCACTACCAGCAGCATCAGCAACGGAACCGCTATCGCCGCGATGGGGCCCCAGGTCCAGCGCACCTGGGGGCCGGGGGAAGCCGCGTCCGGCCTGGCCGGAGATCGCTGCGTCCGGGCCCGGTCGTCCAGCTGCCGGGCGATGAATTCGGCCGCTGATCCGGCCAGGGCCGCCTGGGCCTCGCCGGGGAGTTTGGCGTATCCGGGCGCCGGGGCCATCCCGCGGCGGGCGGCCCGCCGGGCCCGCAACTCGCTGCGGGTCCTGGAACGCCCCGACGACTGCACCGCCCAGCTGTGCACGAGCGCGTCACCGGCCGGCCCCCGGTAGTGGACCCGGACGTTGTGCTCCAGATCGACCTTGGTCACCGAGGGCCAGGGCAGCACGTGCACCCGCAGCGGGTTGACCACGGTGACGTCCGTGGCGCTGGCCACGATCCGGGGATGCAGCGCGCACGCGTACATGATCCCGGTGATCGCCACGACCACGAAGGCCGTGACCAGCGCCGCGTGGTCATGGTGGCCCAGGGCGAGCGCGACCAGCAGCACGGCCGCGAACGCCGCCCATGCCCACCACGCCACCAGGGATCCGGTGGTCCGGTAGACCTGCCGCTCGCTGAGCAGATCCTGCCGCGAGAACACCGCCACTGCGCTCCATGTCACCCGGGGCCGGCCCGGCCGGGCCGGGCGATGGCTGGCCCGCCGTCCAGCCGCCCGGCCAGCCTACCTTCGTGGTGCCCTGACCAGAGCTCCGCGCCCGCGCCCTCGCCCGCGGGCGCCGTTCAGGCGCGGGCGCCGTCCGACAGGGGCTCGGGGGCGACTGAGCTGCCCCGGACGGCAGCGATCGCGGCGGCGGACAGCAGCCGCACCCCGATGCCGATGGCGCTCTCGTCCACGTCGAACGCAGGCTGGTGGATGTCGAAGTCCTGGCCGGAGCCTGGAGCCCGGGTGCCCAGCCGGGCCAGCGAGCCCGGCACCGACTCCAGGTACCAGGCGAAGTCCTCGCCGCCCAGGCTCTGCTGGGTGGTGGTGATGGCGTCGGCACCGAGGACCCGCTCGGCCGCGGCGGACAGCAGGGCCGTGCTGGACGGCTCGTTCACGGTCGGCGGGACGCTGCGCTGGTAGGCCAGGTTGGCGATGACGCCGTAGGCGCTGGCCACCGACTCGATCAGGGCCTTGAGCAGGTCCGGGGCCTCGTGCCAGGCCTTGTCGTCGAGGCAGCGGACGGTGCCCTCCACCACTCCGTCATCGGGAATGGAGTTGGCCCCGGTGCCGGCGCTCACCCGGCCCCACACCAGGCTGAGGCTGGAGCGGGGGTCGACCCGCCGGGACAGCGCGGCGGGCAGCTCGGTGACGATCTTGCCCAGCGCGTAAACGAGGTCCGCAGTCAAATGGGGCCGGGCGGTATGTCCGCCCGGCCCGGTTACCCGGACGGTAATGCGGTCGCAGGCGGCGGTGATGGGGCCGCTGCGCACGCCCACCTTGCCTGCGTCCAGGCGCGGGTCGCAGTGCAGGCCGAAGATGCGGTCCACCGAGGCGATACCGCCCGCCGCCATGACGTCCAGCGCGCCGCCGGCCACTTCCTCGGCCGGCTGGAAGATGAGCCGCACCCGTCCCGGCAGGCGGCCCGCGGCGGCCTGCTGGGCCAGGAAGAGCCCCGCACCCAGCACGATGGTGGTGTGCACGTCGTGCCCGCAGGCGTGGCACGCGTTAGGCACCGTGGAACGGTAGGAAACCTGCTTCTCGTCGCTGAGGGGCAGCGCGTCCAGGTCGGCCCGCAGCGCGACCAGCGGGCTGCCGTCGGAGTTGTCGCCGATGTCCGCGATCAGCCCGGTTCCCTTGGGCAGGATCATCGGCCTCAGGCCCGCGGCCGCCAGGCGGAGCGCGATCCGCCGGGTGGCCCGGTGCTCGTGGTAGCCGAGCTCGGGGTGGGCGTGCATGTCCCGGCGGAAATCGATCAGCTCAGCGTCGTGCGCGGCCAGGAACAAGCCGAGATCCGCGCGCAGGGCGTCATTCGGCATTCGCCACCTCCCCCGGGCGGACGAACCGGTCCTCGGCGAACTCCGTGACCAGCGCATCAACCACGTCCGTCAGCCCCCCACCCGTTGCCACCACCGCACGCTGCCGCTCGTAGGAGGCGCCCTGTTCGAGCACCTCGCCGAGCACATCCAGTTCGTCCGCGCAGCCCAGCCGCCGTGCGACTGGCTGTATCTCCTGGTACAGCTCGTACAGCTCATCGCGCAGCGGGGCGGTCGACCCCGCCGCGTCCGTGATCACGATGGCGTCGAGTCCGTACCTGGTCGCCCGCCAGCGGTTGTCCTGGACAACCCAGGACGGCTGGCTGGGCAGCCGGTAGCCGCGGTCCAGCTGCGTGTCGAGCAGGTGAACCAGGCTCTGCGACAGGGCGGCGACCATGCCGACCTCCCGCAGCGTCGGGACCCCGTCGAACATGCGGATCTCCACCGTGCCGAAGTCAGGGTGTGGCCGTACATCCCACCACACTTCCTTGATGCTCCGGATGGTCCCGGCCCGCAGCAGCGTGTCCATGTACTCCTCGAACTCACTCCAATCCGCCAGCAGATGCGGCGGACCTGCAGTCGGCAACCCGCCGAAGATGACCGCCCTGCTCGAGGCGAGCCCGGTGTCGTGCCCTCCCCAGAACGGGCTCGACGCGGTCAGCGCGAGGAAGTGCGGCAGATAAGCGGCGAGAGCGTTGACGATCGGAATCGCCTTGCTGCCATCACGAAGCCCCACGTGGACATGCACACCAAACGTCTGAATCCGGCGGGCCAGCCACTGCATCTGCTCGACGAGTTCCGCATAGCGCTGAACGGGCGCCATCTCGGCATCCCGCCAATCGCTGACTGGATGTGTTCCGGCGCAGGCCAGCATCGTATCGCGCATATCCGTGATCCGCTGAAGGTCAGCAATTGTCGCGGCTAGGTCCGCTACGGCCTCGGATACCGTACTGCAGACGCCGGTGACCACCTCGACCGTGGACTGCATGAGCTCGTCGTGAATCTTGGGCAGCCCGGCCTCGTCCCGCCCCCGCAGAGCGGAGATGACCTCCCGCGCGTCCTGGCGCAGCAGCTTGCTGCCGGCGTCGATCAGCTGAAGCTCCCACTCGACACCTACCGTCGCGCCGCGGGAGGGGTTCCACCAGATGGCCACCACTGGCCTCCGTTCTGGTCATCCCCCCGGCGGGGTCCGGGCCGCGGGGTCACATGGCTCACCGCACGGCCCCGCCACTAATCTGCTTCAGCGATGATCGCGGGTAATCGCAGGGGCACAGGATGAGGTTCATTCGGGAGTGACATGATCCGGCCGCGAGTCAGCCAAGGTCGGGCGGCTGGTAGCGGCCCCAGACGCCGCGGAGCGCGTCGCACACTTCGCCGACGGTGGCCCGGTGCCGCAGCGCCTCGCGCAGCGGGATCAGCACGTTCTGGCTGCCGGTGGCGGCCTTCTTCAGGTCGTCGATGCGGTGGCGGAACTCGCCGGCGTCCCGGTCACTGCGCAGCGAGGCGAGCCGCTGGGCCTGCTTCTGCTCGAGCGCGGGATCGACCGGCAACAGCTCGTAGGGCTCGTCACTGGGCACGGTGAACTTGTTCACCCCGACCACGACCCGTTCCCCGTCGTCGATCTCCCGGGTGACCTGGTAGGCGGAGCGCTCGATCTCGGCCTTCTGGAAGCCTTGCTCGATAGCCGCGACCGCACCGCCGAGCTCCTCGACCCGGGCCATCAGCTCGTCCGCCGCGTCCGCGATGTCGTCGGTCATCGATTCCACCGCGTAGGAACCCGCGAACGGGTCGACGGTGGCGGTCAGGTCCGTCTCGTTCGCGATCACCTGCTGGGTCCGCACCGCGAGCCGGGCCGCCTTCTGGCTGGGCAGCGCGATGGCCTCGTCGTAGGCGTTGGTGTGCAGCGACTGGGTGCCGCCCAGCACGGCGGCAAGGGCCTGCACGGTGACCCGGGTCAGGTTGACCTCGGGCTGCTGCGCGGTCAGCTGGACCCCGGCGGTCTGGGTGTGGAAGCGGAGCATCTGGGACTTCGGGTCCTGGGCCCCGAATTCCTCCCGCATGATCCGCGCCCACAGCCGCCGGGCGGCCCGGAACTTGGCCACCTCCTCCAGCAGCGTGGTGCGGGCCACGAAGAAGAACGACAGGCGCGGCGCGAACTCGTCCACGGCCAGGCCGGAGCGGACCGCGGCGCGCACGTACTCCCGGGCGTTGGCCAGCGTGAACCCGATCTCCTGCACCGGCGTCGCGCCGGCCTCGGCCATGTGGTAGCCGGAGATCGAGATCGTGTTCCAGCGCGGGATCTCCGCCCGGCAGTAGGCGAAGGTGTCCGCGACCAGGCGTAGCGACGGGACCGGGGGATAGATGTAGGTTCCCCGGGCGATGTACTCCTTGAGGATGTCGTTCTGGATCGTCCCGGTCAGCGCGGATGCGGGCACGCCCTGTTCCTCGGCCACCAGCTGGTACAGCAGGAGCAGCAGGGCCGCCGGGGCGTTGATCGTCATCGAGGTGGAGACCTCGCCCAGCGGAATCCCGCGCAGCAGGATCCGCATGTCCTCGACGGAATCGATGGCCACGCCGACCTTGCCGACCTCCCCGTGGGCCAGCGGGGCGTCGGAGTCGTACCCCATCTGGGTCGGCAGGTCGAAGGCGACCGACAGGCCCGTGGTGCCCGCCTCGATCAGCTCGTGGTAGCGCCGGTTGGAGTCCTCCGCGGTGGCGAACCCGGCATACTGCCGCATGGTCCACGGCCGCGTGGTGTACATCGTCGGGTAGACGCCGCGGGTAAACGGGTATTGCCCAGGTTGGCCGAGCTTCTCCGCCGGGTTGAAGCCAGCTGGCTGACCGGGGCCGTACACGGGCTCGATAGGCAGCCCTGACTCCGACTCACGTCCCATGAGCCAAGGTTAAAGGCCGGGTAGGCCAGACACCTAAGCGAGCTTCACCACACCCGGACCGCAGCGAGATTCCCGGCCACCGAGGCCTTGTACCCAGAGTCATGGATCTACTCGTGATTGACTACTCAGCGTGAGCGACACGACGAAGTGGCCGCGGGGCATCCGGGCCGGCCGGGCTGCCTGGACGAGGCACCCCCGGACCGGCGCGGTCGCCGCCGCCACGGCGCTGCTTGTCGCGTTCCCGCTGGCGGTTCGGCCGGCGATGGCCGGGGCCGCCACCCGGCAGCCGGCCGCCACCGGGCACCGCACCCAGCCGCAACGAAGACCGCCCGCCGCCTGGGACGCCGCCCCGGCTACCGGGGTGAAGGCTGGGGTACCCACACCCACGGCGGGCACCCTCGTGGTGGGCGGCCCGGAACTGGCTGGCCGGGGCATCATCGTGCACTACCCGGCCCACGGGCCCAGGAAGCTGCCCTCCGTGCCCGCCTCCGCCTACGTGATCGCGGACGCGGGGACCGGGCAAGTGCTGGCGGCCAAGGATCCGCACGGGCACTTCCTGCCGGCCAGCACGCTGAAGGTGCTCACCGCGGATGCGCTGATGCCGGTGCTGAAGCCAGACGCCACCGTGGTCACCTCAGGGTTGGCCGCGGATGTCACGCCGAACAAGGTGGGGCTGGTCAAGGGTCGCGCGTACCCGGTGTCCGACCTGTTCCAGGCCCTGCTGCTGATTTCCGCCAACGACGCGGCAATCTCCCTCGCCCAGGCCACCGGGTCCTACGCCAAGGGCGTGGCCCTAATGAACGCGGAGGCGCACCGACTCCAGGCGGATGACACGGTGGCCCGGCGGCCGAACGGGCTGAACGCCAAGGGCCAGCACACCTCCGCCTACGACCTGGCCCTGTTCGCCCGGCAGGCGCTGACCATGCACGAGTTCATGCGGATCGAGGCGACCCGGACCGCCATGTTCCCGCTGCAGCGCCGCCACTCCATCGAGTTGTTCAACCAGAACACGATGCTGAACACCTACCGCGGCGACCTGGGCGGGAAGATCGGCTGGACCACGGCGTCCGAGACCACGTTCATCGCCTGGGCCCGGCGGGACGGTCACACGCTGATCGTGACCCTCATGCACTGCGTCCCGCTCACCGAGATGACGTACGCCGCCAAACTGCTGAACTGGGGCTTCGCCATGGACGGGAAGGTCACCCCGGTCGGCACGCTGGTCCGGCCCCTGCCCGCGGTGGCCGCGCACCCGGCGGCGGACCGCGCCGGCCATTCTGCTGACCACCGGGCCGCCGGTCAGCGGGTGGCCAAGCTGGCTCAGGCGGCCAGTATCCCGGACATCCCGGTCACGGCGGGCATCGGTGCGCTGCTCCTCGCGGCGCTGGTGGCCGGGGGCATCGTGCTCGTGCTCAGGCGCCGGGCGGGCGGAGGAAGCCCACCCGGTCCGTGACCATGGCCATGGTCTCCCGGGCGACCGGCCGGGCCCGGTCGGCCCCGCGGGCCAGCAGCCGGTCCAGTTCGCCCTCGTCGGCGAGCAGTTTCTCGGTCCGTTCCCGGATCGGGGCCAGCGTGTTCACCACCACTTCGGCCAGGTCCTTCTTGAACGTGCCGTAGCCCGCACCCGCGTACCTGGCCTCCAGCGCGGCGATGTCCTCGCCGGTCAGCGCGGAGTAGATGCGCAGCAGGTTGGTGACGCCCGGCTTGTCTTGCTCGTCCGCGCGGACCTCGCTGCCCGGGTCGGTGACGGCCCGGGCGATCTTCTTGCGGATGGCGCTGGGCTCGTCGAGCACATCGATGATGCCCGCCGCCGACGAGGATGACTTGCTCATCTTGGCGGTCGGCTCCTGCAGGTCGGTGATCTTCGCCACGGCGGGCACGATCAGGGCCGAGGGCACCGTGAACGTGGGCCCGTAGCGGTGGTTGAACCGCACCGCGAGATCCCGGCTGAGCTCCAGGTGCTGTCGCTGGTCCTCACCGACCGGCACCTCGTGGGTCTGGTAGAGCAGGATGTCCGCGGCCTGCAGCGCCGGGTAGCTGAACAGCCCCAGGCTGGCCTGCTGGGCGCCGCCCTTGGCCGCCTTGTCCTTGAACTGGGTCATCCGGCTGAGCTCGCCGAACCCGGTGATGCAGCCGAGCACCCAGGCCAGCTCGGTGTGCTGCGGTATGTGGCTCTGGACGAACACCACGGCACGGTCCGGGTCGAGCCCGGCCGCGAACAGCTGAGCGGCCGCGATCCTGGTCCGCTGGCGCAGCTGGGCCGGATCCTGCGGAACCGTGATCGCGTGCAGGTCCACCACGCAGTAGAACGCCTCGTGCGTCTCCTGGAGCGCGACCCACTGGCGGACCGCGCCGAGATAGTTCCCGAGGTGGAAAGAGTCAGCGGTCGGCTGGATGCCGGAAAACGCGCGTGGCCTGGGCATGCGCCCGAGTCTATTAGCTGATGACCGGGACGATATCCGGGGCGTCCAGCAGCAGCGCGTCCGCGGCCTGGTCGGTGGCCTCTTCCTGGGAGGCCCGTTCGGCCTCGATGGTCGCCTCGTAGTGGCTGATCTCGTTCGCCACCTGGCGGTCGTCCCAGCGCAGCGGCTTGGCCAGCAGCTCGGCGGCCTCCGCCGCGGCCGACAGGCCGCGGTCCCAGGTCTCGATCGAGATGTGCGTCCGCCGGGCCAGCACGTCGTCGAGGTGGCGGGCTCCCTCGTGCGAGGCGGCGTAGCCCACCTCGGCCCGCAGGTAGTCGTCGGCCCCGGTGAGCGGGCGGCCCAGGTCCGGCTCGGCCGCGATCATGTCCAGGACCTCGGTGGCCAGCGACCCGTACCGGCCCAGCAGGTGCTCGATCCGGGCCACGTGCAGCCCCGAGGACCGGGCCAGCCGGTGCCGCGCGTTCCACAGCGGCAGATACCCGTCCGCCCCGGCCAGCGGCACCTCGTCGGTGCAGGAGGGCGGGACCCGCCAGTCGAGCCCGTGCGCGACCGCGTCGACCGCGTCCCGGGCCATCAGGCGGTAGGTGGTGTACTTGCCCCCGGCGATCATCACCAGGCCGGGCACCGGGTGGGCGACCACGTGCTCGCGGGACAGCCGTGAGGTGGAGTCGGACTCCCCGGCCAGCAGGGGACGCAGCCCGGCGTACACCCCGGCCACGTCCTCGCGGGTCAGCGGGACGGCGAGGACCCGGTTGACCTGGGCCAGCACATAGTCGATGTCGGTCCGGCTGGCCGCCGGGTGGGCCTTGTCCAGGGCCCATTCGGTGTCGGTGGTGCCGACGATCCAGTGCCGTCCCCACGGGATGATGAACAGCACGCTGGTCGGGGTGCGCATGATGATGCCGGTACGGGACTGGATGCGGTCCCGGGGCACGACCAGGTGCACGCCCTTGGAAGCGCGGATGTTGATCACCCCGCGGCCGCCCACCATGGCCTGCACGTCGTCGGTCCACACCCCGGTCGCGTTGACCACCTGCTGGGCCCGGATCTCCAGCTGCTGGCCGGTCTCCAGGTCCACCGCGTGCACGCCGGTGACCCGCTCCCCCTCCCGGAGAAACCCGGTGACCTGGGTCCGTGAGGCAATCTGCGCCCCGTAGTTGGCCGCGGTGCGGATCAGGCTGACCACGAACCGGGCGTCGTCCACCTGGGCGTCCCAGTACTGCAGCGCCCCGGTGAGCACGGACCTTTTGAGAGCCGGTGCGAGCCGCAGCGCGCCCCGCTTGGTCAGCTGCCGGTGCCCGGGGAGCCCGCGCGGCTGGCCGAGCGAGAACCCGAGCGCATCGTAGGCGTTCAGCCCGGCCCCGACGTACGCCCGTTCCCACACGTGATGGGTGAGCGGGAACAGGAAAGGCACCGGCCGGACCAGGTGCGGGGCGATGCGCTGGAGCAGCAGCCCGCGCTCGGTCAGCGCCTCCCGGACCAGGCTCACGTTCAGCTGCTCCAGGTAGCGCAGCCCGCCGTGGATCAGCTTGCTGGACCGCGAGGAGGTGCCGGAGGCAAAGTCACGGGCCTCGACCAGACCGACCGACAGGCCGCGGGTGACCGCGTCGAGGGCTACGCCCGCGCCGACCACACCCCCGCCCACGACGAGCACCTGCAGCTCGTCGCCGGTCAGCGCGGCGAGCGCTGCGGCCCGTCCCTCGGGGTCCAGCCGTGCCATCTCGTCGGCCATCGTCACCGTCGCGGCGGCGCGTTCGGGGTCACGGCCACCTCGACCCGTTGGAACTCCTTGAGGTCGGAGTACCCGGAGGTGGCCATGGTCCGCCGGAGGGCGCCGATCAGGTTGAGTGAGCCGTCTGGCACGTCGGACGGCCCGTGCAGGATCTGCTCCAGGCTGCCGACCGTGCCCACCTCGACCCGGGCGCCGCGCGGCAGGTCGGGGTGATGCGCCTCGCTGCCCCAGTGGTAGCCACGGCCCGGCGCCTCGACCGCCCGGGCGAACGGCGAGCCGACCATGACCGCGTCGGAGCCGCAGGCCAGCGCCTTGGCGATGTCACCGCTGCGGGTCATGCCGCCGTCGGCGATCACGTGCACGTACCGGCCGCCGGATTCGTCCAGGTACTCCCGGCGGGCGGCGGCGACGTCCGCGATCGCGGTGGCCATCGGCACGGTCACGCCCAGCACCGCCGCCGTGGTGTGCCCCGAGCCGCCGCCGAAGCCGACCAGCACGCCAGCCGCACCGGTGCGCATCAGGTGCAGCGCGGCGGTGTAGGTGGCGCAGCCGCCCACGATCACCGGCACGTCGAGCTCGTAGATGAACTGCTTGAGGTTGAGGGGCTCGGCCTGCCCGGACACGTGCTCGGCGGACACCGTGGTGCCGCGGATCACGAAGATGTCCACGCCCGCGTCCACGACCGTCTTGTAGTACCGGACGGTCCGCTGCGGTGACAGCCGGGCCGCGGTGGTCACGCCCTTCGAGCGGATCTCCTCGATCCGCTGGCCGATCAGCTCTTCCTTGATCGGCTCGGCGTAGATCTGCTGCAGCCGCCGGGTGGCGTCCTCCTGGCCGAGCTCCGCGATCTCGGCCAGGACCGGCTCCGGGTCCGCGTACCGGGTCCAGAGTCCTTCCAGGTCGAGCACGGCCAGCCCGCCGAGCGCGCCGAGCTGGGCGGCGAAGGCCGGAGACACCACGCTGTCCATCGGGGAGGCCACCAGTGGCATCTCGAACCGGTACGCGTCGATCTGCCAGGCGACCGAGACCTCCTCGGGGTCCCTGGTCCGCCGGGACGGGACGATGCCGATCTCGTCGAGCGGGTAGGCGCGGCGGCCGGTTTTGCCCCGGCCGATCTCCACGGTGGTCATGACTCAGTTCCGCCTAATCTCTGTGCCGCCTAATCTCGTGCCGCCGGATTTCAGTGCCGCCTGATCGCGGTGCCGCCTAGGTCAGGCCCGCCCGCGCCGGGCGTAGTTGGGGGCTTCGGCGGTCATCTCGATGTCGTGTGGATGGCTTTCCGCCAGCCCCGCCGCCGTGATCTGGGTGAACCGGGCCTCCTGCAGCTGGGCCACGGTCCGCGCGCCGCAGTACCCCATAGCCGCCCGCAGGCCGCCGACCAGCTGGTTGGCCACCGCGGCCAGCGGCCCGCGGTAGGGCACCTGCCCCTCGATGCCCTCCGGGACCAGCTTGTCCTCGCGCAGCACGTCGTCCTGGAAGTAGCGGTCCTTGGAGTAGGACCGGCCGCGCTCGGCGTTGCGCATCGCGCCAAGCGAGCCCATCCCCCGGTACAGCTTGTACTGCTTGCCGTGGATGAAGACCATCTCGCCGGGGCCTTCCTCGCAGCCGGCCAGCAGGCTGCCCAGCATCACGGTGTCCGCGCCGGCCGCGATGGCCTTGGCGATGTCGCCGGAGTGCTGCAGGCCGCCGTCGCCGATCAGCGGGACACCCGCGGCCCGTGCCACCTGGGAGGCCTCATAGATCGCGGTGACCTGGGGCACGCCGACCCCGGCCACGACCCGGGTGGTGCAGATCGAGCCCGGGCCCACGCCGACCTTGACCCCGTCCACGCCCGCATCGATCAGCGCCTGGGCCCCGGCCCGGGTGGCGATGTTCCCGCCGATCACGTCGACTCGCAGATTGGCCTTGACCTGGTGCACCATGTCCAGGACGGCCTGGGAGTGGCCGTGGGCGGTGTCCACCACCAGGAAGTCGGCACCCGCGTCCACCAGGGCCTGGGCCCGCCCCTTGGCGTCCTCACCGACCCCCACGGCCGCGCCGACGACCAGGCGCCCCTCGCCGTCCTTGGTGGCGCTGGGAAACTTCTCGCTCTTGGTGAAGTCCTTGACGGTGATCAGGCCGCGCAGCTTGCCCGCGTCGTCGATCAGCGGCAGCTTCTCGACTTTGTGCTGGCGCAGCAGGGCGAAGGCGTCGTCCCTGGATACCCCGACCGGCGCGGTGATCAGGGGTGTGGTCGTCATGACGTCCGCGACCCGGCGGCTGTGGTCGGTCACGAAGCGGATGTCCCGGTTGGTGACGATGCCGACCAGGACGCCATCCGGGCTGGTCACCGGGACCCCGGAGATGCGGTACCGGGCACACAGCTCGTCGACGTCGGCCACGGTGGCGTCCGACCCGCAGGTCACCGGGTTGGTGATCATGCCGGCCTCGGACCGCTTGACCGTGTCCACCTGCTGCGCCTGGTCGTCCACGGAGAGGTTCCGGTGCAGCACGCCGGCCCCGCCGATGCGGGCCATGGCGATGGCCATCCGGGCCTCGGTCACGGTGTCCATGGCCGACGAGACCAGCGGCACGTTCAGCGTGATCCGGCGGGTCAGCTGGGACGTAGTGTCCGCCTCGCCGGGCATCACCTCGGAGTGCGCGGGCAGCAGCAACACGTCGTCGAAGGTCAGGGCCGGAGGGGCGAACTTGCCGACGTCGCTCATGACACCTTCCGGAGGGTGGCTGCAGGACATGTCTCAGTCTAGAGGGAGCCCGCCGCCGGGATGGTCAGCGCACGCGGCGCGACCGGGCACGCCGCGATCCCCACCGGGCACCCCTCGCCGGGCCGCGGGTCAGCCGGGCCAGCATGCTCGTGGCGATCAGGCTGGTGACGCTGGCCAGGCCGGCCACCACGCCACCCGCGACCCCCGCCCGCAGCCACCCGGCCGCATCCTGGGACGAGGGACCAGCCAGCGCCTGCCAGGCCCCGGCCTGCTCCGCAGCCGCCCGCCGCGGCCAGTCCGGCCAGCCCGGCCAGCCCGGATCGGCGCCGGCCAGCGTGCTGGGCGTATCCACTTCCGCGACCAGCGCACTAAGCAGCGCCAGCGCCGGGTCGTGCGTCAGTTCCGGCCCGGCGGCGCGGCGCGCCGCGAGCACGTTGATAGCTTCCTCGGCCCGCCGGATCTCACCGAGATCGACGGCCTGCCCCCCGGTGCCGCCCGCTGCCGCCCGCCTGCGTGTGAACTCCGGGCCGGGTGTCACGCCGGGCGCTCCAGGTCCGCGCCCGGTGATCACGCAATCGACTCCTCGACTGCAAGCGCCCGGAGCCGGGCCAGCGCCCGATGCTGGGCTACCCTTACCGCTCCTGCTGACATACCGAGTACGGTACCCGTTTCCTCGGCCGACAGACCGGTCACCACACGTAGTATTAGCAGCTCACGTAGGTGATTTGGGAGCCGGGCGAGGAGCGCCCTGGTACGTTCCGCCTCAATGTAGGCCACCACGGTCTCTTCGGGCCCCGGCCGGTCATCCGGTCCGTCGGGCAGCTCTTCGTAGGGCACGGCGAGCCGCGACGCGGTGCGGACCGCGTCGGCCACCTTGTGCGAGGCGATGCCGAACACGAACGACGCGAACGGCTTGCCCATGTCCCGGTACCGCGGCAGCGCGGAGAGCACCGCCAGGCACACCTCCTGGGCCACGTCGTCGGCGACGTAGTAGTGGCCGGTGACCCGGCCCAGCCGCGCCCGGCAGTAGCGGACCACCATGGGGCGGATCCGCTCGAGCAGCGCCTCGACCGCTCCCGGATGGCCGCGCACGGCCAGATGGGCCAGGTCCGCGAAGCCGCCCGGTTCGTTGTCGGCCCAGGCCGCTCCGCCGCGCGGGCGGATCTGGCCGACGGTGCCGTCGTAAGTGCCGTGCTGGTGGGTAGCGTGCTCGCCGGCCCCCGCCCCCTCGGCCACCGCGGTACTGGCCGGGAGCACAGCTCCCTGCCCGTCAGCCACGGCCCGGATGATGCATCCCTCGCTCACGACTGCATGATGCCCAGGAAAACGAGGGTCCCCTCATCAATGTGGGCAACAGAAAGGTCACATTAATGTGTCGCGCGACCACGTTCCGAACACGAAATGACTACCAGTAATCAATCGACTACTGAGTGTAATTGAACTTCTTTCGAGGTGTCGCTTTCGCGGCAAAGAATAGGCCACCACTGGGACACGGCCCGCGCAATCGCCCGAACCCGCCCCAAGGCCGAGTCCCCCGTCGGCCTCGCGGCCCCGGGCCGCCGCGCCCAGCCCCATCCTCGACAGCGTGGATGTGGCAACGGGGCTGTCCCAACCGCCCCGTTGCCACATCCACGCGGGTGCGGGTCAGGGGCGCACCGACCCGCACCCCCTCAACACCCCCACAGGCCCCAAGCACCTCGCAGCCCGCAGCCCGCACCGGCGCGCGCGTCCCACGCCCTGGCCGGAGGAGCACGGGTTACCGCCCGGCCGTGGGTACGCCGCAGGCCCCCATCCTGGCCAGAGCCGGGATGGGGGCCTGCGGTTTTCGTTGCGGAGGTGTTGACTTTTAGTGCGAGTGACCGTGCGAGTGACCGTGGCCACCCGCGGCCGCAGCCTCGTCCTCGTCCTCCGGCCTGTCCGCCACCAGTGCCTCGGTGGTCAGGAGCATGGCCGCGATGGACGCCGCGTTGAGCACGGCCGACCGGGTCACCTTGACCGGGTCGATCACGCCCTGGGCCAGCAGGTCACCGTACTCGCCGGTGGCCGCGTTGTAGCCCTGCCCGTGCGGCAGCTCCCCGATCTTGGCCACGACGACCATGCCCTCGACGCCGGCGTTCTCGGCGATCCAGCGGGCCGGCGCGACGAGGGCGGTACGCACTACCGACACCCCGGTCGCCTCGTCGCCGGTCTTGCCCAGGTCACCCAGCTTCGCCGCGATGTGCACGAGCGCGCTGCCCCCGCCGGGGACAATGCCCTCCTCGATGGCGGCCCGGGTCGCCGAGATCGCGTCCTCGAGGCGGTGCTTCTTCTCCTTCAGCTCCACCTCGGTGGCGGCACCCACCCGGAGCACAGCCACACCGCCGGACAGCTTGGCCACCCGCTCCTGCAGCTTCTCCCGGTCCCAGTCCGAGTCAGTCGCCTCGATCTCGGCCCGGAGCTGGCGGACCCGGTCGCTGATGGCCTCGGCCTCACCGTGGCCATCCACGATCGTGGTGTTGTCCTTGGTCACTACGACCCGGCGGGCCTGGCCGAGGGTCTCGACCCCGATGTTCTCGAGCTTGAGTCCGACCTCCTCGGTGACGACCTCGCCGCCGGTGAGGATGGCCATGTCGGCCAGCATCGCCTTGCGCCGGTCACCAAAGCCGGGGGCCTTGACCGCCACCACGTTGAGCAGGCCGCGGATCTTGTTCACGACCAGCGTGGAAAGGGCCTCACCGTCGACGTCCTCGGCAATGATCAGGAACGGCTTCTTGGTCTGGGCGACCTTTTCCAGCAGCGGCAGGAAATCCGCCATTGACGAGATCTTGCCCGCGTGCAGCAGGATGTAGGCGTCGTCCGTAACGGCTTCCATCCGCTCCGGGTCGGTCACGAAGTACGGGGAGATGTAGCCCTTGTCGAACTGCATCCCCTCGGTGAACTCGAGCTCCAGACCCATGGTCGGCGATTCCTCGACGGTGATGACACCGTCCTTGCCGACTTTGGCGAACGCCTCGGCGATGAGCTCACCGATCTTGGGGTCCTGCGCGGACACCGTGGCAACGTTGGCGATCTCCTGCTGCTCCTCGACCTCACTGGCCGACTCCAGCAGCAGGTCGGACACGGCAGCCGCGGCCGCGTCGATTCCCTTTTTCATCGCCATGGGGTTGGCGCCCGCGGTGACGGAGCGGCGGCCCTCACGGACCATCGCCTGCGCCAGCACGGTCGCGGTGGTGGTGCCGTCGCCGGCCACGTCGTTGGTCTTGGTGGCGACTTCCTTGGCGAGCTGAGCACCCAGATTCTCGTAGGGGTCCTCGAGGTCG
>DATCFY010000036.1:0-3282 GCA_036509255.1 Streptosporangiaceae bacterium
CCAGGCGCCCAGGAAGTAGGCGGCGAGCGGAAGACCAAGGGACTCGCTCAAGCTCAACCCGGTGCAGCGAATGAGTCGCAGCGGCCGCGGGAGCTCCAAGTGCTCGACCATGGGGGAGAGCCTAGGCGGTGAGTCTCGTGAATGAGACCCGTTTGGATATGGATGACCATTCGCAGAGGTTCTGCTGAGCAAAGCTGCAAGTAAACGTATTGTTGCTGCAAACGGAGACTGCCTCAGGTATGTATCCGGAGACCGGCTCAGGTGTCACGTATACCTCCTGGACCGTCATGTCGGCGCTGACCTCCAGCCCGCAGAACTCCCGGCTCCATGCGGGAGCCGAGCCGCCCGGTGCCGCCTCGCGAAACAGGTGGTACGCCCCGCCTGCCGGGCAGATCTGCCGTAGCACACCCCGCCCCCGGCGGCGGCGCCCGCACCGCTTCGCGACGCTGGGCACTGGACTATCTATTTCCCAGCGAAGGGGCTGGTAATCGCGGAATCGGCGTGGCCGCCGGGTGATTTCCGGGCCGCCGGAACGTAACTTCCCTGTCCAGGGAACCAGTGGCCGGCACATGCGCGGAGCACGATAACAAACTCGCAGCATTCATAAAGAGGTCTCTCAGGTTTTCCCAAGCTACGGCCGGACGGGTGACCGGGCGGGTGGCCGGATGGGGGGAGCCGGGTGCGGAACCGGGTGGGGAGCCGGGTGCGGCGGAGGCGGGGGATTGTCGTGGCCGCGCACTACATTGGGACCCGACCGTGAGCAAGGAGGGGCCGTGGCCAGCGATCGTCGTGGCGGAGGGCTAGGGGTGCCGCCCGGGACGGGCGTGCCAGCCGGGACAGGCACGGCGCAGCGGTGGAACCGGTACGACGACGCGCGCACGGCCGTCATCAGGGAGGTGCTGCGGGCCGTCGTGACCGGGCTGGTGGCCGAGACCGGCCGGTCGCGGCTGGACATCGTGGACGCCGGTGGCGGGACCGGCGGGTCCGCGGTCCCCCTGGCCGGGCAGGGCCACACGGTAACCGTGATCGACCCGAGCCCGGATTCGCTGGCCGGTGCGCAGCGCCGGGCCGCGGAGATGAGCGTGCAACTGCGGGCCGTCCAGGGTGACGTCGGCGACCTGGCCGCCGTCGTCGGGGAACAGGGGGCCGACCTGGTGCTCTGCCACAGCGTCCTGGAGTACGTGGACTCACCGGCGGCGGCCATGACCACGGTGGCCAGCGTGCTGCGTCCAGGCGGCGCGGTGAGCGTGCTGGCCACCAGCGCGGTGGCGGCGGTCATCCACCGGGCCCTGGCCGGGCGTTTCGATGAGGCCAGGCGGCTGCTGGCCGCGGTGGGCGGCACGGCTGACGGCGCAGCCGGGACCGGGCCGCGCCGGTTCACCCTGGCCGAGGTGACCGGCCTGATCGAAGGGGCCGGGCTGCGGCCTGGCGACGCGCACGGCATCCGGGTCTTCGCCGACCTGGTGCCGGGTTCCTTCGCGGACGTGGACCCGGGAGCCGCGGACGCGTTGCTGGCCCTGGAGCAGGCCGCCTCCACCCACCCGGCCTTCCACGACTTCGCCGCCCAGTTCCACGTGCTCGGGTACCGATGAGCCACGGCGGCCCGGATCGCGAGCAGGCGGACAGCGGCTGCCACATCCTGCACGTGGACATGGACGCCTTCTACGCCAGCGTCGAGATCCGCGACCGCCCCGATCTGGCCGGCCGGCCGGTGATCGTGGGCGCGACCGCCAGCCGCGGCGTGGTGCTCTCCGCGTCCTACGAGGCACGGGCATTCGGGGTGGCTTCGGCCATGCCGGTGACGCGGGCCCGGCGGCTGTGCCCGCAGGCCGTGTTCATCCCGCCCCGGCATCACGTCTACTCCGCCGTGTCCAAGGAGGTCATGGAGGTCTTCCGGTCGGTCACCCCCGAGGTGGAGCCGCTCGCGCTCGACGAGGCGTTCCTCGACGTGTCCGGGGCCATCCGGCGGCTCGGGCCGCCCGCCCGGATCGGCGCGCTGATCCGGGCCACGATCGCCGAGCAGCAGGGCATCAACTGCTCCGTCGGGGTGGCCCCGTCCAAGTTCATCGCCAAGCTGGCGTCTACCCGCTCCAAGCCGGACGGGCTGCTCATCGTGCCCGCCGACGGCGTCCTGGCCTTCCTGCACCCGCTGCCGGTAGCGGCGTTGTGGGGCGTAGGGGAGCAGACCGGGCAGGTGCTGGCCCGGCTCGGGCTGCGCACGGTGCGCGACATCGCGGAGATCCCGGTCGGCACCCTGCAGCGTGAACTGGGCTCCTCGCTGGGCGCCCACCTGGCCGCGCTGGCCTGGGGACGGGATGAGCGCCCGGTGGTGAGCAGCACCCCTGAGAAGAGCATCGGCGCGGAGGAGACCTTCGCCAGCGACATCGACGACCCGGAGGTGATCCGCCGCGAGCTGCTCCGCCTGTCCGGGCGGACTGCGCGCGGTCTCCGCTCGGCCGGGACCCTGGCCCGGACCGTGGTGATCAAGCTCCGGCTGGCCAACTTCACCACGATCACCCGGTCACGGACGCTTCCCGAGCCCACCGACGTGGCACGCACCATCTACGGCACCGCCTGCGCCCTGTACGGCGCCGCGGGGCTGGATTCGCGGGCCCGGCTGCGCCTGGTGGGGGTGCGCGCGAGCGGCCTGGTACCCGCCTCCCGGGCCGCCACCCAGCTGGCTTTCGGGGAGCGCCGGGCCGGCTGGCGCGATGCCGAGCGCGCCCTGGACCGGATCAGCGGGCGGTTCGGTGCCGACACGGTCCGGCCCGCCACCCTGGTGACCGGGCAGCGGGACGAGCCGTCCCCGCGGCCAGGCGGGTCAGCCCCGCGCCTGCCGCCGGCGCAGGGACCCCGCCCGCCGCCGTGATCAGGGCCCGGCCGGATGTGATCAGGGCCACTGCCGACTGGATCACATTTCCGGGTATCAGCCAGGTCAGGCCCGCGGGAGCTGGCCGAACGAGCCCGGCTGCCGTCCATGGAAGGCTGATATACTCACCCCTACACGGATCTAATTCGAATTTGCGTTTGGCTGACGTCCGGCTCGCCGGGCAGATGGCTGCGGCGGGCGCCAGAGGAGTTCCAGGCTGCAGACAAGGGCCGGAATTCCTTTACCCTCCCACTACCCTTCCACCCAGACCAGCCGGACTCGTATTCTGGAAGAAGAACCCTGGACCGTGAGATGAACTCATCGCACCCGTCCCCGCGCGCGAGGTTTCATGGGAGGCGCCGTGCCGCTGTCTGAGCACGAGCAGCGTCAGCTCGATCAGATCGAGCGTGCGC
>DATCFY010000037.1:0-8518 GCA_036509255.1 Streptosporangiaceae bacterium
ACGGCAGATCGCCGAGGCAGTCTTTGACGCTGCCGGGCATTTCGGCCACCGCCTGCCCGAACTGTTCTGCGGCTTCTCACGGGCCGACTATCCGGCTCCGGTTCCCTACCCGACCTCCTGTTCACCGCAGGCGTGGGCCGCGGCCGCCCCGCTGCAGTTGCTGCATAGCCTGTTGCGGTTCACGCCGGAACTGTCCGCTGGCCGGGCATGGTGCGCTCCCGCGATCCCGGAGCGCTACCTGCCGCTGCACCTGAGGAATCTGCGGCTCGGGACCTCACGCATGGCCATCGACGTGCAGGACGACGGGTGGCACCTCACCGGCCTGGACGGCGCAGGCATCGAGCTCATCCGGGCGCCACGGCCTCCGGCGCATCCTCACCGCGCACCTGGGCCGTCGGAGGACAGGCCGCGCCCATGAAGCTCAGCCCGCGGGATCACCGGACTCGCCGGTAGAGGAGGTCCCGGGGACATAGCCGGGTGCGGGCAGTTACCCGCGGGGCCCAAGGTCCCGGCATGGCAGGAGGATTGCCTCTGACCGCAGCAGCCAGAACGCGGGACCCTGGGCGAGAGGCCGGAGATGAGACGCGACGTGGTACCGCGCGTGAAAGGGTGCGGCTGGCGGCTGCGCGGACTGTGGCCCGACCGTAACCCGCTGCGGCGCGCTGTGGACCGGGTGGGGGCTGCGGCTGGCCTGCGCGTCGAGCGTGCCCAGCAGCCCGCCTGGCACCAGGTCCCCGCAGTCCTGCTCGCCGATGCTCCCTCCCGGGGTTACGCCGGGTACAAGCCGCAGGTGCCGGCCAGGTGGACCGCCCGCAACGGCACCCAGGGCAGCGGCGATGTTGACGCCCCGGCCGGAGCCAGGGCCGGCCGCACGGTGCTGGTATGGGCTGATGCTTCCGGCAGGCTGACCGGACCGCCGCTGCGGCACGGGCAGGTGAAAGGCCAGGTGGTCCTTGCTGTGTTGCTCGCCCTGGCGGCACTGGGATGGCTCCTGGCAGGCGCTGGCGTGATCGCCCACCACAGGCTGCAGCGGCGCCGACTGGCCGCCTGGGACGCCGACTGGCGAGATGACCGAGCCGCGGTGGACCGCCAGGCAATGACCCCTAGGCCGGCTGCGGGCCGGGAGCCGGGCCGCAAACGACGAACGGCCTGTCCCGCAGGCCGAAGGAGGTGCCCAGCGATGAACCTGACAGATCACTGGCTGGTCGAGCTGACCATCAGGGAACAGGATCGCCTGACCGTCGCCGAAGCCCGGCTGACAATGGACAACGGTGCCCACATGTTCGGCCATGGGACCGCGCGCCGGAATCCGGCCGACCCGGACGTCATCGGGATCGGTGAGGAGATCGCGGTGGCACGTGCCCTGTCCGACCTGGCCCACATGCTGCTCAGCACCGCCGCAGCCGAACTCGAGGATCTCACCCACGAACGGACTCAGCTGCGCCTTTGACCCCGGCCCGGGTGGTGACCTTCGGCTCTACCTGACAGGTGCCCCCCGCGGTTGCGGACGTCCTGTCCGGCCTGCTCGGCGGGCGGCGGAGGCGTCCACGCTGGCCGGCGTGCTGCCTGCCCAGGCGCGGTGGGCACTCGCCAGGATCAACGGGTCGGCTGGCGCGGACATCCGGGACACGTTCGGGCTGGACTCACTGACTTCCTGAACTTCGTCGAGATGCTCAGCCAGCGTTCCGGCCAGCGCATCGACGAGGACGACTACCCAAAGCTCGCCACCCTGGCGAGCGCAAGCGCATTCGTGGCCGGGCGGTGACCAGCGGCGTTGGTGACCGGGCCCTGGCAACCCGGCCAGGAAAGCAGGTCCGGCCCATTCGTGCGCCGGCACAACGGCTTACCGGTCGTCAGGGACCACCATTGCGGCGAGGGCACCTCCGTTATCCGGGTGGCCGGGGACGCTGGTGCACTATGCCTTCGGGGTGGCCCGGTGGCGGGAAGCTGAGCCTGTCCCGGATGCCGGCGACCCTCCGCATGCCGGATCGCATCGATCAGGTGATGGGCGACGGTGCGGCTTTCGGCCTGCCCGGCGATGGTAACGATGCCAGACCTGACCGTCACGTCAAAGGCGTCCGGGGTTAAGGGCGAAATCCCGCACGAGGATGTCCTTGATGACTTCGTCGCGGATCTCGGCGTCCGGCCGGTCAAAGACGCTCAGCACATCCACCCGGCTCACGATCCCCACCACACGGCCTGCATCGTCCACCACCGGCAGCCGCTTCACATGGCGGCATGCATCAGCCTCGCTGCCGCCTTCACGCTCTCGTATGGGTCGATGGTCACCGCAGGCCTGCTCAACAGCTCGGCCACCCGGCCGGCTTCGCCGCCGGGCCGGAGCAGCCCGGCCGTCAGGCCTAGTCAGCTGCCCACCGCCGGACGGTCGACCGTGAGGGCAGAACAGGCCTCGGACACCGCGACCTGGGCACGATGCACGTTGAGGGCAGCGTCGCGAAGAGACAGAGCGATGTCGTCCGCCGACGTGCTGGCCAGGCGGGACAGGTCGTGCGCTGCCTGGGCAAGACGCGCCGCGAGCGTGCCGAGGCCATCTGCAGGTTCGCACCCCTGCAAGACGACCGACCGGATGGTAAACACCGCTTCGTCGAGCTCACTGATGACGTCTTCGACAGCAGTCACTGTGCCCGCCCCGCTGGCCAGAGCGTTGCCCAGCAAGACGCCGGCGGTAAAGATCCGCTGGATCAAGTGGTCTAGGTCCCC
Source organism: Streptosporangiaceae bacterium (assembly GCA_036509255.1). GTDB lineage: Bacteria > Actinomycetota > Actinomycetes > Streptosporangiales > Streptosporangiaceae > RYN-230. The sequence continues at coordinate 2,722 of DATCFY010000037.1, forward strand.
GGCTCTGTATTCCGCGGTGGCGAGGATGCCAGCAGGGTCTGCTTCGTCTGATCCTTGCCGAGGTTCCACCCGTCCTCCACCCCCCGTGATACACCTCAGCCCTGCCTGACCAGGGTGCCACGGCCACGGCCCCGTCCGCCCTACGGCGGGCCTCCCACCACATAGTCGGGTCGGCTCTCGCAATGGCACAGGGCCAAAGGTCCCGGCTGCCCGCAAGGACAGCACTCCGACCGCGCCGGAAGTGCTTGACCACCTAGCCGGTTGGCGCCTCCTTTACCGCCTATCTGGGCTTCCCGCGAAGCGTGGCCGGCCTCGGGGTCGGCCACGGCCAGTCAGCCTCGCCCCGGCCGCTGTCATCGTGTGCTTGGTCGCCCACCTGGCGGTGAGCTGCAAGGACGCCGCCCGCGAGCGGCTTCCCCGCCGGAACGGGGGCAGCCAGGGGGCGGCCGGTCATGATGTAGGCACTGCCGAACGGCAGCTCACGGATGTCGGCATCGTCAAGGACTGCTCGAGCTGACTCCACGGCCGGTCGAATGCCTCGAAGCTCCGCGCGTAGGGAGGGTTCATCGACTGGCGTGCGCTCAGGATGGCTACCCGGGCTTGCTGCTGCCCAGCTAGGCCTGCGGTCGTTGTCATCATGCCGGCCACCCGGGGGAGGCCTCACCCGACCGAGCTGCTGTTGTGCGGCCATCACTACCGGGCGTCCGGCCAGGCTCTGGCTGCGGCCGGCGCGGACATCTTCAGCCTGGACGGCACACCCCTCACCGCGGGGACTTGGCCCGAGGCCGCAGCAGCGGAGGATCCGGCTCTGGGGGCGGGTACCGGCGCGGCGGCGGACAGCCCGCGCCACGGCTGGTAACCGAGGTCCGGCGTGGTCGCGGGGCGGCTGGGCCGGCCTGCTGGATGAGGGAAGCGTTGCGGATGACGGTGCGCCGGCATGGTGATGTCGCGGCCAGCTTCGTGGTTCGCGCGGCGGTCGCAGCGCCGTCGGTGCATAACTAGCAGCCCTGGTATTTCTCCAACCGCGAGAGCGTGATCAGGCTGCATTCGGATCCGCGCCGCCAGCTGCCGCAGGCCGACCCGGCGGGAGGCGAGATGGTGATCAGCTGCGGGGCTGCGCTGTTCAACCTGCGCCTGGCCATGCGGCGGCTCGGGTTCGCCGCCGACGTCACCCTGCTGCCGGACCCTTCGCGCCCTGATCTGCTGGCCGAAATACGCTGGGGACGGCATGCACCGCCCACGCCTGGCGAGGTGGCGCTGTACCGGTCGATCCGGCTACGGCACACCCACCGCGGGTACTTCACCTCTGAGATGCCGTCCACGCTGGCCCTTGACCTGGTGCGCATTGCCCGCCAGGAGCAGGCCGAGCTGAGCGTCATCTATGACACCGATCAGCGCCGCCGGCTGGTCGGCCTGATCCAGGCGGCCGAGTACACCGAGCGCACAAGCCCGGGGCTGGCCGCCGAACGCATGCGCTGGGCGCGGCCTCCGGGCGATCAGCGGCCCGATGGCGTGTCGCCGCGCACCTACCCGGCCCAGCCGGACGGGCTCCAGTTCCTTACCCGCGACTTCGCCTGCGGCGCCGGTTGGGGACATGCGGCGGGCAGCCGGCCGGACGGCCCGCACGCCCTGGGCGTGGTCGCGCTGCTGACCACCCGGGAGGAGCGGCGGCTGGGCTGGCTGCTCGCCGGGCAGGCACTGCAGCGGGTGCTGCTGCACGCCGCGGCCCATGGGGTCAGTGCCGCGTTCCACACCCAGCCGCTCGAACTGCCCTGGACCCGGGAACGGATCCGCGCCGAGTTCACTGGCGGCGCGTACCCCCAGATGCTGCTGCGCCTGGGTCGCGGCAGTAGCCCGGCCGCCACCCGCGCCAGGCCGTCGCCGACACGCTCCGCGCGGAAAGCTACTCCGGGCAGGCGTTCGGCTCCACTAGGCAGTCGCGATGAGCTGAGTCGATGGCCCGGTGACGCAGGAACGCGACGGGCGCAGGAAGACACCGGCCGGCCTGGCGAGTGTGCCGGGCACCCGTGAAACAGGCTGGCGACCGGGACTTTTGGCCCGGTGCCCCGGCTGCAGATGCCCCGCCCATGCAGGGAGAGGCCGTCAGCCGCCGCGGTCCGGGGTGCTCATGGGCCCCTGTGGTGAGGCAGGGAGTCATGATGAGCGGTGCGTTGCAGATGAACCCGACGGGCATGGCGTGGGTGGGCGAGCACGAAACCCTGCGGCAGGCAGGCCACCGATGGGTGAACTCGGGCTGGGGACGCTGCCGGTCCGCAGGGACGACGGCCGGATCCGGGGTGTCCTCAGCCGGGACATGGTGATCGCGTGCATCGCCGAGGGCGGTGACCCGGCGAGCGTGACAGCGACAGACATCGCACAGCCCATGCCGTCTGCTGGCGATGCCCAGGCGGCTGACATCCTCGTGGAGCCTGACCTGGACACGGGGCAAGGCGCCGGTGCATCGCCTCGCGGAGGTCGCGGTCCTGGAGGGGCTGCCGGACAGGTTGTCGCGGCGGCGCTGCAGTCCTTGCCGCCGGAATCGCGGCTCCTGGTGTACCTCGCCGACGTCGTGGGGTTGGCATACCAGCAGAGCGCGGGGATCACTGGCCTCCCCGGGGACGCCGTAGCGGCGCAGCTGCACTGCGGCCGCCGCCAACTCCGCGCCCGGCTCGCCACCTGCGACCGGACGTCAGGCTGCCCTCACGATGGGTGACGGCCGTACCTACCCGCGGGTGAGCATCGTGGATGAGCGCAGCATGGCCGGTGCCCTGCAGTCCGCCGACGGCGATACCGGACAAGCAGGCCCGCCGGCGGATAACGGGGAGAGTTCATCGCCCCTCCCCGCCGAACAGCGTCAGCCGCAGCCTCGGCGTCACAGTGGCACGCCGGTGCGTGTACCGACAGCCCCTGCACCGGCAGCCGTCTCGTGCGCCACAACGCGAAGAACCGGCGCGTGCCATACCCAGGCTCGTGTGCCTGCTCAGCTGCGGCGCCGGGCAAGCAGCAACTTGGGACTGGCGCTTCCCCTGCCAGGTGCCTCCGGCAGCGGCGGGCGCGGCCCGGGCCGCGGTCTTGGCTCGGGTTCCGGCTCCGGCTCCGGCCGCGGCAACGGCCGCGGTTGCGGTTGCGGCCGGGGTTCCGGCGGCGGTTCCACTGGTTCCGGCCGCCCCGGATCCGTCTGCGCGGGTTCTCCGGGCACTGGGGGTTCATGGGACGGATCTGCGGGCATCCGGAGATGATTCCCAGCCGGGCCCTTGCTTACCGCGGCGGCCGCTCAGCTCCCCCGGATCAGCACGGAGCATCCGGGGGAATCCCGCCGGGCTTTCGCGGCGGATCGGGGCGGGGGCTCAGCTGCTCCTAGGGCCGTCGGGGCGTGGCGGCAGGGGATGTTCGCGGGCCCATTTCTCGTAGGCCGCCACCGCGGTGGGCAGGGTGGGGAAGAGCCGTTCTGCGCCGATCTTGCTGGGCAGGCCGAAGGCTTGCAGCCGGGCCAGCAGGTCCTGCTTAACCCGCGCGAGCGCGAAGACGGTACCCGCGTTGGTGAGTTCTTCGCGGAGGGCGTCCACCGCCTCCAGGGCGGTGAAGTCGACCTCGACGTTTGCCTCGACGTTGAGCACGAACCAGCGGGCGCCGCCCGGCTGCTGGCCTGCGGCGGCCAGTGCGCGGCGCCGGAAATCGGCGGCGTTGGCGAAGAACAGCGGCGCGTCGTAGCGGTACACCACGAGCCCGGGGATGGTCTGCGCGTCCGGGTAGTCGTCTACGTCGTGCATGCCGGCCAGGCCGGGGACACGGCCGAGGACCGCGTCGTGCGGCCGGGCCACCCGCAGCAGCAGTTCCGCGACCGACAGGCCGATCGCGAGCAGGACGCCGTAGAGGATGTCGAACGCCAGGACCCCGGCGCATGCGGCGAGGGCCAGCAGCATCTCGTTGCGGCGGAAGGCGAGCAGCCGCCGGAACGCCTGGACGTCAATCAGCTGGATCGCGGCGTAGATGACGATCGCGCCGAGCGCGGCTTCCGGGAAGCGGGCCAGCACCGGCCGCGCGAAGAGCAGGACGGCCAGCGCAGATGCGGCCGCCGCCACCGAGTAAAGCTGGGTGCGGCTGCCGGCCGCGACGCCGATGGCGGTCCGGGTGGCGCTGCTACTGACCGGGAACCCGCGTAGCAGGCTGGCACCGGCGTTGGCGGCGCACAGGGCCAGCAGCTCCTGGTTGGGGCGGATCTCCTCACCGCGCCGCGCGAACGACCGCGCGGTCAGCACGTCATCGCTGAACGCGACGACTAGCACGCTGAACGCCGGCAGCAGCAGCTCCCGCAGGTCATGCGGGTGAAGATCGGGCAGCTTGGGGACCGGCAGGCCTGCGGGGATGGGGCCGACCACGCTGAGGCCACGATGGCGCAGGCCGAACAGCACGACGGCGGCGGTGGCCAGCAAGATGGCCAGCAGCGGGCCGGGAGCGTGCTGCCAGCGGGCGCGTACGAGGAAGAGGAAGGCCAGGACCGCCGCGGCGACGATGATCGTCGCCGGCTGGATCCGGCCGATGCCGCGAGTGAAGGAGATGACCTGGGCCAGGAAGCTTTCGCCGGTGACGGGCACGCCGGTGACCCGGGCGAGCTGGCCCGCGATCATGATCAGTGCTACGCCCGCCATGTAGCCGACCAGCACCGGCCGCGACAGCAGGTCCGCCACGAATCCCAGCCGCAGCACCCAGGCGACCAGGGACATCGCTCCGACCAGCAGGGCCAGCGTGGCCGCGAGCGCGGCGTAGCGCGCCGGGTGCCCCTTGGCCAGCGGACCGATCGCGATCGCCGTCATCAGCGCGGTCGTCGCCTCCGGCCCCATCGACAACGAGCGCGACGAGCCGAGCAGCGCGTAGACCACCAGGGCGGGCAGGGCCGCCCACAGCCCGGTGACCGCCGGCACTCCCGCGACCGTCGCGTACGCCATGACCTGCGGGACCAGGTAGGCCGCCACGGTGATACCGCCGATCAGGTCCCCGCGCAGCCACGCCCGCCGGTAGCCCCGCACCATGCCCTGCCCAGGGATCACCCCCGGTACCTACCCCAACTCCCGCCGTTGCCGCAGCGAACCACCTCCCTGGCCCGCCGCAAGGACGTGCCACCGGGTGCCCGGGTCGTTAGACCCCATGACGCAGGGGACTGCGACCCTGCAGGCCGGACGGCTGCTCTGAGACGCTTTACCTATGCGCACCGGGGAGTTGCATCTACACAAGCACCGGTCAGGCGAGGCGCCGCAGGGCGGACGCGCTCCGGACTTCATTGACTGGCGTGCGCTCAGGCTGGCTGACCGGTCGTGTTGCTGCGTGGCCAGGCCTGTCGTGATCGTGATCATGCCGCCCACCCGCGGGAGGCCGCACCAAACCGATCTGCTGTTGTGCGGCCATCACTACCGGGCGTCGCAGCAGGCCCTGGCAGCGGCTGGCGCGGGCATCTTCAGCCTGAACGGCACGCCCCTCACCGCAGACATCTGGCCGGAGGCCAAGACGGTGCGGGATCCGGCTCCGGGCGCGGTTACCGGCACCACGGCAGGCAGCACACGCCACGGCGGGTAACCGGGTCCGGCATGCGCCACATAGGCTCGCCGGGCTCTTGATGACGGTGGCCCCGGTGGCTGGATGGGCGGCTCGGGTTCGCCGTCGGCGTGACCCGCTGCCAGGGCCGTCCCGCCTTGATCTGCTGGCCGAGACCCGCTGGGGACAGCACGCGCTGCCCACGCCCGGCGAGGTGGCGCTGTACCGGTCGATCCAGCTGCGGCGCACTCACCGCGGGCAGTTACCT
>DATCFY010000038.1:0-2085 GCA_036509255.1 Streptosporangiaceae bacterium
CTCGACTTTCGCAGTTTTGCGGTTGGCGGGACGGCGTGATTACTTCCCGGCCGGCGGGCCTGCGTAGAGGGCGAGGGTCTCGTCGATTCCCTGCTCGGGCGTGCCGGTGAGCGGGCCGTAGGACCAGGGGAACTCGTTTTCGCTGTACTGCTCGGTGGTGGCTTTGTAGATGCCGATGGCCCATTCGTCCAGGGAGCCCTGCCAGCGCAGGCGCAGGAAGGGCGTGGGCTGGCGGTGGCCGGGGAGGGCGAGGGCGACGTAGCAGTACCGGCCGCGGAAGCGGACTTCCGGCGGGCCCAGGCGGGGCCAGCCGGCGGCGACATGAGCGGTGATGCGGGCGGTGACGTCGTTCCGGGCCTGCTCACCGGGCGTCTGCGGCATGCTCTCCATGATGGCCGGCGGCACCCGGCCGTGCTCCCCGCTGCTCCTTTTGAGGAAACAGGTCTCCTGCTGATGCTCCCGGACATGGTGCCGGCGTCGCTGATGACGCTGCTGGCCGCTTTCGCGCCGCTGTTCACCGCCCCGTCGTTCCGCACGTTCGCCGGCCTGGCCTGCGGTTTCCTTGCCCAGCCCGGGAAGCGGACGGTCTGCGGGATGCTCTCCGGGGCCGGGCTCTCCCGGCTGTGGCCGCATGACAGGGCGCACCGGTTCTTCTCCCGCGCCCGGTGGAACGCCGATGACCTGGGCCTGGCCGCCGCGGTGCTGGTGGTATCGCTGCTGGTCCCGGCGGGGGCGCCGGTCGACGTGGCCGTCGACGACGCTCTTTTCAGGAGGCGGGGGAAGAAGGTCTGGGCGGCGTCGTGGTTCCATGACGGCTCGGCACCGGGACCTGCGAAGACGGGATACGGGAACAACTGGGTCGTGCTGGGGATCGTCGTGCGGCTGCGGTTCATGTCCCGTCCGGTCGCGGTGCCGGTGATGGCGAAGCTGGTGATCAAGGGATCGAACTCGAAATCCCGGCTGTGGCTGGCCCGCAGGATGGCCGAAAGGCTGGCCGCCGCCCTGCCCGGACGGGAGGTCCGCGTCGTCGCGGACTCCGCCTACGCCGGCGGCGAGCTGAAGGGCCTGCCCGCCGGGATCTCCTGGACGACGCGACTGCGGAAGGACGCCGCCCTGCACGGGCTCCCGCCCGCCCGGACCGGCAGGCCCGGCCGGCCCGGGGTGAAGGGAGACCGCCTCCCGTCCCTGGCGAAACTGGCCGCAGCCGCAGAGTTCTCCCAGGTCACCGTCACCCGCTACGGCAGGACCGAGACCATCGGCGCCGCCGTGGTCACCTGCCTGTGGTACTCCGTGTTCGGCTCCCTTCCGGTCACCGTCGTCATCGTCCGCGACAAGCCCGGCAGCGGCTTCGGCATCGCCCTCGTCACCAGCGACCGCGCGATCACAGCCGAACAGGTGATCGAGAGATACGCCTCCCGCTGGTCCATTGAGATCGCGATCGAGGACGCCAAGCAGATCTTCGGCACCGGCCAGGCCCGCAACCGCACCGCCGCAGCCGTCGAGCGCACCGTCCCGTTCCAGATCGCCTGCCAGGCCGTCGCCGTCACCTGGTACGCCACCGCCGGGCATGACCCCGCCGACGTGCGCGAACGCCGCTCGCTCTCCCCGTGGCACACCAGCAAGGCCGAGCCCGCCACCGCCGACATGGCCGCCAAGCTCCGCCGCGTCATCATCACCGCCAGATTTAAGGCATCTCGCCCCCACCAGCCAACACCCCAGGAAATCAGCATCCTCCGGCTGGCCTGGGAAGACACCGCGCCCCTCGCCGCTTAAATCCGCGAAAGTCGAGCGGGCGGCCAGGCTGGTCTGGATTCTGCACGACCAAGTGCGCCCCCGCGAAGCGATAGCAGCACTAGGGCCGAGCGTTCGTTAGATCTTTCTGAGTCCATGCCAAACGCTTCAAGCAGCTCGCGTGCCTCTTGAATCCGGGATGCCACGCTCACTCAGCTATCGCCGTCCCGCGACACGACAGCGGAGACCAACTCGTCGACGTCGGCCTGTGAACTCAATGAGTCGGTGCGCTGCCCCAGCCGCTGCAATGCATTGCGCGTCGGGAAGCGCATGCTGCGAAGGTCTGTGGCGTTG
>DATCFY010000039.1:0-71242 GCA_036509255.1 Streptosporangiaceae bacterium
GCGAGACCGGCATGCGTGACCTGATCCGGCACCTGATCCACGATCACGGATACCGCACGCTCGGATACCTGGCCGGGGTCGCGGACAGCCCGGACAACGTCACCCGCCAGGCGGTGGTGGCGGCCGAGGCCAGCGCCGCGGGCGTGGAACTCGCCACGGGGCCCGAGTGGCAGGGCAGCTACTACGCCGACGGCGGGGCCCACGTCATCGACGGGCTGCTCAGCTCGGGCCAGCCGCTGCCGCGGGCCATCGTGTGCGCCAACGATCTCGCCGCGCTCGGGGCCCTGCACACGCTGGCCCGCCGCGGCGTGGACGTGCCGTGCGACGTGGTAGTGACCGGCTTCGACGACATCCCGGTCGCCCGGCGGCTCCATCCGGGGCTGACCACCGTCCGCCAGCCCATCCAGGAACTCGGCGCCACCGCGTTCGAGCTGCTGGAGTCGCTGGTCGGCAACGGCGAGCCGGAGCCGCGGGACGTGGTCCTGCCCACCCGCCTGATCCGCCGCGGGAGCTGCGGGTGCCCCGTAACGTCCGAGCTGGCCTTAGCGTCCGAGGGCCTCAGTATCCGAAGAGCCTCTCCCCAGGCGGGCTAGAGCGACGGCGGGGGTAGAACCGCAGGTCGCGAACGCCTCAGCAGCTGGTGTTCCGGGCTAGGTGCGGCAGACGATCAGCCGACCGACAGCATCGGCTGGCCGTTTGTGGTCAGTTACCGCTGTTCGGCCTGCTGGCCCCGACCAGGCTCCTCATGCCCAGGGCTGTGACCTGCGGTAACGCCGACGGCAAGCGGACGCTGGGACTGACCGGGCGCGTGGTCAGGCGGCCCGCGCCTGCAGGCACGCCCTAGCCGGATCCGGCGTCCGAGGGCACGGCGCCCCAGAGCGCCGCGTCCCAGATCACGGGCAGCGCCGGGGGCTTGCGGAACACCAGCCCGCGGGGGGCCGCCGGGCGGCCCGGGTCGAGCCGCAGGCCGGGCAGGTCGCGGAGCGCCGCCCCCAGCGCGGCGCGGGCTTCCAGCCGGGCCAGGTGCACGCCCAGGCAGAAGTGCGGGCCTCGGGCGAAGGCCAGATTCTGCCCGGCGTTGCCGCGGCGCACATCGAAGCGGTCCGGGTCGGGAAACGCGGCCGGGTCCCGTCCCGCGCCCGCGACCGACACGCTGACCAGGTCGCCCCGGCTGACTTCGGCGCCGCCGAGCTCGACGTCACGGGTGGCGTAGCGGTCCACGACGGCGGCCGCGGGCTCCAGCCGCAGTGACTCCTCGATGGCCTGAGGCAGCAGGCCGGGGTCGGCGCGGACCAGGTCCAGCTGATCGCGGTGGCTGAGCAGGTGCCAGGCGGCGTTGGCGATCATGCCCTCGGTGGTCTCGATACCGCCGAACATGAGCACCGCCGCGTTGGAGACGATCTCGGCCGGGCTGAGACCGGTACCGCCGGCCCGGGTCCCGCCGGGGCCGGGGTCCCCGTGGCGCCCGCCGCCGGGACCGGCCCCGCGCCGGGCTCGGGCGGTCCGCATCACGGGCCGGGCCGCATCGGCCAGCAGCGAAGGGCCGGAACCGTTCTCGATGACCGCCTGCAGACTGTCGCTGAGCTGCCCGGACGCCACCATCCCGGCCGCCACCCCGGGCGTGAGGGGTGCCCCTGGGTCAGCGGCGGCCAGTTCGGAGACCGCGCCGACGATCGCGTCGTACCAGGACAGGATGGTGCCCGGAGCCACCTCGCCGAGGCCGAGCGCCCGGGCCACGACCGCCACGGCCAGCGGCGCAGCCAGGCTCCGGCTCAGGTCCCCCCGCCCGGCCAGCCGCATGGCGCTGACCAGTCGGTCCGCTTCGTCCGTCACGAACGCTTCCAGCTGCTGGTGCACGGCGGCCTGGCTGAACGGCGCGGTGAATGGGCGACGGTGCCGGTCATGCTGCGGGCCGTCCAGTGAGAGCATGCTCGGGCCGACGACCCGGGCCGTGGAGAAGCGCGGGTCGTCGACCGTGAAGGCTGCGCTGTCCCGCATGACCTGCAGGGCCAGGTCCCGCCGGGTCACCAGCCAGCCATTGAGCACCGGCACCCAGGAGACTGGTTCGGCGTCCCGCAGCCGGGCGAGCGTGGGGTGCGGGTCTCCGGCGAGTTCGGCGAGGATGACTGCCGCCCCCAGCGGGTACTGGCGGACGCGCATGCCGGTCGCCGGGGAACGGCGCGCAGGTGGGCCGGTCATGTGTTGACGCTACTGTGGGCGAGCCCCGCCAGCCACGAGATACTTCCCTGCGGGCACTTGAGCGACGCACGCAGGGCCTCCTCAGCAAGGGGCAGCGCGGGAACAACGGGGCAGGCAGCCTTGGTTCTCGGATTGGGCGGCGGTGACGGTATGCGGGCTCGGGGTGCGCGCGCGGTGGAGGCTGAGGCGGCAGTGACGGAGTGGCTGGACCTGGGCGACGGGATGGTGCGCCGGGTGGTCACGATCGGGGACGAGTTGCTCCCCCCGGACGCGGCAGCCCGGGCGAGCGCGCCTAAATGCGCCTGCGGCCAGCCGACCACCCACGGGTCCCGGTCGTGTGGTGCGGCTGAGTGCGTCGCCCGGCTGTGGGAGTCCGCGTGACGGCGCCAGCGCGCAGATCGTGGCCACCCCTGCCCCTGCAGCCCCTCCTGTCCCTTCAACGACTGGGGCCGGGTGGGGTGGGGTGGTTAGCCGGTTAGGAGGGCGAGGGTTAGCTCCTCGACAGCCACGAGGGGGGCCACGTCGACCTCCAGGCGCTCCCGGCAGGACATGATCGCTTCCATCCGGCGCACGGTCGATTCCGGGTGCTGGCCGCCGAAGTTCGTCTCCGTAACCCCAGAGCAGGCCGGAGGACATCTCGGCTGGCTCTGCGGCTTCTGGGGACCCGACGGCCCCGCCCCGGCACTTGCCGCCTCACGGGCACGGGCTATTTCAGGATGTTGACCGCGCGGGCGATCACCAGCGCGCCCATGCCCAGCGATACGCACGCTTCCACGATCATGAGGAGCTTGGCCCACGGCTTGATCGCGGAAGTGTCGGTGGGGCTGAACGCGGTAGCCGTCCAGAAGGCCAGCGACAGGTAGTCGATGAACCGCGGCACCCAGGCCGCCGGCGCGTACTCGGGGTGCTGCATCTCAGGGAAGACGAACGCCGGGCCCACGCGGGGGCGGTGCGCACGCGCAGCGGCGCCGCCCCGGTCGAGATCCCAGTACCACAGCGCGAAGGCAATCACGTTCGTGGCCCAGATCACCCCGCCGGTCGCCAGCAGCCCGATGGCGTTGGTCGCGAAGATCTTGTTATTGGTCAGGATGTCCACGACCAGCCGGGCGGCGGAAAACAGGTTTGCCACCGTGATGAAGGCGATGACGATGCCGGTGACGACCCGCAGCCAGGGCTTCCGTCGATCGATGCGCCCCGGGTCGCCGATGATCAGGACGGCCAGCAAGACGACCAGGACCACGGGGACGGCCCATCTGGGGTTCACCCGGTACTGCGTGGGCAGCACGATGTGCAGCCCGGCCGCGACCAGGATCGCCAGAGCCACTGGCCACCAGTGCTCACCCCGTTCCGCGGCCGCGGCCGGCTCCGCCGGGGCCGGGTCCCCGGACAGGGCATCGCCAGTGTCCATCTGCTCCCCACGCCCGTACCAGCATCGCCAGAGAGTTCCCTCGCTGCGCACTGAGCACGCACTGAGACGGGAAACGGCCGATGGTCCGGGCATGTTGACCGTCGCACCTGCTCGGCCTGCCGGGATCACCCGGAGAGGATGGTGCTTGCCGCCCGCCGCCAGCACCCTTCCCCCGGGACGGGTGATCCAGATAATCGTGGCGGACTCGGGCAGGCAACCCCGGCCGCCACTCGTTCGTCATGGGCAGGCGACAGAGGGAGGCGGCTCATGACAGGCACCCCGGATGGAGCCGATCTGGAGCGGCTGCTCGCCGAGCGGGGTGGCCAGCTCATGCGCGTAGCCATCGCGCTGGCCGGCGACCACCAGGGGGACGAGGACCTGCTGCAGGCCGCTCTGGAACGGGTGCTGCGCAAGCCCCGCCAGGTGGACAGCGATACCGAGGGATACCTGCGGCGCGTCCTCTACAACCTGGCGGCCGACGGCTGGCGGCGGCGCGGCCGGTGGCGGGAGAAGCTGCCGCTGCTGCGCTCCCAGGCCCCGGCGGACGCCGGTGACGGCACCGCCCTGGTCGACCTGCGCGACGAGCTGGTGCGCCTGATGCGTCAGCTACCGCCGAGGCAGCGAGCGGTGATTGTGCTCCGGTACTGGGAGCAGCGCACCGAGTCAGAGACCGCCGCGCTGCTCGGCTGCTCAGAGGGCACGGTCAAGTCCGCCGCGTCACGAGGGCTGCAGCGGCTCCGCGAGCTGGCCGGGACGGCACCGGGCGCGGGCATTGAGCTGATGGAGGGAAGGTCATGACGGGCGAACTGGAAGAACTGCTGCACGAAGGTATCGACCGCCTCACTGCTGATGTCAGAGTCCCGGCGGGGATGGTCCAGCGGGCCCGCCGACGTCACCGCCAGCGGCGGATCACGATCCGCGCCAGCGCAGCCGCAGGCGTGGCCGTGGTGGTGGCGGTGACCGCGATCGTCGCCAGCAGCGCGGCGGACCGCGGGCCGCGGCCGAGCCAGGGTGGCGTGCCGGTGCAGACCGTCGCGTACGTGACGGCCCGAACTCAGCGGGCTCTCGTCGCAGAAGGCCAGGCGATCGAGGAGATTCATATCAGCGGTCCCGGTATCACGTTCGGGCTGACCGTCCTGAACATGGCGCTGAGCGAGGAAAAGAATCCGTCTGGCAGCGCCGTGGTGCCTGGCGTCCTCTCGACGGTGACCGCACCGCGGATGATCACCTGGGTCTACCACGGCCGACGCCTGTCCGAGGGTGTGTCCCCCGCGGGCGGTCTCGTCTTCCACACCACGATCAATTCGGTCACCACCCGGTCCGGGAAGCTGGTGACCCAGGTATTCGGCGCCGCCTACCCGGTGCGGACCCGATGGCAGACCATCCTCGGCGGGCTGTCGGGCTCCCTCCCGCGGCTCACCTGCCAGACGGCCCTCGCCGCCCCGGTCGGCTCGGACTGGCGCACTGTCCTCACCAAGGACCTCTCCTGTGGCCTGTTTCACCTCGGCGGGCGCCAGATGGTCGACGGCGTCGAGGCCATCAGGCTCACCTCCAATCCGCAGCGCGACATGGGGATCCAGGAGACAGCCTGGGTAGATCCGGCGACCTACCTGCCCGTGCGGTTGAGTGTGGGCCTGGGCAAGGTCCGGGGCGAGCCGCGCGTGCTGACGTATGACTACCGGTGGCTCCCGCCGATCAAGGAGAACCTGGCCGCGCTGCACGCGGCAATTCGCGGAGCGGCGATCCCGCCCGGGTTCCGCAAGCTGCCGGCCAATTACCTGCCCCTGGCCGGGGCAAACGATCCCAGGAGATGAGCCGCCCCCGATGGCCGGTCCCGGGAGAACGGGGCCGGCGTCAGGGTCCGGCCACGGAGGCGAGCAGCTCGCCCCGGGCCTGCTCCACCGCGGCCAGGATGGCGCCGCGCAGCACCGGCTGGCCGGTTACCCCGGTCGGCACCACCTGGGGGTGGGCCGGGCAGATCCGGCCCACCTCCGCGGCCACCCGGTCGGCGAGCGCCGTCCCGCCGGCCAGTCCCACCTCGCCGCCGAGGACCACGAGGCCGGGGTCGAGCACCACGCTCACCGCCGCCGCCCCGGTCGCCACCCGGGCGGCCAGCTGGTCGAGCAGGGCGCTCCCGCGCTCGTCGCCGGCCTGGGCCGCGGCCACCGCGGCCCGCACGGCGGCCGCCGCCGTCGGTGCGGGGAACCCGTAGCTCTCCGCCAGCGGCCGCACGGCCTGGGCGCCCACCAGGGACTGGAACGCGCCGGTCGCCGGGTGACTGACGTCCTGGGGCAGCGGCACGCCGGGAACGGGGAGGTAGCCGATCTCACCCGCGGCGCCGGCCACCCCGCGGTGCAGCCGCCCGCCGATGATGGTGGCGAGTCCCAGGCCCACCCCGATCCACATCAGGACGAAGTCGTCAGCGCCCTGGGCGACGCCCACCGCGCGCTCGGCCATGGCCGCCAGGTTGACGTCGTTCTCGATCGTCACCGGCTGGCGCAGGTCGCTGCGCAGCGCCTCCAGCACTCCTTCGTGCCAGGCGGGCAGGTTCACGGCCAGCCGCGGATCCCCGGTGCTGGGATCCAGCACCCCGGGCGTGCCGATGACCAGAGCGTTCAGCCGTGACATCTCCACCCCCGCCGAGCGGCAGGCGGCGGCGACCGCGCCGCGGACCAGCTCGACCGGGTTGGCGGCACCGTTCGGGTCCACGCTGACCTGGGTGACCACTTCGCCGGTGATGTCCGCCACTCCGGCGCTGACCTCGTCGTGCTCGACGTGCAGCCCGGCGACGTATGCGCTGGACGGCACGACCGCGTAGAGCGCCGCGTTCGGCCCGCGGCCGCCCGCCTGCTCCCCCACGGTGGTGACCAGGCCGCGCTCCTCCAGCCGGGAGAGCAGCTGGGAAGCGGTCACCTTGGACAGCCCGGTCCGCTCGCCCACCTGCGCCCTGGTCATGGGGCCGCCGGCGAGCAGCAGCTCGAGGGCGGCCCGGTCGTTCAGCTCCCGCAGCAGCCGGGGTGTCCCAGGCCGTTGTTCCATGCCTTCCCTCCGTCGCATGACGTCCCCCCCAGCACCTGCTCGCACGCGGCGAGGAGCCGGCTAGCCAGGGCCTCGCCGGGCCGCCGGCACCGGCGGGCGGACAGGGCACCTGGCCGAATTCTGTCTCAATCTGGCAACAGGGTCTATCTAATAGGAAACTTTACTGTTAGTTTCACCCCAGAATTCCCACACTGTTGGTCAAGCCAGGGCCGGTCGGTCAGCCCAGCGACGTGACCGCCAGGGGCCAATTGGGCAGGCAGCGACAGCCTAGACGGCCGAAGGCACCGGAGCGCCCTGGGACCACGACGAATTGCGTGAAGTGCCAAGGATCAAGCCGGGAAGGGAGATCTCTAGTGAAGCTGACTAGATCGGCGGCCGCGTTTGGCGCGGCAGCCCTACTCGCCGGGGCAGCGGCGGGCTGCGGCTCCAGCAGTAGCAGTGGGTCGTCCGCGTCCGCCGCGCCGGCCAAGCTGGTCGTCTGGCGGATGGGCTCGTCCGTGCCATCGCAGGTCACCTGGATGAACGGAGTCGTCGCCCAGTTCCACAAGAAGTACCCGCAGTACGCCAAGACCAAGGTGACCGTGGACTGGATCCCCTGGGGCAACCGGGTGACCGACTGGACCAACGCCCTGACCAGCGGCAAGGGTGGTCCCGACGTCACCGAGCTGGGCAACACCGACACCCCGGGCATCGCCTCGCAGGGCGCGCTGGCCAGCATCACCAGCAACGTGAAGTCCTGGTCGTATGGCTCCGGGATCATCCCCGGCAACCTGGCCAACGACACCGTCAACGGGCAGACCTACGCCGTGCCCTGGTTCGGCGGCGTGCGCGGCATCTGGTACCGCAAGGACGAGTTCGCCAAGGCCGGCATCACGGCGGCCCCCACCACCTGGGCTCAGCTGGTCAGCGACGCCAAGACGCTGCAGAAGAAGTACCCCGGCACCTTCGGCCTCGGTGCCCCCAGCGACTACACCAACGCCATCGTCAGCTTCATCTGGGGCGCGGGCGGCCAGGTGGCTACCCAGAGCGGCAGCAAGTGGACCGCCACGCTGAACACGCCGGCGTCCGAGGCGGGCATCAAGTTCTACGCCGACCTGTACCTGACCCAGCACGTGTCCCCGTCGAAGTACATCGGCCAGACCGAGCTGGGCGCCCCGGGCGCGACCTCGGGCGGCTCGGACGAGGACTTCGCGCTCGGCAAGCTGGACATGTACATCGACGGCCCGTGGGCGCAGGCCGAGCTGACGGCGGTGAGCAAGAAGTACGAAGCGGACTGGGCCTCGTTCCCGATCCCCAGCGTGAGCGGGCCGAACCCGTCCCCGGCCTTCTCCGGCGGCTCCGACCTCGGCGTCTGGGTGAAGAGCAAGTACCAGACGGCCGACTGGGACCTGATCTCGCTGATGGACAGCCCCGCGAACGCGACCACGTTCGCGAATTCCGCGGGCTTCTTCCCGCAGTTCACCTCCCAGCTGAAGGGCGGCGCCTACGCGGGCAACCCGGTGATGGCGGGCTTCGCCAAGGCCGCCGCCTACACCCAGATCGCGCCGCTCAACTCGAAGAACTGGGCCACCGCGGACGCGACGGACGCGATCATCCCGACCATGATGAAGTCGCTGATGCAGGGCGCGAGCTTCAGCGCCACCGTGAACAAGGCCAACACGGAGCTGCAGAACGTGCTCAACACCGGGTCCGAGACCGGCTGAGCACACGAGCTGTCCCGGCCGGCGGCCGTCACCCCCGTGTTTCAGGGTGGGTGGCCGCCGGCCGGGGCTTCCCGTGAGGAGAGTGCCGATACTCATGGTGGACACGATCACGAACCCACCCGCCCGCGCGGCCGGCCCGGCCCGCGCCCCGCGGCCCGGCCGGGTCCCGGCCGGCCGGGCCCGGGCGCTGATCCGGCGTTACCGCCTCGCGCCGTACCTCCTGCTGCTCCCGTCCATGGTCGCGATCGCCCTGGTGCTGCTCTGGCCGGTGGTGCAGGTAACCCTGTACTCGTTCCAGAACTACGGGCTGCCGCAGACGGACGGGGCCGCGCCGGTCCAGTGGATCGGGCTGGGCAACTTCACCGCCACCTTCGCGGACCCCGAGTTCTGGCTGGCACTGCGGATCACAGTGCTGTTCGCCGCGGCCGCGGTGACGCTGACCCTGCTGGCCGGCACGCTGGTGGGGCTGCTCCTGCACCAGCTGGGCCGGGTGATGGCCGGCCTGGTCGGCACCGCGGCCCTGCTGGCCTGGGCCACTCCCCCGGTCTCAGCCAGCGTCCTGTTCTACTGGCTGTTCAACCCGGACGGGGGGCTGGTGGACTGGAGCCTGGCCCGGCTGCCGCACTGGCTGGTCGGCAGCACCAACTGGGCCGGCTTCAACTGGACCACCACCGGCGCGCTGCCCGCTTACACGGTGGTCACGGTGCTGGTGGTGTGGCAGGGGTTCCCGTTCATCGCCGTGTCGGTGCTGGCCGGGCTCAAGACCGTCCCCGCCGAGTTGCTGGAGGCCGCCCGGGTGGACGGCGCCGGAGCGTGGCACGGCTTCTGGCGGATCACGTTCCCGCTGCTGAAACCGATCTTCCTGGTCCTGCTGCTGCTGTCGGTGATCTGGGATTTCAACGTGTTCACCCAGACCTACCTGCTGACCGGCGGGCTCGGTAACCGGGACGAGTTCAACCTCTCCCTGTACCTGTACGACAAGGCGTTCACGTTCCCGCCCAGCTACGGCCTGGGTGGCGCGCTCGCGCTGATCCTCACGGTCATCCTGCTCATCATCACGGTCGGCTACGTGCGGGCCTCGGTCCGGCAGGGAGCCCTCTCGTGACCGCGCCCACCCTCAGGATCCGCCCGCCCAGCATCCGCCGGCCGGGCCCCCGGACCCGCGCGCGGGCGGTCCGGAAGACCAAGACCTTCAGCCTCAACGCCGTCGGGGTGCTGGTCGCCCTGGTGACCCTGTTCCCGATCTTCTGGATGATCTCCACCGCGTTCAAGCCCTCCCAGGAGATCTACTCGCTGACGCCGCGGCTGCTGCCGGCCCATCCGACGCTGGGCAATTTCTCCGCCGTGATGAGCGGCCAGGCATCCGGGATCGGCTCGGTGTGGCTGTTCTTCCGCAACAGCCTCCTGGTCACGGTGTCCACCGTGGTGCTGGCGTCGCTGATCTCGCTGCTCGCCTCGGTCGCTGTGGCCCGGTTCCGGTTCCGGTTCCGGGCGTCCTACCTGATCATGCTGCTGATCGTGCAGATGATCCCCGGCCAGGCCCTGATCATCGCGCTGTTCCTGGACTTCGACCGGCTGAACCTGCTGCAGAGCCTGCCCGGCCTGGTCCTGGTGTACAGCGCGCAGGCGCTGCCGGTGTCGATCTGGATGCTGCGCAACTTCGTGGCCACCGTGCCCCGCGAGCTGGAGGAGGCGGCGGCGGTCGACGGGGCCGGATCGCTGCGGATCTTCTGGCGCATCCTGTTCCCGCTGGTCGCGCCCGGTCTGGTGGCGACCAGCATCTTCTCCTTCATCACCGCGTACAACGAGTTCATCGTGGCCCTGACCTTCCTGGGTCAGGCGCACTCCGACTACACGCTGCCGATCTACGTGACGTTCTTCTTCACCCGCGGCGGCGCCGAGTGGGGACCGATCATGGCCGCTTCCACCCTGTACACCATCCCGGTCGTCCTGTTCTTCCTCATCGTCCAGCGGCGGATGACCGCAGGCCTGGTCGCCGGGGCGGTGAAGGGGTGAGTGCCGGTCTTTCTGCCGATCCGGTGCTGGGACGGATGGCTGACGCGATCCTCATCCCCCCGTTCCCGGGCGAGCGGCCGCCCCGCTGGGTCCTGTCCGCGCTGGAGCGCGGCCTGGCCGGGGTGACCATCTTCGGCCCGAACATAGCCGGGCCGGAGCAGCTGGCCAGGCTCACCGCCCAGCTCCGCTCGGCGGGCGGGCTGCCGCTGGTGGCCATCGACGAGGAGGGCGGCGACGTCACCCGGATCACCCACCTGACCGGCAGCCGCTACCCGGGCAACGCCGCGCTGGGCGCGGTGGACGACGTGAGCCTGACCGCCGCGGTGCACCAGGCGCTGGGCCAGGACCTGGCCGCCCTCGGCATCAACGTTGACCTCGCCCCGTCCGTCGACGTGAATACCGCCGCGGACAACCCGGTCATCGGCATCCGGTCCTTCGGCGCGGACCCGGACCTGGTGGCGCGGCACGCGGCTGCGGCCGTCCGCGGCCTGCAGGCGGCCGGGGTGGCCGCGTGCGCGAAGCACTTCCCCGGGCACGGCAGCACCAGCGCCGATTCCCACCACGGCATCGTGACCCTGCAGGCCAGCCTGGACTTGCTCCGCCGCCGGGACCTGCCGCCGTTCGCCGCGTCTATCGCGGCCGGGGTCCGCGGGGTGATGCCCGGTCACCTCCGGGTGCCGGAGCTCACCGGCGACGCCCCCGCCACGCTGTCCGCCGCGGCCCTGAGCGGCCTGCTGCGGGGCGAGCTGGGGTTCACCGGGGTGATCATCTCAGATGCACTGGAAATGCGTGCCGTGAGCGATCTGTACGGCATCCCCGAGGCCGCGGTGCTCGCCGTGGCCGCCGGGACGGACCTGCTCTGCTTCGGCCGCGACGCCGCGGAGGAGACTTACCTCGCGGTGCGCCGGGCCCTCAGCGAGGCGGTGGCCAGCGGCCGGCTGCCCGCGCAGCGGCTGGCGGAGGCCCAGCAGAACGTGGCCCGGCTGCGGGCCTGGCTCGCCGCCGGGGCCAGTTCCCGTGAACGGGCGCGCCTGGACGGCACCGGGCTGGACGTCGGCCGGCTCGCCGGGCGCGGGGCCCACATCGGCCTGGTGGCTGCCCGCCGTGCGGTGCGCGCCTCGGCAGCCCCCGGCCCGCTGGCCGACCCGGTGGTGGTGGAACTGGCCGCGCAGGAGAACATCGCGGTGGGCGACGTCCCGTGGGGGCTGCGTCCCTGGGTGCCGGACACGAGCATCCAGCGCGTCCCGGCGGGCCTGCCGGCGACGGACGCGGCCGCGGTCACCGGGGCGGCACTGGCCTCGGCGGCGGGCCGGTCGCTGATCGTGGTGGTCCGCGACGCCCATCGCTATCCGGCGGTCCAGGCCGTGGTCAGCGGGCTGGTCGCGGCGCGCCCGGACACGATCGTGCTGGAGATGGGGCTGCCCCTGTGGGTCCCGCCCGCAGGCGTGCATCTCGCCACGTACGGTGCGGCCCGCGCGAATGCGCAGGCCGCGGCCGAAGTGCTGGGGCTGGCGCGGTGAGCGGGCGCCACCTGCCGCCGATACCATCCGTCGTGGCCAGGCGAGGGCGAATTTCCTACTAAAACGGTCCCAGTTCTGGGCCAGGCGGCCCGTCTGGTCCCCGGCAACCTGCATAATGCTGGACATGAGGCTCTCTGCCCGCGCAGACTACGCGCTACGTGCCGCGGTGGAACTAGCTGCGGCGGATGGCGGTCACATCACCGCCGAGCAGCTGGCGCGCGCGCAGCACATCCCAGGGAAGTTCCTGGAGGCCATCCTCACCCAGCTGCGACGGGCGGGCCTGGTCCGCAGCCAGCGCGGTCCTGAGGGCGGTTTCTGGCTGGCCAAGCCCGCGGCGGAGATCGCGCTGGCGGACATCATCCGGGCCATCGACGGCCAGCTGGTCGGCGTGCGCGGGGAGCGGCCGGAGAACATCGGCTACATCGGCGTGGCGGAACCCCTGCAGAGCGTCTGGATCGCGCTGCGCGCCAACGAGCGGGCCATCCTCGAGGAAGTCACGCTCGAGCACATCGCCACCGGGCGGCTGCCGGAGCGGATCATCGAGCTGACCGACGACCCGCGCGCCTGGGCCTGACCGACCTCGCGGCCCCGAGCCCCAGGGGACTTCGCGTGCCCCGGGACTGACCCAGCCCCGGAGGAACTCCGCGTCCCCCTGGCCCCGTACCGGGCCTTGGCCCCGCACTCCCCGGCCCCGGGCGGATGAGCCGGCCGGTCGGACCGTTATATGAAACCGGGCACGTAAAAGCGGGCGGGTGCCGCTTCCGCGGCTCCCGCCCGCCAGGTCGTGGTGGCCGGATTACACCGGAACCAGGTTGCTTTAGACCGGAACCATGTCGTTGAAGTCGCCCCGTACGCGCCGGGTGACCTCGTCGAAGGCCGGGTGATCGTCGTTGACCCGGAGCGGGTCCAGCACCGGCTCGGAATCCATGCCCCGGACATGCCCGGCGGGCACCCGGAGCTTCTTGGGCCGCAACTCGGCGGAGAACGCCCGGGTCACCGGCAGCTCCAGCTCGCGCTCGGCCCGGTTGATCGAGCGGGCGTCCACGGAGGTCCGGCTGTCCCCGGACGGGGCGCCAGCCGGGGTGAGCACCGAGTCATTCTGCAGCTCGGCCAGGGCAAAGCTGTCCGAGACCTCTCCGAGCACGACGGACAGCGGGGTGTTCAGCGCCGTGCAGATCGCGGCGAGCAACTCGGAGGATGCTTCCTTCTGCCCGCGTTCGACCTCGGACAGGTATCCCAGTGACACCCGGGCCGCGGCCGACACCTCGCGCAGGGTTCGACCCTGCCGCAGACGTAGCCGCCGCAGCACGTCACCAAGCAAGTGACGAAGCAGGACCATCGCGGCACTCCCTTCGCGAAGTGGTAATTCGGTAGGTCCACCGTACTCGCCCTCACCGACAGTAGGGAAAGCACCTGTCCCTGTGTTCGCTGCTAACGTAACACTGTAATCATCCGGTCTCTTCCCGCACGAAGACAAGGATCAACCCCAGCGCTTCGCGGACCGTCGCGGCCCGGATGGCCGCCCGGCTGCCGGACAGGGCCAGCCGGCGCACCTGGGTCTTACCCCCGGCGCTCGCCGCGATGTACACCGTGCCCGCCGGCTTTCCCTCGGCCGGGTCCGGGCCGGCGACGCCGGTGGTGGCCACGCCGACAGCCGCGCCAAGCCGGGAGCTCACGCCCTCGGCCATGGCCGCCGCCACCTCCGAGGATACGGCCCCGTGGGCGTCCAGCAGGCCGCGGTCCACCCCGAGCAGCACGGCCTTGAGCTCGGTCGCGTAGGCCACCACGCCACCACGGAAGACCGCTGAGGCGCCCGGGATGTCGGTGAGGGCCGCAGCGAGCATTCCGCCGGTCAGCGACTCGGCCACCGCGATGCTCTGCTCGCGGGCGGTCAGCAGGGTGATGAGCTCCGCCGCGCGGTCGTCAGGGGCCACCGGGCTTACCGGCCGGCTCTGCGGCTGGGCCGCCACGGGTTCACCGGCCGGCCGCGGACAGGCTCCGCCGGCGCAGCCGCACGGCCCGGACCGCGTAATCGGCGCCGGTGACCACGGTGACCACGACCGCCAGGCCCATCACCACGTCCCGCAGGGTGCCGGGGGGGCCGGGCAGGATGTACAGGGCGATGGCGAGCACCTGGAGCAGGGTCTTGATCTTGCCGCCCCGGCTAGCTGCGATCACCCCGTGCCGGATCACCCAGAACCGCAGCGCGGTCACCCCGAGCTCACGGGCCAGGATGATCGCGGTCACCCACCAGCCCAGCTCGCCTAGGGCGGACAGGGTGACCAGCGCCGCCCCGGTCAGCGCCTTGTCCGCGATGGGGTCCGCGATCTTCCCGAAGTCCGTGATCAGCCCGCGCTGCCGGGCGATCCGCCCGTCCAGCAGGTCAGTCACCGACGCGATGAGGAACACGGCGAGGGCCCCGGCCCGCCAGCCGGTCCCGCCGGCCAGCAGGAGCAGGACGAACACCGGGACGAGTACCAGCCGGAGCACGGTGAGCGCGTTGGCCACGTTGAGCACGCCCGGCTGGGGGATGCCACCCTGCGGCGCGGGCGGGGCCGGCCGCGCTCCCCCGCCCGTCTCCGCGGCGGGCTGGCTCAATGCTGTCACCCGCGCCCGGCGGCCGCCGAGGGGACGGCGAGCCAGTCGGCCACGAGGTCTACCCCGTCGCCCTCGGTGACCCGGGCGGGGATCAGCTCGCCGACACCCACTCCGGTCACGCCGCGCACGGTCGTGGTCCCGTCCACCTCAGGCGCCTGGTGAGCCGCCCGGCCGAGGTAGGTCCCGTCGCCGAGGTCCTCCTCCAGGAGCACCTGGACGACCTCGCCCACGCGGTCTGCGGCCCGCTGGGCCATCAGCTCGTCGGCCAGGCCCGCCAGCTCATCGACCCGCCTGGCGATCTCGGCCGGATCGAGCTGGCCCGTCAGCGTGGCCGCCTCAGTGCCGTCCTCGTCGGAGTAGCCGAAGACGCCGATCGCGTCCAGGCGCGCCTCGGACAGGAAACGCTGCAGCTCGTCGACATCGGCGGGGGTCTCGCCCGGGAAGCCGACGATGAAGTTGGACCGGACGCCGGCTTCCGGGCAGGCCTGCCGGACCTGGCCGAGCAGCGCCCCGAACCGTTCGCGGTCGCCGAAGCGCCGCATCGCCCGGAGCACGGTCCCGCTGGCGTGCTGGAAGGACAGGTCGAAGTAAGGGGCCACGCCGGGGGTGGAGGTCATGACCTCGATTAGCGCGGGGCGCACCTCGGCGGGCTGCAGGTAGCTGATCCTGATCCGGTCGATGCCCGGCACCGCGGCGAGCGAGGGCAGCAGCTCGTCCAGCAGCCGGGGGTTGCCCAGGTCCTTCCCGTAGGACGTGGAGTTCTCGCTGACCAGCACCAGCTCGCGGACGCCGTGCCCGGCCAGCCATTCCGCCTCGGCAACCAGGTCTTCCGGGGGCCGGGACAGGAACGCGCCGCGGAACGCCGGGATGGCGCAGAAGCTGCACCGCCGGTCGCATCCAGACGCGATCTTGAGCGGGGCCACCGGGCCGCCGGACAGGCGGCGCCGCAGCGTCCGCGGGCCGGACACCGGCGCCAGCCCGGGCGGGAGATCCCGGATGCCACCCGGGTGCGGAAGGACTGCGCCATGCCCTGGCGGCTGGCTGCCCGGGGCCGCCGCCCGGTCGGCGGGCGCGATCGGCAGCAGCCGGCGCCGGTCCCTCGGCTCGTGGGCCGGGCGCCGTTCCCCGGCCAGCACGGCATCCAGCCGGGCGCCGATGTCGCCGTAATCGTCGAAGCTGAGCACCTGGGCCTCGGGCAGCTCAGCGGCCAGGACGCTGCCGTAGCGCTCGGCCAGGCATCCGGCGGCCACGACCTTGGCGCCGCTCCCGGCGGCGTCCAGCAGCTCGCTGACGGACTCCTGCTTGGCGGCCTCGATGAACCCGCAGGTGTTCACCAGCACGACGCTGGCCTCATCGCTGCCCGACAGGGTCCACCCCGCGGCCTCCAGCCGGCCCGCGAGCTCCTCGGAATCCACCTCATTACGGGCACAGCCCAGCGTCACCAGGCTGACGGTGCGCTCCGGTGACTGGGAATTTCGCTGACTCGACGACACACCGGAAGACTACGGTAAGCGCCCTGGTGCTGCAGTTAACCGGTCACCGGCTGCCCGGGCCCCAGGCTCAGCGTGACGGGCTGGCCTGCGGCTCCGGGCGAGCCCAGCTTCTTGCCGTTGACGGTGAGCACGATTCCCCCGGGATTACCGATGGCCATCTTCACCGTCCGGGAGAAGGTCCAGGTCTTCGAGTTCCCCCCGACCACGTAGGCCTGGGAGAGGAACCGGCCGTCCGGTTTGGTGAACTCGACCCAGCAGTCCTGGATCGCCGTGAGGCTGATCGTCACGTCCTGGCTCGCGGCGGGTGCGGCCGGCGTGGACGAGGGCGTCGCTGACACCGCAGCGGGCCGCGGGTGGTGGCGTGGCGCCAGCTGGCCGGAGCTGGCCTGGGTCCGCGCCGGGTGCGGCGTGGTGGAGTCCACCACGCGGTAGATCCCGTAGCCGGCGATGACCGCCAGGACCAGGACCATGGCCAGGCTCCAGTTAGGGCGCCGCCGCTCCTTGATCTTGATCGGCGTGGCCGGCTCGAACACGTCGGCGGCCCTGATCGCCTGCGGCGCGCCGTGCATGGCGTCGTACTCCCGGATCAGCTCCTCGTCGTCGGCCCCCACGGCCCGGGCGACGCTGCGGATGTGACCCCGGGCGTAGAAATCCCCACCGCAGGCAGAGAAATCACCGTGTTCGATCCCCCGGATGATTGTCTCTCTGATGCAGGTTCTCTGGCTAACCTGCGTAATGGTGAGACCCGCCTGGCGGCGCGCATCTGCCAGGGCGTCACCAATGCTCACGCCACGCCTCCACTGCCATATCGCACTGCGCACCGCTCCGGGGTGCGGAAGCAGTAACCGGATGCGAGCAGCCCGCCGGAAATGGCGGGCCACTAACAAGTGTAGACATCCCCCTGGCCACGGCGTGAAAGCGGTGGCCTAGATCAGTCTTGCCCGCCCCGCAGCGAATCAATCACGCCGTCTAGATCATCTGGCCGCACCAGGACATCCCTGGCCTTGGAACCTTCACTCGGCCCGACAATATTGCGGCTCTCCAGCAGGTCCATCAGGCGGCCTGCCTTGGCGAATCCCACGCGCAGTTTGCGCTGCAGCATGGAGGTGGATCCGAACTGGGTCCGGATGACCAGCTCCGCGGCCTGCATCAGCAGCTCCAGGTCGTCGCCGATGTCGGCGTCGATCTCCCGCTGCTTGCCCTCGGGCGCGGCGACGTCCTCGCGGTAGCTGGGCTGCGCCTGCTGGGTGCAGTGGCTGACCACCTCACGGATTTCCTTCTCCGTGACGAAGGCGTTCTGCAGGCGGAGCGGCTTGCTCGCCCCCATCGGCAGGAACAGGCAGTCACCCTGCCCGACCAGTTTCTCCGCGCCTGGCTGGTCCAGGATAACCCGGCTGTCAGTCAGGCTGGAGGTGGCGAACGCCAGCCGTGACGGCACGTTCGCCTTGATGAGCCCGGTCACCACGTCGACGCTGGGCCGCTGGGTCGCCAGCACGAGGTGGATCCCTGCGGCCCGGGCCAGCTGGGTGATCCGCACCACCGAGTCCTCGACGTCGCGTGGCGCGACCATCATCAGGTCGGCGAGCTCGTCCACGATGACCAGCAGGTACGGGTAGGGGGTCAGCACCCGCTCGCTGCCCGCCGGCGGGGCCAGCTTGCCCGCCCGCACCGCCTTGTTGAAATCGTCGATATGCCGGAACCCGAAGGCCGCCAGATCGTCATAACGACGGTCCATTTCACCCACCACCCACTGCAGCGCCTCGGCCGCCTTCTTCGGGTTCGTGATGATAGGCGTGATCAAATGCGGTATTCCCTGGTAAATGGCCAGCTCGACCCGTTTCGGGTCGACCAGGATCATCCGGACGTCGTCGACGGTCGCCCGAAGCAAAATTGAGGTAATGAGACCGTTAATACATGTTGACTTCCCGGCGCCCGTCGCCCCGGCGATCAGCATGTGCGGCATCTTGGCCAGGTTCGCCACCACGGTCCGGCCCTCGACGTCCTTGCCCAGGCCCACCACCATCGGATGGTGATCATTCACCGCCACCGGGGAGCGCAGCACATCCCCCAGGCTGACGATCTCCTTGTCCGCGTTGGGGATCTCCACCCCGATCGCGGACTTGCCCGGGATCGGGGAGATGATCCGCACATCCGCGCTCTTCACCGCGTAGGCGATGTTCCTGGTCAGCGCGGTGACCCGCTCGACCTTCACCGCCGGGCCCAGCTCGATCTCATACCGGGTCACCGTCGGGCCGCGCTTGAACCCGGTCACCCGGGCATCCACCTCGAACTGGTCCAGCACCTCGGTCAGCGCCCGGACCACCACGTCGTTGGCCCGCGTCCGCTCCTTCGGCGCACTGCCCGGCTTCAGCAGCGCCAGCGGCGGCAGGTCATAGCCCGACTCCGCCGACCCGGTCAGGATCAGCTGCTCACCCCGGGGCCGCCCGGCGGCGGGGTCCGGCCGGGCGCCGCTCTCGGCGGCCGCCGCGGACTCATGAGCCGCCGTCTCCGGCGCCGGCGGGGTGGCCGCCCCAGCCGCCCCGGGCGCACCGAAGCCCAGGGCCTCGAGCAGGGACTCGTCGGGGTCCTCGGCGGGCAGCCCGGCCGCGTCCGCATCCGCGGGCTGGGGAACCGCGGCGCCGCGGCGCAGGCGCGCCGCCTTGGCTGCGGGGCCCTCGCCGAGGATGGGCGTGTCGTAGGGCCGGTGGTGATCGCCTGCCTCGATGGCCGGGGGCCGCTTCCGGCTGCCCCGGGGCAGCCGGCCGGGGGTCGCGGTGCCCTCGATCTCCCCGGCGGGATCGTCCTCCAGGTCTTCCAGGTCGAGGTCGTCCGACCGCTGGGCGAAGCCTCGCAGTTCGGCCAGCCGGTCGGGCACCCGGTGCACCGGCGTCCCGGTGATCACCAGCAGCCCGAAGCCGCTGACCAGGGCCAGCAGTGGCGCGGCGATCCACGGCGTCAGGGCGGCCACCAGCGGGGCCGAGACGAAGAAGCCGATCAAGCCGGCGCCGGAGCGCATGGCGCTCTCCCCGGCGGATGGCTGTGGCGTGCCCGCCGCGATGTGCACCAGGCCGAGGCCGCCCAGCAGCAGGCAGGTCCAGCCGATCACCATCCGCCCGGTCTGCGCGTTGCGGTCGGGATGGCGCAGGAACCGCCAGGCGAGCAGGCCGAGCAGGAGGGGCACGGTCCAGGCGGCCGAGCCGAACGCGCCGAGGAACACGTCGGCGAGCATCCGGCCGGCGAAGTTGTGCATGTGGAACCAGGTGGTGGCGGCGACGACGAAGGCTGCCGCCAGGAAGGCCAGGCCGACGCCGTCCCGCTGGTGCATCGGATCCAGGTCCCGGGCGCTGTTCCCGAACCTGCGGGCGCCGAACCCGACCGCGTGCGCGGCCACCATCCACAGTCCAGCCACCAGCCGGACCAGCCAGCCGGCCAGGATCAGGATCGGGTCGGCCGTCCGCTGCGATGACCGCGTGGCGCCTCCGCGGGGGCGGCCCTGGGTGGCTGGCCGCTTCCGGGACTGCCCTGACCGGGTCCGGCCTGACCGGGTCTGGCCAGGGCGTTTCTGGCCGGAGCGGCTTTGCCCGGAGCGGTTCTGCCCGGAGCGAGAGGTTCCGTTCCTGCTCTGGCGCTGGCGCGGGGCCGCGGGCATCGCGTTCTTGCTGGTGGCCGCCCGCCCGCCGGCCGACCCCCCGGTACCTCCGGATGTGCGCCCCTGGCCGGCTGCCGGGCGCGCCTGCCCGGCTGGCCCGGATGCGCGGCCCTGCCCACCCGGTGCGTCCGGCCTTGGGCGGGGGGTGCCCTTAGCGACACGAGTAGCCATGATGCCCAAAGTACCCACGATCCGCGCGGTGCAGCCGGAAGCATGCGGGCGTGTCGCAATGATGTTCGGGCCGGGTGAACGGCGGTTATCGCTGGTCTGGCGGGTCTGCGAATACTCGGCGCTGCCCGTTGGCAGGTGCGTTCTGGGAGGCCACCCTGGAGAGAATCTCGCCAGAGGGACGATCATGAACGGAGTACGCATGACCAGCCTGCACGACGCGACCGGACCGGGTTGGCCAGCGGGGGACGCCGGCCTCTGCAGGGCGGCTACGCGGATCTCGATGGCCTCGAGTCGGCCGTGGTGGCCGGAAAACGCGCGACGGCGAGGGACACCTGCGGGAAGGATCGGACATGACAGCAGCCGACCCGGTGCGGGTCATCGCGGACCTGTTCACCGCCGAGGGCGCTAGCGAATATCTCGGCGAGCCAGTGACCCAGGCCCAGCACATGCTCCAGGCTGCCGCCCTGGCCGGGGCGGCTGGCGCCGCACCGGAACTGGTCGCGGCGGCCCTGCTGCACGACGTGGGTCACTTCACCGGGACGGTCAGCGGCCACCAGCCGATGGCCGGCACCGGCAACCGGCACGGCGATCAGGGTGCCGAATGGCTGGCCTGCTGGTTCGGGCCCGGGGTGACTGAGCCGGTCCGGCTGCACGTCGCGGCCAAGCGGTACCTGTGCGCGGTGGAACCCGGGTACTTCGGCGGGCTGTCCGCGGCCTCGGTGCACACGCTGCGCGTCCAGGGTGGCCCGATGACCCCGGCGGAGAGCGCGGAGTTCGAGGCCAGCCCGTGGTGCCAGGCCGCGCTGCGGCTGCGCCGCTGGGACGACGCGGCAAAGGACCCCGGCGCGGTGGTGCCCGCATTCGGGTACTACCAGCGGCTGCTCCGCCAGCTCGTGCGGCAGAACGAGGCCGGCGCCACCCGGTAGGCCCCGCTAGCCGGCCTCCCCGGGCCAGCCCGGCCCGGGCCGGCCCGGGGCCTATGTCAGACCTCGATGACCACCGGGATGATCATGGGCCGGCGGCGGTAGTGGTCGCTCACCCAGCGCCCGACCGTGCGCCGTACCAGCTGGCCCAGCTGATGGGCGTCGTTGATCCCGTCCGCCGCCGCGCGCGCCAGCGCCTCCTCGATCTTGGGACGGATCTCGCCGAGGGCAGAGTCGTCGATGCCTGACCCGCGAGCGTGGATCTCCGGGCCGGCCACCAGCTTCCCGCTGCTCGAGTCGACCACGATGATCACGGAGACGAACCCTTCCTCGCCCAGGATCCGGCGGTCCTTCAGCGAGGTCTCGGTCACCTCGCCGACGGACAGGCCGTCCACGTAGACGTAGCCGCACGGGACCTTGCCCACCACCGTGGCCTGGCCTTTGGCCAGGTCGACCACCACACCGTCCTCGGCGATCACGATGTTGCGGGGCGGGATCCCGGTCAGCTCGGCCAGGTGCGCGTGCGCCCGCAGATGCCGCCACTCCCCGTGCACCGGCATGAAGTTCCGGGGCTTGACCAGGTTCAGCACGTAGAGCAGCTCGCCCGCGGGCGCATGGCCGGATACGTGGACTAGCGCGTTGCCCTTATGCACAACCTTGGCGCCCCACCGCGTCAGCTCGTTGATCACCCGGTACACGGCGGACTCGTTGCCGGGGATGAGCGAGGAGGCCAGGATGACCGTGTCGCCCTCGTTGATCCGGATCGGGTGGTCCCGGGCGGCCATCCGGGACAGCGCCGACATCGGCTCGCCCTGCGACCCGGTGCAGATCAGCACGACCTCACCGGGCTTCATGCCCTCGGCTTCGCGCGGGTCCACCAGCAGGCCACCGCGGACCGACGGGACCCGGAGGTAGCCGAGATCACGGGCCACCCCCATGTTGCGCACCATGGACCGGCCGACGAGCGCCACCTTGCGGCCGTGCGCGGCCGCCGCGTCGAGCACCTGCTGCACCCGGTGCACGTGGCTGGCGAAGCAGGCCACGATGATCCGCTGCTTGGTCTCCGCGAACATCTCGTTCAGCACGGGCGCGATGGCCCGCTCGCTGGTCACGATGCCCGGGACCTCGGCGTTGGTGGAGTCCGACATCAGCAGGTCGACGCCCTCGGACCCACGCCGGGCGAAGCCGCCCAGGTCGGTCAGCCGGCCGTCCAGCGGGAGCTGGTCCATCTTGAAGTCGCCGGTATGCAGCACCACGCCGGCCGGGGTGGTGATGGCCACCGCGAGCGCATCCGGGATGGAGTGGTTGACGGCGAAGAACTCGAGGTCGAACGGGCCGAACGACTGGCGCCCGCCCTCCGCGACCTGCACCGTGGCCGGCGTGATCCGGTGCTCGGTGAGCTTGCTGCGGATCAGGCCGAGGGTCAGCCGGGAGCCGAGCAGCGGGATGTTGTCCCGCTGCCGCAGCAGGTAGGGCACCGCGCCGATGTGATCCTCGTGCGCGTGGGTGAGGACCATCGCCTCGATCTGGTCCAGCCGTCCCTCCAGCGAGGAGAAGTCAGGCAGGATCAGGTCCACGCCAGGCTGGTCCGGCTCGGGGAACAGCACCCCGCAGTCCACGATCAGCAGACGGCCGTCGTATTCGAGCACGGTCATGTTCCGGCCGATTTCGCCCAGGCCGCCCAGGCCCACGATGCGCAGCGTGCCGGAAGGGAGCGCCGGCGGTGAGCCGAGCTCCGGATGGGGGTGACTCACTTGATCTTCACGCCTCCAGCGACCATGTCGGCCCGCAGTTGTTCGATTTGTGTCGGCGTCGCATCAACCAGCGGGCCGCGGACCGGCCCGCCGGGCAGCCCCAGCAGGCCGAGTGCCGCCTTGGTCGTGATAACGCCCTGAGTGCGGGTCATGATGCCGGTGTAGAGCGGCAGCAGGTCGTAGTGGATCCGCCGGGCCTCCCCGACGTCTCCCGCCTGGTAGGCCTCGATCATCTCGTGCAGCCGGTCACCCGCTACATGGCCCACCACGCTCACGAAGCCGACCGCCCCGACCGAGAGCCAGGGCAGGTTCATCATGTCGTCCCCGCAGTAGAAGACCAGGTCGGTCGCCTGCATCACCAGGGAACCCGCGCCCAGATCGCCCTTGGCGTCCTTGACGGCCACGATGCGCGGGTGCTCGGCCAGCTGGAGCAGCGTCTCGGTGGCGATGGCGGTCGCCGTCCGGCCCGGTATGTCGTACAGCAGGACCGGCAGGCTGGTGGCGTCGGCGGCCTTGGTGAAGTGGGCCACGAGCCCGCTCTGCGGCGGCTTGTTGTAGTACGGCGTGACCAGGAGGAGGCCCGACGCCCCGGCGCGCTCGGCCTGACGGGCGAGCTCGCACGTGTGGGCGGTGTCGTTGGTGCCGACCCCGGCCACGATGGCGGCCCGGTCGCCGACCGCCCCGATCACGGCGCGGAGCAGCCGTTCCTTCTCTGCGTCTGTCGTGGTCGGCGACTCGCCGGTGGTCCCGCTGATCACCAGGCCGTCGTTGCGCATCTCGTCGACCAAGTAGGTGGCGAGGCGGCCGGCGCCGTCGTAGTCGACGCCTCCATCAGCGGCCATCGGTGTGATCATCGCGGTCAGCATCCGGCCGAACGGGGCGTCCGCAGCGGCGGGCTGGGTTGCTGTCATGAACTGAACGCTACCGGGCCTTGGCGCGATGGGGCCACCATGCCCCGCCTTCGGCCAAGGTGAAGACGCGGTGACGTGAGCTCGGGGGTACCCACGTCAACCGCGTCTATCTAGGTATCGGCCTAGGTGGCCCGCGCGTTACGGACGGTGATCAAGATTCTTTTCTGCGTGGCCGGCGAGGCTCCGGGCCGCTGCTGCGCGCCGCCAGGCCGCGACCGCCAGCCCGAGCGACAGCAGGAGGATCACCATGCCGTCCAGCGCGTGCGCGCCGCCCACCCACTTGTTGCTGTCCCCCGCGGCGGCCAGCACCGTCTGCGCCACCACGACCAGCAGCGCGAGCAGGAAAGTGGCCAGCACGGCGCGCACCGACTTCCACGCGGCAAGCGCCAGGATGAGCAGGATGATCGACACGATCATCAGCACGCTGCCCCAGGCGCGGTGCGGGTCGAAGCTGCTCGCCTTGGCCACCTTCCTGGCGTTGATCCCGAACACGCCGACGCCCGCCAGGTACACCTGGACCAGCACGCCCAGCACGAAGAACGCGATCAGGTAGCGGTAGGCGGCGCCGGCGGCGCGCCGGGCCGCGCCCGGCTGGGTGCGAGTCGCCGGCAGTGGCCCGGCGCTTGTTGTCTCTGGCTTCGTTGTCATGGTCCCCTCCTGATCCCGTGACCCTTGCCACGGGCTCAGTGTTGACCCTGACCGTCCGGAAAAGCGTTACGGAAAAGTCCCGCTCTAACGGCGCCGCGACGACGAATTCCGGGGCAGCCGCGGGCATGCCTCTGCCGCCGGCCGGCGGGTGCGGCTAGCGGCTCCAGCCGCCGCGGAACCGCCGGCCCGGCGGCGTCGGCATCCTGGCGAGTCTGCGGTAAGGTACGCCCAGTCCCGGGTGGCCCGGGACGGTGTGGAGCCCAGCGAAGCCGGTGTGATCCCGGCGCTGTCCCGCAACGGTGATGCCCTGGTCGGTGAGACCAGCCAGGGATGAGCCCGGACGCCTGGCCCATGCCGACGTACTGTCCTCGGCAGAAGGACGGTTCGTCCGGGACCCCGGCCGGGGCCCTGCGGCGGGCCCAACCCTCCTCCAGGCCCACGGAGGATGACATGCGGTCTCTCACCCGCCGCCTTCCGGTGCTCGCGGCGCTAGCCGCGCTCACCGTGACCGCGGCCGCCTGCGGCAGCACCCAGGCGAACAACGCGAGTTCCACGACAGACGGAAGCACGGTCGGTGCCGCGAAAACAGCGGGCTTCCCGGTCTCCCTCGCCGCGGCCAACGGGACGGTGAAGGTGGCGTCCCGGCCGACCGCGATCGTGTCGCTCTCCCCCACCGCGACCGAGATGCTGTACGCGATCGGCGCCGGCAGCCAGGTCAAGGCGGTGGACTCGCTGTCGGACTACCCGCCCCAGGCGCCCCGCACCAAGCTGTCCGCCTACCAGCCTAACGTCGAGGCGATCGCGGCGGAAAAGCCAGACCTGGTCGTAGAGTCGGGCGACACCGGGCAGCTGACCAAGCACCTCGCCGCGTTCTCGATCCCGGTCCTCGAGCTGCCCGCGCCGGCCAAGCTCGCCGGGGAGTACGCGGAGCTGGATCAGCTCGGCCGGGCCACCGGGCATCTCGCCCAGGCCCAGCAGGAGGTGACCAGGCTGCGCACCAAGCTGCACCAGATCGCCACCGCGGCGCCGCACCACGCCAGGCCGCTGACCTACTACTACGAGCTGGACCAGACCTACTACTCGGTGACCTCGTCCACGTTCGTGGGCCAGCTGCTCTCGCTGCTCGGCATGAAGAGCATCGCGGATCAGGCGTCCGGTGCGGCCAAATCGGGCGGCTACCCGCAGCTGTCGGCGGAGTACATCCTCAAGGCCAACCCGGACTACATCATCCTGGCCGACACCCTGTGCTGTCATCAGGACGCCGCCAGCGTGGCCAAGCGACCCGGCTGGTCCAGCCTGGCCGCGGTCAAGGCCGGCCACATCATCGGGCTCAACGACGACATCGCCTCCCGGTGGGGGCCGCGGGTCACTGACTTGCTGCAGACCGTTGAGACGGCGATCGCCAAGGGCGGCAGCGGGTGAAGTCGGCCGCGCGCGGCGGGGCCGGGTCGCCGGCGGGCCAGGCGCCCGGCAGCAAGGCACCGGCCAGCGCCGCACAGGCCAGCGCCGCACTGGCCCGCCCGGCAGGCGCCGGGCCGGCCACGTCCCCTACCCGGACGGCCGCCGGCTGCGCCACCACCACCACCCGCACCACTACCACCGGCACCCGCACCACTACCACCGGCCGCGCCGCGCGTGCCATCCTGGTGGCCTCCGCCCTGCTCCTGATCGCGCTGGCCGTGGGCGTGTGCGTCGGCCCGGCCGGGCTTTCCCTCCCGGATGTGGCGGGAGCCCTGCTGACCAGGCTGCCCTGGCATCCGGCGGTGACCGTGCCCGCGATCGACACGGCCATCGTCTGGCAGATCCGGCTGCCCCGGGTGGTACTCGGCGCGCTGGTGGGGGCCATGCTGGCCGGCGGCGGTGCCGCGTACCAGGGCGTGTTCCGCAACCCCCTGGCCGACCCCTATCTGCTCGGCGTGGCGGCCGGGGGCGGGCTGGGCGCCACCATTGTCATCGTCACGGGCGGCAGCCCGGCACTGCTGCCCCCGGCCGCGTTCCTCGGCGCGGCAGCCGCCGTCACGCTGACCTACCTGCTGGGCGCCGGGGCCGGCCGCGCCCCGTCCGGCGGCGGCCGTGGGCTGGGCAGCGGGACCGGGTCCATCCTGCTGGCCGGGGTGGCCGTGGCGGCGCTGCTCACCGCGGTGCAGACGTACCTGCAGCAGGAGCACTCCCAGACGCTGCAGGCCGTGTACTCGTGGATCCTGGGCGGCCTGTCCCTGGCCACCTGGTCGGACATCACGATGATCCTGCCGTACGTGATCGTGGCGGCCGGGATCCTGCTGGCCCACCGGCGGCTGCTCGACGTGCTGCGGATCGGCGAGACCGAGGCGGGCAGCCTCGGGGTGGATGTGGCCCGGCTGCGGCTGACCGTGGTCATGGCGGCCACTCTCGGCACCGCCGCGGCGGTCTCGGTGAGCGGGCTGATCGGCTTCGTCGGCATCATCGTCCCGCACGCGGTGCGGCTGACCGCCGGGGCGAGCTACCGGATCGTGCTGCCCGTGTCGATGATCGGCGGGGCGGCGTTCCTGGTCCTGGCCGACGTGCTGGCCCGCACCGTGCAATCCCCTGACGAGGTGCCCATCGGCGTGATCACCGCCCTGGCCGGCGCGCCCTTCTTCCTTTTTATCCTGCACAGCCGCAGAGCGCGGCAGGAGCTCGCATGAGCTGCACCGCCCGGCCCCGCGCCTTCACATCCGTCCACGCCCGGTGCGCGGGACGGGAGCTGGCGTGATCAGCTTCGAGCAGGTCGGCGTCCGGTACGGCAGCGCGCAGGCGCTGGCTGAGGTCAGCGAGCAGGTCCCGGCCGGCCAGTGGCTGGGCATCATCGGCCGCAACGGAACCGGCAAGTCGACCCTCCTTCGCGCCGCCGCGAGACTCGTGGGGCATGAGGGGACGATAACCATCGGCGGGCAGCCGACCGCCAGGATGAGCCGGCGTTCGCTGGCCCGGATGGTCGCGTATGTGCCCCAGCTTCCCGAACTGCCCCCGGACATGACGGCCCTGGATTACGTCCTCCTGGGCCGGACCCCGCACATCGGCTACCTGCGCACCGAGACCCAGGGCGACCGGGACATCTGCGCCGGGCTGCTGGACCGGATGGATCTGGGCCCGATGGCCGGGCGCACGCTCGGCACCCTGTCCGGTGGCGAGCTGCAGCGGGCGGTGCTGGCCCGGGCCCTGGCCCAGGAGGCGCCGGTGCTGCTGCTCGACGAGCCGACCAGCGCGCTGGACCTGGGCCGACGGGTAGCGGCCCTGGAACTGGTGGATGAGCTGCGCCGGGAGCGGTCGCTGACCGTGCTGTCGGTGGTGCACGACCTGACGCTGGCCGGGCAGTTCGCCGACCGGCTACTGCTGCTGGACGACGGCCGGGTGGCGGTCGCCGGGGACCCGGCCAGCGTCCTGCGCGACGAGGTGCTGGCCCGTCACTTCGGGGTGGGCCTGCACGTGCTGACCACCCCGGAGGGCGAACGGGTCGTGGTGAGCTCGCGGAGCGGGGTCAACCCGGGTGCGGTCAAACCCCCAGTTCCCGGCCGATGATCTCCTTCATGATCTCGGTGGTCCCGCCGAAGATCGTCTGTACCCGGCTGTCGGCGAACGCCCGGGCCACCGGGTACTCGGCCATGTAGCCGTAGCCGCCGTACAGCTGCAGGCACCGGTCCACGACCCGGTTGCACAGCTCGGTGTCCCACCACTTGACCATGGACGCGTCAGTGTTGGACAGCTCGCCGTCGGTGTGCTGCAGCACCGCCCGGTCGGTGAACGCGCGGGCCACGGCCAGCTCGGTGGCCATCTCGGCGAGCACGAAACGGTTGTGCTGGAAGCTGCCGATGGGACGGCCGAAGGCCTGCCGCTGCTGGCAGTAGGCCAGCGTGTCCTCGAAGACCTTCTCCGCGGCCGCCAGCGCGGTCGCGCCGATGGCCACCCGCTCCCGGGGCAGGTTCTGCATCAGCGCGACGAACCCGCCACCCTCCTCGCCGAGCAAGTTGCGGGCGGGCACGGGCACGTCGGAGAAGAACAGTTCCGAGGTGTCCTGGGCGTGCATGCCGACTTTCTCCAGGTTCCGGCCCCGCTCGAAGCCGGGCATCCCGCGCTCCACCACGAGCAGGCTGATCCCGCGGTGCCTGGCGTCGGGGTCGGTCCGGGCCACCACGATGACCAGGTCGGCTAGCTGCCCGTTGGAAATGAAGGTCTTCTGGCCGTTGAGTATGTAGGCGTCCCCGTCGCGGACCGCGGTCGTCCGGATGCCCTGCAGGTCACTGCCCGCACCAGGCTCGCTCATCGCGATGGCCGTGATGATCTCGCCCGAGCAGTACCCCGGCAGCCAGCGGTCCCGCTGCTCCGGAGTGCACAGCCGCAGGAGGTACTGGCCGTTGATGTCGTTGTGCACCGCAAAGCCGGGACCGGTGGCCCCGGCCCGGGCCAGCTCCTCGTCGAGGATCAGGTAGAAGCGATAGTCAGGGTTGCCCCCGCCGCCGTACTTCTCGTCCACGTCGATGCCGAGCAGGCCAGCCCGCCCGGCGGCCAGCCAGACGTCGCGGGACACCACTCCGTCCCGCTCCCACTGGTCGTGGTGCGGAGTCACTTCCCGGGCGATGAACTCCCGCACCATCTCCCGGAACGCGTCGTGGTCGGGGGTGAAGATATCGCGGTCCATACCGCTGCCTCGTTCCCTCGGGCCGTCCCGGCCGCCTGGGTCCCTGCCGACCCGGTTAGGCGGCGGTGGATTCCGGAAGGTAGGCGGCCCACAGGGGATCGCCGTCGTTGGCCGCGCCGATCAGCCGCCAGTGCGCGCCGCGCGGCGCAGCCGGGATCCGGTTCATCTCCCAGCCCAGTTCCTCGATCAGCCGGTCGGCCTTGCTGTGGTTGCAGCGCATGCACGAGGCCACGCAGTTCTCCCAGGCATGGGGGCCGCCGCGGCTGCGCGGGATGACGTGATCGATGGTCTCGGCCTTGCGGCCACAGTACGCGCACAGGTAGTTGTCCCGGCGCATCAGCGCACCCCGGGTCAGCGGAACCCGGCTGCGATGCGGAATCCGGACGTACCGGCGCAGTCTGATCACCGAGGGCGTGACGATGATCATCGAGGAGGAACGCAACAAAGCACCCTCCGCATCGTCGTGCACGACTTCAGCCTTCTCGCCCAGGACCAGGCACACCGCACGCCGCAGGCCGACCGTGGTCAACGGCTCATATGTCACGTTGAGCAGCAGTACCCGTCGCAAGCCCGCCTCCTGCCTGGTGCGGTAGCAAGCACTAGTGTGCCGCGCCAGCCCCTGTGAGTCCAGGTAGGGCCCCTGGGGTTCGAGGGAAGCACCACGTGCGAGCCAGTCACAGCGTAACTGGCGTTGCCCGCACAGACATAACGCCGGCGTGGCGAGATCCCAAAAATGTCCGCGTCCGCCCCGGACGCGGCGGACAGCGGGCTCGCTTAGGGTGCGATCATGACTGCCTCCGGCTCCCCCACGACACCCGCGGCTGAGCCGGCCCCGGGGTATCCCGCCGTCCGCCGCGCCGACCTCGTCGAGGATCTGCACGGCCAGCGCGTCCCCGACCCGTACCGCTGGCTGGAGGACGCGGCGGGCGCCGAAACCCGGGAGTGGCTGCAGGCCCAGGACACGCTGTGGACCAGCGCGGAGAGCGGGCTGCCCGGGCGCTCCCGGCTGGCGGCCCGGATGCAGGAACTGATGGCCGCCGGGTACGCCGGCGCGCCGGTCTGGCGCGGGTCGCGGCAGTTCTTCATGCGCCGCCTGCCCGGGCAGGAACATGGCGTGCTGCTGACGGCCGCGCCCGGGCAGCCGGACCGGGTGCTCGTCGACCCGGCCGCCCTGGACCCGGCCGGGCTGACCACGCTCGATTCCTGGCAGCCGGACAAGGAGGGCCGGCTGCTCGCCTACCAGCTGTCCTGCGGCGGAGACGAGGAGTCGGAACTGCGGGTGCTGGACGTCGTGTCCGGCGAGCAGGCAGACGGCCCGATCGGCCGCTGCCGGTACTCCCCGGTGGCCT
This sequence comes from Streptosporangiaceae bacterium, assembly GCA_036509255.1. Taxonomy (GTDB): domain Bacteria; phylum Actinomycetota; class Actinomycetes; order Streptosporangiales; family Streptosporangiaceae; genus RYN-230. The sequence continues at coordinate 30,036 of DATCFY010000039.1, forward strand.
GGCTGCCGGGCGGCAAGGCCTTCTATTACGTCCGCAAGCTCCCGCCCGACCAGGTCCCGCCGGGCGAGGAGCAGTTTCACCGGCGGGTGTACCTGCACACGGTCGGCACTTCCGCCGACGAGGACGCGGCGATCTTCGGCGAGGACCGGGACAAGACGAACTACTACGGCGTCTCGGTCAGCCGGGACGGCCGCTGGCTGGTGATCTCGGCCGCCCAGGGCACCGCCCCCCGCGACGACGTGTGGCTGGCCGATCTGACCGCCTCCGGGCCTGCCAGCCCGCTGCTCCACGTGGTGCAGGAGGGCGTGGACGCCCGGACCGGGCTGCACGTGGGCCGGGACGGCCGGCTGTACGTGTTCACCGACGCGGGCGCGCCGCGCGGCCGGCTGGCGGTGGCGGATCCGGCCCAGCCGGACCAGGCCCACTGGCGCGATCTGATCGGCCAGGACCCGACCGCGATCCTGAACGATTACGCCATCCTGGACGGCGCCGAACTCGGCCGGCCGGTCCTGGTCGCCGCCTGGACCAGGCACGCGATCAGCGAGATCACCGTGCACGACCTGGCCACCGGCGAGCGGACCGCGACGGTGGCCCTGCCCGGCACCGGCCACGCGGGTGACGCCGCCCGGCTGGGGACCACCGGAGGCATCAGGGCGCGGCCGGAAGGCGGCCACGAGGCCTGGTTCGCTTACACCGACAACACCACGCCCACCACCATCTACCGCTACGACGCCCGCAGCGGCGAGATCTCCCGCTGGGCCCAGGCCCCGGGCGCGGTCGAGGTGCCGGATGTGCGCACCCGCCAGGTCACGTTCGCCTCCCAGGACGGCACCGAGGTCCGGATGCTGGTCATCAGCGCCGGAGACGAGGGCCCGGACGGCCACCCCGAGCAGCCCCGGCCGACGATCCTGTACGGCTACGGAGGGTTCGGCATCAGCATGGCGCCGGCCTACTCCGCCTCCGTCCTGGCCTGGGTGGAAGCCGGCGGCGTGTACGCGATCGCGGCGCTGCGCGGTGGCGGCGAGGAGGGCGAGGACTGGCACAGGGCCGGCATGCGCGGCCACAAGCAGTCCGTGTTCGACGACTTCCACGCGGCGGCGGAGGCGCTCATCGCCGGTGGCTGGACCACCCCTGGGCAGCTCGGCATCTCCGGCGGCTCGAACGGCGGGCTGCTGGTCGGGGCGGCGCTCACCCAGCGACCGGACCTGTACCGGGCCGTAGTCTGCTCGGCCCCGCTGCTGGACATGGTGCGGTACGAGCGGTTCGGGCTCGGCCAGACCTGGAACGACGAGTACGGCACCGCCGCGGCCCCGGCCGAACTGGCCTGGCTGCTCGGCTACTCGCCGTACCACCGGGTGCAGCCCGGCACCAGGTACCCGGCCACGCTGTTCACCGTCTTCGACAACGACACCCGCGTCGACCCGGTGCACGCGTGGAAGATGTGCGCGGCGCTGCAGCACGCCACCTCCGCGCCGTGGCCTGAGCGCCCGATCCTGCTCCGCCGGGAGCGGGAGGTGGGCCACGGGGCGCGCGCGGTCAGCCGGTCGGTCACGCTGTCCGCGGACACCCTGGCCTTCCTCGCCGCCCAGACCGGACTGAGGCTCTGAACCCGGAGACCACGGAACCCTGCCGCCCGGAATCCAGCCGGCCGGGGCTCAGCCGCTGACCAGCGCCTCGCGGTAGTCGTGCACGGCCGGGAAGTCGCCGTGCTTGGCGGTCACCGCCTCGCCCAGCGACTGGGCCGCGCGCAGCACGATGCCGGGACGGTGCTCGCTGGGCAGGCCAAGCAGGGTGTCCCGGCTCAGCCGCAGCGCCTCCTCGGGTTCCCCCGCCTGCAGGCGGCAGCGGGCCTGGCCCAGCGTGACCAGCGACCGGTCGAGGAACTCGGCCGGTGAGTAGAGCCGCAAGGCCTGCCCGAACGCATCGTCCGCACCCCGGTAATCGCCCAAGATGACCAGCGCGTCGCCCTGGTGGAACAGCAGCTGCCGCTCGGTGTACCCGAACACGGTGTCCCGCCGTTCCTCCTCGGGCAGCTGATCCAGCGCCTCGTGTGCCCGGTCCAGGGCCGCGCTAGCCCGGCGCACCTCGGCGCCGCCGGCGCCGCCGCGGCTGCCCACGGTGCCTGGCCCGCCCGCAGCGGACCGGGCCCGGGCCAGCCGGGCCAGGGCCCGCGCCTCGACCACGGGCGCCATCACGCCGGCCACGCACGGCTGGTGCCCGGCCAGATCGACGCTGGCCCGGGCGCCCGCGGCCGCCTGCGCCGGATCCCCGTAGTACAGCGGCACGAGCGATGCCCGGACGGCGACCCAGGCGCGCAGGTGCCGGTCCCCGGTCTCGTCCGCGGCAGTCCGCGCCGTGCTGAAGAAAGACCGGGCCAGGCGGTGGTCACCGACATCGATCATCGTCATGCCGGCCACCCCGGCCAGCCGCGCCGCCAGGCGGCAGAGCCGCTCGACGAACTCCAGCGGCTGGCGCTGCTCACACATCCGCCGGACGTCACCGAGATCCAGGAGCAGGTCGCAGAGCAGCCGCGTGGGAGGCACCGTCATGTACTGCCGGCCGTACTCGCCGGTCATGCTCTCCCAGTGGTCCAGCATGGCCACCGAGACGGTCGCGCCGAGCAGCGTCTCGTCCAGGCGGCGGCGGATCCGCTCCGCGGCACCGAAGAACCGGCCGTCGGCTGCGGCCCCCGGATCCGCCATCAGGCGCAGCAGCGTGCGCCGCACCATGTCGTCATCGACTTCGCCGGGGCTCGGCGGGGCGGGGTCCGCGACGGGCACGCTCCCTGCGGCACCCGGGGTCACCGTCCCGGTACCCGCAGGCAGGACAGACCCGGCGACCCCAGGACCGGCCAGCCCAGACCCGGCCAGCCCGGGACCGGGACCGGCCGGCGCAGGCCGGGGCGGCACCACCAGGCCCGAGGTGGACAGCGCCGCTGGAGGGAACACGGGCACCGGGCGGGCCGGCCCGGGCCGGCTGGCCGGGGCAGGCGATCCTGGCGCGGGCCCGGCCGGGCCGGACGGCGCCAGCGGAGGCAATTGCGTGGCGGTAAGCGCGACGGGGCCCGCGGCAGCGGCCCCGTGAGCCGCCCCGCCAGGCTCAGCCGGATCAGCCTCGCCCGGCGAAGGCACCGCGGTGAGTAGCGGGGGCGTCGTCCGGACCTCACCCGGCAGGCCAGGGCCGCGCAGCCCAGCGGCATCTGCTCCACCCGGTTCCGGCCCGGCGGCGTGGCCCGGCCCGGACAGCATCAATACCGGGGCGCGGTGCCCCCGCCTGCACAGGCAGGGGCTCTCGTACCCGAGGTCAGCCGGCTCGGCCTGGTAGACGCAGCACAGGTAGTGGAGGTACTCGGGACCAGGCCGCTTCTGGCCGCCTTCGTAGGAGGACAGCAGGGTCTCGCTGAACCGCGGCGGAGTCCGCCCCTCACTGACGTACCGGGCCCTGACCTGGGCGACCACGTCCGCTAGCGCGATTCCCAGCGCCAGCCGGTGAGCACGGACCAGCGTGGTGCCGAAAGCAGGGGCGCACTGGCTGTGGATGATGAGCGCGATGTCCGCGGGAGACTGGCCGGACGCCAGGCAATGGGCCCGGATAGCCCGGGCCATCGAGATCTCCTGCCGGGCTTCCAGGACGGGCGCCTGGACGCCACCCGCCTCAGCCCGGGCCGGGCTGGCGCCACCGCCCTGGCTGACCTCGCTGAGCAGCAGTCGTGGTGCAACCAGGCCTGCGCCTGCCCGGACCCGCCGTGCTCCCATGTCCCGTGCCTCCTCTGGGCCCCGTCCGCGTCCCCCCGGCAAGTGCGCTAACTCACTGTTACATCTAAAGCGCGCTCCGCCGCCCAAATCAAGGAAAAACCTCGCTACCGTTCGGCCCGGAAATGAGCCGTGCAATTCTCTCTCTACACGTTGCATCCTGCACGCTCCGAGTGCCCCGCGTCATCACAATCGCACGGACTGATACCAAACTGCTTCGGAGATAGAGGTAGGACGGGTCCAAGCTGGCCAGCTCAGCCGGGATCGCCGGCCACTATGGGGAGCGGCCCGGCCCGCCGCTGGCGTTTCCCTGCCCAGCGGGCCGGCTCCTCCCCCGAGCGGCGAAAGGAACCCCCCGTGATCTCGCAAGCGCTCCTCGCGGCGCGCGACCTCAGCTCACCGCCCACCGAGACCCTGGATCAGGCCTGCGGCAAGGATCCCGGGATCGCCTGCCGGCTGGCCTGGGACATCCTGCACAACCGGAACGCGGCCGACCTGACCAAGGTCTATCTGGCCGGGCCGGTCAGCGCGGTCCTGCGGATCGTCTTCGTGCTGCTCATCGCGGTACTCATCCGGTGGCTGGCGCACCGGGCGATCAACAAGATCACGGCCCGGGCAGCCGAGGGCCGCAGCCCCGGTAAGGCCGACGCGGCCTACGTGCTGGGTGGGGAGCGGCGGCGGCAGCGATCCAAGGCCCTCGGCTCGATCCTGCGCAACGCGGCGTCCGTGCTCATCTTCGGCATCGCGGCGGTGACCATCGCCGGTGACCTCGGGCTGAACCTGGCCCCGGTCCTGGCCAGCGCAGGGGTTCTCGGTCTCGCCGTCGGCTTCGGCGCGCAGAGCCTGGTGCGTGACTTCCTCGCCGGGATCTTCATGCTGCTCGAAGACCAGTACGGGGTCGGGGACGTCATCGACTCGGGGTACGCCAGCGGGACGGTCGAGGCGGTCAGCCTGCGCGTCACCACCCTGCGCGACGTCAACGGCGTGGTCTGGTACGTCCGGAACGGGACCATCAACCGGATCGGCAACGAATCACAGGGCTGGGCCCGGGCGGTGATCGATTTCCCGGTGAGCTATGACCAGGACCTCCCGCAGGTCCGCAGCGTCATGAAGGAAACGGCGGCCCAGATGTGGCAGGAGGAACGCTGGCATGACGTGATCACGGAAGAGCCGGAGGTGTGGGGAGCCGAGGCGGTCTACAGTGACGCCATCGTGATGCGCATGGTCGCCCGCACGCTGCCGCTACGGCAGTGGGAAGTGGCCCGCGAGCTCAGGGAACGGCTGAAGAACGCGATGGCATCCATGGCGGTGGACGGGGAGCCCGTGGCCACTGTGATCAGCGCGGGCCACGCCCCCACGGCCGAGGGGCCGGGGCACGCTCCGGCCCTGCCGAAGCCTGCCGGGCAGCAGCCACCGCCGGGGACCCCGTGAGCCGTGACGCCAGTCATCGCGGGCCGGCCGGCGGGACTAGCCTGGGGGCGCGATGAACGAGACGAGTGAACCCGCCACCACCCCGCCGAGCTTCTACGAGGCGGTCGGCGGCGAGGAGACGTTTCGCCGCCTGACCCGGCTGTTCTACGAGGGCGTGGCCGGGGACCCGGCGCTGCGCGCCGTCTACCCGAGCCGGGACCTCGGACCCGCCGAGGAGCACCTGCGGCTGTTCCTCATCCAGTACTGGGGCGGGCCGGCCACCTACAACGAGCTGCGCGGGCACCCCCGGCTGCGGATGCGGCACCGTCACTTCGTCATCGGCGAGGCCGAGCGCGACGCCTGGCTGCGGCACATGCGCGCCGCGCTCGACCAGATCGGGCTGGACCCCGCGCTCGACGCCCAGCTCTGGGATTACCTGGTGATGGCCGCACACAGCCTGTTGAACGCGCCTAGCGGGCCTGGCCGCCCGGACCTGGGGCTGAGCCCCGCGTAACGGAACTGCTCAGCCCCGGCCGGGCTACCCGGCTCAGCCCCGGCCGGACTAGCCCCGGGTCAGTTTGCGGTAGGTCACCGCGTGCGGGCGGGCCGCCTCGGCGCCGAGCCGCTCGATCTTGTTCTTCTCGTAGGACTCGAAGTTGCCCTCGAACCAGAACCAGTTCGAGCCGCCTTCCCAGGCCAGGATGTGCGTGGCGATGCGGTCCAGGAACCACCGGTCGTGGCTGGTGATGACCGCGCAGCCGGGGAACTCCAGCAGCGCCCGCTCCAGCGAGCCCAGCGTCTCCACGTCCAGGTCGTTGGCGGGCTCGTCGAGCAGCAGCAGGTTGCCGCCCTGGCGCAGGGTGAGGGCCAGGTTGACCCGGCCCCGCTCCCCGCCGGACATCATCCCGGCCGGCTTCTGCTGGTCCGTGCCCTTGAAGCCGAACGCGGCCACGTAGGCGCGGCTGGGGATCTCCACGTTGCCCACCCGGATCGTGGATTCACCTGCGGAGATGGCTTCCCAGACGTTCTTGGCCGGATCGATCCCGGACCTCAGCTGGTCCACGTAGGCGACCTTGACGGTGTCACCGATCCGGATCGCGCCCGAGTCGGGCTGCTCGTCGCCCACGATCATCTTGAACAGCGTGGTCTTGCCGACCCCGTTCGGGCCAATGACGCCGACCAGCCCGTTGCGCGGCAGCGAGAAGCTCAGCCCGTCGATCAGCACCCGGTCGCCGAAGCTCTTGGTCAGGTCGGTGACCTCGACGACCTGGTTGCCCAGCCGGGGGCCCGGCGGGATCTGGATCTCCTCGAAGTCCAGCTTGCGGTGCTTGTCCGCCTCGGCCGCCATCTCCTCGTAGCGCTCGAGCCGGGCCCGGCTCTTGGACTGGCGGGCCCGGGGGCTGGAGCGCACCCACTCGAGCTCGTCTTCCAGCCGCTTGCGCCGCTTGGCGTCCTTCGCGCCCTCGACCTTGATCCGGGACGCCTTGGTCTCCAGGTAGGTGGAGTAGTTGCCCTCGTACGGGTAGGTGTGGCCCCGGTCCAGCTCGAGGATCCACTGCGCCACGTTGTCCAGGAAGTACCGGTCGTGGGTGACCGCGACAACCGTCCCGGGATACTTCTCCAGGTGCTGCTCCAGCCACTGCACGCTCTCCGCGTCCAGGTGGTTGGTAGGCTCGTCCAGCAGCAGCAGGTCGGGCTGGGACAGCAGCAGCTTGCACAACGCGACCCGGCGGCGCTCTCCCCCGGACAGCACGGTCACCTCGGCGTCCGGTGGCGGGCAGCGCAGCGCGTCCATCGCCTGCTCAAGCTGGCTGTCCAGGTCCCAGGCGTCGCGGTGATCAAGCTGCTCCTGGAGCTTGCCCATCTCTTCGAGCAAGTCGTCGGAGTAGTCCGTCGCCATCTTCTCGGCGATCGCGTTGAACTGGTCCAGCAGGGCCTTGGTCTCCGCCACCCCGTCCTGGACGTTGCCCAGCACGGTCTTGCTCTCGTCAAGCTTCGGTTCCTGGCTCAGCAACCCCACCGTGAAGCCGGGGAAAAGCCGCGCATCGCCGTTGGATGGCTGCTCGAGGCCCGCCATCATCTTCAGCAGGGTCGACTTGCCCGCGCCGTTGGGCCCGACCACGCCGATCTTGGCCCCGGGAAAGAACGCCAGCGTTACGTCATCAAGGAGAACCTTGTCGCCCTTCACCAGCCGGGCGGCATGCATCTGATAGATAAATTCGGGCATGCTCCAAGGTTAGGGGTATCAGCGCAGCGGCTCGCACGGCCCGGCCTCCGGCGGAAGCGTGCACACCCGGTCCCGGCCCGACTTCTTGGCCCGGTACAGCGCGACGTCGGCCGCGGCGAGGAGTTCGAACAGGTCCTCGCCGTCCAGGCCCAGCGCGGCTACCCCGATCGAGACGGTGACGGTCACCGTGGTGCCACGGGCCTGCACCGCGATATCCCCGACCCGGCCGCGCAGCCGCTCGGCGATGTGGCAGGCCTCCTGCTGGCCGGCGCCGGGCAGCACGGCCACGAACTCCTCGCCGCCGAACCGCCCCAGCACGTCGCAGTCCCGCACGTGCTGGCCCAGGGTGCTGGCCGTCGCGGCGAGCATCTCGTCTCCGGCCAGGTGTCCGTAGGTGTCGTTGACCCGCTTGAAGCGGTCGATGTCCACCAGCAGGATCGCGGCGGGGCCGCCCGTCCGCCGGGCCCGGCGGATCTTCTGTTCCGCTTCCCGCTGCCAGGCGACGGCGTTGAGCAGGCCGGTCTTCGGGTCGGACTGGGCGGCGGCGCGCAGCTGCTGGTGCAGGAGGCTGCGCTGGAGCAGGATGACGGGCGGCAGCGCGACCAGCAGCATGACCCAGCTGAGCGTGCAGGCGATGGTGACCAGCACGCCCGCGCACAGTCCCGCCACGTCGACCAGCAGGCTCTCGAAGTCCGGGGTTCCCCCCGGGCCGGAAACAGCTGGCCGCGGCACACCGGGCCGCGCGGCCCGCCCGGCCAGGCCGGTCAGCACCGCGTTGATGAGCACGAACAGCGCCGCACAGCAGGCGGCCCCGAGCACCATCACCGGGTCGCGCAGCCACGGGCCGTGCGGGTGGGCCAGGCCCAGAAAACTGTGGAACAGCAGCGAGCTGGCCGCCCCGGCCAGGCCCAGCGCGGCGGCCGTGAACGCCCGCCAGTACAGCGGCCCCTGCCGGGCCCGCCAGTGCGCGTACGCCCCGATCAGCACGGGACCGAGCAGCGCGTATTCCGGCGGCAGCAGCAGCGCGGCCGGGAGCCACCAGGCGGTGAGCAGATCGTGCGTGCCCGGGGGCGGCGCGCCGCCGCGCCGGGTCGACTCGACGCAGACCATCCCGCAGCCCAGCACGAGCGCGAAGAGGACGAGCTGGTCAGGGCTGGGCTGGAGGCGGGTCACCTGCCAGGCCGCCAGGATGAACTCGGTGGCGGTGACCACGATCAGGTACGCCCGCAGCCGCCGCCGCCGGGGCATCCGGTCGAAGGCCCATGGGGCTTCGGGGCGGTGCCCTGACCCGTCGCGGTACTCACGCTGCATCGTGCGCTGGACTGCCGACATGCCACCTGTCCATCACTGCCGCAGGCAGGCCCCTCCGGCATTTCGGTCACATTCCGTATTCAAAAAGCGGCCGAACTATGACGCTGGGTAACAGCGTAGAGCCAAGGGGCCTGCGCGGCATGCAATTGCGTGGATCCAGTGAGTCAGAATCCAACACCAGGGGCTCAGAACGGGACGGACACTCCCGCAGGCTCCGCAGGCCCGTCCAGCCCGTCCAGCCCGGGAGCGGTTCCGTTGCGGCGATCGAGCGCGGCCACCGGCTCACCGTCACCGTTGAGGCCGGCCTCAGCCCCCGGCTCGCTGCCGTGCCCGGCCTCGGCCCCGGGGCCGCCTGCCGCCGCGTGGTCCGCCACCGGCCGCCGGGGACGCTGGAAGCTGGCCACGCCGCGGGCCAGGTCGTGCCCGACCGAGGTCGCCTCGACCTCGACCGCCAGCCGGGAGACCCCGTCCTTGTCGTACGGCCGGACCTGGAGCCGGCCCTTGACCAGCACCGGCTCGCCCTTATGCAGGCACTTCGCGACGTTGTCGGCCAGCGTCCGCCAGCAGACCACGCTGACGAACGAGGTCGGCCCGTCCGTCCACTCACCGCTCTCCCGGTCCACCCGCCGCGGGGTGTAGGCGACCCGGAGCGAGACACTGGAGATGCCGTTGGCCGTGATGCGGAACCGTGGATCGCGGGCCACGTACCCGGACAGGAACACCTGCGCGTCGTTGATCATGCCATCCTCCTGGCTCTGCCCGGCGGCCCGGTGAGCGGTGCCGCCCGCGGCGGCGCGGTGCCGCCCGCTGATGTCCACGATCACCGCCCGGCACGGGGAGCGGCCACGCCGAACCTGGTTCTGTGGATAGCGGCGCCAACTCGGCCAGCTTGTGGACAGGCGGGCGGGAAACGGCGGTACCGCGTGCGACAATCCGGCGGCCCGGGGACAGGTCAGCCAGCGGCCAGCGCGACCTCTGTGAATGTGCAAACCGCCCAGACCTACGAGCCGGTCAGGATGAAGCCCCCATCGACGGTGAGGACCGTCCCCGTGACAAAGCGGTTTTGCATCAGGTACAGATGCGTCGCGGCGATATCGTCCGCTTCGCCGATCGCCTTAGTCAGCATTCGTTCCGCGAGACCAGCAAATACGGCCGTCCGCTGAGGCTCGGCGATCGCGTCCCACGCCGGCGTCCGGATGACTCCGGGCCGGACCGCGTTGACGCGGATAGGCGCCAGCTCCACCGCTAGCCCTCGGGTCAATCCTTCTATGGCGCTCGCGCCGCTGGCCGCGATCGCGGTCCCCGGCGTCGGGCGGACACCGATCGTCCCGGAGGTCAGCACAATGGAGCCCCCGGCCCTGATCAGCGGAGCCGCGTACTTGACGGCCGCGACCACGCCCCAGTAGCGGATTTCGAACCATTGCCGGGCTTCCTCGAGCGTGAACTCGCTGGACGCCCGCACGGGCATCGGGTCACCCGCCGTGTACACCAGATGATCCAGGTTTCCCACCCGCGAGAACAGGCTGGCGACGTCCGCTTCGCTCCGGGTGTCAACGACGGCACCCTCGCAGGCACCTGGCAGGGTGGCCAGTGCCGCGCTCACTCGCTCCTGGTCACTCGATGCGATGGTGACCGAGGCGCCCTGTGCTGCCGCAGCCCGCGCTGACGCCGCTCTTCTCGAACTGATGTACACCGTCAAGCGCGGCCTGCACTCTGCGGCGCTGGACGACGCGTTTGGCCGCCTGTTCACCGCGTTCGACGACCTGATCCGTCAGGGGCAGCAGGCGGGCAAGCTGCAGGCAGGCGACTCCGACCGGGTCCGCTTGCTCCTGCTGGCCGCCATGCAGGGCATCGCCGCACTCATCACATCCGGCGGCGTGGAAGCGGGGCAGGCCGACGGGCTCATCGCGGACACGGTCGCACTCTTCATCCGCGGCCCGCGCTGAGATCAGGCAGCAACCAGTTCGGAGGGCTCGGCGATCACGTCCACCAGCGCGCCGTTGCGCATCACGGTGATCGCCATCGGCTGCCCGATCGCCTCGGCGAACATCAGCCGCTGCAGATCCTGCGCCGCGCTCACCGGGCTGCCGCCCGCGCTCACCAGCAGGTCCCCGGCCCGCAGGCCGGCCCGGTCGGCCGGGCCGCCTGCCACCACCTCGGCCACCCGCAGGCCGGTGGGCCGCCCGACCCGCTCGGCCAGCACGGCCGGGAGCGGGGCCGGCACGCTCACCAGGCCGAGGTAGGCCCGCCGGACCTTGCCGTGCCGCATGAGCGCGGAAATGATGCGCCGCGTCGTCGCGTTGACCGGCACGGCCAGGCCCAGGCCCACGCCGGCCACCGCGGTGTTGATGCCGACCACCCGGGAGTGGCTGTCCGCGAGGGCCCCGCCGGAGTTGCCCGGGTTGAGGGCCGCGTCGGTCTGGATCACGTCCTCGATCAGCCGGGCCGCGCCCGCGGTCCGGGTGGGCAGGGACCGGCCCAGGGCGCTGACCACCCCGGCGGTAACCGAGCCGGCCAGGCCGAGCGGGTTACCCACGGCCACCACCAGCTGGCCGACCACGAGCTCGTCCGCCTCACCCAGCTCGGCGGGTGGCGGGGTCGCCCCCGAGGCCCGCAGGACGGCCAGGTCGGACAGCGGGTCACTGCCCACCACGCGGAAGGGGGTGGCGGAGCCGTCCGCGAACGCGGCCGTGCCGCCCGAGGCGCCGCCCACCACGTGGGCGTTGGTGAGCATGAAGCCGTCCCCGGTGAAGACCACGCCCGAGCCGAGGCTCTCCCCGCCCCGGCCGCCACCGCCCCGGCCAGTCTGGGGCACCCGCAGGCTGGCCACCTTGCCGGTGAGCTCAGCCGCGACCCCGGCCACGATCTGCGAGTAGCTGTCCAGTGGTTGCTGCTCTGGCACGCCGCCTCCTACCCCGGCGGCCCGGAGAATGCGGGCCTGAGGGGGATTACATAATTACAACTTGTGCAGTCTGCTAACGCCAGCCCGGGGACGGGCCTTCCCGCCGCGTTACGCCGTGGGCGGAATCACCCACGGACCGGCCGGGTGATAGGCAAGGGACCAGACCCATGCCCGTCGAGCGGACAGGAGTGCCGTGACAGATCCTGGGCCAGATCCCGCGGACGACCCGGCGGTGCAGGACTTCGCCACCAAGCTCTTCAATCTCGCCCGGGCCGGTGACGCGGCGGCGCTGGCCGCCTACCTGGACGCAGGCGTCCCGGCCAACCTCACCAACGACCGCGGGGACACGCTGATCATGCTGGCTGCCTACCACGGGCATGCCCCGGCGGTGCAGGTCCTGCTGGATCGCGGCGCCGACCCCGGCCGGCCCAACGACCGGGGGCAGACCCCGCTGGCCGGCGCGGTGTTCAAGGGCGAACCGGAGGTCGTCCGCGCGCTGCTGGACGGGGGCGCGGACCCTGGGACGGGCCACCCGAGCGCCATCGACACCGCCCGGATGTTCGGCAACGACGAGTTCCTCGGCTGGTTCGCCGGGGAGAACGACTAGCGCCGGGCGCTCCTTGCCGCCGCCCCGGCTAGCGCCGGGCCGCCTGGAGCGCGCTGCAGAAGCGGGCGTACTCCGACAGTTCCTGCTTGATGGGCATCAGCACCATCTGCTCGGCGACCTCCTGCATCCGGGTCCGCATCTTCGCCTCGACGCGGCTGCGTTCCCGCACGGCGGCGGCGTTGACCAGGCTCATGCACCCGGACGCGGTCAGCCAGCCCAGCGCGAGGATCGCCGCGATCAGGATCGCGACCCAGGGCAGCAGGGCGGCGTCGCTGAAGACGGCGGCGGCGTGATGCACCGCGTGGAAGACCCCGATCACCAGCAGCGCGGCGATCCAGGCCAGCCCGGCCACCACACAGCCCAGCAGCAGTCCCTGCCAGGCCGCCACCAGCCGCCACCAGGGCTCCACGCTGTTCTCCTCGGGCAGCGACTCGCCGATCGCGGCACCGAGCGCGCCCGGGATCTCCTCCTGCTTCGACCTGGCCGCCACCCGGACCGTGTGCGACCAGGGCTCCGGGAGCGCGGGCCCGACCTGCTCCCCGATGGCGGTGAGCGCATTGTCGATCTCCGCCTGCTGGGCCCCGGCCGGGCCACCGGAGATCCCGCGCAGCTCATCCCACAGGTTGCCGAGCCGGAGCTTGCGCACCGGGTCATGGCCGAGCGCCCGGTCGACCAGCCAGGACACCGGCCAGCCGACGTAGTCCACGGCCCGCAGCTCGCGGGCGCTCTGCAGCGCCTGGCCGACCGCGGCGGCCCCGGCGGCCTTGCTGAACGAATCCCCCAGGACCACGGCGCTGCCCGGAGGGACCTCGGCGAAGTCCTCGGTGTCGGTGTCCAGGCCCGCGCCGCGGGCCTCGCCGGCGTAGGGCGCGAACCGCTCGGCCATCACGTCCAGGTCGGCGGCGATCCGGTCGGTCGCGGCGCGCCGCTCGGTGACCGTCGCGGCCAGGACCTTGCGCAGCTCGTCCAGCCCGGCGCCGGTCCGGGCCGAGGTGACCAGGATCCGGGCGTCGTGCAGCCCTTCCGTGTCGAGCAGCCGGGTCAGGTCGGACACGCAGTCCTCGGCCTGCTCCGGGCTGAGCAGGTCGGACTGGTTCAGCACGACCGCGATCACCGACGAGTGGCCCGCGAGCGGGGTGAGGTAGCGGCGGTGCACGGACGCATCCGCGTACTTCTGCGGGTCCAGCACCCACAGCATCAGGTCGGCCAGCCCGACGAGCCGGTTCGTCTCCACCGCCGCCCCCGCGGCCACCGAATCGTGGTCCGGCAGGTCGATCAGGACCAGCCCGCCCAGCGACGCCTCACCCTCGCTGAGCGCGCTGGACCGGGCGTAGCGGTTGCGGTGCGGGATGCCCAGCCACTCCAGCAGCGGCCCGGCGCCATCCATCCCCCACACGCAGGCGTGCGGGTCCTTGGTGTGCGGGCGGGTCACGCCCACGGCCGAGAAGTCCGCCCCGGCCATCTGGTTGAACAGCGACGACTTGCCACTGCCGGTCCCGCCGGCCAGCACCGCCACCGTGTGGTTGGGCGACAGCCGCAGCCGCTCACCCGCCCGGGCGACCAGCTGCTCGGCGTCGGCCAGCAACGGCCGGCTGAATTCCTCCGGGCCGCTGCGGGCCGCGCCGATCTGGATAACGCGGGCCAGCGCGGTCAGCCGTCCGGACAGGTCCGGGGACGGCCCCATGCTGCCTGGCGCCAGGCTGGCCAGCCCCGGATCGGCCAGCTCGGCATCGGCCAGCCCCGCATCGGCCTGCTCCTGGCCCGCCTGTCCCCCGTTTCCCGCCTGCCCGGCGCCGGTCAGCCAGGTGGACGGGTATTCCCCGATACTCATCTCGCCATCTCAAGTGAGTAGGTGGCCTGGTACAGCCGGACCGCTGCGGCGTCGTCCAGTGTCCCAGCCGAGTCAATCACCTCGACGAACCGCAGCATCTCCTCGTCAAAAAGCCGGCGCATCCGCTCGCGCAGGTCCGCCCGGGCCTTGCTGCCGATCTCCCGCAACGGGCCCGCGCCGAACAGCGACGTCAGCAGCAGCTCCGGCACGGCCCCGGTCCCCTCAGCGGGGCCGCCGTCGGCGTCGTGCTGGCCGAGCATGGCCACGATGAGCACGGTGGCCAGCGAATCATCATCGAAGGACATCACCCGGGCGATGGACCGCTTGGTCACGCTCTCCGCCTTGACCAGGCGCATCACGTGATCCTGCCAGGCGCTGACCGCCCGCACCGCGCGGGTCTGCAGGTCCGCCGAGGAATGGGCCAGCGGCAGCGCCACCGCGCGGAGCGGGCCCGCCGGGCTGGCTCCATCGGCGTCCGGGACGTCCGCCGGGAAGGGGTCCACCGAGGTTCCGAAGATCAGCCCGGCGTCCGCGGCGAACTGCGAGCCGGTCCAGCTCTGGCTGGCCTGCGCGGCGGCGAACGCGTCCAGCAGGGCCACCCCGGCCGGGTGGTTGCGCCAGCGGCGGACGGATTCCTCGGCGGCGCGGTCGGCGACCGAGAGGATCAGCGACTCGATCCCGGTCCGCAGGGCGCTCTTCAGCGTCCGGGCCCGGGCCGGGACACCGCGCTTGCGCTGGCGGCTGGCCTGCCTGCCGCGGGGGGCCTGGAGGCCGCGCAGCAGCTCGCCGGTGCCGGCGAAGTCCTGCCAGCGGGCCAGGATCTCGCCGCGCAGCAGCGAGCCGTCCGCCAGGGCCTCGTCGGCCTCGGCCAGCCCGGCCGCGTAGGCGCCCTCGACCGTGGCCTTCAGGTCCGAGCGGATGACCAGCTGGGCTTCCACCTCGGCGGCCAGCGCCGGGACGCGGCTGCGGAAGGTGTCCAGGGCACCGGCCATCGTCTGGGTCAGCACGGCGACCCGGCGGTCCGCCCGCACCGCGGTGTCCTTCAGCCACTCCCGGACCGGCGTGGACGCCTCGGCGGGCAGCCGGCCGTCCGTGATGACGGTTTCGTTGATCACGAACCTGTCGTTCTCGCCGAGCCCGTTGGCCTCGAGCATGGCCCCGAAATGCGCGGTGAGCTCGGCGCCGCCGCCCGGCGGCACCCGGGACAGCACGATGCCCAGGGCGGCGCCGCGCTCCTTGGCGTACTCCAGCAGTTCCCAGACCGCCGCGTCGGCGTACCGCCTGGCGGTGGTCATGAACAGCCAGAGATCCGCGGCGTCCAGGAACTGGTGCGCGAAGTCCCGGTGCGCGGACACCACCGAGTCGATGTCCGGGGTGTCGAGCAGGGCGACGCCCTTGGGCATGCCCTCACTCGCGGCGAGCACGAGCAGGCCGTCCCGCCCCGACCGGGCCAGGCCTTCCTGGCGGACGCGGGGCACCGTGGGCAGGAACACGTTCTCTGCGAACCAGTCGGCCTCGTCGGGATGGCAGGCGAGGACCGGGCTGTTCGTGGTGGGGCGGCGGATCCCGGTCGCGCTCACCTGGGCCCCGACGATGCTGTTGACCAGAGTCGACTTGCCCGCGCCGGTCGAGCCCACCAGGGCAACCAGGATAGGTGCCTCGGACTGCCGGATCCGGGGCAGCAGGTAGTCATCGATCTGGCTGAGCAGCTTGCGCCGCTCCGCCCGGGTGGCTTCCGCCCCCTCGGTCTCGAAGACCAGGTTCACGTCCACGATCCGGCGCCGCAGCGCGAGCAGGGCCGCCTCAAGCTGCCGGGCATCGACCCTGCGATGCCGCCCCCCTTCGCCGGCCCCCGCAATTACGGGCCCCGGATTTACGGGCCCCGCCACGGCGGGTCCTTGGCCCGGCCGGTCCGCCTCCGGCGGTCCCGGCCGGATGGGGTCGACCGCAGGTACCGCATCCGTGCCCGTGGCACGTGTCGATGCGGCAGCTAGGCCCTGCCCTTCCGTCATTGCTCTCCTGTCACTGCCCTTCGTGCGTCGGGACGACTCCGGCAGGCCCGGATGACGTGAGCACGACTACACTCTGCGCTTCTCTCAGTGCCTTCCGTGAGAGTTCGCCAATCTGTGCCCCGACATTTACTACCTCACCTATGACAACAATCGCAGGCGGGCGCAACCCGGCCGCGCCGACCTCATCGGCGACCGTGGCGAGCCCTGTGGTAATTATGTGCTGCGTGGGCAGGGTACCGTCCACTATGACCGAAACTGGCGTCCGCGAATCCCGGCCGTAACGCATCAGCGTTCTGGTGATCGGGTCCAGGTTTTCCAGCGCCATGAGCAGGACCAGCGTGGCCTGCGAGGCGCCCAGCTCAGCCCAGTTCACGGTGGACCGCTCGTCACCGGGCGGGATATGCGCCGAGACCACGCGGAATTCCTGGGTGATGCCCCGGTGAGTGATCGGCACGCCGGCCGCCGCGGGCACCGCGATCGCGCTCGTCACCCCCGGCACCACCGTGACCGGAATGCCGGCCTCGAGACAGGCGAGAATCTCCTCGCCGCCCCGGCCGAAGACGAATGGGTCCCCGCCTTTGAGCCGGACCACAAACAATCCCCGCTGGGCCCGGTCCACCAGCACGGAATTGATCTGCTCCTGGGACATCGCCCGGCCGCGGGGAATCTTGGCCGCGTCGACCAGCTCCACGTCCGGGGCGAGCTCATCGAGCAGGGATCGGGGCGCGAGCCGGTCGGCCACCACCACGTCCGCCTCGGCCAGCAGCTGCCGGCCCCGGACGGTGATCAGCCCCGGGTCGCCCGGGCCGCCGCCGACCAGCGCCACCCGGCCACCGGGGCGGCGGCGCCGGCGCGCGCTCAGCTGACCGGACTGCAGGCCGGCCAGCACCTCGTCGCGGATGCCCGCGCTGCGCAGCGGGTCGCCGCTCACCACACCGAACCGCACGTCCCCGGCCTGCCCGGACGCGGGGGTCCAGGCGGCTGAGGCGGCCGCGTCGTCAGCCCGGACCGACCAGATCCGGTCCGCCTCGGCCTCCTGCGCGACGGCCGCATTCACGGCCGGATCGTCGGTGCACGCGCAGGCCAGCCACGCGCCGGCGCAGTCACCGGGCGCGTACTCCCGGGACTCCCACCGGATGCGGCCCGCCGTCACCAGGTCATGCAGGGAGGCGGTGATCTGAGGTGAGACGACCAGCACGTCGGCACCGGCGTCGAGCAGGCCCGGAACACGCCGGGCGGCCACCGCGCCGCCCCCGGCCACCAGCACCCGGCGGCCGGCGAGACGGAGGGCCAGGAGATAGGGCGCAGCCGTGCCGGCGACCATGGCGGTCCGCCCTCCTTCGGCTCACGGCTGGGCCCGCACCCAGCGATTCATTCCCCAGGTCACAGAGACTAGTGGCTCTCAGGGTGAGGTACGGCGCGGCCCATATGTTCCCGGGGCCCCGCTACGGCCGGGCCTGTCCGGCCGCGCCCGCCCCCGCAGCGGCGTCCACCACGTCAGCCAGGGCACAGAAGGCGGCTGCGGCCACCGCGGCGCCGCCCTTCTCCGACACGTTGGTCAGGGCTGGAAGGCCGCTGGCCCGGAGCGCGTCCTTGGCTTCCGCCGCCCCGGCCAGGCCCACTGGGAGGGCGATGACCAGGGCCGGCTGCACGTTCCGGCTCAGGATCTCCGCCAGCGCCTCGGCCGCGCAGCCCACCACCCAGATCGCACCCGGCCCGGCCTGCCCGAAGGCCAGCCGGACCGCCGCGGCGGGCTTGCTGATCCCGGCCGTCCGCGCCAGCCGCTCGGTCAGCGACTCCTCGCTCTTGCAGATCACCGGGTAACCAGGGATCCCGGCGGCGACCGTGACCCCGTCGGCGACGACCGGCGCCCCGGCGGCGAGCTCGGCGATCCCGTCGGCCAGCACCTGCTCGTCGCAGACCAGGTCGGTCGCGTAGTCGAAGTCGGCGCTGGCCACGATGACGCGCTCGGTCACGCAGCGGCTCAGCGGGGGGAGCCGGGTCAGGTCGATCCGCGATCGCACGATCCGGAAGGCCTCATCGTCCCCGGCCATCCCAACCGCCGGCCCGGGGATCCCGATCACCATGACCCCTCCCTGCTGGCCATCGACCCGTAATTCATTGTTTCCAGACCGCTTGAATAGATAAAACGCTCACCTGCCCTGGCGCCATCAGCATGACACAAGGCGTCGGCCAGTCGCGGGTCATCCGCATGCGGCACCGTACTACGCCGCTACACTGGCCAGGCGCATCCGTGGTAGCGTCCCGCACCCGGCGGCTCGGCAGTGCCGTCAACCACGCGATAACCGCGCATAAAAGCCGGGATGAGTTCAGACAGGTTTGCGCCAATGATGGCGGGCAGACCAACTAGGTCCCGGGGCTGGCTGAATCGCTCGGCCTGTCGACAGGTAACTCCCAGGTTACTTGGGTGACAGATTCCGGCGTAGCCCGGTACAACCGGGGGGCAAGTGGCCGACTTGGTCACGAGTGCTCGCGAATGGAGAATTGATGGGCGTTGTGGAGGCGGCACTGTGACCGGCACATGGCAAGCGGACGGGGCGATCGACGACGCGGCCGCCAAGGCGTTCTTCGCTGAGTTCGGCGAGCCCGCCGAGCACATGCCCCCGGTCGCGGTCGTGATTGCCGCCTACAACGAGCAGGGCGTGATCGGCTCGGTCGTGGATGCCCTGCCCGCCTCTATCTGCGGGCTCGCCACCACGACCGTGGTGGTCTCGGACGGCTCCGCGGACGGGACCGTGGCCGAGAGCCGCGAGCACGGCGCGCTGGTGGCGGACGTGCCGGTCAACCGTGGCCAGGGCGCCGCGCTGCGTCTCGGGTACCGGCTGGCGCGCGAGGGCGGCGCCCGTTACATCGTGACCACGGACGCGGACGGCCAGTACAACCCGGCCGAGATGGAGCGCGTGCTGGCCCCGGTGGCGGCCGGGCAGGCTGACTTCGTGACCGGCTCCCGCAAGCTGGGCAGCCAGGAAACCAAGGACCCCGTGCGCCGGCTGGGGACCTGGGTCTTCGCCACCACGATCAGCCTGCTGACCGGGACCCACATCACCGACTCCTCGTTCGGCCTCCGCGCGATGCGCTCCGAGGTAACCGGGGTCGTGCGGCTGGAACAGCCGCAGTACCAGTCGGCCGAGCTGCTGATCGCGGTCCTCGCGCGCGGGTTCCGGGTCGTGGAGGTGCCGGCCACGATCCACAAGCGCCAGGTCGGCGAGAGCAAGAAGGGCCACAACGCGATCTACGGCCTGCACTACGCGGGCGTGGTCGGCGGCACCTGGTGGCGGGAACGGCGGCACCGGATCCCGGGTGGCCAGGTCCCCGCGCCGACCACGACCACGGAGCGGTCACCCAACGGCGCCGCGTCCGCGAATCCGGGCGTGGCGGGCGACGCGGCGCTCGACCCCGGATCTGCCCAGCGGAACTGACCCGCCGAGACGCGCCACGGTCAAATTCCGGATCCGCAACGAAAAGCACCCGGGGCCGGTGGATTTCCACCGGCCCCGGGTGCTTGCGTCTAACTCAGCGGCGGCCTTGCTCAGCGGCGGGTGCCACGCTCCGGGGCGGGCGAGCCGTCGGCGCCGCCGTTGCGCGCGGCAGCCGGTGGCCCGGCTGAGCCGTTAGCCCAGGCGGACATGCCGTTGACCCGCGCCGACCCCATCGCCTCAGCGAATCGGGCCGGATCCGGCTGCTCCTGCGGCTGGACGGGGCCCGCGTGCTCATCTACCTCCGGGGGCAGCGGCGCGCGTCCCTCCACGACCGCCAGCGCCTCGGTCGAGGACCTGTCCTTGAACAGGACATAGTGGAAGATAAGGAACCTGAGCACAAAGGTCAGGCAGTTGGCCACGAAGAAGAATATTTCCGTGACGATTACCTTGCTGGCCCCGGTCAGCCCCATCTTCGTGGCCTCGTGGTACCCGAGCTTGCTAGCCAGCGTCAAGATGACGCCCGCGCAGATGGAGACGGCCACGAACGGCAGCGTCTCCCTCAGGAAATCCGGCCGCCCCTTCCGCTCCCACGCCCAGCGGCTGATCAGGTAGCTGACACACGCACCGGCCAGCCAGGCCGCAGCTCCGGAGATCCCCGCGGTCAGGCCGGCGGGGCCGAGGCAGATGGCCAGCGTGATCTGGGTAGCGGCCACCGCGCAGATCGCGGCCGGAGCGAACCGGACGAATCGCTTGACGAAGGTCGTCCGGAGCCGGGCCTGCAACGGCGCGGGGACGAGTCGCCACAGGGCATCCGAAATCCTGGGCGGAAGAAGAGTCATCAGCGTCCTAGCTCTTTCGGAGACCGACAGGTCATCCAGACAGGTATACAGTACGGGACCCCGGTGATGTCCCAGGTAGCGCCTCCTCTCAGCATTCCTTCAGGCTTGTCCCGGGGCGCCGCGGTGCATGATGTCCTAGCTGCCCCACCATGCACCGCGCTAACACATCCGCTGCTCCCTCGAGGCGGTCCCCTAGCTGACCGCGCCCCCCAGGCTGGCCGGTCCGGTCCAGGCTCCCCCGCTGTAGCGGGCGCGCCAGAGATGATTACCGGCGCCTTTCCAGAACACATCGATCACGCCACTGGGCTGGGCAGCGGCGAATGGCGCGCCGCCGAGGACGCCCATTCCCAGCGGGGCCGCCGTCTGCCAGCTACTGCCCTGGCTGGCCGACCACCAGAGCTTGCCGTCGGTGCCCTTCCAGAAAACGTCCGCTCCCTGGCCGGGCCCGCTGACCGCCACCGGGCCCGCGGACACGCCCCCGGTCAGCTCGGTGGCCTTGCTCCAGCCTGAGCCGGGCGTATACGTGACATGCCACACGCCCCTGTGGGATTTGGCGGCCCAGAAGACGTCCACGACCCCGTTCGGCAGGCCGGTGACCGCGGGCGCACTGCCCAGCTTGCCCATGCCCTGGTCGACCGGCTTGCCCCAGGACCGGCCCGAGCTGCGGATCTCCCAGAGGTGGCCGTTGGTGCCCTTCCAGGCCACGGTGAGCACGCCGTGGCCGGACACCGCCGGGGACGGGGCCGAGGCCAGGTGGCCGCCCAGGCTCTGGGGCCTGCTCCAGCCGGCCGCCGGCCGGTACCTGGCGTGCCACAGGTGGTTGTCCGAGGATCCGCGCCAGAACACGTCCATCTGGCCGTTGGCCTGGCCTACCGCGACCGGCCTGCCGCCCAGGACGCCCATGTTGAGCTGCCGCAGCCTGGACCAGTTCGCCGCCGGGGCGAAAGAGGCCTCCCGCAGGTGGCCGTTCGTGTCCTTGGCGAACACCGCCACATCGCCCGGTACCGAGGCGACCGCGGACGGCTGGGCGGCCAGCGGCCCGCCCATCTTGACCGGGCCGTGCCAGCCGCTGCCGGGCGAGTACCAGTCATGCCACAGCTTGCCGTCTGCTCCCCTGAAGAACGCGTCTACGTCCCCCGCGGACTGGGCGGTCGCCTGGGATGCCTGCGGCGACCCGCCGGTTATGGCCGTCACCCCGTGCTGGACGTCGAGGTAGTCCTTGTCGATGTTGATCGTGTCACCGCCGTAGGTGGCGTTCTGGCCGCCTTCGTACTGGTGGACGCGCTGGTGGCTGGCCCAGTCGGCGCCCGGCAGGATGGGGTCGCTGGTGTTCGCGGCGCCATTCCACAGGGCGTCGTAGATCACGTCAGGCATGGTGTCGGCCGGGTTGGCGTAGTTGTTGACCAGGGCCTGGATGCCGGACAGCGAGTTGCTGTACACGCCGGATGAGTACCCGAGGGTGTGCAATTCCCTGGTCCACGAGGTCAGGAAGCGCAACACCCGCCCGTTCAGCGTGGCGGAGTAAGCCTCCATGTCGTAGTACAGCGGAGTGCCCGGGCCGAAACCCAGCAGCCGGGCCTGGGCGGCCGCGTCCTGGGCTGCGTTGACCGCCTGGCTGACCACGCCGTGGAGTTCACCCAAGCTCGCCTGCGGGCCGACGTAGATGGGCATGAAGTGCCATCCGGAGCTCTGCTGCTGGCTCAGCCAGGACGCGGTCAGGTTGGGCTGGGCGCAGGCCCGGTCCGAGCCGCCGATGTAGATGCCCACTGCCCGGTACGGGGAAGACCGCAGCCAGGTCTGCATCGTCGCGACGCTGGGGGCGGTACAGGCGTCGAAGCCCTTCCCGGTGAAATCGGTGGCGTCGGCCGGCAGCACCGCGCGGCCCGCGATCCGGGCGGGCCCGTTGCCGGGGACCTCGGGGGGCGACGTGCCGGCGGGCGTGCCCCGTACCGGGACCCGGAGTGACGCACCGGCCAGGATGTGGCTGATCAGGGCCCGGTCGGTGGAGTAGGTCGCAGTGACCGTGATCCGCCTGGTGGTCACCGTGATCAGGCGATCCACCGGGTACATCGCCGCGGCCGTGGCGTGGGCGGTAGCCGGCTGGACGAGCAGCGCTTCCGTGGTCCCGACGAGCGTGCTCGGGCAGTCCTGGCTGCGTCCGGGCACGCCCAGGTAGAGCACGTGACGGTCAAAACGGACGCAGGTGCGCGGGTGCGCGGCCAGGCGGATCACCCCCCAGGTGCGCGGGATGGTGAACGTGTAGCCCTGGTACGTCACCCGCTGGGACTTGGGCCGGAGCTGGGACGCGAGCTGAGACCTGGGCTGGGCCGGAGCGTGCGCGACGCCCGCGCTGGCGCTCACCGCGGGCCCCCCTACGCTGGCGAGCAGCAGGCCGAAGGCCCACCAGGCCGGGGCTAGCGCACGGCGGCGCTTGCCTTTTCGGGCATACCTATTGAAATGCATGATGAATCCCCCCCGGGCAAGCCGCATTCACCCCTTATTTCCGGCGTTCCGCAATTTTCCTGCCCCCTGCGGCGCCAGATGGTGATTCACGGCTACTCTTCATCTACAGGATGGGAGCCTAAAGGGCTGAGTTCCCCCATGACTAGAGTGCCCCCTTGGGGCCGGTCATATTCCGCAAGAGCGGCTCGCCGAAGCTATCGCGGAAATAGCGGCAAGAAATGATTCAGCCGGACAACTAGTCAGAATTGGTGATACCGGCGGGCAGCCCGCCGGAACTGCCCGGGCTGGCGTGCCACAGCTTGCGGGGCGCACTTTTCAGGGCCGGGCCGGGGGATCCGGTCTCGGCGTACGGGGACAGCACGAAGCCATTGGGATAGATGATCTTCTCGCCCTCCTCGGGGGCTGGCCGCCCGCCCGGCCCACCGACTTGGGCGGGGCTGCCCTGGGCTGTGCCGCCCTGGGCCGAGCTGCCCTGGGCCGGGACATCACCCGCCGCCATGGCCGCGCGTACCGCCTCGATGCCGCCCGCCGCCCGGATCTCCTCCAGTGCGGCCAGGTCCCAGCACTCCTCTCCGTTGATCGACACCGACCCGCCGGTCCGGCGCACCCGGCCGCGCACCACGAGCAGCCAGGACCCGAACACCCGGGCTGCGCACCGCGGCTGGACGGACTCGAAGAACGCCAGGTCCACCGGGCCGGTCGCGTCATCGAGGGTGGCGAAGATGATCCTCATCCCGGACCGGATAGCGGGGGTCTGCGTGGCGATCTTCACCCCGGCCACCAGGATCCGCGACCCGGCCCGGCAGCGGTACAGGCCGGCGGAGCGCACCACGCTCAGCTGGCCGAGCAGGTCCTCGTAGAAGCTCACCACGTGCTGGCTCAGGTCGATGCCGAGGATCTCCAGCTCGGTCTCGACGCGCTCGGCCGGAGTCAGTTCCCGCAGTTCACCGGCAGGAACAAGTTCCGCGAAGCCGTCCCCGTCCGCCCCCAGGTCCAGCAGCGCCTGCCCCCCTCCCACGGAACCCCCGTCCCCCTCCGGCCGGCCGCCCTCGGCCGGTCGTTCAGCCGGCATTTCACGCGGGACGTGCGCGGTGGCGTCCGATTTATGGGGATTTGCGGGCACGGTGCGCGTGAAAAGTCGCGAGGGCGGCCTCGGACCGCGGCGGGAGGAGGTACCGCGGCGGTCGAGGACGCCGACCCGGGCCAGGAGGTCGCGCCGGGATGGGGGGCGTCCCGCCGCTCCCGGGTCCCCCGCTCCCGGGACGGCTGCTTCCGGGACGGCTGCTCCCGGGACGGCTGCTCCCGGGACGGGCTCCGCGGGGATGCCGTAGAGCGAGTCCAGGGCGCCCACCAGGACCAGCCGCTCGGCGACCGGGCGGGACACGGCCGCCCGCTCCCACAGGTCCCGCAGGGACATATAGGGCTGGCCCGCGACGATCCTGGCCACCTCGGCCTCACTGATCCCCTTGACCTCGCGCAGTCCCGGCCGCAGCCCCTCCCCGGGTAGCTGGGCCACCCGTTCCACGCACCAGGCCCCGGCGGAGGCGTTCACGTCCACCGGCAGGATCGGGATCCCGGCCAGCCGGGCGTCCCCGACGATCACCCGCTTGGGGTACATCCCCGGGTCGTGGGTGAGCACCCCCGCGTAGAACGCGGCCGGGTAGTGCCGTTTCAGCCAGGCCGACTGGTACGTCGGTATCGCGAACGCCGCCGCGTGCGCCTTGCAGAAGCCGAATCCGCCGAACGACTCGAGGACCTCCCAGACCCGCACCACCGTCGCGGCGTCGTAACCCCGGTCGCGGGCCGCTTCGCGGAACCACTCCCCCGCGCTGGCCCGGGACCGGTCGTCGGAGAGCATGCGCCGGACCCGCTCGGCCTCGGAGAGCCCGCAGCCGGTCATGGCGTGGATGATCCGCAGCACCTGCTCGTGGAAGATGACCACCCCGCCGGTCTCGGCGAGGGAGGCAGCCAGGTCCTCGTGCGGATAAGAGGGCACCCGGCGGCCGTGCCGCGTCTCCAGGTAGGGCGTGACCATGTCGGAGTTGACCGGGCCGGGGCGGAACAGCGAGATGTCCACGATCAGGTCGTCGATGGTGCGGGGCAGGAGCTTGGCCACCAGTTCGCGCTGGCCGGGTGACTCGATCTGGAAGCAGCCGAGGGTGCGCGCGCTGCGGATCATCTCGAACGTGGGCTCGTCGGCACGGCCGACGGCTTCGAGGTCCACCTGCTCGCCCCGGGTCCGGCCGATCTCGGTCAGCGTGTACGCCATCGCCGACTGCATGCGCACGCCGAGCACATCCAGCTTGATCAGGCCCGCGGTCTCGACATCGTCCTTGTCGAACTGGCTCAGCGGCAGCCCCTCGAAGCTCTGCTCCACCGGGGTCCGGTCCAGCAGGGATGTGTCGGAGAGCACCACGCCGCACGGGTGCATCGCCACGTGCCGGGGCAGCCCGTCGAGCCGTTCGGCCAGCTGGAACACCGCGGTGAGCTGGGGGATGGCCAGTCCGCTGGATCGTAGTTCGGGCAGCTCGGTGAGGGCGCCGGAGATCCGGCCCGCCCGGATGTGCGGGAAGGCCTTGGCTACCGCGTCGATCTCGTGCGGCGGCAGCCCGAGCGAGGCCGCGACGTCCCTGATCGCGCTGCGCGCCCGGTACGTCTCCATCATCGACACGCAGGCGACCCGCTGCTCACTGTAGGAGTCCACGATCGCCCGGTAGGCCTCGATCCGGCGCGCCGACTCCACGTCCAGGTCTATGTCGGGCAGGCCTTTGCGGCTCTCGGACAGGAACCGCTCCATGATCAGGTCGTAGTCGAGTGGATCGATGTCAGAGATGCCGATCAGGTAGTTGACCAGGCATCCGGCCCCTGACCCGCGGATCGAGCAGCGGATGCCCCGGCTCCTGATCAGGCTGGCGACATCGGCCACGGTGAGGAAGTACGAAGCCAGCCCGGTCTTGGCGATGATGGAGAGTTCGTGGTCCAGCCGCTGGGCCGCCCGGCGCCGCAGCCGGCGCTGGCCCCGGATCCGGCCCACCCCCGGGTACCGGCGC
This sequence comes from Streptosporangiaceae bacterium, assembly GCA_036509255.1. Classification (GTDB taxonomy): domain Bacteria; phylum Actinomycetota; class Actinomycetes; order Streptosporangiales; family Streptosporangiaceae; genus RYN-230. The sequence continues at coordinate 55,880 of DATCFY010000039.1, forward strand.
CGCAGCCCCTCCGCACACCTCATCCGCAGCGTGACCAGCGGCGCGCCGCCAGTGGTCTCCGGCATGAACCTGCCTCCCAGGCCCAGATCACGCTGGGGGTCGAGAGTGCACCGCTCGGCCAGCACCGCGGTCGCGTGGAGCAGTTGCGTCATCGCGGAGTCCCCGGGGGCCCCGTCACCCGGGACACCATCGCCGGGGTCGCCGCAGATCCGCGCCGCGATCGCGGCCATCTCCGCACCGCTGGCGAGGTAGGCCCGGGCGTTGCGCCGGGCCAGGTGGCGTTCGCTCAGCGGGGCCAGCTGCCGGGCCGCGTCGAGAACCTGGGCCACGGCGGCGTCGGGCGGGTCGAGGTAGCGGACCGCGTTGCTGAGCACGGCGGTGACCCCCGTCTCGCGGGCGAGCCGCAGCATCCGGGCGGCGCGGTGGGTACTCCCCCGGGTGCGGTGATCGGTGATCTCGATGACCACTTCGCCGTGCTCCCGCCACCGGGCCAGGGCGGCCGCGGCGAGGTCCGGCCGCCGGGCGGAGATCGCCCGGCCGACGTCGCTGCCGGGGCCGAGCAGGATGATGAGGCCCTCGGCGTGCTCGGCGACCAGGGCCGGGGTGATCACCGGGGCCCCGCGCGCGCCCGCCTGATGCGCCGCGCTGACCAGCCGGCACAGCGATGCCCACCCCTGGCGGCCCGAGGCCAGCAGGGTCACCCGGGCGGCATCCTCGCTGCGCAGCCGGGCCGGGGCCGCGGAGTTCAGTATCCGGGTCGGCGCGTCACCGGCCGGGCCCGCCAGGGCGAGATCAGCGCCGAGGATCGTGGCGATGCCCGCCTCGGCGCAGGCCACCGCGTGCTTGACCGCCCCGTACAGCCCGTCACGGTCAGTCAGCGCCAGCGCGCGCATCCCGTGCTGGGCGGCCCGGGCGACCAGGGCGGCCGGGGCGGCGACCCCGTACCGCAGTGAGTAGGCCGACGCAACGTGCAGGTGCACGAAGTCGGCCGCCCAGCTCACCCCGTTAAATCCCATACCCGGGCCAGCATCCACTGGCCGGTCGCGACGTCATGGCGCAATTCGTAGGTGCCCGCCCGGGCGCTGCGTCCGGGCGACGCCTCGATCCGCCAGAACTCGCGCTCGGCCGGGGTGTCCAGGTCCGGGTTCTGCTGCTTCCACCACTCACGGCTGATCACCCAGTGGTCCAGCACCCCGAGTACCGTGTACAGCCTTCCCCGCCACACGAACCTGGTCGGCCTGCCGCCGGAGACTCCGACGTCCACCGGCTCCGCATACGTCCTGCTCACTGACTGCCTGCTCCCTGTTGCTCCGTTCGCCACCCCGGGGAAGGCAGGCAGTCACTATTACATCGAATATAGGTTCGAAGCAAGCAGCCGGGGGTACCCCGGGCCAGCTCACCGCGCAGGCCGCCGGTACCGGCGGGGATTCCGCAGGGCCGGTTTCCGCGGCGGCGGTTCCTCAGGCCGGCAGCCCGGCCAGGCGGCCCTGGCAGGCCATGGCGTGCCCGAAGAACGCGGCCCGGTCGGTGATCACGTTCTCGAACTGGCCGAACAACTCGAAGCTGATCATGCCGAACAGGGCGGTCCAGCAGCCCAGGGCCGCGGCGATCACGTCCTCGGGCACCCCGGCCAGGATCGACTCCCGCAGCGCCGCCGCGTCCGCGGCGAACGACGCCGGGGGCGGCGGGCAGATCCCGGGCGGCTGGAGCGCGCCCGCCCGCCAGGCGTCACCGATGATCTTCCCGAACACCGTGGCCGCCCGGGCCGCAGGCCCGATGGTCTGCTCCGGCGCCTGGTATCCCGGCACCGGCGACCCGTAGACCAGCGCGTACTCATGCGGGTGGGCCAGCGCCCAGTCCCGGATGCCCCGGCAGACGGCGAGCCAGCGCCCGGCGTGCTCCCCGGCCGGGCACGCCGCGTCGGCCTGCTCGGCCACCTCGCCGATCGCGTTGTAGCCGTCCACGATCAGCGCGGTCAGCAGGTCGTCCCGGCTCGGGAAGTAGCGGTAGATGGCCGAGGAGACCATGCCCATCTCCCGGGCGACCGCCCGGAGCGACAGCCCGCCGGCTCCCTCGGTGGCCAGCTGGGCCCGCGCCACGTCGGTGATCTCCCGGGTGAGCTCGGCGCGGACCCGCTCCCGGGCGGTTCGGCTCGCATTCACCGGCCCAGCATAACAGAGCAGCGGCACGAAAAGAGAGCATCGCTCTGGATTATGCATCCGCGGGCGGTGACAAGGCCCGCCCGCCTCGGGCCCCTCCCAGAGGGTCTGCGTGAAGTCGCTCTGCGTCGGGCCGGCGCCCCCGCGCAATTCCGCAGATCCCAGACTGTAGACGGCTTAAACGGCAGGAAAGCCACGCTTCGTGAAGCGTGGCTTTCCTGGCGCCCGTGCTTACGGCAGCACGATGTTGATCCCCTGCACCCACGGCGCCGGGTTATCGCCCACGGTGACCCGAGCGTAGTTCCCGAACGTGGTGGGCACGAGGTAGTGCCCGGTCTTCACGTTCTTGAAGGTGAAGGTCCAGGCCGGACCAGTGGCACTGTAGGTCCACAGCTGGCTGGCGTACGCCTGGCCTCTGGCGGGCAGGGCCTCGAAGTCGAGGGACGACCCACGATTGGTGAGCACCAGGTTGGTACCCTGCAACTCGAACGCCAGCGGGTTGTAGTTGGCGTTTTTGGTGCCCAGCTCGATGAATGTCTCAGTTCCCTTGGGAGTGGAGCCGAGGACCTTCAGCTCTGGCACCGAGCCGACATGGACCTTGTTTGGTGCGGCCAGCGCCAAGCCGGCCGCTGGTGATTCGGTTACCTGGGTCTGGCGACTGCCAACCGGGGTAGTAGCCATAGCCGCCGTGCCTCCTAGGGTGGCTGCTGTGGCTGCGGCAACGGTAGTAGCCGCTATCTTGATCATCCGGGCACCCATGACCCGCCTCCTTAGTCGCCCTTCGCTGGATGGAAGGGACGCCTCTAATCCCAGGCTAGGGAAATGGCTGATTTAATCGAGAGGCGAAAGTCATCAGATGGTGCCCATTGGGCCCCCGCACCGGCGGGCGGGGTCGTTTGCGGACGGTTTAGGCCGCTGACCCTAAGCCTTAACCCCCGAAACGGTCCGGAAGTAACTGAGAGCTCCATTTCTGCTGCCGGGCGCTCTCTACGCTCGCCGACATGGCACACCGCCCCGGTGGTCCCCGGGATACGAGCGGTCCCCGGGATACCCGTGGTCCCGGGCGGATCCCTGGCCGGCGGGTGAACGCCCGGGCCCGGCGGCGGCCTGGGCGCTTCCGGCCCGGCCCCGTGGCCGCCGCCGGGGCGGGGGCGGCCATGGTACTGGTGGCGCTGGCCGTGGGCATCTCGCAGGCCACCGCCGCCCCGGCCTGCGCCTCCGTGATCACGCCCGCCGCCCAGACCAGCGGGCAGGCCACCCACTACGAGCTGGCGCCCGGCGGCGTGGGGAACTGCTCCTACCCGTCCCCGCCGGCCGACCAGCTTTATGTGGCGCTCGCTCCCCCGGAGTACGGCGGCGCCGCCGCGTGCGGCAGCTACCTCCAGGTCACCGGCCCGGATGGGTCGGTCACGGCCGAGGTCATCGACCAGTGCCCGGAATGCCAGGCCGGGCACATCGACCTCAGCGAGCAGGCCTTCGCCCGGATCGCCCCGCTCAGCGCCGGCCTGGTCCCGGTGAGCTACCACACGATCGCCGACCCGCCACTGCCCGCGCCGCTGTCCATGGTGGTCAAGACAGGCTCCTCCGCGTACTACCTGGCCCTGCTTCCTATCAATAACGGAAACCCGCTGGCCAGCGTGGCGGTCCGCGGGGGCTCGGGGGACTGGCAGGAACTGGCCCGGACGACGTACGGCTACTGGCTCGCTTCCTCCGGCGCCGGGCCGGGCCCGTTCACCGTCCGGCTGACCGACTCCCTCGGCCATCAGGCCACGGTGAACGGCATCGCGATCAGCCCCGGTGTCATCCAGGCCACCGGCACCTCGATGTACGGCGCGGGCGCCGTCAGCGTCACCCCCACCTCAGCGGCCACGGCTCTCGCCCCGGCCGTGGTCCGGAAGGCGCGGGCACACCGCCGGCACCGCTCCGCGCGTCCCACCGCCCGCCCGGCCCGGAGCCAGGGGATCAGCATGATCAAGGTGTCCGCGCGCCGGGCCACCGCCTCCCCCACGCCGTCCTGCCCTTAGGCGCGGAAAGTCCCCCATCTGGGCCACCGGGTCAATAGCCAGGACCGCCTCGCGGCTAGGCGGTCAGCGGGCGGCTGAGCTGGTCGGGCTGGTCCCAGTCACGGGCCAGCCCGAGCGTCCCGGGCAGGTTCTCCCGGCCGGAGTCGGTGACCCGGACCACCCGGCGCCGGTCGGTACGACGCACCCAGCCGAGCGCGAACAACCGGTCGGCCAGGGCCGTGCCCAGCGGGCCGGCCAGGTGGTGGCGCTGCTCGGACCAGTCCAGGCAGTACCGGACGGCCGGGTGCCGGGCCAGCACGGCGTCCAGGTCCACGCCGATCTCGCCGAGCACGGCCTCGCCGCGCGGGGTGAGCCGGTAGCTGAGGTCCCGGCCCGGGGCGGACAGCCGGTCTGCCACCGCCCGCCCGGGGTGGTGCCGACCGTCCCCGCCGGACAGTAGCCCACCCTCGATCAGCCCGGCGAGCAGGCCCACCCCGAGCCGGCCGGCCAGGTGGTTGTAGCAGGTGCGGGCCTCTCGCAGGGCCCGGGCGTGGCTGCCCTGGCGCAGCGAGCGGATCGGCTGCGGCGGCGAGATCCGCGAGATGGCCTCCAGGACGTCGGCGACCTCGGGCGACGCGAGCCGGTAGAACCGGGACCGGCCCTCGGGCCGCACCGTGATCAGCCCGGCCGCCAGCAGCCGGGCCAGGTGCTCGCTGACCGTGGACGGCGCGATCCCCGCCTCGGCGGCGAGGCGGCCGGCCGGCAGGGCCCGCCCGTCGGTCAGCGCCGTGAGGACCCGGGCCCGGGCCGGATCGCCGATCAGCGCCCCGATCCGGGCGATGTCCGCATCGCCTTGGACTGGCTGCTCAGTACGCATATTTGCACGGTAGCAACCGGACGCTTCGGTCCGGGCCGAACGATCTGGCGGGCAGGCTGCACCGCATGGAGACCCGCGACATGGAGACCGGCCACCTGGGCACCGGCCGCGGGGACACCGGCCGCGCCTCCCCCGGCCGCGCCTCCCGGGTCCCGCTGCTGGCTATCTCGCTCGGCTACTTCATGGTCATCCTCGACGCGACCGCGGTGAACCTCGCGCTGCCCGCGCTCCGTCAGGACCTGGGCGGCGGGATAACCGGGTTGCAGTGGGTGGTCGACGGCTACACGCTGGCCTTCGCGGCGCTGCTGCTGTCGTCCGGGGTGGCCGGAGACCGGTTCGGACCCCGGCGGGTGTTCCTGACTGGGCTGGTCCTGTTCACGACCGCCTCGGCCGGCTGCGCGCTGGCCCCGGCGATCGGCGTCCTGGTCCTCATCCGGCTCATCCAGGGCGCGGCCGCGGCGCTGCTGGTGCCCAGCAATGTGGCCCTGGCCGTGCGCGGCGGCGCGTTCCTGCTCGGGGCCGTGACCACCGCGGCCACCGTGGGCCTGGACCGGGCGCACCACCCGCCGGCATAGGCGCGGGCCCGTCAGGATGCGCCGGCGGCCTGACGGAGGCGTTCGGCCAGGGCGTGCAGGACGGGGATGAGCTCCGGCGGGTCGAGGACCTGGAAGTCGAAGCCCTTGACGGCGGTGTAGAGGGCGAGTTCTTCGAGGGAGTTTGACCCGGTATGCAGCACGCAGGCGTGCTGGCTGGCGGCTTCCAGCCGGCCTGCCGCGGGGGACGAACGCTCGGCGACCGCTTCGAGCGGGGCGTGGATGAGGATACGGGCCTGGTAGCGGTAGGGGGCGGAGGAGATGGATTGGGATACGTAGGCAGCCACGTCATCGGAGGGCAGCCTGCGTGACACGAAACGGGCGCCTGGCAGGCCCAGCGGTCCCTGGATCCGGTCCAGGCGGAAGGTTCGCCAGTCGCCGCGGTGAGTGTCCCAGGCCAGCAGATACCAGCGGCGGGTCGTGTGGACCAGCCGGTGCGGCTCGACGTTGCGGGTGGTGTCGCCGCTGCGGCCCTGATAGCGAAGCCGCAGTTGCCGCTGGTCCCGGCAGGCCGCCGCGATCGAGGTCAGCAGTTCGGGGTCCACGGCACCGGGCGAGGCTCCGCTGAGCGGGAGCGTGGTCGCGTGAAAGGCGGTGATCTTGCGCCGGAGCCTGGACGGCAGCATGGTCTGGAGCTTGGTCAGCGCTCGGAGCGCGGTCTCCTCCAGCCCGGCCACGCTGCCGGTCGTCGCGGAATGCAGGCTGATCGCCACCGCCACCGCCTCCTCATCGTCCAGCAGCAGCGGCGGCAGGGCAGCGCCGCCGGTACCGAGCCGGTAACCGCCCGCTGCGCCCGGTGACGCGTCCACCGGATACCCCAGGTCGCGCAGCCGGTCGATGTCACGCCGCACGGTCCGCAGCCCGACCCCGAGCCGGCCGGCGAGTTCGGCGCCCCGCCAGTCACGCCGGGACTGCAGGAGAGACAGCAGGCGTAGCAGGCGAGCCGAGGTCTCTAGCACGCGATCCATTGTGCCGGTGATTGGTGCCAGGAGCTGACACCAATGGTCCCTACCTTGAGGTACATGACGAGCAACGACATGAACTCACCGCAGACTGCCGCCCGTACCGCCACCGACGCCAGGATCCGGCCTTACCGGATCAGCGTCCCGCAGGCCGACCTCGACGACCTCCGCGAGCGGCTGACCCGGACTCGCTGGGCCCGCGACCTGCCCGGCGCCGGCTGGGAGCGCGGCGTTCCCCTCGACTACCTGCGTGAACTCGCCACCTACTGGGCGCAGGAGTACGACTGGCGGGCCCACGAGGCGGCGCTCAACGCCCACGCCCAGTTCATCACCACGATCGACGGAACCAGCGTGCAGTTCCTGCACCTGCGCTCGGCCCAGCCGGACGCTACCCCGCTGCTGCTCCTGCACGGCTGGCCAGGCTCGATCGTGGAGTTCCTCGACGTGATCGGGCCGCTCACCGATCCGGCCGCGCACGGCGGCGACCCTGCCGACGCCTTCCATCTGGTCATCCCGTCGCTGCCCGGCTACGGATTCTCCGGCCCGCTGACCGAGATCGGCTGGACGGACGGCCGCACCGCCGCTGCGCTGGCCGAACTGATGGACCGGCTCGGCTACGACCGCTACGGCGTGCAGGGCGGGGACGTGGGTGCCTTCATCGCCCCGCTCATCGGCCGCGCGGCCCCCGGCCGGGTCATCGGCGTGCACGTCAACGCGCTGGTCACCTTCCCCTCTGGTGACCCGGACGAGATGGCCGCGCTGACCGGAGCCGAGCGCGCCCGGCTGGCCGAGATGGAGAAGTGGCAGCAGCATTCCAGCGCGTACCTGCAAGTCCAGGGCACCCGGCCGCAGACCATCGGGCAGGCGCTGACCGACTCCCCCTCCGGGCTGCTCGCCTGGATCGTCGAGAAGTTCCAGGAGTGGACCAACCCAGCCGCCCTGCTGCCCGAGGACGCCGTGGACCGCGGCCGGATCCTCACCGATGTCAGCATCTACTGGTTCACCGCCACCGCCGGTTCGGCCGCGCACACCTACTACGAGCGGTTCAACGACCCGAGCATGTGGATGCCCCAGGAGCGCTCCACCGTGCCGACCGCCGTGGCCGTCTTCCCCACGGACATAGCCATCCGCCCGTTCGCCAGCCAGGCCGGCCACATCGTCCGCTGGTCAGAGTTCGACCGTGGCGGCCACTTCGCCGCCCTCGAGGCTCCCGACCTCCTCACCGCCGATATACGGGAGTTCTTCCGCACCCTTTCCCGCGAGGCGGGCGGACCGGGGGGCGATGGTCTTCGTTGCGGAAAGAATTAAGGAGCAGGCATCCAGCCGGGCATCGGGAAGCCGGCCAGCAGATCGCGGACCTGCGCGGCGATCCGCCCTAGGGCTGACTCATCCTCCTTGACCGCCGCGCTGATCGCCTCGTCCATCCAGGCCGCGATCTGGGTCATGTGCTCCTCGCGCAGGCCCCGGGTGGTGATGGCGGGGGTGCCGATCCGCAGGCCGGACGGGTCGAAAGGCTTGCGCGGGTCGAACGGCACCGTGTTGTAGTTCGTCTCGATGCCGGCCCGGTCCAGGGCCTTGGCGGCGGGCTTGCCGCCGATCCCCTGCCGGGTGAGGTCCATCAGGATCAGGTGGTTGTCGGTGCCGCCGGAGACGAGGTCGTAGCCGCGTTCGCCCAGGGCCGCCGCCAGCGCCTGAGCGTTCGCCACCACCTGGCGGGCGTAGTCACGGAAGGACGGCTGGGCCGCCTCGTGCAGCGCGACCGCGATGGCCGCCGTGGTGTGGTTGTGCGGGCCGCCCTGCAGGCCAGGGAACACCGCCTTGTCCAGCGCGGAGGCGTACTCGGCAGTGGACATGATCATGGCGCCGCGCGGGCCGCGGAGGGTCTTGTGCGTCGTCGTGGTGATCACCGGCGCGTGCCCGACGGGCGAGGGGTGCGCCCCGCCCGCGATCAGCCCGGCGATGTGCGCGATGTCCGCGGCCAGGATGGCCCCGGTCTCGGCCGCGATCTCCGCGAACGCCGGGAAGTCGATGGTCCGCGGGATCGCGGTCCCGCCGCAGAAGATCACCTTGGGCCGTTCGGTGCGCGCGATGTCCCGGACCTGGTCCAGGTCGAGGCGGCCGGTGTCGGCCCGGACCCCGTACTGCACCGCGTGGAACCATTTGCCGGTCACCGAGACGGGCCAGCCGTGAGTGAGGTGCCCGCCCATCGGCAGCGCCATCCCCATGACCGTGTCCCCCGGCTGGAGGAACGCCAGGTAGACGGCGAGGTTGGCCGGGGATCCGGAGTAGGGCTGGACGTTGGCGTGGTCCACGCCGAACAGCGCCTGGGCCCGTTCCCGGGCCAGCGTCTCGACCGGGTCGATGAACTGCTGGCCCTCGTAGTAGCGGCGCCCCGGGTAGCCCTCGGAGTACTTGTTGGTCAGGACCGAGCCGGTCGCCTCGAGGACGGCCACCGAGGCGTAGTTCTCGGATGGGATCAGCCGCACCTTCTCGAACTGACGGCGGGCTTCCCCTTCGATCAGCCCGGCGATCTCCGGGTCGGTGCTGGCGACATGCGGAATGGGCGGCTGGAGCATGGCGACCTCCTCGTCGTCACCACGCTACACACGATGGGCGAAATCCTGGGTTCCCAGCACGCCCAGCAGCCGGAGCTTGTCCGCGTCCTCGCTGCCGGGCGCGGCGGTGAACGCCACCACCCGCAGATCGCTGCCGACGGCGGCGAGCACGTCGCAGTCCACGGTGATCGGCCCCAGTTCCGGGTGGTGCACGGTCTTGCGGTCCCGTTCGTGGGTGCCGACGTCGCGGCCGTCCCACAGCTGCGCGAACCGGGGACTGGCGGCCCGCAGCGCGGCCACCAGGTCCCGCAGGCCTGTGTCCCGGGGGTACCGGGCCGCCGCCGCCCGGAGGTCGGCCACCGCCGACGCCTCGAAGCGGGGCTCGTCCTCCGGGGTGTGGGTGACCCGTCCGGGGGCGCCGGTGAAGTGCCGCCACAGCACGTTGCGGTCCCGGCCGCGCCACCCGGCGGGATCGCCGACCAGGGCGGCCCAGAGCGGGTTCCAGGCCAGCATCGTCCAGCCCGCGTCGTTGACGCAGGCCGGGATTCCGCTGAGCTGGTCGAGCAGCCGCTGCAGGCCCGGGGTGAGATGGGCCGGCATGATCCCCGGACCCGGGAGCGGCTGGCCGGCCAGGACGAACAGGTGCTCCCGTTCGGCGTCGGACAGCCGGAGCGCCCGGGCCAGCGCGGTGAGCACCTGGACCGACGGGGCGCTGGCACGGCCCTGCTCGAGGCGGGTGACGTAGTCGGCCGACATCCCGGCCAGCAGCGCCAGTTCCTCGCGACGCAGGCCAGGGGCCCGGCGGGCCCCGTGGTCCGGCAGCCCTACGTCGGCCGGGGCGAGTCGGTCACGCCAGGCCCGCAACGCCGCGCCCAGCTCGGTGTGCTCGCTCATCTGCCCAGTATGCGCGGCCCAGCCCGCGGCAGCCTGGTACCGCCGTTCCCAGGAAGAAGGGTCCGCTGGCTCCGTCCCGGGACGCCGGCCACGCTGGGGATATGACGACAACACTGATTACCGGAGCCAACAAGAGCCTGGGCTTCGAGACCGCCCGCCGCCTGGCTGAGGCCGGGCACACCATCTACCTGGGTTCCCGTGACGAGCAACGCGGCAAGGAGGCGGCCGCCCGCATCGGCGCCCGCCCGGTCCAGATTGACGTCACCAGTGACGACTCGGTGCAGGCCGCGGCGGCCCTCATCCGTGACGAGGCCGGCCACCTCGATGTCCTGGTCAACAACGCGGGCATCAGCGGCGGCCTCAAATCACCCGGCGACGTCACCGCGGCCGACATGCGGGCCGTCTACGAGACGAACGTCTTCGGGGTGGTCCGGGTCACCCACGCGTTCCTGCCGTTGCTGGCGGCCAGCAGCGCCCCGGTCATCGTCATGGTGAGCAGCGGCCTGGGCTCGCTGGCGGTCGTCACCGACCCCAGCCGGTTCGAGTCCACCCTGGAGGCCCTGCCGTACCCGTCCTCCAAGTCGGCGCTGAACATGGTCACCGTTCAGTACGCGAAAGCCTTCCCGGCCATGCGGATCAACACCGTGGATCCCGGCTACACGGCGACCGACTTCAACCAGCACCGCGGCACGCAGACCATCGAGGAAGGCGCGGAGATCATCGTCCGGATGGCCAGCATCGGGGCGGACGGGCCGACCGGCGGGTACTTCAGTGCCGCAGGTCCAGTTCCGTGGTGAGGGACTAGCCGGGCAGCATCTGCCCGGACAGCATCGCGGGCACGAACTCCCGCGGCAGGCCGTGGGTCTCGTGCAGGTACCGGAGTTCCTCCTCGGTAAGCGGGCCGCTGCCGCGCCGCCGGGACAGCACCTTACGGCCGCGGTCGAGCAGGTCGCGGAACCGGCGTTCCTCGTCGAGCAGCACGCCCATGACCAGCCCGGGCTCGCTGAGCTGGCCGAAGTGACCCAGCGTCCCCTGGACCAGGTCCGGGGGCAGGCCGGACAGCGTCCGGGACGGATCCTCGCGCCACAGCGCGGTCAGCGCCCGGCGGATCAGCCGGCGCAGTACGTAACCGCGGCCGGTGCTGGACGGGGTCACCCCGTCCCCGACGACGACCACGCTGGACCGCACGTGGTCGGTGACCAGCCTGGACGAGGTCTCCGGGAGCGGCCACAGCCGGCCGATGGTGTCCGTCCAGGGCCGGAGCAGGTCGCAGCCGAACACCGAATCCTCGCCCTGGAGCAGCGTGACCAGCCGTTCCAGGCCCATGCCGGTGTCCACGCAGGGCCAGGGCAGCGGCGTCAGGGTGCCGTCGTCGAGCCGCCGGTAGCGCAGCACGACGTGGTTCCACAGCTCGACCCAGCGCCCGTCGGTGCCCGGCGTCCCCTGCGGCGGGGTCTGGCCGGTCCACACGAACAGTTCGCTGTCCGTGCCGCACAGCCCGGTCGGCCCGTTCGACCACCAGTTGTCCGTCCCGGTCAGCTCGACTGGGACGCCGAGGTCGCTCCAGACCTCCTGCAGGTCAGTGTCGGGGCCGACCTCCTCGCCGCCTCCCCAAACCGTGGCGTGCAGGCGGCCGGGCTCGATCCCGAACCCGCTGGTGACCAGCTCGTAGCCCCAGCGCAAGCTCTGCGGGCCGGAGTAGTCACCCAGCGACCAGGAGCCGAGCATCTCGAACACGGTCAGGTGGGTGCGGTCACCGACCTCGTCGAGGTCGGTGGTGCGCAGGCAGCGCTGCACGTCGGCGAGCCGCCGGCCGTCCGGGTGCGGCTGGCCTTCCAGGTACGGCGTGAGCGGGTGCATGCCGGAGGTGGTGAACAGCACGGGGTCTCCGGGCCGGGGCACGAGGGAACTGCCCGGGATCGGGTGGTGCCCGCGTTCGCGGAAGAACTCGAGGAACGTCTCGATGACCTGCTGGGAATTCATGGTGGTGCCTTTCCGGATCGGTACCGGAAACGCGCCGCGGGCATGGCCATGCCGTGCGGATGAACTGCAGCCCGGCGACTCGTTCCGGTCGCCAGGGACAGTGCGGAAGGTCAGGCAGCGGCAACCGGCGAGCTGATAGCTCGCGCGGCCGCGCCGGTGCGCAGTGTGACCGTATGCGGTGTGACCGTGCGCAGTGTCACGGTGCGCTGCGTGATGACCTGCATACATTTCAGTCTACCGGCCAGCCCCCTGCCCAGCCCTAACGGTTTTTCCGGCCGGGCCGGGGACCCAGGCTCACCGGGACACAGGGCCGCCGGCCGGCGGTTGCGGGGCGGCCGGCGGTTGCGGGGCAGCCAGGAAGCGGCGGCGGAGCAGGGTCCGCTCGGCCAGCGTCCAAGCCGTCGTGGTCAGCAGGTAGAGACCGGCGGCCAGCGGCACGATCGCCGCGGTCACCAGCGACGCGAACGGGACAATCCAGCTCACCACGCTGACCGCGCGGCCACCGGGCTGGCTCGCCGCCGGCGCCGTCCCCGCCGGGGCGGCGCGGCGCGCGGCCCGGACCGCCAGCACCGCGACCACCGCCAGCAGCACGAACAGCCCGGCGAACACCGCTCCCTGCGCGCTGAGCGGGCCTGCCCCGGCCAGCCAGTGACTGCCCAGCGGCGCCGCGAGCAGGCTATGCGTGAGCAGCGTGTTCGGCGCGCCGCCCACCGAGTGGCCGGTGAACAGGCGGTACATGACGCTGAAGAACGGCAGCTGGATCAGCAGCGGCAGGCAGCCGCCGAACATGCCGGCGCCCTCGGCCCGCTGCAGCGCGCCCAGCTCGCTCCGGAGGCGCTGCGGGTCCCGGGCGTGGCGCCGCTGCAGTTCGGCGATCTTGGGCTGCAGCCGGGCCCGGGTTCCTTCACCCCGGACCGAGCCGCGGACCGCGATGTAGCTCAGCGGCAGCAACAGCAGCCGGATCAGCATGGTGAACGCGATAATCGCCGCCGCGGCGGCCAGGCCGCCCAGCAGCGGGGCCAGGATCACGGCGATCCAGCCGACGAGGTGGTAGGCGAGATCGACAGGAACGCCAAAGAATAGGGACATGACGGAGCACCCTCCAGCGGGTCGCGGAACCGGTTGACAGCTGGAGACGGCCGCTAATGGAGATACCGCGCCGGCCAGCGCCGTCAGGACGCTGGCTCAGGGAGTGCGGAGAACTAGGCGGCCGCCGGGGCCGCCGTGGGTGCCCGGGGCCTGGCCCGGCCGGCCGCGTCCGGGTCGCGCTGCGGGAGGAACCCGGCGCGCCAGGACTTCTCGCGCAGGGCCGCCGCCCGGCGTCCCTGCGGGATCGCGGTGACCGCGGCGGCGACCCGGGAGCTGTGCGCGAGCAGCGCGATCAGCACGCCGGTCAGGGTGATCGCGGCCAGCACCAGCAGCCCGGACGGGGCCAGCCCGGGGAACGCCAGCCCATGCAGGACGCTGGCCAGGACCGGGCTCACGGCTGATGCCTCCACGGAGAAGAACCGGGAAATCAAGCTCAGCGTACGCCCGCAGGCGGGACGTCCGGCAGCCCCGCAGGCGCCCCGTCCTCGATGAGCCGGCTCACCGCAGCCGTGTCGAGGTGCCCGGCGACCAGGTCGGCCAGCGCGTCCAGCCGAGCCTGCCGGGCGGCCGCGAAGCTGGTGTCCGGCGCGACCGTGAAGTCCCGCCCGGCCAGCGCCGCGACCTCGGTCAGGAAGGCCCGCCGGAACTCGTCGCACTCCAGCGTCCCGTGCCAGGTCGTGCCCCACACCGCCACGGTCCGGCAGCCACCCGGGAACGGGTCCGCGCGGCCCTCGGCGACCTCGGCCACGCCGTGGTGGATCTCGTAGCCGCGTACCTCGGCGCCGTAGCCGCTGCCGCTCGGCCGGCCCAGCACCTTGTCCGCGCCGAACGTCACCCGTACCGGCAGCAGCCCCAGGCCGGCCACCACGCCCGCGCCGGACTCGACCGGGTCGTCGATCTCCCTGGCCAGCATCTGATAGCCGCCGCAGATACCCAGCACCGGCTGCCCGCGGCGGGCCCGCTCGGTGACCGCCGCGGCGAGCCCCCGCCCCCGCAGCCACTCCAGGTCGGCCACGGTGGCCCGGGTTCCCGGCAGCACCACAAGGTCGGCGTCGGCCAGCTCCGCCGGGGTCGTCGCGAAGCGCACCAGTACGCCCGGCTCGGCGGTCAGCGCGTCCACGTCGGTGAAGTTGCTGATCCGTGGCGTGCGGATAACGCTGACCCGGAGAATTTCTTTCCCCAACGGTCCAACCGGCCCGGCCATGGCGGCCGGGCCAGCGGAGTCGAGGGCCAGCGAGTCCTCCATGTCGAGGCCCAGTCCCCCGCGCCACGGCAAGACCCCCAGCACGGGCCGGCCGGTGAGCCCGGTGAGCATCGCCAGGCCGGGGGCCAGCAGCCCGCGGTCACCGCGGAACTTGTTGATGATGAAGCCGCTGACCAGGGCCTGGTCGGCCGGTTCGAGCAGCGCGAGGGTCCCGTACAGGGCCGCGAACACGCCGCCCCGGTCAATGTCGCCGACCACTACGACCGGCAGCCCGGCGGCCTGGGCCAGCCCCATGTTGGCGATGTCGGTGTCCCGCAGGTTGATCTCCGCCGGGCTGCCCGCGCCCTCGCAGATGACCACGTCGTAGTCGGCACGCAGGTCGTTCAGGCTGTCCAGGGCGATCTTGAGCAGGTCCTGGGAGTGCCTGCGGTACTCCGCCGCGCTGACCTCGTCGCGGGGCTGGCCGAGCACGATGACGTGGGTCCGGGTGTCGCTGCCCGGCTTGAGCAGCACGGGGTTCATCCGCGCGTCCGGCTCGATGCCCGCCGCCACGGCCTGCATCGCCTGGGCCCGGCCGATCTCGGCCCCGTCCGGGGTGACGAAGGAGTTGAGCGACATGTTCTGGGCCTTGAACGGTGCGACCCGGACTCCCTGGCGAGCCAGCCAGCGGCACAATCCGGCGGTAAGTACGCTCTTCCCGGCATCCGAGGTCGTCCCGGCGACGAGCAGCCCGCCCTTCACGGGCGGATCCACGTACTGGTCTTCCGGGCGGGAGTCCTTCGGGCGGCGGTCACCCCACGACCTTAGGCACCCCGGCCCAAGCCCACCAGGCCGCGTTGGGTGTGAGACCCTCCCATGGCCTCTAAGCTGGGCACCTTGGCTCTCCAGCCGACGTCGCGGAGCCACCAACCCGGCTCCGCACTGTGTCCGACGCGTGACCTTGACCGTGCACAATAAGGTGTCCGGCGCCTGTAGCTCAGTTGGATAGAGCGGCTGCCTTCTAAGCAGCGGGTCGCGGGTTCGAATCCTGCCAGGCGCACCAAG
>DATCFY010000040.1:0-4452 GCA_036509255.1 Streptosporangiaceae bacterium
CTCGGTGCGCAGGTCCGCGAACGTCTGCCAGTACTCCTCCAGCGGCGTCCCGTCCTCCGCCGGCCAGTGCAGCTGGTACAGGTCGATGCGGTCCACCCCGAGCCGGCGCAGCGACGCCTCCACCTCACGGCGCAGGCTGGCCGGATTGCCCACCCGGCTGGGGCGCTTCTTCCGGTCGGACTCGTCCCAGATCAGGCCGCCCTTAGTGAACACATAGGGGCGGTCCGCCTCGGGCAGGTCGCGCAGCGCCCGCGCCACAACCTCCTCGGAGTGGCCGAGGCCGTACACGGCCGCGGTATCCACCCAGTTGACCCCGGACTCGACCGCGTGCCGGATGGCGGCCACCGAGTCGCCGTCTTCCTGGTCTCCCCAGGCGAAGGCCCAGCCTCCGCCGCCGATCGCCCAGGCGCCGAAACCGGCCCGGGTGATGGACATGTCTGTCTGCCCGAAAGGAACCTTCGTCAGTGTCTCGGTCATGTCCCCATGCTCGGCGGGTCAGGTTCATCTGTCCAACAGCCAGAACCCGATCGCTTTGTGCTCTAGTTAGGCAGCCGCCCCGCCCGGTCCCACGCCGCGGCCACCACGGCCTGTCCCAGGCTGATCCCGCCGTCGTTCGGCGGGACCCGGGAATGGGTCAGTACCCGGAAGCCCTGGCCCTCCAGCAGGTCCACCACGGTCCCGAGCAGCAGCAGATTCTGGAACACCCCGCCGGACAATGCCACCGTGCCCAGCCCGGACCGGTCCCGCAGCAGTCCGCATGCCGCACCGATCATCGCGGCCACGCCCTGGTGGAACCGGGCGCCGATGACCTCCCGGGGGACCCCGTCCAGCAGGTCCTGGGCCGCGGCGCGGACCAGGTCAGACCCCGCCACGGTCAGCGGCTGCCCGTCGGTGATGGCGGCCGGGTAGGGGTCGTGGGGTGAGGTAGCAGTCAGCTGCTCCAGTTCCACTGCCGCCTGACCCTCGTAGTTGATGGAGTCGCGGATCCCCAGCAGGGCGGCGACCGCGTCGAACAGCCGCCCTGCGCTGGACGTCATGGGAGCGTTCACGCCGCGCCGGGCCAGGGTGAGCACGTCCGGCCAGGTAGCGGAGTTCCGGGCCGCCACGTCCAGGCCGGCGGGCAGGCCGCCCGGGAAGGCGGCGTCCAGGTAGGCGGCGGCCATCCGCCACGGCTGGCGGATCGCGGCCGCACCGCCGGGCATCGGCACCCCGGCCAGGTGCCCGGCCCGCTCCGCGTCGGCCAGGTCGGCCAGCAGGAACTCACCGCCCCAGATCGTGCCGTCCGTGCCGAAGCCGGTGCCGTCGAAGGCGACCCCGATGACCGGCCCGGCCTCGCCGTTGTCGGCCAGGCACGAGGCGATGTGCGCGTGGTGGTGCTGGACCCCGGCCAGCACGCAGCCGTCCTGTTCCAGCGCGTACTTGGTGGACAGGTACTCCGGGTGCAGGTCGTGGGCGATGATCTGGGGCGCCACGTCGAACAGCCGCCGGAAGTGCCTGATGCCGTCGGTGAACGAGCGCAGCGTCTCGTAGTTCTCCAGATCACCGATGTGATGGGAGAGGAAGGCGCGGTCCCCCCGGCCGAGGCAGAACGTGTTCTTCAGCTCCGCCCCGCAGGCCAGCACCGGCCGGGCGAACCGGCTGGCCACGGCGAGGGGCTCGGGCACGTACCCGCGGGAACGGCGCAGCACGGTCTCCCGGCCGCGGAACGGGCGGACCACGGAGTCGTCGGTCCGGATATGGATTGGCCGGTCGTGGGTGAGGAACGCGTCGGCGAGGCCGCCCAGCCGGGACAGCGCATCGTCGTCCCGGTAGGCGATCGGCTCATCGGAGACGTTGCCGCTGGTCAGCACAATGGGGCGGCCGAAGTCGCGGAGCAGCAGATGGTGCAGCGGGGTGTAGGGGAGCATCACGCCCAGCTGCCGGTTGCCCGGGGCTACGGACCGGGCGAGGCGGCCGGGACCCGGCCCGGAGCCGTCCCGGCGGGGCAGCAGCACGATGGGGCGGCGGGGGCTGGTCAGCAGGCCGGCTGCGACGTCATCCACGTCGCACAGGGCCCGGGCGGCGGCCAGGTCCGCGGCCATCACCGCGAACGGCTTGTCCTCCCGGTGCTTGCGGGACCGCAGCAGCGCGGCGGCCTGATCGCTGGCCGCGTCCACCGCGAGGTGGTAACCACCCAGGCCCTTCACCGCGAGCACCCGGCCGGCGGCCAGCACGTCCACGGCCCCGGCCAGCGCGTCCACCGCCCCGGCCAAGGCGCCCGGATCGCCGCCTGGGCCGGACAGTTCTGTCCCGTCTGCGGCGAGCAGCCGCAGCCGCGGCCCGCAGGCCGGGCAGCACACCGGCTGGGCGTGGAACCGGCGGTTGGCCGGATCGTGGTACTCCGCCGCGCACGCCGCGCACATGGTGAAGCCCGCCATCGTGGTCAGCGGACGGTCGTAGGGCACGTCACGGACGATCGTGAACCGCGGCCCGCAGTTCGTGCAGTTGATGAACGGGTACCCGAACCGCCGGTCGCCCGGGTCGGCCAGCTCACGCAGGCAGTCCGCACAGGTCGCGCTGTCCGCCGAGACCAGGGCGCGCCGCGCGCCGGCCGTGTCGCTGGCCACGATGGCGAAGCCGGGGCGCCCGTCCGGGGACATGGGCTGGGCGCTGACCCGCTCGACCCGGGCCAGCGGCGGCGCGTCCCGCTCCAGCGCGGCCAGGAAGTCCCGGATCTGCTCGGCGGGCCCCTCCACCTCGGCGAACACGCCGTCCACGTCGTTGCCGACCCAGCCAGCCAGGCCCAGCCGGGTGGCCAGCGAGTAGACGAAGGGCCGGAACCCGACCCCCTGGACCACGCCCTCGACCCGGATGGAGGTCCGGACATTGCTGGTCCGGACGTTGCTCGCCACCAGCCCAGTGTGCCGCCTTTCCCCCGGCCGCGCCGGTCCCGGGGCTGGTGAGTCCGGTGGTATCTCAGTGGGCGGAGGGAGCCGGTGCGTAATCAGGAATCCGGGGCCTGCGCGCGCAGGCCTGCTTCGGCGTATTCGATCAGCAAATCGCTCACCGAGATGTCGCGCCGCTCCGCCTCGGCGGCCAGCCGCTCGGCCAGTCCGGCGGGCAGCGCCACGCTGCGATGCACGTAGTCGTCGTGCTCCCAGGCTTCGTAGGCCGGCTCAGACACGCTGGCTCCTGTCGGCGAACTCCAGGGCTGCGGCGGGCAGCGGGACATAGCGACGCAGGACACGGTCGCTGAGCAGGCCGAGGCAGCTGAGGTTGGGGAAGCCCGGTCCCTGGGCGAGTCCGGCGAGCACCGGCAGGTGCAGCGGCGGCTCCAGGTCCGCCACGGCCAGGTTCACGTCGATGCGCCGCTCCAGCTCATCCCCGGCGCGGGCGGCGGTGAGCCGGGCCTTCGCCTCCCGGCCCAGCAGGCGCTCGAACCAGTGCCCGTCGAAGCCGCGCGCCACGACCACCAGGTCATAGGCGACGCGTTCCCGGTCTTCCCCGTAGCCGGCGGTGACCACGACCTGCCGCTGCCCGGCCTCGATATGCAGCGCCCGCCCGGCGAGCGTGCGGAAGCCGCGCAGCTGATTGAGGGTCGCCTCGGCCTGGACCGAGAACACACCCCGGTCGGTGCGGTCGAGGAACTCGCGGCGGTGCGATTCGGCCAGCCGGGGCCAGTCGCCTGGATCGGAGTAGAAACGGTTCTCGTCGAAGCTCTCGCCACGGGAGTAGAGGACACCGCGGCTGGTCAGCACGTCGATGGCCGAGTGCCGGTGGCAGTGCCTGGCCAGGGTGATCACGACCCAGGCGGCCGTCTCGCCGCTGCCGATGACACAGATGTTCCGCGCCCGGTGGCCCATCTGGCCCAGGTGCTGCCAGTAACTGCGGCCGTCCAGGACGAGCGGATGATGGGCCGGCTGGCCCGGCACCGTGACCGGCGGGCCAGGGCCGGTCACGACGACCCCGTCCGCCTCGAGCGTGCCGCCACCGGCCAGCCCGAGCCGCCAGCGGCCGGCCTCGGTGTCCAGCGCGGTCACCTCGGCCACGAGGGTCTCGGCCCCGCACTTCACGGCGACCTCACTCAGGTAGGCGCCCCACTCGCGATGCGTAGGCCGCTGGCGGCCGCGATCCACCCAGTCGGCGTAGGTGCCGCCGGCGATCAGGTTCCGCGGCCAGCTGTAGGCCATCATGGCGCCGGTCACCGCGTCCGAGGCCGCACCCCAGCTCGGCGGGTACGGGTAGCCGACGTCCTTCTCGGGCGGGGTGCCCAGCGGCAGCGAGCCGTCGGTGTAACCCTGCCGGCCGGTCCAGGTCGCGGCCGGTGCGCTCCGTTCGACCAGCACCACCCGGGGCGGGTCGAATCCGGTGTCGGCGAGCGCCCGGGCCTTCGCGGCGATCGCGATGCCCTTGGCGCCCGCACCGATCACCGCCAGCGTCCGCATGGCCCGACAATAGCCCGGCGCGCCTCCC
>DATCFY010000041.1:0-11579 GCA_036509255.1 Streptosporangiaceae bacterium
GGGCCGGGCCCGTCCGCTAGGGCGCACAGCCGCGCTGCCGTCGCCTGCCGCTGACCGCCCGCCCTGCCGCGCGACTCTGTCAGCGCCCGGCGCCCCTGTCCCTGCGGCATTCGCGGCCTCCGGCGCGCCCCGGGGCGCAGCCTCGCCGGGGTGGCCGTCATGCTGTTCCAGCGACCCCGTTGCGACATCCACGTGGCGCGGGCTGAGCCTCGGGGGACGGCGGGCGCGCGGCAGTGGGCCGGACGGGCGCAATCCCATGGCCCGGGGCGGGAATGGGAACAGGCAGGCGAAGCCTTTTGGTTAGGGGACTGATGAGCAGGGGGGCTGCATGAGTACGACACCCGCCGCCGAGCTGGCCGCAGCACGCACTCGGTGGCCACTGTGGTCGATCCGCCCCGTGGGCCCCGGCAAGGGAACTGGTTTCACCGCCCGCCGCCACGGCGCGGGCGGATTAGATGATCTATGGGCCCCGAGCCTGATCGCGCTGGAGGATCAGCTCCGCGAATACCGGAAAGTCCTGCCCCGCACCGTCAGGCTGATCCACGTTCGGGATGAGTCGCACTGAAGTGCAGCGGAAAGTGCGGGTCACGGCAGCGGTGGTAGCGGAGCGCCCCGCACAGCGGGCAGTTCCGGGCCCGGACGGCGGGTTCCAGATGCGCCCAGTCGTCGGCGCTCAGACGTGCCCGGTAAGGCTCATCCCAGTCCCGCCGCTGCGCGTTCCGCCGGGCCAGCTCATGCAGGAACCCCTGGCCACTGGCGTCACAGGGGCCGCAGCGGCAGCCCTGGTACCAGGCGAGGAACGATCCATGTGGTGGCGGTGCGGGGGGAAGATCCCGCCACTGTCCCTCGCCACCGGACATCTGCGACACACAGACGAGACTACCTTCGCGCGGGAACATCCGGTCGCCTTCCGGTAGCCCGGGACCCGCCCGTCCTCCGCGGCACGCGGGATGCGGCACTTCCTGCCCGCCGGGCCCCCGCAGCAAGCTTCGAATTGCCAGGATTTGTCCGTGTCTGTACCCACGTGCGGAATGGCCGCTTAAGTACATCGCTGCCCCACGGGAAACTCCTGGACATAACTGACGGGACATATCACCTCATGACGGAAATGCTCGTTATGATCGCCGCGGTGGCCGGGCAATGGGCGGGGAAGCCTTCCGCACCGGCGCGGAGCATCTGAGGCCCTCCCGGGCCGGCAGGAGACGAAACCTGATGACCGAGCGACCCGCCGCGGCGATCGTGGGAATCCCGCCCCAGCCTGCAGCCCGCCTCGAGCCCAACGCCATCGGTGTTGCCCAGGACACGGTCATCGGCATGGCTTCGTCCGCGCCCGCGGCCACCGTGGGGCTGTCCCTGGCCGCGCTGGCCGCGGCGACCGCGTACGGCAGCGCCCCGATCCTGATCCTGACCGCGATCCCCATGCTGATCATCGCCAACGCGTACCGCCGGCTGAACATGTGGAACGCGAACTGCGGTGCGTCCTTCGAATGGGTCGGCCGCGCCATCAACCCGTACCTCGGGTTCCTGACCGGCTGGCTGATGATCGCCGCGTACATCATCGGGACCGTGGCCGAGGTTCTGCTGCTCGGCCCCTCGGTCCTGGCCGTGTTCGGCTCGAGTAACACCAGCACGTGGCAGTACATCGCGATCGGTGCCGCGGTCGGCATCATCATGCTGATCATCGCCGTGGTCGGTATCAAGATCACCGCGCGCGCCCAGGTCAGCATGGCGGCCGTCGAGTACCTGATCCTGATCGGGCTGGCCGTGGCCGGCCTGGTGTTCGTGCTCAGCCATCACCACGGCACCGTGCCCATCACCAGAGGCTGGTTCAGCCTGTCCGGGGTCAATGGCAAGGGCAGCGCGGTAGCCGGATTCCTGGTCGCCGTGTTCGTCTACGGCGGCTGGGACGGCACCCTGTACGTCAACGAGGAGGTTAAGCACCGGCGGACCAACCCCGGCAAGGCTGCGATCCTGGCCGTCGGCCTGCTGGCCATCATCTACACGGTCTCCCAGCTCGGCTTCCAGGGCGTGATCTCGCCGAAGAAGCTGCAGGCCGCCTCGGAGAACGGCACGGCGCTGGTCGCCGTGGCCCAGGCCCTGGGCGGCGGCTTCTGGGCCAAGGCGATGGCCCTGTCCATCGCGCTGTCGGTCATCGCCACCACCGGCACCGGCATCGTGCTCAGCGCCCGGATCGTCTACGGGATGGCGAGCTACCGGACGCTGCCGGAGTTCCTCGCGAACGTGTCCCGCCGCTGGTCCACCCCGGTGGCCGCCAGCATCATCGTGGGCGTGCTCATCGTCGGGCTCAGCACCGTCTACTACCTCGCCACCTCGGTGCAGAACGCGTTCTTCGACGTGATCGACGTGACCGGCCTGCTGTTCTCCATCTTCTACATCCTGACCGCGCTCGCAACCATGGTGTACTACCGGCGCCGCGTGTTCAGCAGTGCCTGGGATGCGCTGGTGCTGGGCCTGCTGCCGCTCGGCGCGGCCGTGTTCCTGGGCTGGGTTCTGGCCAAATCCCTGCAGGCCGCCCCGTCGTCGCAGGTCTGGTCGCTGGTCGGCATCGTCGTCGCCGGCGTGCTGCTGATGTTCTCAGCCCGGTTCATCCTGAAGTCGCCGTTCTTCCGGATGCCCCGCGAGAGCGACGCCTCCCGGCACTAAGCCAGAACACGGCTGAAGGAGGAATGGCTAGCGGAGCGTGCTGGCTGGCCTGGCCTCCCACGAGGTCCACAGCGGCCGGTACCCCTGCTGGTGCCAGAACGGCCCGGACAGCGGGTTGACCTGCTCGTAATGCAGCAGCGTGACCTCCACCCCGGATGCGTCAGCGGCCCGGTGCAGTTCCCTGACCAGCGCGGCGGCGACCCCCCGGCCCCGCTCCCCCGGCAGCAGATCCATCAGCTCCAGGTAGGCCACCGGCGCCGCCCGCACCATGGGCGCGATCCAGCCCGCGAACTCCGGCCGTTCCGCATAGAGCAGGCCGAACGAGGCGCCGTCCCGCTCGGCCAGCCATACCCACGGGTCGGGAGCGGCCAGTATGTTGGCGACCTCGTGGCGCAGCGCGGCGGGCGTCTCCGGCCGCTCGATCACGGTCCCGAAGTGGGCGTCGTACCGGACCGTCTCCAGGCCGAGGCGGACGACTTCGTCCAGGTCCGCCGGGCCGGCCTGGCGGATGCGCACGCCGGGCTCCACCGGCGGCCCGGTCGTGGCTCGCCGTCCGGCGCCGCGGGCCGCGATAACCGCGCGCGGGGCCAGCCCGTGCTGCAGCAGCGGCTGGGCCCCGTCGATGTCCCGGGTGGGCCAGGTAACCACGACCGCGGTGTCCTCCTCCGCAGCTTCCGGCACGGCGGCCAGATGGTCGCGCCACCGGGCCAGCAGCCCGTCCAGGGCCGCGGGCACATCCGGCCCGGCCATCCGCGGGGTGAGCTGGAACCGGCGGGCCGCCCCCCAGGTCAGCTCCAGCGACCCCGGCTCCCCCGCCCAGTGCTCGCAGGTGCCCAGCGCGGCGACCGAGCCGTCCGGACCGGTGACGGCCAGGTCCGCGCCGCACCCCGCGGGAACGGCCGGGGCGGGCAGCAGCGGGTCGATCGCGGCCAGCCGCCTGGTGACCTGCTCACCGAGCCCGTAGGCGGTATCCCCGGTGACTGCCGGCATGAGTGACCTCCACGTACGTCGTGATTCCGAAGGGGGCGCCCAGCGACGGGGCGGTCACTTCGACGCCGTTACCGCCCCGATTATGACCGCATACAGGACATGCCATTCCAGCGACTGGAAGCCAGCCCGGGCCAGCAGGCGCGAGGCCCGGCGGCGGGTGCGGGCTTTCCCCCGGCGGCTGCCGACGAGAGTCGGCAGGCACAGCGGCGAGAACTGGTCGGCCAGGACCAGGTGGCCGCCCGGAGCCAGGACCCGGGCACACTCCCGCAGGCCCGCCTCCTGGTCGGCCCAGTGATCGAATGAGGTGGTGCTGACCACCAGGTCGAATGCGCCGTCGGCTCCGGGCAGGTGCTCGGCGGTGCCAGCCTGGAAGCGGATCCGGCGATCAGCGGCCGACCCCTGGGCGACGCGGACCATCTCCGCGGCGGCGTCGACGCCCACCAGCTCGACCGCGTCCGGGGCGCGGGCGGCCAGCTGGCGGAGCAGGTAGCCCGTCCCCGACCCGACATCCAGCACCCGGTGCGGCGCGGGCACCGCGGCCAGCGCGAGGTTCACGGTCCGGTCGGAGATCTCGTGGTGGAGCCGGCCGAGCCAGCCCTCCTCGTAGCCTTCAGCACGCTCAGCGAACGCGGCCACATCACGGTCCCGGGGCACACCCCAATCCTGGCATTGCGCCCGCCCCGGAGGGGGCATCAGGCGAAGGTTAGTTACGCACGAACGTGCCACGACCGGGCACGGCGTAGATCAGGCCTTCATCGCGCAGGAGGCCGAGCGCGCGCTTCACGGTCGCGGCGGATAGCCCAGTTTCGTCCGCCAGCTCCATGATCGACGGGACTCGCGGGCCGATTGCCCCGACCTTGATCCGGTCCCGAGCGCGCTGAAGCCGACACCGGAAGGCGGACGATGACCCCGGAGAACGATCATGATGACGCCGCGATCCTGCGCGACCTGCAGGCCGACTTCCCGCACCTGGACATCTCGATCGAGTTCCTGGCCACCTACCGCGCCTGGTCGGCGCGGGGCCGCGACGGCCGCAACCCCTGGCTGGTGTTAAGCACCGACGCCCAGCACTTCCGCCGCACCCTCGACCGCGCCGACTGGCCGCTCTGATCCGGGCCAGCGTTCCCCTGTCCTCCAGGCCGGGCGCGGCCTCCGGCCGGACTGCCTTGACAGCGGCACCGCTCTCTGTACCCTTGTCTTATGGCGATAGATAAAGAGATCAGCGCCGACCAGGATCCGGGCCGGCGGAGCGGGTCTACGTCGCCGATCGAGTTCCGGCTCGACGCGGCCTCCGGCGTGCCGACCTACCTGCAGCTCGTCCATCAGGTGGAGCACGCGCTGCGGCTGGGCTACCTCAAGCCCGGCGACCAGCTGCCCAAGGTCCGGGACGCGGTCGCCTCCCTGGCCATCAACCCGAACACCGTGCTCAAGGCCTACCGCGAGCTGGAAAACAAGGGGCTGGCGGCCGGGCGGCCCGGCCAGGGCACGTTCATCCAGGCCACGCTCAGCCAGGTCGCGCTGCCCGAGCTGACCACGCTGCACCGCTCACTGCTCGGCTGGCTGGCCACCGCCGACGCGGCCGGGCTGGACGAGGACGGCATCGTGGCGCTGTTCACCAGTGCGCTGCGGGATTTCCGTGAGCGCCGCAGCGGAACGGAGGGAGTGGCATGAACGTCATCGAAGCCAGCGGCCTGGGCAAGCGCTACGGCAGCACCTGGGCGCTGCGCGAGTGCACGCTGGCGGTCCCCCCCGGGCACGTGGCCGCGCTGGTCGGCCCGAACGGCGCCGGCAAGAGCACACTGCTGAACCTCGCGGTCGGCCTGGCCGCCCCGACCACGGGTGCCGTCACCGTGCTCGGCGGCCTGCCGCCCGGGTCACCCGCCGCGCTGGACGGTGTCGCGTTCGTGGCCCAGGACACGCCGCTGTACAAGAACCTGTCCGCCGCTGACCTGCTGCACCTGACCCGCAACCTGAACCGGCGCTTCGACCAGCGTTACGCTCAGTCCCGGCTGGGCGAGCTGGGCATCCCGGAGAAGCGCAAGGCCGGCCAGCTGTCCGGCGGCCAGCAGGCGCAGCTCGCGCTGACCCTGGCGCTGGCCCGCCGGCCCCAGCTGCTGGTGCTGGACGAGCCCATGGCGATGCTCGACCCGCTGGCCCGGCACGACTTCATGGCCACGGTGATGACCGCGATGGCCGACGACGGCGTGTCCGTGGTGCTGTCCTCGCACGTGCTCACCGAACTGGAGCGGGTGGCCGACTACCTCGTCCTGCTGTCGCAGGGCCGGGTCCAGGTGGCCGGCCAGGTCGACGACCTGCTCGCCAGCCACCGCATGCTGACCGGCCCCGCCGCGGGGGCCGACACGTACGCCGACCGGCCGGTGGTGCACGTGCGCCGCGGTGAGGCCCAGGCCCACCTGCTGGTCCGGGCCACCGCGGACGACCCGGTCCCGCCCGGCTGGGAAGCGCATCCGGTCAGCCTGGAAGAACTTACCCTGGCCTACCTGCGCGAGCCTGGCGCCTCGGCGCTGCCCGGCCCAGTCCGTGGCCGGCCTGCGCCGCGTGAATCTGGCCAGCCATCGGAGGTGACGCGATGACCGCGCTGACCACGCCTGCCCGTCCGAAGCACGACGCCGGCCTGCAGCCGGTGCCGTGGCGCCGGATGGCCTGGGTCACCTGGCGCCAGCACCGGGCCACGCTGGCCGGCGTGGCCGCGCTGCTGGGCGTGCTGGCGGTGTACCTGTGGCTCACCGGCCTTCAGATACACCACGCCTACGCGACCTCCTGCCACCCGGCAAGCTCACTCGCCTGCAACATAAACTTCACCGGCAGATACGCAGTGAGCGTGAATGTCGCCAGAGTCCTTCTGCAGGCGGTGCCGGCGCTGATCGGGGCGTTCGCCGGGGCGCCGTTGCTGGCCCGGGAGATGGAGACCGGGACCTTCCGGTTCGCCTGGACGCAGGGCTTCGGCCGGTGGCGCTGGACGCTCGCCAAGCTGATGCTGCTCGCGGTGGTGGTGGCCGCCGCCGCCGGGGCGTTCAGCGTGCTGTTCTCCTGGTATCTCAGCCCGTTCTCCGCCGCGGGCTACTCGATCCCGTTCGCTACCGACGTGTTCGACCTGCGCGAGGTCGCGTTCACCGGCTGGACGCTGGCCGCCTTCGCGATCGGCGCCCTGGCCGGCATGCTCATCCGCCGGGTCGTCCCCGCGATCGCCGCCACCCTGGCCGTCTACGCCGGGCTCGCCCTCGCGACCGCGCTGTGGCTGCGCCAGCACTACATGACACCGCTGCTCACCACCAAACTGAGCCTGCCCGCTTCCGCGTGGATCGTCAACCAGTGGTACACCAAGGGCGGCAAGTTCGCGTTCGGCGCCCGGGGCTCCCAGATAATCAACGCCATCCAGCACTACTCCTGCAATTCCTCCAACCTCTCGCCAGCGCAGTGCCTCACCCAGCACGGGTACACGTGGTGGGCGAGCTACCAGCCCGGCAGCCGGTTCTGGCCTTTCCAGTGGATCGAGGGCGGCTGGCTACTCGCGCTCTCCGTGCTGCTCATCGCCGCCACCGTCTGGCTGGTCCGCCACCGCGCGGCCTGACCGGCCCGGCGGCGGAGGGTGGCGGAGGCGGACGGGAATCGAACCCGCCAGGCCGAGAGACTCGGCCTCACCGGTTTTGAAGACCGGGAGGGCCACCAGGCACCCAGACGCCTCCGGTGCAGACCTTATCCGGGCGCGGGACTTATCCGGCGTAGAGGGTGTCGATGTCGTCGGAGTACTTGGCGTGCACCACGCGCCGCTTGAGCTTCAGTGTCGGCGTCAGCTCCTCGCTCTCCGCGGTCCACTCCACCGGCAGCAGCCGCCAGCGCTTGACCTGCTGCACCCGGGCCAGGTGCTGATTGGCCGTGGCCACGGCCTCCTCGATCTCGGCCAGCACCATCGGGTTCTGGGCCAGGGCCGCCAGCGAGCCGGTCTCGATGCCGCGCGCCTTCGCCCAGGCCGGCGCGACCTCCGCGTCGAGGGTCAGCAGCGCGACCACGTACGGCCGGCGGTCCCCGTAGGCCAGCGCCTGGCCGATCAGGGGGTGGGCCACCAGCAGGTTCTCCACGGCGGCGGGCGGCACGTTCTCCCCGCCCGCGGTGATGATGAGCTCCTTCTTGCGGTCCACCACGGACAGGAACCCGTCGTCGTCCAGGCGACCGATGTCACCGGTGTGCAGCCAGCCCTCGTCGTCGATCAGCTCCGCGGTCAGGTCGGGCCGGTTCAGGTAGCCGGGCGTGTTGAGCGGGCCCCGGGTGAGGATCTCCCCGTCGGCGGCGATCGCGATCTCGGTACCCGCGAACACCCGGCCCACCGTCCCGAGCCGGAATTCGGAGACCGTGTTGGAGGTGAACGCGCCGGTGGTCTCGGTCATCCCGTAGATGTCCAGGATCCGCATCCCCAGCCCGGCGAAGAACGCGCCCACCTCGGGCGGCAGCGGCGCCGCGGCGCTTGACACCACGGACGCCTCGCCGAGCCCCAGCAGCGACCGGATCGGGGCCAGGACCTGCTCATTGGCCCTGCGGAACGCCGCGGCGAGCTCGTCCGGCGTGGTCCGGCCCCACTGGGTGCTCTCCACGTACCGGCGCCCGACGTCCATGGCCTGTTCCACCGCGGCCCGCCGGGCCGGGTCCGCCTCGGCGGCCAGCAGGGCCTGGATCCCGGCCTTGATCTTCTCCCATACCCGCGGCACGCCGAAGAACGCGGTGGGAATTACTTCCCCAACGGTCTTCACGAGCTGCTGCACGTCCGGGCAGAAATGCACGTGCCCGGCGGTGCTGAGGGGCAGGTAGATACTGAACATCCGCTCCGCGATGTGGGCCAGGGGCAGGTAGGAAACCCAGCGCACGTGCGGGTTGACATTGCCGCCCCGGATCGCCGCCGCCACCTCGTAGAGGATGCAGTGGTGGGTGAGCAGCACGCCCTTCGGGTTGCCGGTGGTCCCGGACGTGTACAGCAGGGTGACCGGATCGTCCGCGGTAATCGCGGCCAGCCGCGCCGTCACCAGTTCCGGCTCCGCAGCCAGCCGCGCCTGGCCCAGCGCGGCGAAGTCGTCCCAGGTCAGGTACTGCTCCCCAGCCGGGCACACGCTCGCGTCCCGGACGATGATCTTGCTCAGGGCGGGCAGCTCCGACAGCACCGGCTGCCACCGGGCCAGCTGGTCTTCCCCGTCGAGCACGGCGATCCGGGCCGCGCAGTCCCCGGCGACGAAGGCCACCTGCTCGGCGGGCAGCGTGGCGTAGAAGGTGACCGGGACCCCGCCGGCGTGCACGGCGCCGTAGTCGGCCAGCACGTGCTCGGTCCGGTTCGCCATCATGATCGCGACGTGCTCACCGGGGGCCAGGCCGAGGGCGATGAAGCCCGCCGCCAGCTCCAGCGCCTGCTGCCGGGCCTGGGCCCAGGTCAGGGTGGGCCAGCTGGCCGCATCGACGGCCGCGCCGTCCGGGCTCGCCTGGGACAGGGCCGGGTAATCACCGAACCGCTCCGCGGTTTCCCGGAGCTGATCACATACGGTCTGGTCCCGGATCGATTCCTCGATCTCCGCCCGCTGCCGGAGAACCTCGGTGGTCACCGCTCACCTCCGCCTGATGGGCCCCGCCGGCCCGCTTTCACCGAATGCCACCACGTCCCCGCGCCAGCCGCAAGATGATGCCGCATTAGAGTGCCTTGCATGACCGTCTCCGCTGATATCCGGCTGACCCAGTACGCGAGCGGCGGGGGATGCGCCTGCAAGATCCCGCCTGGTGAACTGGAACAGGTGGTCGCCCAGATGCTGGCCGTCCCGGTGGCCCCGGGCGAGCCCGCGGTGCAGCGGATCGACGCGGACCTGCTGATCGGCGTGGAACACGGCGACGACGCGGCGGTCGTGCGGATCAGCGACGGCCGGGCCGTGGTGGCCACCGCCGACTTCTTCGGCCCGGTGGTGGACGACGCCTACACCTTCGGCCGGATCGCCGGCACGAACGCGCTCTCGGACGTCTACGCGGTCGGGGGCACGCCGCTGGTCGCGCTCAACCTGCTCGGCTGGCCGCGGAGCACGCTTCCCTTCGAACTGGCCGGCGAGGTGCTGCGCGGCGGGCTGGACGCGGCCCGCCACGCTGGCTGCCTGCTGGCCGGCGGGCACAGCATCGACGATCCGGAACCCAAGTACGGGATGGCGGTCACCGGGCTGGCCGACCCGGACGCGCTGCTGCGCATCGACGCGGGCCGGCCCGGGCTGCCGATCAGCCTGACCAAGCCGATCGGCAGCGGGGTGCTCAACTCCCGGCACAAGGCGACCGGCGAGGTCTTCCCGCAGGCGATCGAGGTCATGACCACGCTCAACGCCGCGGCCAGCCGGGCCGCGCTGGACGCGGGCGTGCGCTGTGCCACCGATGTGACCGGGTTCGGGCTGCTCGGCCACCTGTTCAAGCTGGCCCGGGCGAGCGGGGTGTCCGCCGTGCTGGACCACGCCGCGGTGCCGCTGATCGAGGGAGCCCGGGCCGCGGCGGCGGCGGGTTACGTGCCGGGCGGCAGCCGGCGCAACCTGGACTGGGTCATCCCGCACACCGACCCCGGCGGGCTCAGCGAGGAGGACCTGCTGCTCCTCGCGGACGCGCAGACCTCGGGCGGGCTGCTGGTCGCCGGGGAAATCCCGGGCGCCCCGGTGATCGGGGAACTGATCCCGTCCGCTGCGAGCACCCTCATCCTGCGTTAGCACGGGAGGCATCCATGACCTCGAGGACAGCCCGGCGCCGGGTCCTGCGGGTGACGGTCCCGTCCGGGCCGGACGATCAGGCCACCGCGGAGGCCCGCGCGGACCTGCTGGCCGTGGAAGAGCCGCTGGAGATCCGGGTCGGCGGGCAGCCGCTCGCGGTGACCATGCGTACCCCTGGTCACGACATCGACCTGGCGGCCGGGTTCCTGGCCACCGAGGGCGTGATCGGTTCCGCAGCCGACCTGTCCCAGATCAGGATGTGCGACGCGAACGTGGCCGACGTGACCCTGGCCCCCGGCACTCCCCTGCCCGCGGAACGGCTGCGCCGTAACTTCATCACCACCAGCGCCTGCGGGGTCTGCGGCAAGGAGAGCATCGACGCGATCCGGGTCCGGGCCCGGTACGACGTGTCCGCTGATCAGGTGCGGGTGTCGCCAGCGATGCTGGCGGAGCTGCCGGACCGGCTGCGGGCGGCCCAGCGGGTGTTCTCCAGCACTGGCGGGCTGCACGCCGCGGGGATCTTCACCCCCGGGGGAAGCCTGCTGGCCCTGCGGGAGGACGTGGGCCGGCACAATGCCGTGGACAAGGTGGTCGGCTGGGCCCTGCGGGAGGGACGGCTGCCGCTGGCCGGCTGCGTCCTGCTGGTGAGCGGGCGGGCGTCGTTCGAGCTCACCCAGAAGGCCCTGATGGCCGGGATGCCGGTCCTGGCCGCCGTATCGGCGCCGTCCTCACTGGCCGCGGAACTCGCCGAGGAGTCCGGCATGACCCTGGTCGGCTTCCTGCGCGGCACGTCCATGAACGTCTACACCGGCACGCAGCGGCTGGACGTGGAGGGGCCTACCGGGCTGGAGCCGGAACCGCACGCCCTGGCCGGGCAGGCCCCGGCTGAGCCGGGGCCTGCCTGACCGGGCCGCGGGACCGCGGGCTCAGGCGCTGGCGGCGTCGGCGACGCCCCAGCGGCGCCGGATCCGCCCGTTGATCAGGTTGAACAGCAGGTCCACCACGATCCCGATGGCCAGGATCACGATGATGATCGCGATCGCCCCGGCCATGTCCGCCTGGTCCTGGTCGTTGCTCAGCAGCACGCCGAGCGAGGGCTGGCCGAGGATGATGACCACGATCTCGGCCGCGATCAGGCCGTGCCAGCCGAAGACCCAGCCCTGCTTGAGCCCGTTCACGTAGGCGGGCAGGGTGGCC
>DATCFY010000042.1:0-12689 GCA_036509255.1 Streptosporangiaceae bacterium
GTTGTCCATGCCGTACACGGTGAAGGCGCTGCTCCACATCTGCGGGGCCAGGCGGCGGTAGGAGTTGACGCTGGCGCAGGTCAGCGCGACCAGGGCGGGCAGGTGGGCGAGCAGGCCGCCGATGAAGTGATAGCCGGTGGCGGACAGCTGGTACTCATCATCGGGGTCGTAGAACGCCTGGTGCTCCCCCGGCTGGCCGTCCGGCCCGAGCTCGGTCAGCGACACGTGCAGGTGGGTTCCGTTGCCGGCCTGGTCGGGCACGGGCTTGGGGGCCAGGCTGGCCCACAGGCCGCGGCGGAACGCGACCCCGCGGACCGTCTCCCGGTACAGCACGTGGTTATCGGCCGCGCGCAGCGCGGGAGCGTGCCGGATTGTCATCTCCTGCTGCCCGTGGCCGAGCTCCGGGTAGTAACTCTCGACCTCCAGGCCCTGCTCCTGCAGGGCGGCCAGCAGGTCCATGGCGTAGTCATGGGCCAGGGCGAACCCGGTCGAGGAGTAGCACAGGCTGTCGTCGACCGGGACGAGCCGGTCCGGGCCGCCGCCGGGATCGGCTTCCCTGCGGCCCAGCGTGAACTCGGGCTCGAACGACGCATGGACCGCGTACCCCTCGGCGGCCATGTCCGCGACGGCCTGCTTGAGGAACGTGCGCGCGCAGCCGTCCCAGGGCTGGCCGTCCGGCTGCACCAGGTCGGACAGCATCGCGCCGGCTCCGGGCGCGTACGGCAGGGCCACGAACGTGGTCGGGTCGGGCAGGATGCGGACCTCGCCGACCGGCCCCATCCCCTCCACCGGCTGCAGGGAGTCCAGCATGGACATGGCCATCATCGCGACCGTGTGCCCGATCCCGGTCCGCAGCCGGGACGGCAGCATGGCCGAGGATGCGGCCTTGCCGCGGATGATCCCGCCGTGATCGGCGTACAGGAACCGGACGAGGGAGATCTGGCCGGCGTTGGCGCGCTCGATGACCGCGCTGGCCGCGTCATCGTCCGCGGCGCCCGCGGAGCCAGCTGGCACGTAGTCACTCATGGGACAGAGGTAGCACGCGTGGCCACTGTCGTACAACGCAATCCGCACAGCAGCCGTGCACCGTATTTCCGGTTTGTCACCCCAGAATGGGCGCCCGGAAGGCGGAAAGGCAGCCCCGGCGACCTCGTTGACACTGGGAGGCGTCATCCCCTAGATTCACAATGTTCGTTCATAGAACTGCTGTGCGCAAAGCGCACAGCCCTCCACCTGGCGGTTTCTCTCCAGCTCTGGCCCTCCCCGTCATCGGTGATCAAGGAGTTCCCGTGACCTTTCTCGACGAGGCGATATGGCGCGGCAAGGCATTCAGCAGCGGCTGGAAGGCGGTCTCCGGGGGCGAGGCGCCGGTCACTGAGCCAGCCACGGGAGCGGAACTCGGCCGCGTCGGCATCGCCTCGCCCGCCGACATCGCCGCCGCCGCCACGGCAGCGGCGGCGGCCCAGCCGGCCTGGGCGGCCCTCCCGTACACTGAGCGCTCCGCCGTCCTGCGCCGGGCGGGTGACATCTGGAAGGCGCACGCCGAGGAGATCGAGGGCTGGAGCATCCGCGAGGGCGGCAAGATCGCTCCCGCGGCCCAGTTCGAGACGCACGTAGCCACCGAGGAGATCTACGAGGCGGCCACCTTGCCCTCCCGTCCCTACGGTGAGCTGCTGCCCACGGAGTCACCCCACCTCAGCTGGGCCGAGCGCGTCCCGGTGGGGGTGGTCGGGGTCATCTCCCCGTTCAACTTCCCGCAGATCCTGGCCATCCGCTCGGTGGCCCCGGCGCTCGCGCTGGGCAACGCGGTGATCCTCAAGCCCGACCCGCGCACCGCAGTGTGCGGCGGTGTGGTGCTGGCCCGCGTCTTCGAGGAGGCCGGGCTGCCCGAGGGACTGCTGCACGTGCTGCCAGGCGGCCCGGGCGCCGGGGAAACGCTGATCACCGATCCGCTGGTGCGGGTGATCTCGTTCACCGGGTCGACCGCGGTCGGCCGGCATGTGGGCGCGCTGGCCGGCCAGCACCTCAAGCGGGTGCACCTGGAACTGGGCGGCAACTCCGCCCTGATCGTGCTGGACGACGCCGACCTGGACGCGGCCGCGTCGGCCGGGGCGTGGGGCTCGTTCCTGCATCAGGGCCAGATCTGCATGACCACCGGCCGGCACCTGGTCCAGGACTCGGTCTACGACGACTACGTCGCGGCGCTGGCGGGCAAGGCCAGCCACCTGCCGGTCGGCGACCCGGCCAGCGGCCAGGTCGCGCTAGGACCCATCATCGACGAGCGGCAGCGAGACAAGATCCACGGCCTGGTCACCGCCAGCGTGGACGCCGGCGCCCGGCTCGCCGCGGGCGGCACCTATGAAGGGCTGTTCTACCAGCCCACTGTGCTGGCTGAGGTCGCGCCGGCGATGCCCGCCTACGCCAGCGAGGTGTTCGGGCCGGTGGCCCCGGTCATCCGGTTCTCCACTGCCGACGAGGCGGCCAAGCTCGCCGCGGACACTGACTACGGACTGTCCCTGGGCATTCTGACGAAGGACGTGCTGCGCGGCCTGGACCTGGCCCGGAGGATCCCGACCGGCATCGTGCACATCAACGACCAGACCGTCGACGACGCGCCGAACACCCCGTTCGGCGGCATCGGCGCCTCAGGCACCGGCGCCCGGTTCGGGGGCACCGCCAACCTCGACGCGTTCACTGATACCCGCTGGGTCACCATGCGCAGCGAGATCGCGCCCTACCCCTTCTAGATGTCCGTCGCACCCGCGCGCTCGCGCACCCAGGTCGGGGTCGTCGGGGCTGGGCCAGCCGGACTGCTGCTGTCCCATCTGCTGGCGCTGCGCGGGATCGACTCGGTGCTGGTCGAAGACCGGAGCCGGGCCTATTGTGAGGCCCGGCAGCGGGCCGGCGTGCTGGAGGACGGCAGCGTCAGGCTGCTCCGGGAGGCCGGCCTGGCCGGCCGCCTGGACCGCGAGGGCCTCGAGCACGGCGGGATCTACCTCCAGTTCGCCGGCGAGCGGCACCACCTCGACTTCCGCGAGCTGACCGGGCGGACCGTCACCGTCTACGCGCAGACCGAGGTGGTGAAGGACCTCATCGAGGCGCGGCTGGCGGCCGGCGGCCGGCTGGAGTTCGACGTGTCCGGCACGGAGGTCGACGCTCTGGGCACCGACTCCCCGGTGCTCCGGTACACCAGCGCCGACGGGACGAGACACGAGGTCACCTGCGACGCGATCGCAGGCTGCGACGGCTTCCGCGGAATCAGCCGGCCGGCGGTCCCGGCAGGCCTGCTCACCGTCTGGGAACGCGAGTACCCGTACGCCTGGCTGGGGATCCTCGCCGACGTCCCGCCGTCCACCGACGAACTGATCTACGCGCATCACCCGGACGGGTTCGCCCTGCACAGCCTGCGCAGCCCGCTGGTCAGCCGGCTCTACCTGCAGGTCGTCCCGGACGAGGAGATCAGCGCCTGGCCCGATGACCGGATCTGGGCCGAGCTGCAGCGGCGCTTCGCGGTGCCCGGCTGGGAGCTCAAGGAAGGCCCGATCCTGGACAAGGGCATCACCCCGATGCGCAGCTTCGTCAGCGCACCGATGCGCCACGGGCGGCTGTTCCTGGCCGGTGACGCCGCGCACATCGTGCCGCCCACCGGGGCCAAGGGACTCAACCTGGCCCTGGGGGATGTCGCGGTGCTGGCCGGCGCCCTGGATGAGCTGCTGCGCGGCGACCCCCGGCTGGCCGACTCCTATTCGGACACCTGCCTGGACCGGGTCTGGCGGCGTACCCACTTCTCCTGGTGGATGACCACGATGCTGCACACCGCGCCCGGGGCGGACCCGATCGACGCGCAGCTCCAGCTGGCCCAGCTCCGCTACGTCACCAGCTCACGGGCGGCCGCGGCCTCGCTGGCCGAGAACTACACGGGCTACCCCCCGCGGTCCTGACCGGTGGGCGCCGTCAGCCGGTGTGTGTGCCCTTGCGAGCCCACAGCGAGTCGTGCCAGGCATGCTTGAAGACCTGGACGAAGTTGGCCGCGAAGTAGGCGTGCAGCTGCTTGTCCCAGGCGATGCGGCGGTAGGAGTTGTACGACAGCCACACGAACTGGGCATGGGTGAACTCGTCCCGCCACATCGCCTGCACGGCTGGGACGTTGCCCGCGCCGGTGGACGGCTTGAGCCCGTTGGAGAAGCCAAGATCGCTGCCGAGCCCGTCCAGCATGTGCGGGCAGCGTGCCTCGTCGGGGCTGAACCGGTTCGCCATCAGCAGGTAGGACACCTGGTCGGTGGCGACACAGGCCCCCTTCGGGATGATCTTTTCCACCGCGGCGGGTATCGGCGCCAGCGGCAGCTGGACATGAGACTCGAAACTACCCTGGTCCAGGGCCAGCACCGCGATGGCCAGGCTGGCCACCACCGCGGCCGGCACCCAGAGGCGGCGCCCGTCCGCAGCGGACAGCCGGCCGGTGCCCTGGCTGAGCGCCTCCAGCAGGCGGGACAGGGGCAGCGCGATCGACATGGCGAAGAACGGCGCCAGGAACGCGGCGAAGTGATAGTGGAACTGGTCCGGCCACATGAACATGACCAGGATCACGCCGGTGGTGGCCAGCACCCACCAGTCCAGTGCGGGCGGTGCCTGATGGAGCACCCGCCAGGCCACGGCGATCATCGCAGCCACCACGACGACGAGCACCACCGTCGCCGCCAGGATCAGCGCACGCGGATGGGCGGGGAGAAGTCCAGGGTTGCTGATCCCGAGCATGTGGCTCAGCCGGGCGGGCAGCGGCACGCGGGTCGACCCGGCCCGGGGGGCGACCTGGGCCACGTACAGGCTCTGGTAGAAGCGCTTGGGGGCCAGGGCGGCGAACGGGAAGGTCGGGACCAGGAAGCCGACCGCCGCCCCGCCCACGTACACGGCCGCCCGCCGGATCCGCGGGAGCAGCATGACCACCGCCACGATGACCGGGAAGATTGCCCACACCTCGACGCAGCCGGCGAATCCGAACGCGACGCCGCCCCAGAACAGCCGCTTGCCGCTGCTGGTCAGGTGGTTCCCGTCGAACAGGGCCAGGGCCCCGAGCAGGCAGAACAGCACCAGCCAGGGCTCGACGAGGATGGTACGGGCGGTGGCCACGCTGTCCGGGTAGACCGCGAGGATGCCGCAGCCCACGATCACGGCCAGCAGGCCCCGGTGCCGCAGCAGCAGGCCCACCAGGACCACGCCCGCCGAGCTGGCCAGGGTGGTCAGGATCCGGCCGGTGGCCATGGCCGTGGCCGTCCCGGTGACCTTGGACAGCAATGCGGACGGCACCATGAGCAGGGTGATCCCCGGCGGCTGGACCAGGACGAACGAGCGGTAAGGCAGGTAACCGTGGATCAGGTTGACGGCACTGCCGAAGTAGGGCCCGTCGTCGTATTCGGTGACCCCGAGCAGGTAACCGGGACGGCTTAGCAGCAAGAGCCGGAGGGCCAGGGCCAGCAGGGTGCAGACGCCGATGGCCACGCTGATCGGGGTCAGCCAGCCTTTGCCGCGCTCCTCCTGGATTACGCCCGCATCACTGTGCGATTCCCCGGGCGGCCCGCCCGCGGCCGGCCTCGCCATCGTTCCGCTCACTGCTGGTTTGCTCCCTCAGCCCTACGTGCCTGAACCCCACAGCCCGCGCACAGCGCCGCCCGATGACCACACTGCGAATGATGAACCGCACTGGAATTGTGAAACGCGCTGAGCAAAGTTCCGGGCAGGGACCGCTCCGGTTATCCCCGCGGGCTCAGCGTGCGCGAAGCAGCCGCTCGCGACCGACACCAGATGTTACCGGATGAACATCCCGGCCAATACGGGATGTAAGTACTCCATATAGCCCGCAACCCGCCAAAGCCAGCACTGCCGACAACCCTCACACAGCCGCCCCGCGCCCCGTCAACCTCAGGCGACCACTGCACGCCCGCACGAATTTACTGGTCAGCCGGGGCTTCGCGGGGTATTTCCGGTCAGTTCCGCGTGTCCGGGACGCCGGCCGCGAGACGGACCGGCGGACCGCTCCGGGCTGCCGGTGAAGTTTGCGTAACATCCCGGCCGTCCCTGGCGGCCACCATCGCGGCGCTCATCCTGTTCGCGCTGATCGAGCGGCGCGTGGCGGGGGGGATGACGGCGGGGCCGGTCCGGTAGCGGCCGCCCGCTCGGCGACCAGGTACGGGATGATCAGCAGGCACCCCCACACGCCCGCCAGCGCCCAGCCGCCCAGGACGTCGGTCATCCAGTGCGCGGCGAGGTAGAGCCGGCTCAGCCCGACGACGAGAGCGATCAGGAACGCGCCGGTCATGAGCAGCGTGCGGGCCCGGAACGAGCGGCCGGCCATCACCATCAGCCCCAGCATCCCCCAGGCGCCGAGAGCCTGGGCCGCATGCTCGGAGGGATAAGACCAGCCGTGGAATGTGCCCAGCCAGTCCGCGGCCGGTGGCCGGGGCCGCGCGACCAGGGTCTTGGTCAGTCTCGACCAGCCCCAGGCTCCCGCCAGCGACAGGGCCGGGAGCACCGCGGGCAGCCATTCGCGGCGCCACCACCACAGTGCCAGCCCGGAGCCGATCACCACCGGCCAGAGCACGAAGCCCGACCCGAGCCAGGTGACCATCTTGGCCAGCCCCGTCAGCCATGGCTGGCGGTGGCCGATCACGAAGGCCAGAACCCGCGGATCGAGCCGGGCGCTGTTGATGTGGTTCAGCACGCTGTTCGTCAGCGACCCGAAGGACCAGGCACACGCGCCGAGCGTGAGCACGGCCACGGTCATCGCGAACCCGGTGGGGACGCCCGGCTGGAAGCGCGCGGCGAGCCAGCGGAGCTGAGCCGGGAAGCGCCGTCCCAGCCAGCGGGCCGGGCGGCTGCGCCCCAGCCGGGCGACCTGCCGCCCGGCCCAGCTCTCCGGCTCGCGGGCCGACCGCAGCAGGTGCCCGAGGATCAGCGCGAGCACGACGACCACGAACAGGGCGATGCCAACCTGGGTGGCGTAGTGCGCGACCTGCTTCCAGCTCGCCCCGGCCAGGTAGCCGAGCAGAATCATGCCGGTGCCCCAGATCGCCCCGCCGGCCACGTTGAACGGCAGGAAGACCCGGTAGGGCATCCGCGCGATGCCCGCGAGACCGGGCACCAGGACCCGCAGCGCGGCGGTGAAACGCCCGAAGAACACGGCCCGGCCGCCGCGTCTGGCCAGGTAGTCCTGGCCGCGCTGGAGGCGCTCTGGTTTCAGCACCCGACGGAAAGGCCTGGTCTGCAGCAGGCGCTGACCGTACTCCCGGCCCACCAGGTAGCCGACCGAGTCGCCGATGACCGCGCCAGAGATCCCCGCGACCAGGACCTCCCACAGGCCCACCCGGCCGTACGAGGCGAGCACCCCGCCGAGGATCAGCGCGGTCTCTCCCGGGAAGAAGAACCCCAGGAAGACCGAGGACTCAAGGGCCGGGACAGCAAAGACGATCAGCAGCGCGAGCCACCCATTGAGATGGAGGATGTGCTCGATCAGGCTGGTCACCGTCCCCAGGGTAGGGGCACCCGGGCGGCGGCGGACTGGCGGGCTAGCGGACCTCCAGGCCGGTCACGGCCCGGCCGATGATCATCCGCTGGATCTCGGAGGTGCCCTCGAAGATGGTGAAGATCTTGGCATCCCGGTGCCAGCGCTCCACCGGGAAGTCCCGGGTGTAGCCGTTGCCGCCCAGGATCTGGATGGCCTGCTCGGTGACCCGCACCGCGGTCTCGCTCGCGACCAGCTTGGACATCGACCCCTCGGCACCATCCAGGGTCATGCCCTGGCGCGCCATCCAGGCCGCCCGCCAGGTCAGCAGCCGGGCCGCGTCCACCGCCGCCTGCATGTCGGCCAGCATGAAGCCGACCGCCTGGTTCTGCCCGATCGGGTGGCCGAACGCGACCCGCTGGGTGGCGTAGTCCCGGGCGAACTCGACCGCGGCCCGGCCGACGCCGACCGCCATGGCCGCCACGCTCGGCCTCGATGCCTCGAACGTCTTCATCGCCGCCTGCTCGCCGCTGCGCCCTCCGGACCGCACCCGGGCCAGTCTCGCGTCCAGCCGTTCCTTGCCGCCGACCAGGCACCGGCCGGGTACCCGCACGCCGTCCAGCACGACCTCGGCGGTGTGCGAGGCCCGCACCCCGTGCTTGCGGAACTTCTGGCCCTGGCTGAGCCCGGGAGTGCCCGGCGGGATCACGAAGCTGGCCTGCCCCCGGGCGCCCAGCGAGGAATCCACCGAGGCCACCACCACGTGAACGTCAGCGATCCCGCCGTTGGTGGCCCACGACTTGGTTCCGTTGATGATCCATTCGTCGGTCGCCTGCTGGTACTGCGCGCGGGTGCGGATCGCGCCGACGTCGCTGCCCGCCTCCGGTTCTGAGGCGCAGAACGCGCCGAGCTTCACGTCACCCGGGCCGCCGAACATCTCCGGGAGCCACTCCCCGATCTGCTCAGGCGTGCCGTTGCTGGCCACGGCGACCGCGGCCAGGGTGCTGCCGACCAGGGAGAGCCCGATGCCCGCGTCGCCCCAGAAGAGCTCCTCGAAGGCGATCGGGATGCCCAGCCCGCTCGGCTCGAGCCACTGGCCGGAGAAGAAGTCGAGCGAATACAGGCCGATCTTGGCCGCTTCCTCCAGGATGGGCCACGGCGTCTCCTCCCGCTCATCCCACTCGGCGCCGGCGGGCCGGATCACGTCTGCGGCGAACCCGTGCACCCAGTCACGCATCTCGCGCAGGTCGGGCCCGGGCTCGAGTGAGAATGCGCCAGGGGCGTCGGGTCCAGTGGTCATCATGCTCCTCGGGGATCCGGCACGGAGACGTATGTTACCGAAGAGTAGCACGAGTAAGTTACCGATAAGTAACAATAACGGCCTGTCCGGCCCGGGCCCGCCGCCACCGTTCCGGGTGGTACCCGGCCGGCCCCCGGACCCTGAAGCTACGCGGTGGCGTGGCGGTCCAGGAACTCATACACATCGGACTCGTCCACCCCGGGGAAACTCCCCGTCGGCAGGGCGGACAGGATGTGCGAGTGGGCCCGCGCCGACGGCCAGGCCATCCCCTCCCAGCGGGAGGCCAGGCTGGCCGGCGGCCGCTGGCAGCAGTCCCCGTCCGGGCAGCGTGACACCGTCCTGGTGGTCGTGTCCCGGCCCCGGAACCAGCGCGAGTTGTCGTAGCCGGTACCCAGGGTGATCGCGAAGCCGCGCTCGGCCCCGGGGTCCACGTGGGCCATGCACCAGAAGGTCCCGGCGGGCGTATCGGAGTACTGGTAATACGGGGAGTAGCGGTCTGCCGACCCGAACACCTGGCGCCCAGACCACTGGCGGCACATCCGCTGGCCCTCGATGGCGCCGGTGGAGTCGGCGGGCAGGACCAGCCCATCGTTCTCGTAGGCCTTGTAGATGATCCCGCTCTCGTCGTTCTTGACGAAGTGGCAGGTCAGGTCCAGGTGATGGGTGGCCAGATTGGTGAACCGGTGGGCCGCCATCTCGTAGGACACCGAGAACACGTCGCGCAGGTCCTCGACGGACAGGTCCCTGGCCTCCTTAGCCTCGCACAGGAAGCGCGAGGCCGTCCGTTCCGGGACCAGCACGGCCGCCGCGAAGTAGTTCGCTTCCACCCGCTGGCGCAGGAAGTCTGCGAAGTCATCCGGCGCCGCGTGCCCGAGCACGAAGTGGCCGAGGGTCTGCAGCAGGATGGTGCGCGGGGTGTGCATGCCCATGGATTCCTGCTTCAGGTAGATCCGCCGGTGGCGCAGGTCGGTGACCGACCGGACGGACCGCGGGAGATCCTGCGCGTACCTGACCGAGAAACCGTGGTGGCCGACGATGGCCAGCAGCGCACCCTGGGACAGCGCCCCGCCCCGGTAGCTGACGGACTCCAGTGCGTCCGCCGCCGCCTGCTCGATCTCGGCGAAGTAGTTGCCGCGCTCCCGCATCGCATCACGCAGCCCGGCGTTCGCCACCCGCGCCTCCTCCGGGGTGGCCGTCGGCCGGGTGCGCTGCCTGCGCAGTTCCGCGTAGACCGCGACCAGGTGCTCGAGCACGTCATTGGGCACCCGGGCGCCGATTTTCAGGTGCGGCAGCCCCAGGTCGGCGTACAGCGGGTCGCGCTGCGCCTCCTCCACCGCGATCTCCAGCTGGGCCCGGCGGCTCGGCGGCTGGTGCCGCAGCAGTTCCTCGGCCGGGACGGACAGGGCCCTGGCCAGCGCGTCGATCAGGGACAGCTTCGGCTCGCGGCGGCCGTTCTCCAGCAGGGACAGCGCCGAGGGCGCCCGGCCCACCCGGGTGCCGAGCTCGGCCAGCGTGTACCCCCGGGCGCGGCGCAGGTGCCGGAGTCGCTGACCGAATGTCGCAAGGTCTAGACCACTTGATGGAAAGCTTGGCCGTTCTTTCTCCAAGAACTCTGTCACATATTCATCCTAGAGCAAATCTGATCGTTCTTCAGGCCTTTGGCCCCTAGCTTTGCCCGCCGGCCGCGCGCAGGCTCAGGAGTAACCACCCAGGGGACGGCAGCATGTCTGGAGGACCAGTGAACGAGAGTCGCCTCGAGGGCACAGCGAACGGCACCAGCAACAACGGCCATACCGGGAAACACCCCGTCAGCGGGCCGCAGCAGCAGGCGGCGGGCCTGGCCCAGCAGTGGGCCGGCGATCCGCGCTGGCGCGGCACCGACCGGACCTACTCCGCGGGCGATGTGATCCGGTTGCGCGGGTCCGTCCAGGAGGAACGCACCCTGGCGCGGCTCGGGGCCCAGCGGCTCTGGACCCTGCTGCACGAAGAGGACTACGTAGCGGCCCTCGGCGCGGTCACCGGGAACCAGGCGGTCCAGCAGGTCCGGGCCGGCCTGCAGGCCATCTACCTGTCCGGCTGGCAGGTCGCGGCGGACGCGAACCTGGCCGCCGAGACCTACCCGGACCAGAGCCTTTACCCGGTCAACTCGGTTCCCCAGGCGGTCCGCCGGATCAACAACGCGCTGCTGCGCGCCGACCAGATCACCTGGGCTGAGTCCGGCGGCACGGACAGCCAGCACTGGCTCGCGCCAATCGTGGCCGACGCGGAAGCGGGCTTCGGCGGCGTGCTCAACGCCTTCGAGCTGATGAAGTCGATGATCGCGGCCGGCGCGGCGGGCGTGCACTGGGAGGACCAGCTGGCCTCTGAGAAGAAGTGCGGCCACCTCGGCGGCAAGGTGCTCATCCCCACCTCGCAGCACATCCGTACGCTCAACGCCGCCCGGCTGGCCGCGGACGTCGCCGGCGTGAGCACCTTGGTCATCGCCCGTACCGACGCGCATGCCGCCACGCTG
The DNA here is from genome assembly GCA_036509255.1 of Streptosporangiaceae bacterium. Classification (GTDB taxonomy): domain Bacteria; phylum Actinomycetota; class Actinomycetes; order Streptosporangiales; family Streptosporangiaceae; genus RYN-230. The sequence goes on from DATCFY010000042.1 coordinate 11,308, forward strand.
ATCACCAGCGACGTAGACGAGCGCGACGAGCCGTTCATCACCGGCGAGCGGACGGCCGAGGGGTTCTACCGGGTACGCAACGGGATGGCCGCCTGCGTGGCCCGCGGGCTGGCCTATGCCCCGTACTCGGACTTGCTGTGGATGGAGACGTCCACCCCGGACCTCGACGAGGCCCGGGAGTTCGCCGAGGCGATCAAGGCCCGGTACCCGGACCAGATGCTGGCCTACAACTGCTCCCCGTCGTTCAACTGGCGCCGGCACCTCGATGACGGCACGATCGAGAAATTCCAGCGTGAGCTGGGGCAGATGGGCTACAAGTTCCAGTTCATCACCCTGGCCGGCTTCCACGCCCTCAACTACTCGATGTTCGACCTCGCGCAGGGGTACGCGGCCGAGGGCATGCCCGCCTACGTCCGGGTCCAGGACGCGGAGTTCGCCGCGGAGTCGCGCGGGTACACGGCCACCCGCCACCAGCGGGAGGTCGGCACCGGGTACTTCGACCTGGTCACCTCCGCCATCAGCCCGGAGGCGTCCACCACCGCGCTGAGCGGGTCCACGGAGAGCGAGCAGTTCTCCGCGGCGCACTGAGCTCGGCTCCGGGCCGGGACCATCACCCGGCCCGGAGCCGAGCCGCCGGGGCGGGTCAGGCAGTGCCGCCTGGCCCGCCCGGCCCGGTCGGCTCACCCGGTCGGCTCACCTGGCCGGTGCGCTGCCCGCCGCGAGCTAGTGTGCCGCGCCGGAAATTAACTAGTTAAGTCGATACCCTGCTGGTATGTCGTAGACTGCCGCGCCGCTGGTGTTGTCCGGTGAGGATCGTGCTGAGCTTGCCCTCTGGTCGCAGGGCGAGTTGCCGTGGCTAGCGGAGCGGGCGCGGATCGTGCTGGCGTGCGCGGAGCCGGGGTCGGGGGTGGCGCGCGTAGCCGGGCAGCTGGGGTCGACGCGGATGACGGTGCGCAAGTGGCGCCGGCGGTTCGCCGAGGAGGGCCTGGCCGGGCTGGCCGATCATGACCGGCCGGGCCGCCCGGTGGCTGACCTGGTGCTGACTGGCGCGGAGCGTGATCAGCTGACCCGGTGGGCGCGGCGTGCCAGCAGCGCGCAGGCCCTCGCACTGCGGGCCAAGATCGTGCTGGCGTGCGCGGACGGGGCGACGAACAAGCAGGCCGCAGCGGATCTGCGGGTAGATCCGGCGACGGTGAGCAAGTGGCGTGCCCGGTTCGCCGCGCAGCGACTGGACGGGCTGACCGACGAGCCGCGGCCGGGCCGGCCGCCATCGGTCCTGCTGGACAAGGTGGAGGAGGTCATCACCGCCACCTTGGAGCAGACTCCGGCGAACGCGACGCACTGGTCGCGGTCCTCGATGGCGGCCCGCAGCGGCCTGTCGC
>DATCFY010000043.1:0-54956 GCA_036509255.1 Streptosporangiaceae bacterium
CATCGCCGCGCTGCTGTCCCTGCTCGAGCCGCTCACCGGCACCGTCCTCGCGGCGCTGATCCTCGGTGACCGGCTCGGGCCCACCGGGATCGCGGGCGCCGTCATCCTGGCCATGGCGCTCATCCTCGCCGCAGTGGCCGGCCAGGGGACCGCGTCACAAGGCAGCGCAGCCGGGCACGGGACCGCGTCACAGGGCACCGCGGCCGGACGGGGCCCCGCGTCAGGCCACGGCCCGGCGGACCACGGCCGTGGCCCAGCCCAGCACGGCCACGCACAGCGGGGTGAGCACGGCGAACGCCTGCCACACGGCCGGGCCGGTAAAGGTGCCGGCCGCCAGGACCCGGGCGGCGGTGACCGTGTAGTAGAGCGGGTTGAGGTGGGCCAGCACCCTCATCCACTCCGGCCCGAGTGAGATGGGCAGCAGCACCCCGCCGAGCAACAGCACGGGCAGGTTCAGCCCGTTGATGACGGCGGCGAAGCCGTTGATGTCCCCGGTCGCCAGCGCGGTGGCGATGGAGAAGGCCGCCATCGTGGCCATCAGCAGCGCGAGCACGACGCAGAGGAGGAGCAGGCCGGCGGCATGCACGTGGAAGCCGAAGGCGGCCCCGATGGCCACGACCACCGCGTCGAAGCAGAACATCAGCAGCATGGAGGCCAGGATCGGGCCGGCCAGGATCGCGAACCGGCTGGCGGGGGTGACCCGGAGCCGCTCGGTGACCCCGGCCCGCAACTCGAAGATCGTGCTGAAGCCCGGTCCGCTGCCGCTGGCGAATGCGAGCAGGGCCAGGATGCCCGGCAGAAACAGGTCGAGCACGTTGCCGGCGGGCAGTCCGGGCATGCCGACCAGATGCTTGAGCAGCGGGGTGAACAGGGCGAGATAGAGAATCGGCGTGGAGAACCCGACCACCAGCCAGATGGGGCTGCGCAGCAACTGGACCAGGTGGCGGCGGAAGAGGAGGCCGATGTCGGTCAGGGCCTTCATGCCACCGCCTCCGCGTCCCCGTGGTCGGGGGCACCGTGGTCGGGGGCACCGTGGTCAGGGACACCGTGGTCAGGGACACCGTGGTCGGGTGCACGGCGGCCCGGCGCCGGGGCGGCCGGATCACCGGCGTCCCGCAGCGACCGTCCGGTCTGGCGCAGGAACACGTCGTCCAGGCTCGGCTCGGACAGCCGCAGCGAGCGGACCGGGAGGCCCGCCCGGTCGAGCAGCCGGAGCAGCCCGGGCAGCGCGGCCGCGCCGTCGCTGGCGTACAGCCGCACCGCGGTTCCCTCCACGGTGAGGTCGCGCACGCCCGGCTGCCCGGCCAGCTCGGCGGCGGCCCGCCCGGCCTCGTCCGTGTTGCGGGTGACGAGGACGATCGCGTCGCCCGCCACCTGCTGCTTGAGCGCCCTGGGGGTGCCCTGCGCGACGACGGTCCCGTGGTCGACGATCATGATGCGGTCGCAGAGGACGTCGGCTTCGTCCAGGTAGTGCGTGGTCAGGAAGACCGTGGTGCCCCGGTCCCGCAGCCCGCGGATGTGGTCCCAGAGGCTGGCCCGGTTCTGCGGGTCGAGCCCGGTGCTCGGCTCGTCCAGGAACAGGACCTCGGGCTCGTGCACCACGCCGAGCGCCACGTCCAGGCGCCGCCGCTGGCCGCCGGAGTAGGTCCGTACCCGGCGATCCGCGAACCCGGCCAGGTCGAACCGCTCTAGCACCTCCCCGACGCGCCGGGCGACGTCCGCACGGCGTCCCCCGTACAGCCTGCCCTGCAGGGTCAGGTTCTCCCGGCCGGTGGCCAGCTCGTCGGCCCCGCCCAGCTGGCTGACGTAGCCGATCCGGGCGCGGACCCGCCCCGGCTGGCGCCGGACGTCCAGTCCGGCGACCTCGGCGCTGCCCTCGTCGATCGGCAGCAGCGTGGTCAGCATCCGCAGCGTGGTGGTCTTGCCCGCCCCGTTCGGGCCCAGGAATCCGAGGATCTCCCCCCGGGCGACCTGCAGGCTGACGCCGCGCACCGCCTCGATCGCCTGGTCCCGGCCTCCGGGGAAGCGCTTGCGCAGCTCCCGGGCCTCGATGACCGCGGTCATGATGCTCCTTCCCGGCCGGCCCCGGCCGGGCCGTCGTCCACGGGCAACTATCAACCGGGCGGTGGGCTTTGTCAACCAAATAGCTGACTAGCTGTGTCAGGTGGATGGCTGATAGCGTGGGGAGATGACCGCGGCCAGCGCGAACGCCACCCCGGCCGGGCGGGGCGCACCCCCGGACGGGCCGGGCGCAGGGCAGGCGGGCGCCGTGGACCCCCGGCGCCCGCGGCGGGCCCCGGCCGGGGCCGACCGGCAGCGTGACGCGGAACGTTCACGCCAGGCCCTGCTGACCGCCGCGCTGGACGAGTTCTCCCTCCACGGCTTCGCGGGCGCCCGGGTGGCCGACATCGCCCGCCGGGCCGGGGTGAACAAGCAGCTGATCAACTACTACTTCGGCTCCAAGGAAGGCCTGTACCTGGCCCTGCAGCAGGCCTGGCTGGAACGCGAGGACAGCTTCGCCCCGCCCAACCTTCCCCTGCCTGACCTCGTCGTCCGCTACCTCACCGACGCGCTCGACGACCCGCGCTCACTGCGCCTGCTGCTGTGGCGCGGGCTGGCCGACGACTCCGCGCCCAGTGGGAGCCCGGGCCGCCAGGCGGACCTGGACCGGGTCGGCCGCAGGCGGGCGGCCGGGGAGGTGGCCGCCGACCTGGATCCCGCGGCGGTGCTGCTGGCCGGGATGGCCATGGTCGCCGCGCCGATCATCATGCCGGGGGTCGCCCGGGAGCTGTTCGGCGTGGACCCGTTCAGCCCGGAGTTCCGGGAGCGGTACACCGAGCAGCTCCGCCGCATCGCCGCTCACCTGGCCGGCGGCCCGCCCACTGACAGTCAGGCGGGCGGCAGCCAGGCGGACGACGGCCAGGCGGATGGCGGCCAGGCGAGCGGCGGGACCTCACCGGGCGGAGATTAGGCGTCACGGCGGAGAACGACGGCCACGGTCACGGCAATGAGTGCGGCGGCCAGAACGATGAAGATCCCGGTCTCGATGCCCTGGAACGCCCAGTAACGGCTGGCGGGCTGGTAGATGAAGAACTGCCGGAAACCGGCCGCCTGCAGGCAGGACCCGACGGCGCCTTCGTTACCACTGCGCAGGAGCGCCTGGCAGGCGGCGGGCATGGCGCCGGAGGGCACATTGAAGGCGGATTCTCAGGAGACGTGCTTGCGGGCGGGCAGGTGCCGGCGGAGGAAGTCCTCGGTCCGCTGCCAGGCCCGGGCCGCCGGTTCCGGCTGGTGGAACATGGGCGCCTTCCGGTTGTGGAAGGCGTGCCCGGCCTCTTCTTCCACGTATATGACCACGTTAGGCCGCCCGGCTGACGCGTCCTCGACGGCTTTGACCTGCTCACGGGAGATGTACGGGTCGCTGCCACCGAAGTGGAACAGCAGCGGCGCGGTGATCTGGTCCAGCACGCCCAGCTGCTCAGGCACGGCCGAGCCGTAGAAGGAAATCACGGCGTCCAGCGGCGCCTGCGCCGCGACCAGGTAGGCGATGGACCCGCCGAGGCAGAATCCGAGGATGCCGATGCCACCGTCCACCTCGGGCAGCGCGGCCAGCACGCCCAGCGCCGCGACCGAGTCCGTGACGCCCTGGGCGGCGTCGAACCGGGACCCCATCTCCAGCGACGAGGCCAGGCCCGCGTCATCGTGGGCGGCCTGGTAACCGGGCTGCAGGCGCCAGAACAGGTCCGGCGCCGCCACCACGTACCCCAGGCCGGCCAGATCTTCCGCCACGGCCCGGATGTAGTCGCTCACCCCGTAGATCTCCTGGATCAGCAGCAGGCCGGGGCCACTGCCGCTGTCCGGAACCCACACGGTCAGGTCAAAGGACCCATCGGCGGTGCGCACCGGGTCCACGCGCTGCTGCATGGCCCCGATCTTAAGGTGACGCGCCTTCAGGTGGCCACGACCGCGAAAGATGCGGGCGGCATGCTGAGTTGCTCCCCCTCGATGCTGACCCCGGGGCTGGTGGCGGCGAGCACCGCGGTCCCCGGCGCGCCGAGCGGCACGAGCAGCGGCTGCTCGCCCAGGCTGGCCGCGACTCGCAGCCGCCCGCGGCACAGCACCAGCCAGCGCTGCACCTCGTCGTAATCGGCCCCCATCCGGTCCAGCCGCGGGTCGGTCAGTTCCGGGTACGCCCGGCGCAGCGCGATCAGCTCCGTGTACCAGGCCAGCATCTCCTGGTACCGCGGCGTGTCCCGCTCCGCCCAGTTCAGCTTGGACCGCAGGAAGGTCTCCTTGTCCTGCGGGTTCGGCACCTCGGCCGGGCCCCAGCCGTGGGCGCCGAACTCCGCCCGGCGGCCTTCCGCGACCGCCGTGGCCAGCCCGGGATCGGTGTGGTCGGTGAAGTACTGCCACGGGGTGGACGCGGCCCACTCCTCGCCCATGAACAGCATCGGCGTGAACGGCGCGGTCAGCACCAGGCCCACGCCCACCTTGACCAGGTCGGCGGACAGCCCGCTGGAGATCCGGTCGCCGGTGGCCCGGTTGCCGATCTGGTCGTGATCCTGCAGGTAGCCGAGGAACCGGAAGCCGGGGATCCGGAGCAGGTCCACCGGCCGGCCGTGGGCGCGGCCGCGGAACGAGGAGTAGTTGCCGTCGTGGAAGTACACCCGGGTGAGGGTCTTGACCAGGGCCCCTATGGAGCCGAAGTCGCCGTAATAGCCCTGCCGTTCGCCGGTGATCGCTGCGTGCACCGCGTGATGGAAGTCGTCGCTCCACTGGGCCGCGAGGCCGAACCCGCCGGCTTCCCGGGAGCTGACCAGCCGCGGATCGTTGAGGTCGGACTCGGCGATGAGGACCAGCTCCCGGTTCAGCAGCGTGCCGAGCGCCTGAACCTCCACGGCCAGTTCCTCGAGCAGGTGGAGCGCCCGGTGATCCTCGAAGGCGTGCACGGCGTCGAGGCGCAGCCCGTCCAGGTGGTAGTCACGCAGCCACATCAGCGCGTTGCTGATCAGGAAGCCACGGACCCCGTCGGAGCCGGGCTGGTCCAGGTTCACCGCAGGCCCCCAGGGGGTCACGTGCGCGTCGGTGAAGTAGGGACCGAAGTCAGCCAGGCGGTTGCCGATGCCGACGTGGTTGTACACCACGTCGAGCAGGACGGCCACCCGGCGGGCGTGGCAGGCGTCCACGAACCGTTTCAGCCCGTCCGGGCCGCCGTACGGCTCGTGCACGGCCCACAGGTGGATGCCGTCGTAGCCCCAGCCGTGCTGGCCGGGGAATGCCGCCACCGGCATCAGCTCGATCATGTCCACGCCCAGATCGCAGAGATGGTCGAGCCGCTCGATCGCCGCGTCGAACGTCCCCTCCGTGGTGAACGTGCCCACGTGCATCTCGTAGATCACCGCGCCGCGCAGCGGGCCGGCCCGCCAGCCCCGGTCGGTCCAGCGGAACGCACCATGATCGTAGGTGCGGCTCGGCCCCTCGCTGCCCAGCGGCTGCCACGGGGAGCGCGGGTCCGGCAGCGGCTCGCCGCCATCCACCCGGAACGCATAGTCGGTCCCGCCGGCGGCCGCCTCCGGCACGTCCGCCTCCCACCAGCCCGGGGTGGCGGCCGGGTGCATGGGCTGTGGCGGCCCGCCGCCCATGGCCTGCGACCCCAGCTGTACCTCGACCCGCTCGGCTGTCGGGGCCCAGACCCGGAACACGCTCACTCGGGTACCTCAGAAATCGATGTCAGCGGCACGAGGAGGGCCACGGGAAGACGTTGCAGAAGAGCAGACAGCAGCGGGCGCGCATCCTGATGGGTGGCACCGGTCAGCAAGTCCCGCCAGGGGCCGGCGTGCGGCAGGGGCAGCGCGGTACCGGCCCAGCCGCCGCGCTCGCGCAGGCCGGCGGGCAGCCGGGTGGCCACGGTGACCGCATGTCCTCCGCGGGCGAAGCTGACCGCATGCCGCGCGGCCGGGCCCTCGGCGGCCAGCGGGGTGTACTCCCCTGCGAACCAGTCCGGGTGGCCCCGGCGCAGCCGCAGTGCGGCCGCCGTGACCAGCAGCTTTTGCTCGTCGAGACCGGACACGGGAGCGCCGGCGTCCAGCGCGGCGAGCAGGTCCTGGCCGCGGGCAAAGTCGGCGGGCGCGCGGTTGTCCGGGTCGACCAGCCGCAGGCCGGCCAGCTCGCAGCCCTGGTAAGTGTCCGCCACGCCCGGCATGGTCAGCTGCACGAGCTTGGCGCCGAGGGCGTTGGCGCGCGCGTCGCCCTCCAGCCCGGCCACGAACCGGCCGATCTGCCCGGTGAGCTCGTCGTCGTCCAGCACCAGTTCGGCGAAGGTCAGCACCTGCGACTCGTACTCGGGGTCCGGGTCGGTCCACGAGGTGCGGCTCTTGGCCTCGCGCATCGCCTTGCGCAGGTAGCCGGTCAGCCGCTCGGCGTCCAGTGGCCACCCCCCGGTCAGGGTCTGCCACATCAGGTACGCGGTGTCCGGCTCCGGTGCCGCCCCGCTGGCCAGCGCCATGGCCCGCTCGTGCCAGCCGGTCACCTCCGCCGTCCAGGCCTGCGGCATCTCGGCCAGCACGGCCAGCCGGGCCCGGACGTCCTCCTGGCGCTTGGTGTCGTGGGTGGACAGCGTGGTCATGCTGGCGGGCCAGTCCCGGGCCAGCCGGGCGGCGAACTCGTGGAACTCCTCCGGGCTGGTCCCGAAGGTGTCCGGGTCGCCGCCGACCTCGTTCAGCGCGGCCAGCCGGGACCAGCGGTAGAACGCGGTGTCCTCGACGCCCTTGGCCATCACCGGCCCGCACACTTGCTGGAACGCCACGATGAAGCGAGCGTGCTCCCCGCCGGCGCCGCGGCCGAGGGCGAGGTCCGCCACGGCGTCCAGGGCGGCGTGCAGCCGCGCGGGCAGGTGCGGCCGGGCGGCCGCGGCGGCCCGGGCCACAATGGCGGCCGAGACCGGCGGGGCCGGCTCGCCGGGCACCACGTACGCGCGGTAGACCGGCATCGCGGTGAGCAGCTCGGCCAGCACGGTAGTCCGGTCGTCCAGGCTGAGACCGCCCAGGTCAGGGTGTCCCGCGTCGCCGGCCAGCCGGGACAGCCGGGACACCTCGGCCGCCAGGGCCTGGCCGGCCTCCTCGCGCTTGGCGGCCTCGGCCACCCCGGCGAACCGGGCGGGCCCGGCGGTGAGGCGCTCGTAGGTGGCGGTGAGCGGCGCGGCGCCGCCCGGATCGAGGAACAGGCCGCCGATCACGCCCAGCGCGTCGTAGCCGGTCGTCCCGGCACACGGCCAGTCCGCGGGCAACTGCTCCGGGCCGGACAGGATCTTCTCGGTGGACACCCACAGGCCGCCGGTGCGGTCCGCGAGCCGGCGCAGATAACCACGCGGGTCGGCGAGCCCGTCCGGATGGTCGACCCGCAGCCCGTCGATGAGCCCCTCATCCACCAGCCGCAGGATCACCTCGTGGGTGGCCGCGAACACCTCGGGGTCCTCGACCCGGACCGCGATCAGCGAGCTGATGTCGAAGAACCGCCGCCAGTTGAGCTCCGTCGCCGCCAGGTGCCAGTCGGCCAGCCGGTAATGCTGGGCGGCCAGCAGCCCGGGCAGCGGCAGGTCCTGCGTGCCGGGCCGGACCGGCAGCACATGATCGAAGTACCGGAGCACCGGCTCGGCGCCCCTGGTGTCCACCTTCAGGTCACCCAGGCAGTCGCTGGCCGGGCCACCGAGGACCGGCATGAGCAGCCTGCCGTCCTGCGCGGCCCAGTCCACGTCGAACCAGCCCGCGAACGGCGACCCGGTACCGTCCCGGAGCACCGACCAGAGCGGCCGGTTCAGTGACTCGGGCACCGGGACCGCCATGTGGTTGGGCACGATGTCCACGATCACGCCCAGCCCGTGGCCGCGGAACCGGGCGGCCATATCCCGGAACGCGGCCTCGCCGCCCAGGTCCTCGGACACGCGGGAGTGGTCGACCACGTCGTAGCCGTGCGTGGAGCCGGGCGTGGCCTGCAGGATCGGCGACAGGTACACGTGCGTCACGCCCAGGTCCGCCAGGTACCCCGCGATGGCGGCGGCGTCAGCGAATCCGAAACCCGGCTGGAGCTGAAGCCGGTAGGTGGAGTTGGGTGCAGGCCGGGAGTCAGACACGCCCGAGGACCTGCATGGAGCGGCTGGGGATGGCGACCGCGTCGCCGGGCTTGGCGGCAGGCGCGTCGGTCAGGGCGCTCAGCGGGAGCGCGGTGTCCAGGACCTTGACCCACTGCTCCCCGTACCGCTGCGGCGGGATGGTGAACTCCAGATCCAGCTCGCTGGCGTTGAACAGGAGCAGGAACGACTCGTCCCTGGTCCGCTCGCCGCGCGGGTCGGACTCGGTGATCGCGTCGCCGTTCAGGAACACGGTGAGGGACTTGGCGAAGCCCACGGCCCAGTCGTCATCGGTCATCTCCTCGCCTGCCGGGGTGAACCAGGCGATATCCCCCAGCTGATCCGGCCCGCCGCTCTTGCCGCGAACCGCCGGGCCGCTGAAGAAACGGCGGCGGCGGAACACGGGGTGCTCGACGCGCAGCCGGATCAGCCTCGCGGTGAAGTCGAGGAGGTCCTGGTCCCCTTCGTAGCCGTCGGGCATGGGCGCGTCCGCCGACGGCGGCCAGTGCACCCAGGAGATCTCGGTGTCCTGGCAGTAGGCGTTGTTGTTGCCGTGCTGGGTGCGGCTCATCTCGTCCCCGCCCAGCAGCATCGGGATGCCCTGGGAGAGCAGGACCGTGGACAGGAAGTTGCGCTTCTGCCGGTCGCGCAGGGCGGTCACGGCCGGGTCATCCGTGGGACCTTCGGCGCCGCAGTTCCACGACCGGTTGTCGTCGCTGCCGTCCCGGCCGTCCTCGCCGTTGGCCTCGTTGTGCTTGTGGTTGTAAGAGACCAGGTCCGCGAGGGTGAACCCGTCGTGGGCGGTGACGAAGTTGACCGAGGCGACCGGACGGCGGCCGTCGCTCAGGTACAGGTCACTGGAGCCGGTCAGCCGGGAGGCGAACTCGGGCAGCGTGGCGTGCTCGCCGCGCCAGAAATCGCGCACCGTGTCCCGGTACTTGCCGTTCCATTCCGTCCAGAGCGGCGGGAAGTTCCCGACCTGGTAGCCGCCCTCGCCTACGTCCCACGGCTCGGCGATGAGCTTGGCCTGGGAGACGATCGGGTCCTGCTGGCACATATCGAAGAACGCGGACAGCCGGTCCACCTCGTGGAACTGGCGCGCCAGCGCCGAGGCCAGGTCGAAGCGGAAACCGTCCACGTGCATCTCGGTCACCCAGTACCGGAGCGAGTCCATGATCATCTGGAGCACGTGCGGGTGCCGCATGAGCAGGCTGTTGCCGGTGCCGGTGGTGTCCATGTAGAACTGCGGGTCGTCGCTCATCAGCCGGTAGTAGGAGGCGTTGTCGATGCCCCGGAAGGACAGCGTCGGCCCCAGGTGGTTGCCCTCGGCCGTGTGGTTGTAGACCACGTCGAGGATGACCTCGATCCCGGCCTGGTGCAGGGTCCGGACCATGGACTTGAACTCTTGCACCTGCTCGCCGCGGGTGCCGCTGGCGGCGTAGGCGTTATGCGGGGCGAAGAAGCCGATCGTGTTGTAGCCCCAGTAGTTGGCGAGCCCGCGCTCCTCCAGGACGGCGTCGCTGACGAACTGGTGGACCGGCATCAGCTCGACCGCGGTCACGCCCAGCTTCTGCAGGTGGTCGACGACCGCCGGATGAGCCAGCCCCTGGTAGGTGCCCCGCTGCGCCTCGGGCACCTCCGGGTGCAGCTTGGTCAGGCCGCGGACGTGCGTCTCGTAGATCACCGTCTCGTGGTACGGGGTCCGGGGGTGCCGGTCGGAATCCCAGCTGAAGAAAGGGTTGATCACCACGGAGCGGGGCACGAACGGCGCGGAGTCCTCGTCGTTGCGCTGGTCAGGATCCCCGAAGGGATAGGCGAACACCGCCTGGTCCCAGCGCACACTGCCCTCGACGGCCTTCGCATACGGGTCGAGCAGCAGCTTGGCCGGGTTGCAGCGCTGCCCGGCGGCGGGGTTGTAGGGCCCGTGCACGCGGTAGCCGTAGCGCTGGCCCGGGCTCACCCCCGGCAGGTATCCATGCCAGACGAACCCGTCCACCTCGTTCAGCGCGAACCGGGTCTCGGCGCCGTCCTCGCCGAACAGGCACAGTTCCACCCGCTCGGCCACCTCGGAGAACAGGGCGAAGTTCGTGCCCACACCGTCGAAGGTCGCCCCGAGCGGATAACTATTGCCCGGCCAGATCAAAGCCTCCTGCGCCACCATGTCCGTCCCTGGTCGATGTACCGGCCTGCCGCCACGAGCGCCCCAGATCGGGGCGCGTTCACCGCGTGGACCATGCGACCATAACGCCTCCCGCTCACCGCGCATTTCAGTGCCCTGGCCCGGGTGAAGTGCCCTAGGCCGGTGCGGGCAAACGCATGTCATCACATAGGCGGCATGACGCCCCGGGACTCGCACCTGATGACGGTCCAGGGCCTCCCGCCTGACGCGGAGCCCGCGATAGCTGGCGCGGGACGCTGGATCGAAGGCGAAGGGGGCTGGCGGCCCTACGTGTCCTTGATGATTTCCTTGATCAGCCGGGTGGTCCCGGATGGGGTCAGGGCCTCCGCGCTGAGCCGGTTCATGATCTCCATGTAGTGGTCCACGTCCGAGCGGCGCTCCAGGTACAGGGCGCTGGTCAGCTGCTCGATGTACACCACGTCCGGCAGGTCCGGCTCGCCGAACCGCAGCACGCTGAACGACCCGCCCGCGGCCGCGTGACCGCCCCGGCGGAACGGCACGACCTGCAGGGTGACCTCGGGCATGGTGGCCACCTCGAGGAGGTGGGCCAGCTGGCCGCGCATCACGTCCCGGCCGCCGATCGGGCGCCGCAGCGCCGCCTCGTCCATGACGGACCAGACCCGGGGCGGCTGCGGGCCGGTCAGCAGGCCCTGGCGCGCCATCCGGAGGCTGACCCGGCGCTCGATCTCCACCTCCGGGGCGGCCCGGTAGCCGAGCAGCGTGACCGCCCGGGCGTAGTCCCGGGTCTGGAACAGGCCGTGGACGAACTGCAGCTCGAAGGTCCGGATCAGCGAGGCCGCTGCCTCCAGGCCCAGGTACGTCTCGAACCAGTCGGCCAGGATGTCGCCGTACTGGGTCCACCAGCCCTGCTCATTGGCCTGCTCGGCCAGCGCGAGCAGGCCGAGGCGCAGCTTCTGGTCGGTGACTCCGTACAGGGTCAGCAGGTCGTCGACGTCGCGGAGCTTGAAGCCCACCCGGCCATGCTCCAGGCGGCTCATCTTGGACCGCGACGCGCGGATCTCGTAGCCTGCCTGTTCCGGGGTGAGCCCGGCCGCCTCCCGGAGGCGGCGCAGCTGGGCGCCGAGCACCATCCGTACCACGGTGGCGCCGCCGCGCGGCCCCGTCAGTGACCCGTTGGCGCCATCGCCGACCGGATAGACAGATCCCATCTCAGCTCTCGGCTCCATGCCACTCCCGACCCAACGGATGACGTGCCACTCCCCAGCCCCCCGGCCGATATCAGATGCTCAGCCCAGTGGCGCCATTTCGGGCGCATGGAATCTGCCGACAGCACCGTGAACCACTACTAAGCGGAACACTCAAAGCACGATATCACTGCAGCCGCCCGGTGTCCCGGGGCGAATTTTCAGCTCGCGTCCGCCGGCGGGCCAGGGTCTCACAGGTCGTCGAACTCGCCGTTCTTGAGCGCGGCCAGGAAGGCGGCGATCTCGGCTCGCGTGTAGATGAGGGCCGGGCCGTCCGGGAACCGGGAGTTCCGCATCGCGACCGAGTCGCCCGTCAGCTCGGCCACCTCCACGCAGCTGCCGGTGGGGTTGCTGGCGCTGGACTTCCGCCAGCGGGCCTGGAGTTCTCCAGCCGGAATGCCGTTCCTGAGCTGCATCTTTTCCTCCCTGGGACGAGGGGAGACGGCGGGAAACGCACCGGGTCCCAATCACGGGCGGGTGCGGTAAACGATCACCTGCACTGTGCAGCCTAACAGATCAGATGCACGTGCATACGGTCGTGCAGCAGGCGTTGCAAACGTAACGTGCATGGGGCAAGATGGCCCCCATTGACCGTTCCCGGTAACGACAGATCACTCGGAAGGCAATGACGGCACAGCCATTAGGCCTGGCAGGTCACGCAGTAAGCCACGTGGGCTGGCATTGGCTGGCGCCCGCCGTGGCGATGGCGGCCGCGGCGAGCGGTGTCCGCCAGCGGACGCCTGGACTGGCCCCGACGGACTGGACGTGCTTCCCACGCCTCGCGGTGCGGACCCCCGGCACCGACACGAGGTCGGTAGGCAGCGCCCGCGACTTCTGCCTGTCCACCATGCGGCGCTGGGGCGTGAAGGACCGCGCGGATGACGTGGCGGTCGTGGTGTCGGAACTGCTGACCAACGCCCTGCGGCACGGGCTGGCCCAGGCCGGCTCCGCTGCGGGCCGCAGCCGCCGGCCGGTCCGCCTCGGGCTGGTCCAGCCGGGCCAGTACGTGCTCTGCGCGGTGGCCGACCCGAGCCCCAGGCCGCCTGAGCCGAAGGACCCTGACTACCTGGCCGAGAGCGGACGCGGGCTGCACGTCATCAGCGCCCTCAGTGAGCGCTGGGGATACACCGTCCCGACCGAGGCGGGCAAGGTCGTGTGGGCCCTGTTCTCGGTCCGCCTGGACCGGCAGCCCCCCGACTGGGGCTGGTTCCCTGCCCGGCAGCCAGCCGGGGCGGCCCAGTCGCGCCCCACTGTGTGAGCGCTCTCACACTGATTGTTCAGTCAGCACGGCTGGTTCAGTCAACGAGGCACGGTCAGGTCACCAGGGGCAGGACCTGGCGGGGCAGCTCCGGCGGGGCAGCCCGGCGCTGCCACTCCCGCGGGTAGCCCAGCGACACCTCCACGAACGGCACCCCGTCCCGCCAGATCGTCCGCGGGATGTGCAGGTGGCCGTAGACCACGGCCGCGGCGTTGAACCGGACGTGCCAGTCGTCGGTGCGGGTGGTGCCGCACCACTGCGCGAACTCGGGGTAGCGCAGCACCCGGGTGGGCTCCCTGATCAGCGGGAAGTGATTGACCAGGACGGCGGGCGGGCCGGGCGGCAGGGCGGCCAGCCGCGCCCGGGTCGCCTCCAGCCGGGCCCAGCACCACTCCTCGGCGCTCGGATACGGGTCGGGGTGCAGCCACCGCTCGTCGGTGCACACCACGCCGGTGTCGTAGGCGCGGGCCAGGCCCTCGGCCTTGGTCTGCGCGCCCTCGGGCCGGAACGAGTAGTCGTACAGCAGGAACAGGGGCACGATCCGGACCGGGCCGCCGGGCCCGTCCCACACCGGGTAGGGGTCCTCCGGGGTGAGCACGCCCAGCCCCTGGCAGAACTCCACCAGGCACCGGTAGCGCTCCTCGCCGCGGAGCTGGACCGGGTCGGAGCGGTGGGTCCACAGGTCGTGGTTCCCGGGCACCCAGACCACCTGGGCGAAGCGTTCGCTCAGCGTGCGCAGCGCCCACTCGATGTCCGGCATCCGCTCCCCCACGTCGCCGGCCACCAGCAGCCAGTCCCCCGCGGAGCGGGGCCGCAGGTCCCCGACCAGCTGGCGGTTCTGCGGGTAGGCCACGTGCAGGTCGCTGACCGCGAGCAAGCGGGGCTCGCTGGCCTCCGCTGCCCCGTCCGGGTCTCGTGGCCCGGCCTCAGCCGACATGCGTCAGTTCCGACGTCCACATGACGATCCGGGTCCGGTCGCCGCGGAACAGGTCGCGGGCGAACTCGACCGGGTGGCCCGCCGCCGCGTAAGCGACCCGCTCGACCAGCATCAGCGGGGCCCCCTCGCGGACCTCCAGCGCCTCCGCTTCCCGGACCCCGGCGGTCACCGGCTCCAGGCTCTCCCGCGCCCGGCAGGGGCGCTGCTGGTACTTCTCGTCCAGAAGGTCGTACAGGGACCCGTCCAGCCGGCACTGCAGCAGCCCGGGGAACCGGGCGGCGGGAAAGACCGAGCACTCGACCGCGATGGGGTGGCCGTCACCGAGCCGGACCCGCCGGATCTCGCAGACCGGGTCGCCCGCGGTGATCTCCAGGGCGGCGGCCACGCCCGGCCGGGCCGGCCGCTCGGCCGCGGACAGTACCCGCGCCCCCGCCACCATCCCGTGCCGCCGCAACTGCTCGGAGAACCCGGCCAGGGTCGTGCGGTCCTGCTCCAGCTTGGCCTGGGCCACGAACGTCCCGCCGTTGCGCCCCACCGCCCGGTTCACCAGGCCGCGGCGGGCCAGCGTGGCCAGCGCGTGGCGGAGCGTCATCCGGCTGACGTCGAACCAGGTGGCCAGGTCCTGCTCGGTGGGCAGCCGGTCGCCCGGCGTGAGCCGGCCCGCCTCGATCGCCTCGGCCAGCCACTCCTCGATCTGCCCGTGCGCGGTGGTCCCCGGCTCCCGGACGATGACCGGCGGCGTGAGCGCGAGCAGCCCCGCGGCCGGCCGAACCCGCTGTCCCTCTCCCGGCTGCGCCAAGGGCTCAGCTCTCCGGCTGGGCCTGTGATCCAGGCACGGAGGCCCCGGTCACCAGCGGCTCGTCGTCCCCGGCCGGCGCGATCACCGGGGCGAACCGCTTGCGCCGCCCGACGGCCAGGTAGTAGATCACACCGATCAGCGTAATGACCACGACCACGAGCCACAGGATCGGGATCCGGTCCACGAAGCCGATCCCGAAGCTCAGCAGCCCGCCGGTCTGGCTCGGCTCCGGGTTGCTGGCCACCCGGGGCCACGCGAAGTTGACCAGCATCGCCCCGCCGTACAGCAGCGCGAGAACGTTGACCACCGGGCCCCAGCGGCGGAGGCTGAACGGCGCGCTGATCTTGGGCCAGCCGCGCAGCCGGGCCCGCATGATGACCAGGTTGCCCAGGAAGTAGCTGAGGTAGATCATGCCGGTCGCGGCGATGGCGATGATCCCGGCCCCGGAGTACTTCAGGAACGGCACCGCGGCCAGCAGCGCGACCACGATGCAGGCCCACACCGGAGTGTGCAAGGCGGGCGAGACCTTGGACAGCGGCCTGGAGAACGGCAGCTGGTTGTCCCGGGCCATGCCGAAGCACAGCCGGATCGTCGCGGCCAGGATGGACAGGCAGCAGACGAAGATCGCCGCCGACACGACGAGCAGGTAGACGGTGGCCAGCCCGGACGGGAAGTTGGCCTCGATCACGTTGGCCGGGTTCCAGCCCAGCCCGCCGTTCCCGGAGATCGCGGCGTGCAGGTTCGGGATGGCCATCAGCGTGCCGAGCAGGAACACGCCGCCGATGACGAACGCGCCGATCACCGAGTAGAGCACGGCCTTGGGCGCGGCCCGGCGTGGATCCCTGGTCTCCTCGGCCAGGGTCGAGGCGGTGTCGAATCCGTAGATGACGAACAGGCTCATGAACATGGCGGCCAGGAACGAGCTGGGCCCGACGTGCAGGCCGCCGCTGTTGGTCACCACGTGGAAGCCCTGGTGGTTGTGGAAGATGAGCAGCACGATCGCGAACACGAACATGCCGAGGATCTCGAACACCACCCCGGTGTTGTTGATCACCGCGACCAGCCGCACGCCGTAGATGTTCAGCACCGTGATGATGACCAGGATGATCAGCGCGACCACCAGCTGGGTGTGCAGGCTGGCCGCGTTCAGGCTGTGCCAGCCCAGGCCGTTCAGCGCCGGGATGAGCGCGATCGGGATGGTCGCCACCACCGCGGTCACGGTCAGGATCCCGGCGAACAGGTAGATCCAGCCGGTGAACCACGAGTACGTCCGGCCGGCCAGGTACTTGGTCCACTGGAACACCGACCCGGCCACCGGGTAGTGGCTGGACACCTCGGCGAAGTTCAGCGCGACCAGGAACTGGCCCGCCGCCACCACCGGCCAGGTCCAGATGAACACCCCGCCGATCGTGGTCAGGCCCAGCGCGAACAGGGTGAAGATGCCGGTCGACGGCGAGATGTAGCTGAACGCGACCGCGAACGAGCTGCCCAGCCCGAGCGAGCGCTTCAGCTCCTGCTTGTAGCCGAACTGGGCGAGGTCGGCGGAATCACGCTCGTGCTCGGCGGAGTGGGGGGTGCTGGTCATCGGCGGATCCTCCCTGGTTAGCAGGGCGCTGCGATGGGCCGCAGGTTGAGCCGTAGCGTAAATTCTGGGCTGGTTACTGTCTAGACCCAATCTCCGCATGGCGGTACGACCGAGACATTCCCGTGATTGCGTCTAGACCTTTCCCGTCGCGGGCCTCTACCCTGCGGTGCAATGGACGATGTGCTGGACCCCAGCCTGCTTGACCAGGTGCCCGGCCTGGCCGCCATGCCGCGCACGGTCGAGCCGCTGCCCGGCGGGCTCACCAACCGCAACTACAAGGTGACCACGCCGCAGGGCACGTTCGTGGCCCGGGTCTGGTCCCCCGGGGACCTGCTCGCGATCAACCGGGACCACGAGCACCGCAACTCGGTCGCCGCGGCGGCCGCGGGGGTGGGAGCACCGGTCGTCGCGTACCGCCCCGAGCAGGGCCTGCTCGTGCTCGGCTACATCGACGGAAAAACTTTCCGCAACGAGGACCTCACCGACCCGGTCACTCTGGCCAGGGTCGCTGAGGCGTGCCGGCGGCTGCACGCGGGGCCGCGGTTCGCCGGTGACTTCGACATGTTCGAGATCCAGCGGCGCTACCTGGACGTCGCCACCAGGCACGGGTTCACGGTCCCGGCCGGGTACGCGGACCTGATGCCGCTGGCGGACGCGGCCCGCCGGGCCCTCGCCGTCCGGCAGCCGGCCAGGGTGCCCTGCAACAACGACCTGCTCGCCGCGAATGTCATCGACGACGGCGAGAAGATCTGGCTCATCGACTACGAGTACTCGGGCAACAACGATCCCTGTTTCGAGCTCGGCAACATCTGGGCCGAATGCGGCCTGTCCACGGACGCCCTCGCGGCCCTCGTGAGTCAGTACCACGGCGGCCCGGTGCGGAATAAGGTCGCGCGCGCCCAGATCCTGGGGCTGATCGGCAGGTACGGATGGACGTTGTGGGGGGCGATCCAGCACGCCAGCAGCCCCATCGAATTCGACTTCTGGGGCTGGGCCATGGAGCGGTTCGAGGCGGCCGCGGCCGTGATGACCAGCCCGGCCTGGGGCCGCCTGCTGGACGAGGCGGTCCGCGATGACTGATCACGGGGCGCTCCCGTCCCGGGCGCGGGCGGTCATTATCGGCGGCGGGGTGATCGGCACGAGCGTGGCGTATCACCTGGCTGAGCGGGGCTGCACCGACGTGCTGCTGCTCGAGCAGGGCCAGCTGTCCTGCGGGACGACCTGGCACGCGGCGGGCCTGGTCGGGCTGCTGCGCGCCACCGAGAGCGGCACCCGGCTGGTCCAGTACTCCACCGAGCTGTACGCGCGGCTCGAGGAGGAGACCGGGCTGTCGGCCGGGTTCCGCCGCTGCGGCGGGCTGATCGTGGCCCGGACCCCGGAGCGGCTGACCCAGCTCCGGCGGACCGCGGCGGCCGCCGCGGCCTTCGGCCTGCAGGCCGAGATGCTGAGCCCCGGGCAGGCCGGGGAGCGGTATCCGGTCATGGAGACCGGCGACCTGGCCGGGGCGATCTGGCTGCCCGACGACGGCAAGGCCAACCCGGCCGACCTGACCTATGCGCTGGCCAAGGGGGCCCGGGCCCGGGGGGTGACGATCCGCGAGCGGACCCGGGTCACCGGGATCCTGACCGCAGACAGCCGCAGCGGACGCGTGGTGACCGGGGTGCGCACGCCCGGCGGCGACATCGGGGCCGAGATCGTGGTCAACTGCGCCGGGCAGTGGGCCAAGCAGGTGGCGGCCTGGTGCGGGGTGACCGTCCCGCTGCACTCGTGCGAGCACTTCTACGTGGTGACCGACCAGATCGACGGGGTCCACCGGGACCTGCCGGTGCTCCGCGACCCGGACGGCTACACCTACTTCAAGGAAGAGGTGGGCGGCCTGGTCGTGGGCGGGTTCGAGCCCGACGCCAAACCGTGGGTGTCCCCGGACGCGATCCCGTACCCGTTCGAGTTCCAGCTGCTGGGCGAGGACTGGGAACACTTCGCGCCGCTGATGGAGCAGGCCCAGCGGCGGATCCCGGCGCTGCGGGAGACCGGCATCAAGAAGTTCTACAACGGCCCGGAGAGCTTCACCCCGGACAACCAGTTCATCGCGGGTGAGGCACCCGGGCTGCGGAACTTCTTCGTCGGGGCAGGCTTCAACTCGGTCGGCATCGCGTCCGCGGGCGGCGCCGGGCGGGCCCTCGCCGAGTGGATCCTCACCGGCGACCCGGGCCTGGACCTGACCGCGGCCGACATCCGGCGCTTCGCGCCGTTCCACGGCAACACCCGGTTCCTGCGCGACCGGGTCGGCGAGGTGCTCGGCCTGCACTACGCCGTGCCGTGGCCGAACCGGGAGCTGGTCACGGCCCGGCCGCTGCGCCGTTCCCCGGTGCACCACCTGGTGGCGGCGGCCGGGGCCTGCTTCGGCAGCCGGATGGGGTGGGAGCGGCCCAACGTCTTCGCCCCGCCTGATCTCACGGCCCGTGGCGGCGGGCCGGCCATCGACTACACGTGGGGCGGCCCGGACTGGCTGCCCTGGTCGGCCGCGGAGCAGCGGGCCGCCCGGCGGGACGTGGCCCTGTTCGACCAGACGTCGTTCTCCAAGTACCTGCTGACCGGACCGGACAGCGAACGGGCGCTGCAGTGGCTGTGCACCGCGGATGTGGCCGTGCCGCCGGGCCGGACCGTGTACACCGGCATGCTCAACGAGCGGGGCCGCTACGAGACCGACCTGACCGTGACCCGGCTGTCCGCGGAGGAGTTCTTGCTGGTCAGCAGCTCCGCCACGACTGAGCGGGACCAGGATCACATCCGGCGGCGGATGCCGGCGGACACCTGCGCACGGCTGGTCGACGTCACCTCGGCGTATGCGGTGCTCAGCGTGATGGGGCCGCGGTCGCGGGATCTGCTGGCCGCGCTGTCCACGGCGGACCTCAGTGACGAGGCCTTCCCGTTCGGCACCAGCCGCGAGATCGACCTGGGCTACTTCCGCCTGCGCGCGACCCGGATCACCTACGTGGGTGAGCTGGGCTGGGAACTGTACGTGCCTGCCGAGTGCACGGTCGGCGTGTTCGAGCTGCTCACCGGGGCGGGCCCGGAGTTCGGGCTGGTCCAGGCCGGCTACTACACGATCGAGTCGATGCGGCTGGAAAAGGGGTACCGGGCCTTCGGCCGCGAGCTGACCCCCGAGTACGGCCCGGTGGAGGCCGGGCTGCTGTTCGCCTGCAAGCTGCGCGGCGACGTGCCGTTCCTCGGCCGGGAGGCGGTGGAGAAGGCGCGGGCTGGCGGCCCGCGGCGGCGGCTGGTTTCGGTCCTGGTCGGTGACCCGGACCGGGAGCCGGGTCCGGGACTGGAAGGGGGGCCAGTCCCGGGCCCGGTCGGGGAGCCGGATCGAGACAGGCGCGGGCCCATGCTGTGGGGCGGCGAGCTTGTGCTGCGCGATGGGGTTGCGGTCGGCCAGCTGACCTCGGCGGCCTGGGGCGAGACCGTCGGCCGGGCCGTGGGCCTCGGCTACCTGCGGCACCCGGGCGGCGAGGTGGTCACGCCCGGGTTCCTGGGCACCGGCCGCTACCAGGTCAACGCCGGCGGCGACCTGTACCCGGCCACCGTGTCCCTCCGGCCGCCCTTCGACCCCTCCGGCACCCGCGTCCGGGGCCGGTGACCCCCCAGCCCGCGTCCGCTCGCCTCTGCCCGCCCCACCGAGGCCCGCCGGGGCCGCCCCGCCGCGGACCCCCCGCCGCCCAGCCCACCAGCCCCGCAAACCCCACTAGTCCCTACCGCTCCACAGGTCTCTGACCCGAGGCCTCCCGCTGAGCCCACCAGTCACTTCTGCCCACTTCTCCCGCGAATGGTGCGCCTATTTCGGACAAATCGCTCGCCCCGGCGCGCGTCACGCGGGAAAAGTCGGGGAAGCACCCGCAGCACGGGCCCCCGGCCGCGGCGAGGCAGGGGGATGATTGCGCCAACGGGACGGCGAGCGGGGGGGAGACCGGGTGAGGTCGGTGGCCGGGTGGGCACGGCGGCCGCGGGAGTGGCCGGCGCTGCACGGGCTGCTGCCGCTCCGCCGGGACCAGGTGCCCAGGGACCTGCTCGCCGGGATCACGCTGGCCGCGCTGGGCATCCCCGAGGTGCTCGGCTACGCGCGGATCGCCGGGATGCCGGTGGTCACCGGGCTGTACACGCTGCTGCTCCCGATGGCCCTGTTCGCGGTGCTGGGTGCCTCGCGCCACCTGGTCGTCGCGGCGGACTCCGCGACCGCGGCCATCCTGGCCGCCACCCTGGTGCGGCTGGCCGACCCTGGCTCGGCGCAGTACATCCGGCTGGCGGGGCTGGCGGCGCTGCTTACCGGGGTCCTGCTGCTCGTGGCGCGGCTGGCCCGGCTCGGTTTCCTGGCCAACTTCCTCTCCCGCACGGTGCTGCTCGGCTTCCTGACCGGGGTCGGGATCCAGGTCGCGATCGGGCAGCTGCCGGACATGTTCGGGGTCAGTGCGCCGAGCCCGCACACGCTGATCAAGCTCGCGGAGACCGTCGAAGCGCTGCCCCAGGCCCAGAGTCTCACCGTCGCCGTCTCGCTCAGTGTGGTGGCGGTGATGATGGCCGCCCGCCGGATCACCCGCCGGATCCCCGGCGCCCTGATCGCGGTGGCCGGCGCGATCATCGCCAGCAAGGCAGCCGACCTGGCCAGCCACGGGGTCAGCGTGCTGGGTTACGTGCCCCGCGGCCTGCCCGCGTTCGGGCTTCCGGCGTTCGGGCTGCACGACAGCCTGGCGCTGCTGGGCACCTCAGCGTCCATCTTCATCGTCATCCTGGCGCAGAGCGCCGCGACCGCCCGCGCCTACGCGGCCAAGTACGCCGAGCCGTTCAGCACGGACACCGACCTGATCGGCCTGAGCGCCGGCAACATCGCCGCCGCGTTCACCGGGACATTCGTGGTGAACGGGAGTCCCACCAAGACGCAGATCGTAGACGACGCGGGCGGGCGCAGCCAGCTGGCCACGCTCACCACCAGCGCGCTGGCCCTGGTGGTGCTGCTCGTGGCGACCGGGCCGCTCAGTTACCTGCCGGACGCGGCGCTGGCGGCGGTAGTGTTCCTGATCGGCGCCGAACTGGTGGACGTCCGCGGCATCCGGCGGCTGCGGCGGGTGCGGCCAGACGAGTTCGCGGTCGCCGTGATCACCGCGGCGGCCGTGGTGGCGCTGAGTATCTCCGGCGGGATCGTGGTGGCCGTGGTCGCCTCGATCATCGACCACCTGCGGCACAGTTACCGGCCGCGCAACAGCGTGCTGGTGAAGTCGGCGGCCGGGCACTGGCAGACCACGCCGGTGGCGCCCGGCGCGCGAACCGAGCCCGGGCTGGTCATCTATAGGTTCGGCACCAGCCTGTACTTCGCGAACGGGTCCCGGCTGCTGGAAGACCTCATCGCGATCAGCGCCGAGGGCGGCCCGCTGCGCTGGTTCGTCCTCGACGGCGCGGCCATCGGTGACGTGGACTACACCGCCTCCTCGATCCTCAGCCGCATCGTGGCCCAGCTGCACGAGCGGCACATCCGGTTCGTGGTGACCAGCCTGATGCTCCCGGTGCGCCAGCAGCTCGAGCACTACGGGATCACCGGCGCCGCAGGCCCGGACGCCTACTTCGACACGGCGGGCGAGGCCCTCGAGGCCTTCCAGGCCGGGCCGGCCGGACCCTCCCCCGGGCTGATCACCCCTTCCCCGGGCTGATCACGCCGTCCCCGTACCCGGCCGGCCCGTGATGCACCCGACGGGCGCGTTTCAGCCCCCCGCCACGTGCAGTTCTTGAACAATTTCCCGGGCGGTGCTTGGCTTCGCTGCGGAACGCGGGCCATCCGGTGGGGATGGCCGGCGTGGTGCGCCGGAGGTGCCCCATGGCCAGAAAGATCTTTCCCGCGATGCTCTCCCTGGGGGCAGCGGGAGCGCTGGTATTAAGCCTGACGGCCGCGGCCGCGGCCTCGACGCCGGGCCGCCCGGCCGGCCAGGCCGCCGCAGCACGCCCCGGTGCTGCGAGCCAGGCCGCCGGGAGCCAGGACGGCGCCTGCGTCCTCGGCGCGGGCGGGAAGATCCGCCACGTCATCTACATGCAGTTCGACAACGTGCACTTCACCCGGGACAACCCGGACGTGCCCAGCGACCTGCAGCAGATGCCCAACCTGCTGCACTTCCTGACCGGCCAGGGCACCCTGGTCACGCACGAACACACGCCGCTGATCGCGCACACAGCCGACGACATCGTCACGTCCGAGTCGGGCCTGTACGGCAGTGACCAGGGCATGCCGATCGCGAACGAGTACAACTACTACAAGCCGGACGGCACCACCGACACGGCGGGCTCGTTCGCGTACTGGGCCGACCCCATCGTGGACTACGACACCCCCACCAGCGCGCCGGTGGGCGACTCCAGTCCCGGCATGGTCACCCAGAGCGGCGCCAACGCGCCGGCGCCCTGGGTGTCCTACACCCGGGCAGGCTGCAACTTCGGCACGGTCGCCGGGGCCAACACCGAGCTGGAGAACACCACCCCCGACGTCCCACTCGTGTTCGGGGCCACCTCGCCCGAGGCCAAGGAGGCGGAGAACCCCAAGCTGCAGAACAAGGCGGCGGCCGACTTCGAGGGCCTGGCCGTGCACTGCGCCCAGGGCGCCCAGGTCTGCGCCCACGGCGGACGGCCCGACGTGCTGCCCAGCGAGCCCGGCGGCTACCACGGGTACCAGGCGCTCTACGGCAGCAAGTTCGTCCAGCCGGTCATCAGCCCGTCCGGGCCGGTCCGGAACCTGGACGGCGCCGTGATCAAGGACTCCAGCGGGGACATCGGGTTCCCTGGCTATGACGGCATGACCGGCCCGAACGCGCTCGCCTACACCCTCGACATGCAGCTGCACGGCGTCCCGGTCACCGACACCTACCTGAGCGACCTGCACGACTCGTGGAAGACCGGCACCCCGTTCGGGCCGGGCCAGGCCGGATATGAGCAGCAGCTGCGGGCGGAGAACGCCGCGTTCGGCACGTTCTTCTCCCGGCTGGCCGCCCACGGCATCACCCGGCAGAACACGCTGTTCGTGGTCACGGCCGACGAGGGTGACCACTTCGTCGGAAGCCGGCCCACCCCGGCCAGCTGCAACGGCGTCGCCGTGACCTGCCACTACTCCAGGATCGGCGAGGTCAACGGCAACCTGACCGGGCTGCTGGGTGCGGCCGGGGCCACCGCGCCCTTCGACGTCGAAGCGGACTCCGCCCCGGCCCTTTACGTGCACGGCCAGCCGGCCCGGACCGCCGCGCAGGTCCGCGCGCTGGAGCAGGCCGCAGCCCGGCTGAAGGGGCAAGACCTGATCACCGGGAAGACGGTGCGGCTCACCAACTACCTGGCCGACCCGGTCGAGCTGAGACTGCTGCACATGGTCACCGGCGACCCCAAGCGGACCCCGTCGCTGGTCCTGTTCGGGAACGACAACTTCTGGCTCGGCAGCGGCAAGGCCTCCTGCGGCACGTCCTGCTTCACCGTGCCGGCCGGGACCGACGCCTGGAATCACGGCGACGTCAGCCCGCAGATCAACACGACCTGGCTGGGCATGGCCGGGCCGGGTGTTGCGCACCTGGGGCTGGACAGCACGCTCTGGTCGGATCACACGAACATCCAGCCGACGATGATGGCGCTGCTCGGGCTGCACGACGACTACCCCCCCGACGGGCGGGTGCTCAGCGAGATCTTCACTCCCGCCGCGCTGCCCGCCGGGATGCGGGAGAACCGGCCGGCCCTGCTGGCGCTGGGCCGGGTCTACACCCAGATCGAGGCCCCGGTCGGCGCGTTCGGGCTGGACACGCTCAAGGCCTCGACCCAGGCCCTGGCCAGCCACTCCCCCGGCGACGCCACCTACTCGCGAATCGAGTGGCGGCTCCAGCAGCTAGGTAACGAGCGGGATGCCATTGGGGTGAGGATGCGGGCCCTGCTGCTCGGCGCGGCCTTCGGCGGCCAGCCGGTCGATCCCGGCCAGGCCGCCGGGCTCATCCGTCAGGGCCAGCAGCTGATCGGGCAGGCCGCAGCACTGGGCTAACAGCACCGGGCTAGCAGCACCGGGCTAGCTGACCGGGCCGGTGACCTGGCCGGACGCGCTCCCGAACTCGATCCGGGAGCCGTCCGGGCCGGGTGCTGACCCGGACAGCGTGACCGTGTCGCCGTCGGCCAGATAGCCGCGGGTCTGGCCGTCCGGCAGCGTGATTGGGTCCCGGCCGCCGGCCGTCATCTCCAGCAGCGAGCCCATCTCGTCCCGGCGGAAGCTGGACACGGTGCCTGAGCCGTACAGGTCGCCGGTGCGCAGCGAGGCACCGTTCACGGTCAGGTGCGCGAGCTGCTGGGCCGCGGTCCAGTACATGGTGGCGAACCGTGGCCGGGAGATGACCTGACCGTTGATGCTCACCGCGAGGTCGATATCCAGGCCCCAGGGCTGGCCGTCCCGCAGGTAGCCCAGTGGCTCCGGGTCCTGGGCCGGGGACATCACCCGGGCCTGCTCCAGCGCGGTGAGCGGGATGACCCACGGGGAGATCGTGGTCGCGAAGGACTTGCCCAGGAACGGCCCCAGCGGCCGGGACTCGAACGCCTGGATGTCCCGCGCGCTCCAGTCGATCAGCAGCACCACGCCGAACACGTGCTCGGCGAACGCCCCGGCCGGCACGGGCTGGCCCGGCGCCGATCCTGCTCCCACCACGAAGCCGATCTCCGCCTCGAAGTCCAGACGGCGGGTGGGCGCCAGCTCGGGCCGCGCGTGGCCGGGGGCGAGCTGGCCGCGCGGCCGCGGCACGGGCGTGCCGCTGACCACCACGGTCCCGGCCCGGCCGTGGTACCCGACCGGCATCTCCCGCCAGTTGCGGTGCAACTGCGGGTCGCCGGGTCGCAAGACCCGCGCGGCGTTGGTCGCGTGCTCCAGCGAGGAGTAGAAGTCGGCGAAGTCCGCCACCTCGAACGGGAGGTGCAGAGTGGCTTCGGTGATCGGCACGAGCTCGCTGATCTGGCCGCCGCGGACGGACGCGATCAGCCGCTCCCGGGTGCGCTGCCAGGCCCGCGGCCCGCGGCTCATGAAGGCGTTGAGCGAGGGCCCGGCGAAGATCGGGTCGCCGAACATCCGGTGCAGGTCGATGAGGTACGTGCCGAAGCCAGCCCCCACCCGGGGGCGGTCCGTGCCGCGGGAGAACACGCAGTACGGCAGGGCGTGCTCGGTGAAGGTCAGTGAGGTCAAGGAATGTCCAGGGAGATCGCGAATGTGAAGAGGTCGCCACGGTAGTGGATCCGGGCCACGTCCACCGGGGTGCTGCCGGCTGCGTAGGTCACGTTTTCGGAAACCAGCACCGGGCTCAGCGCATCGATCTGCAGCAGCGAGGCCACGTCGGCCGG
Organism: Streptosporangiaceae bacterium; assembly: GCA_036509255.1. Classification (GTDB taxonomy): domain Bacteria; phylum Actinomycetota; class Actinomycetes; order Streptosporangiales; family Streptosporangiaceae; genus RYN-230. The sequence continues at coordinate 25,467 of DATCFY010000043.1, forward strand.
CGCAGCACGGGCCGAGATCTCGTTGTCGATCCTGGTGAGCGGCAGCGACAGCTCGTCACGCAGGATCCGGGTAACCGGGGCCCGGGCCAGCGCCGCGTCGCTGACCCGGGCCGCGTGCTCCGGGCGCAGGTAGTTCTCGGCGTAGCTGACCGGCACGCCGTCGTCCAGCCGCAGCCGGCGGATCAGCACGGCCTCGGCTACCGGGCCCAGCCGCGCGGGCAGCGCGCCGGGCGGAACCCGGGTCCGGCTGAGGACCCGGACCTCGCCGCTGGCCTGCTGGGCCATGACCGCGTCCGCCGAACCCAGCACGCGCAGCGCCCGGGTGCGCAGCGCGTCAGCGTTGACGAAGGTGCCGCGCCGCCGGTGCCGGGTGATCAGGCCCTCGGCGGCCAGGGAGCCCAGCGCCTGGCGCACGGTGGTCAGGCTCACCCCGTAGTGCCGGGCGAACTGGGCCTCGGTCGGCAGCCGGAGCGCGCCGTCCGGGTCGAACGCTGCGATGGCAGCGCGCAGGCTCTGGGCCAGCTGGTACCACAGCGGCAGCGCGCTGGTGAACCGTGGCGGCGGCCCTGTGAGCAGCGCGTCACATGGGGCCGGCGGGACAGTCTCACTCACCGGGCGCGGCGAAGGACGGGCTCAGGCCGGCCCAGACCGAGTCGTAGTCGGGCTGGCGGTGCGCCGCGGCCATGGCCTGCCGGGTGGGGATGATCATCCAGCGGCTCTCGAACATGAAGGCCAGGGTGTCCGCGACCTTCTGCGGGGCCAGGTCGGCCCGGCTGGCCCGGGCGAACGTCTCCGCGTCCGGGCCGTGCGAGGTGAACGTGTTGTGCAGGCTGGCCCCGCCAGGCAGGAACCCCTCGGCTTTGGCGTCGTAGGCGCCCCGGACCAGGCCCATGAACTCCGACATCACATTGCGGTGGAACCAGGGCGGCCGGAAGGTGTCGTCGGCGACCAGCCAGCGCGGCGGGAAGATGACGAAGTCCACGTTGGCCAGGCCCGGCGTATTGGACGGCGAGGTGAGCACGGTGTAGATCGACGGGTCCGGATGGTCGAAGCTGACCGTGCCTAGCACCATGAAGTTCGCGGTGTCGTACTTGACCGGCACGTAGCTGCCGTGCCAGGCCACGACGTCCAGCGGCGAGTGATCATAGCTGGCCGCCCACAGGTTGCCGCCGAACTTCTGCACCACCTCCACCGGGCCGCCGCGGATCTCGTAGGCGGCCGTGGGGGCCAGGAAATCACGCTCGTTGGCCAGCCCATTGGCGCCGATCGGGCCGCGCTCAGGCAGGGTGAGCGGGGCCCCGTAGTTCTCGCACAGGTAGCCGCGCGCCGGCCCACCGGGCAGGTCCACCCGGAACCGGATGCCCCGGGGAATCACGGCGATCTCGCCGGGACCCAGTTGCAGCGGGCCGAGTTCGGTGTGCAGCACGAGGGGGCCCTGCTGGGGCACGAACAGCAGTTCCCCGTCCGCGTTGACGAAATAGCGATCGGTCATCGATGAGGTCGCGGCGTACAAGTGCACGGCCATCCCACTACGGGTCCGCAGGTCCCCGTTACCGCCCACGGTGTACAGGCTGTCCACGAAGTCGACCGGACCGTCAGGCAGCGGCAGCGGGTCCCAGCGCAGCCGGTTAGGATCCGGCTCCAGCTCGTCGAACGGCGCGCCGCGCAGCGATCCGTTGCCGATCCGGCCGAAGCGCGGGTGAGCCGCGGACGGCATGATCCGATAGACCCAGGTCCGCCGGTTGGACGCGCGCGGCTGGGTGAAGGCGGTCCCGCTCAGCTGCTCGGCGTACAGGCCCAGCGGGGCGCGCTGCGGGGAGTTACGGCCCGCGGGCAGGGCGCCCGCGACTGCTTCGCTGACGAACTCGTTCCCGAACCCAGGCTGATAGTGATGGCCGTCCGCGTACGTGTCCGACATGGCTGCTCCCAGTATCATCTGATTCCTCTGCTCAATCAGATCATTGAGGGGTGCCGGAGGTCAACAGCTGAGAAGGCCGGCGAGGACGGGCGGACCGGCGACGGGAACCGGCGGAGACGGGGCAGCCAGCGCGGGCGTTAAGCGGGGGAGGCTAGGCAGCTGCGGCACCAGGCCGTGGCCGACCCGCAGCAATTCCTCGGCCTCCTCCGCGGGCATCGGGGTGGCCAGCAGGTAGCCCTGCCCGTAGCGGCAGCCCATCGAGACCAGCAGGTCCCGCTGCACCTCGCTCTCGATACCCTCGGCGATCACGGTCAGCTCCAGTGTCTTGGCGATCCGGATGATCACTTCGACGAGAGCCAGCCGCTGGGTGGACACGGCGATCCCGTCCACGAAGGATTTGTCGATCTTGAGCACGTCGATCGGCAGCTCGCGCAGGTAGCTCAGGGACGAGTAGCCCGTCCCGAAGTCGTCGATGGCCAGCCGCAGCCCCATGCCCTTCAGCTCCTCCAGGTCGGCCTGGAGCCTATGGTCGGGACGGAGCAGGCCGCTCTCGGTCAGCTCCAGCACCAGGGATGACGGGGCCAGGCCGGACTCGGTCAGCCGCCGCCGGACCCCCCGGACGAAGCCCGGGTCACGCAGCTGACGGGCGGACACGTTCACGCTCACATACACCGGCGGGTGGCCCCGGATCCGCTGCCAGCGGGCGATGTCCGCCGTGGCCTGCTGGAGCACCCAGGCGCCCAGCGGGACAATGTGGCCGGTCTCCTCGGCCAGGGCGATGAACTGATCCGGCTGCAGCATGCCCCACTCCGCGTGCGGCCAGCGCAGCAGCGCCTCGAAGCCGGCCACCGTACCGGTGCTGAGTTCCACGATCGGCTGGTAGACCAGCGTGAAGGCCGACTCCGCTACCGCGCTGTCCAGGGCCGCCTGCAAGTCGCGGCGCCGCATCATGCCGGCGCTGAGCACTGGCTGGTAGCGGCGCCATTGCCGCTTGCCCGCCGACTTGGCCGCGTACAGCGCGAGGTCGGCGTGCCGGACCAGGTCGCTGGTGCTGGTGGCGTCCTCGCTGATGGCCACGCCCGCCGTGGCGGTGACGATCGCCGAGCCGATGGCGAGCGTGAACGGTTCCTGGAAGGCCAGGACGATGGCCTCGGCCAGGTTCTCCACCCCGGCGCGGTCCACCTTGTCCTCAATGAGCAGCCCGAACTCATCCCCGCCCAGCCGGGCGGCCGTGCCGCGGCCCGTGATGAGCGCGGACAGCCGCATCCCGGCGGCGACCAGCAGCTCGTCTCCGACGTCATGGCCCATGGTGTCGTTGATCACCTTGAAGTCATCCAGGTCGACGAAGACCACGCCGACGATCGCATCCGTGCGCCGGGCGCGGGCCATCGCATGCAGCACCCGGTCCTGGAACAGCATCCGGTTGGGCAGCCCGGTGAGCGAGTCGTGGAAAGCCCGGTACTTGAGCTCCCGCTCGAGCTGGCGCTGCTCGGTGACGTCCCGCAGGGTCAGCACCAGGCCCCCGACCGTGGGCTCGTGCCGCAGGTCGCTGCACCTGACCTCAACCTCAACGTAGGAGCCGTCACGGGCGGTGATCCGCCAGTCCTCATCGACGTTCCTGCCGTGCCCGCTGCGCATCTCGGCCAGGGCGCGGGCGACTTCCTCCCGCTCGTCGGGCTGGACGAGATCCCACAGGTACTCGCCATCCACCGGGACGTCGCCGAATATGCTCCGGGCCGACGGCGTGGCGTACCGGATCCGGTCGGAGTCGTCCACGATCAGGATGACGTCGGACGTGTCATGGACCAGGGTCCGGAAGTAGGCTTCGCTGTCGCGCCGGATCACCTCGCGGCTCAGCATGACCCGCTCGACCACCAGGGCGGCCTGCCAGGCCAGCGCCTCGAACGTCCCGGACAGCGAGGTCAGGTCCCGGCGCGCCCCGGACACGGCGAGCACCCCGATCAGCGGATCGCCAGCCGGCCTGTCCTGCAGGGCCAGCGCGCAGAGCAGGACGCTCGGCTGATGCCGGTCAGCGCCCGGCACCAGGTGGGGCCCGGGCCCGTTCAGCAGCGACAGCCAGCTCTCCGCCTGGGCGGCGGGCAGTTCCGCGGCCACGGGCGGCTCGCCTGGCGGTGCGCCAACCACACGGAGTGTCCGGCCCTCGCGCACGGCGAGCACGGCCGGCCCGGGCTGGCGGTCTCCCATCAGCGACGCCACCCCGGACCGGACCGCGCTGGCGGCCTGCTCCACGGTGGCCGCCCCGGCCAGGGCGGCCCCGGCCAGCCGCATGAGCTGGGTCCGCTTCAGCGTCCGGCGCAGCGCGTCGGCCACGTCCGCGAGCCGGGAGAGGACCAGCACGTACAGCAGCGCCGAGCAGACCGCGATGACACCGGCGTCCCTGACGTGGTGGGTGACCGCCTCGACCAGCAGCACCACGGGGGCGATCAGCGAGGCCAGCATGATCAGGATGAGCCGGGGCCCCGACTTCTGGGGCTGCTCGCGGGCCACCGGCTGGGTGAGTTCCGTCATGCTCGGATGCAGCGCGGCGACGCCCCAGGCCGCGTAGAAGACGGCCCAGCCGAGATCGATGACCGTGCCCGGCCGGAACGAGCCGTACAGCTGGGTGAGGCTGAAGGCCACGTCCGAGCCGAGCAGCCCCAGGCTGCCCAGGGTGAGCAGCTGCAGTGACCGGGCCCGCCAGGTACCGGGGGCCAGCAGCCGGACCAGCATGGCCAGCACCAGCACGTCGCCGAGCGGGTAGGCGATTGCGACGGCCTTCTGCAGCCAGGGCAAGCTGGCATTACTCACGTACGGCAGGATCAGGAACACCCAGGACAGCAGGGCCAGGCCCACCGTCAGGGTCAGCGCGTCCAGCAGGCTGCGGCGGTCATGCCCGGCGGAGCGGCGCCGGATGAAGATCAGCAGTCCGGCTGCGTACAGGGGGTAGGTGATCAGGTAGAAGAGATCCACGAAAGAGGGGAATGGCACCGCCTGGTGCCTGATCTGGGTCAGGAACAGGAAGCTCAGCTGGCCCACCGCGAAGCTCAGGTTCGCCGCGGCGAGCAGGACCCAGGGAGCCCTCGGGGCGGGGCGGTTGAGGATCACGCCGGCCACGATGCCGGCTACCCCGGAGAGCGCCATCACTCCCCATACGACGACCCGGAGCCCAGGCACCGCGTAGTAGGCGACGACGAGCAGCGTCATCCAGGCGGCGTAGACCGCCATGATCCCCCGTCGCCACGTCAACGCACACCCACCCCCGCACCTCGCCCGGGCCTCGGCCCGGGACTGCGCCCAGGCCTGAACCTCGGCGAACGAGCACCCTCCTGGCTCCGACCTCCTGGTGCGTTGACATTTGCCACAACAGCCCCCGATGTGACAATCAGTAACTTTACTTTAGACGGAGCGTGCTCACTACTCCTTACCCACGAAGGCAAAGAACTGATCATGGCGCAAGTCCGCGCTGGTCAGGACGCTGGGTCAGCCACGCTGGCCAGGGCGGCGCTGATTCCCCTGCTCCCCGAGCAGGCCTGCCCGCCGGAGCGCGTCGGCCATGGCCCCATCGCTCTGGCCCGAGCTGCCCCGGCCGGCGTTCCCCCGGTCTGAGCTGCCCCGGCCGGCGTTCCCCCGGTCCTGGCGCCCGCGCTGCCCGCCGGCGCGTTCGCCGCGCCCCGGCTGACCGGCTGACTGCCCGCCATGCTGACCTGCCTGCCCGCCCGGCTGACCGGCTGACTGCCCGCCCGGCTGGCGCGCTGGCTTACCGGCGGGCTCACGGCGGGGCCCGCCACCGCCCGGAGCCGGCGCCTCCTCATCGAGCCGCAGGGTGAGCGAGATCCGCTTGCGGGGGATGTCCACCCCGAGCACACGGACCCGGACCACGTCACCCGACTTCACGACCTGGTGAGGGTCAGAGACGAACGTTCGCGACATTGCGGACACATGGACCAGGCCATCCTGATGCACGCCAATGTCCACGAAAGCCCCGAACGCGGCCACGTTGGTGACCACGCCCTCCAGCACCATGCCGGGCGCCAGGTCCTCCAGCGTCTCCACGCCCTCAGCGAAGCTGGCCGTGGTGAACTCGGGCCGCGGGTCACGCCCGGGCTTCTCGAGCTCGCTGAGGATGTCGGTGATGGTCGGGAGGCCGAACCGCTCGTCGGTGAAGTCCTGCGGCTTCAGCGAGCGCAGCACCGATATGTTGCCGATCAGCCCGGGCATGCCCGTCCCGGCGGCCTCGAGGATGCGCCGGACCACGGGGTAGGCCTCCGGGTGGACGCTGGACGCGTCCAGCGGGTCGTCGCCGCCGGGGATGCGCAGGAAGCCGGCGCACTGCTCGAACGCCTTCGGCCCCAGCCGCGGCACGTCCTTGAGCGCCTGGCGGCTGCGGAACGGACCGGCCTCATCGCGCCGCGCCACTACCGCAGCGGCCAGCCCTTCGCTGATGCCTGACACCCGGGCCAGCAGTGGGACCGACGCGGTGTTCACGTCCACCCCGACCCCGTTCACGCAGTCCTCGACGACCGCGTCCAGCGAACGGGACAGCTTGAACCCGGCCAGATCGTGCTGGTACTGGCCGACCCCGATGGACTTCGGATCGATCTTGACGAGCTCGGCCAGCGGGTCCTGGAGCCGTCTGGCGATGGAGACCGCGCCGCGCAGCGACACATCCATGCCGGGCAGCTCACGGGAAGCGTAGGCCGACGCTGAGTACACCGACGCGCCCGCCTCGGAGACCATCACCTTGGTGAGCTTCAGCTCCGGGTGCCCCTTGATCAGGGCCGCGGCCAGCCGGTCCGTCTCGCGCGACGCGGTGCCGTTACCGATCGCGATCAGCTCCACCTGATGGGCCGCGGCCAGCCGGGCCAGCGTCGCGAGGGACTCCGCCCATCGCGGCGAACCAGCCCCGCCCACACCGCCACGTTTCAGCTCATGGGGGTAGATCGTGTCGGTGGCGACCGCCTTACCCGTACCGTCCACCACCGCGACCTTGACCCCGGTGCGGAACCCCGGGTCCAGGCCCATCGTGGGCCGCGTCCCGGCCGGCGCGGCCAGCAGCAGGTCGCGGAGGTTGGCCGCGAACACCGTGACCGCCTGGTCCTCAGCCCGCTGCCAGAGCCGCATCCGCAGGTCCACCCCGAGGTGCACGGCGATCCGGGTCCGCCAGGCCCAAGCCACCGTGTCCCCGAGCCAGCGGTCCGCCGCACGGCCCTGGTCGGCGACGTCATAACGCCGGGCGATTTTCGTTGCGTAATCGGACGGGACGGGAGGAGCCAGGCCGTCAGCCGGAGGCTCGCCCGGATCCATGGTCAGGTCGAGGATTTCTTCTTTCTCCCCGCGCATCATGGCCAGGATCCGGTGCGAGGGCAGCGCCGTGAACGCCTCGGCGAACTCGAAATAGTCGGCGAACTTGGCGCCCGCCTCCTCCCGGCCCTCGCGGACCCGGGAGACCAGGCGCCCCCGCGACCACATCTGCTCCCGCAGCTCGCCGATCAGGTCGGCGTCCTCGGCGAACCGCTCGACCAGGATGGCCCGCGCGCCATCCAGCGCCGCGGCCGCGTCGGGCACGCCGCGCTCCGCATCCACGTACTGCGCGGCGGCCTGCTCCGGGACGGTCTCCGGATGCCCCAGCAGCTGGTCAGCGAGCGGTTCCAGGCCGGCCTCGCGGGCGATCTGGGCCTTGGTCCGGCGCTTAGGCTTGTAGGGCAGGTAGATGTCCTCCAGCCGGGCCTTCGAGTCGGCGGCCATGATCCGTGCCGTGAGCTCGTCGTCGAGCTTGCCCTGGGCCCGCACCGACTCAAGTATGGCCGTCCGCCGTTCCTCCAGCTCACGCAAGTAGCGCAGCCGCTCCTCGAGGGTGCGCAGCTGCGCATCGTCCAGGGCGCCGGTGACCTCCTTGCGGTAGCGGGCGACGAACGGCACCGTGGCCCCGCCGTCCAGCAGCTCGACCGCCGCGCTCACCTGTCCCTCACGCACCCCCAGTTCCTGGGCGATCCGGCGCTGGACTCCGGCGGCGGGCGGCTGCGGGGCGGCGGGAGCGGTTGGGGTCACGAAGGGTCTCTGCTTTCTCAGATGGGGACGCGCACCATATCGTAGGTCTCACGGGCTCGTTACCAAGGGAGATAGAGATGGCACGGACACCTCAGGAAGTCTTCGCCCACCACGCCCAGGCCCTCGGGGCCGGTGACCTGGAAGAGATCGTCGCCGACTACGCCGAGGATGCGGTGTTCATCTCCCCCGCGGGCGTGCTGCACGGCCAGGGCGGGATCCGGACCGCGTTTACGCAGCTGCTCGCGGACGTGCCGAACGCCGACTGGACGCTGAAGACGCAGATCTACGAGGGTGACGTGCTGTTCCTGGAATGGGCCGCGGATGCCGGCGCGACATACGCGGACGACGGCATCGACACGTTCGTGTTCGCCGACGGGCTGATCCGGGTGCAGACGGTCCGCTACACCCTGCAGCACCGAGGCTGAGCCAGCCCGCGGGCCCGCTGCGGGATCCCAGCTGGCCCAGCCCGCAGAGCGGTCGCGGGAACCCGGCTGGACCCGTTTGGCGGTTTAGCCGGACCGGGCCAGGGCAACTTGGTCCCGATGACTGACAGCGCGCCCCGGGCAGGCAGTTCGTGACGTCGAGCGCGGGACAGGCGCGGACGCAGCGGCAGGCCGAGTCGCGGGAGTCCACTACCCGCACGGTGCTGATCGCCGGCGGCGCCAACATCATTGTCATGATCGCCAAGCTGGTGGCCGGGATCCTGACCGGTTCCAGCGCCATGCTGGCCGAGGCGGCCCACTCGTTCGCGGACACCCTCAACCAGGTCTTCCTGTTCACCTCGGTGCGCCAGGGCATGCGCCCGGCCGACGAGGAGCACCCGTTCGGGTATGGGCAGGAGCGGTACTTCTGGTCGCTGCTCGCCGCGTTCGGCATCTTCATCGCGGGCGCGGGATTTTCCATCTTCGAGGGCATCCTCTCAATGCACAGCAAGACCCACGACTTCGTGATCGCGTACGTGGTGCTGGCCGTGTGCGCGATCGCCGAGGGCACCTCGTTCATCCGGGCTTACGGCCAGCTGCGGGGCGAGGCCCACCGCGACCACACGCACACCCTGGAGCACGTCAAGACCAGCCGGGACACGACGGTGAAGGCGGCGCTGTTCGAGGACAGCGCGGCCGTCATCGGGCTCGCCCTGGCCGCGGGCGGCCTGCTCCTGCAGCAGGTCACCGGGAACCCGGTGTGGGACGGCAGCGCGTCGATCGCGATCGGTGTACTGCTGATCGTGGTCGCCTTCCGGCTCGGCATGGACAGCCGGGAACTGCTCATCGGCCGCTCGGCCGACCCCAAGGTGCTCACGGTGATCAAGGAGGAGATCGAGGACACCCCCGGCGTGGACCGGCTGCTCGAGCTGCAGACCATGCACGTGGGCCCGGACAGCCTGATCGTCGCGGCCCGGGTGGCGCTGGGCGACGAGTCCAGCGCGAACCAGGTAGAAGACCTGGCCGACGACATCGACCGCCGGCTGTCTGAGCGGCTGCCGGTCACTCCGTACGTGTTCATCGACCCCACCCAGACCACGCAGGGCTCAGGTGGCTCGGGTGCCGCCCGGCGCGGTGGCCAGCGGCCCGGGACGTGACCCGGCGCTAGGCCTCACCCGTCCGTTCAGGCTTCCGCAGTCAGGCCTGCGCAGTCAGGCCTCTACTGCGGCAGCCAGCGAGCCCAGCAGCTGGCTGAAGCCGTGCGGGGCGCGGGCGCGGCGCCGGGCCGAGGTGACGACGCTCACTGTGGTGGTGCGCAGCACCCGGCGGCCAGCGGCGGCGAGCGCGTTGACGAGGGCGTGATCCTCGGCGGTCCTGGCCGGCCCGAAACCGCCCGCGGCCAGGTAGGCGGCTGCGCTGAAGCCCAGGTTGGCCCCGTGCACGTGCGGGTGGGCCGCGCCGCCGGCTGGTGACGCCGTCCGGTAAAGCTGCTGGAACAGCGGCGGCACCTCCGCCGGGTACTGGCGCCAGTCGTTCACCGTGATGGTGCCCACGACCGCATCCCAGCCGTCCTCGGCGTAGCTGAGCTGCCGGGTCAGCCAGCCGGGTGGCACCAGCGTGTCCGCGTCCGTCGTGGCCAGCCAGACCGTGGCTGGATCGACCGGCCCGGTCCGGCGGAGCACCTCGGCCACCCCGGCGGCCCGGGCGGTGCCCACGTTCCGCGCTTCGATGGCCAGCACCGCCGCTCCCCCCGCCCGGGCCAGGCCCGCGGTCCGGTCCGTGCACGCGTCCGCGACCACCACCACGTGGACCGGGATGCCTGCCAGTGGCGCGGCCGCCAGCCGCACCGCGGCCAGGCAGGACGGAAGCAGATCCTCCTCGTCGTGGGCCGGGATGACCACGCCGACGGCGGCGACGTCATGCACCAGGCCCCTCACACGAGGCCCTCGGCCTGGGCCACCGAGACGAGCGGGCGGCCGGCCCGCTGGTACACCTCGGCGGTGAAGTCGGTCTCGGTGTGCCCGACCCGGCGGGCCAGGTCACGCCGCGCCGCGAGCACCCGGTGCACGTCGTCGCCGCCGCGCGGGTAGTCGGCCACCGGGTGGCGCCAGTGCACCGCGAGCAGGCTGCCGCCGGGCCGCAGCGACGCGACGCCGCGGTCCAGGACCAGGTCCAGCTCGCCGCCGGCGAAGTAGTAGAGCACCTCGGAGAAGACGATGAGGTCGAACTGGCCGGACGGCCAGTCGCCGGGGATCGCGCCCTGGCGCACGCAGACGTTGGGCAGCCCGGCGGTCCGCGCGGCCGCCGCCGCGACCGCGGCGCCGGAGGCGTCCCAGGCCAGCACCTGGCCGCAGCGGGCGGCGAGCAGGCTGGTCAGCACCCCGACGGAGCAGCCGGCCTCGAACGCGTCCTGGTAACGCAGCTCCGGCAGCAGCGCGAGGCTGATCGCGTACTTGCGCGTCTCATACCACCGGGTGGCGAGTCCCCAGGGGTCGGATGCGGCCGCGTACATCTGGTCGAAGTACCCCGTATCCAGGCTCATCGGCTCGCCCCCTGGAGCAGCACCTCGTGATCGCGGGTGAAATGAGCCACCGTGGCCGGGGTCAGCACCGGGCCGGTGCCGGAATCCCGGGGTTCCAGCTGGCTGGTGAAGCAGCGGATGGCAGCGCGCTTGCGGGCGGCGATCGAGGGCCGCAACGAAACGCGCACGGCGCGGTGCCATGGCACCCGTGAGTCGCCGGGGCGGGCCCAGTGCCAGGTCCACACCGGATACCAGTACGTCAGCGGGCTGGCGCGGCGGGCGGCCCGGCCCACCGCCTCGTGGTCGGCGTGCAGGTCCTGGTCCCAGGGAGCCAGGACCGCGTCGCAGTCCGCGGCGAGATCACGCAGCCGGGCGGCGAGGGCGTCCTCGCGGGCCGCCACGCGGGTGTCGGGAAACCCGAGCCGGATCACCTCGGTGGCCTGGGCGCCGAGCGCCCGGAGCGCGCCGGCAGTCTCGGCGGCCCGCCGGGCGGCCAGCGCTGACCGGTTGGGATGACCGGGATGAGACGCCTCGCCGTCGGTTGCCGAGACCAGCCGCAGCCGGGCCCCGGCCGCGGCCAGCCGGGCCATCGTGCCGCCCACGCCGAGCACCTCGTCGTCGGGATGGGCCGCGACCACCAGCACCCGGGCCCAGCGGCTCAGGTCGGCCTCCGGAAGCTGCCCCAGCCCCGCCCAAGCCTGCCACTCGGCTTCGTCGGTGCCGGCCTGGTCGATCGCGTTCACCACGAGGCGCCCCGCTCAGCGACCAGGGCACCCAGCTGGGCCAGGTCCCGTTCCGCGTGATGCTGGCGCAGGTACACGGTCAGGTCGGCGACCCGGCGGCCGTGCGCCTCGTCGTGGCCCAGTGGCCCGGCCCCGAGCGCCCGGCCGACTCGCTCCATCACCTCGGTGGCGGCCGCCTCGACCTGGGACCGGACCCGGAGGGCACGGGCGGGCCCGGCGCCGGCTAGGTCGCCCGGGTCGGCGTCGATTTCGTCCGCGGCCTGGTCCAGCGCAGTCCGGGCGCTGGTCAGCGCGATGTCAGCCGCCCCCAGATGCGCCAGGGCGTGCGGGCCCACGTCGCGGCGGCGGGCCGACGTGAGCAGGGTGTCCGCGACGGCGCGGGCGCCGCCGTACCAGCAGGCCGCCACGCCCACACCGCCGTGCGTGAAGCCGGGGCGCGCGGTATAGCCGCCGGGCGGCCCGACCGGCTCGGCGGGCACGTCGTCGAACCGGATGTCGAGGGTGTCACTGCCCGCCATCCCGGTGGCCGGCCAGCTGCCCGGCACCGGGGACAGGCCTGCGGTGCCCACGGCGAACAGCCGGATCCCGTCCGGCGCGGCCGCGGTGACCAGCGCGTCTGTGAGGGCCCGCGCGCCAGAGCAGTACTGCTTGAGACCGGTGACCCGCCAGCCCCGGGCCTCGCGGGCCGCGGTCAGGCCGCGGCCCGGGGGCTGTGCGGCCCAGACCCCCCACCGGCTGCCCGGCTCGGGTGGCGGGCCGCCCAGCTCGGCCAGGATCGCGACCGCGTCGGCGTGCCCCTCACCCAGCCGGACCAGGGACAGGTCCTCGGCGGCCAGGTCGGCCAGGCCGGCCCAGCGTTCCCGGGTCCGCCCGCTGCCCGGCAGCGGCAGGTCGAGCCGCCCCGTCTGCACCGCCGCCGCAAAGGCGGCCGCGGCCACGCGCCACGCGGGCGGGTCATCCATGTCCACCTCACCCCGCGCTGTCTCGATGCTTGTCATCGTCTGCGGTGCTCCTTTCCCAGGCCACGGGACCCGCTGGCCGGTCGCGGGGCCTCCACCGCTACCCGCGGCGGCCTGGTCCATACCGGTTTGGCCGGGGGTTTCACGGAAAGCAGCCGCCCCATGCGTCCCATCTCCCAGCTCGAACAGGCCACTGCCCTGGATCGCGTCGTCGCGCCCGGCCAGCGGATAGCACGGGCGTTGCGGCCCGGACCGGTGCGCGACGCGCTGCACGGCGTGTGGCTGGGGCACCCGTTGCACCCGGTGCTGGCCCAGGCGCCGGTCGGGGCCTGGCTGTCCGCGGCGGTGCTGGACGCGGGGAGCTCCACGGAAGGCGAAGCCCAGCGACGGCGGCTCGTCGCGTTCGGCCTGATGACCGCCGCGGCGGCCGCGCTGGCCGGGGCGGCGGACTGGTCCGAGCAGCATGAGCAGCAAATGCGGGTGGGGGTGGTGCACGCAGCCGCCAACGTCACCGGTGGCCTGCTCGGCGGGCACATCTCGTTCCGCCTCTCAGGCGGGGCCAACCAGGCGGAACCCGTTCCCCACCTCGTCGAGCCAGGCTGGCATGACCTGATGCCCGCGGCCGGCCTGCCGGACGGCGACCCGGTCAAGGCGATGCTGGGCGACGTGCCGCTGGTGGTGATCTGGGACGGAAGCGCCATGCACGTGCTGGCTGGCCGGTGCAGCCACCTGTCGGGGCCGCTCTTCGAGGGTGAGGTGGACGGGGGGTGCCTGATCTGCCCGTGGCACGGCACCGCGTTCCGGATCGCGGACGGCTCGGTGGCCCGCGGCCCCGCGACCGCGCCGCAGCCGGTGCTGCGCACCCGGATCCGCGACGGCGTCATCCAGGTCTGCCTGCCCGATGCGGGCTGAGCGCCGGAAGGCACCCGGGTGCCCGTTTAAGCCGCCACCTGCGGGTAGCGCTAGGGCCAGCATCGGATCCGGAGAAAAGCCATGACCCTGCCCTCTAGTCAGCAGCACGCGCTGGACGCGATCGACGACAACCTCCAGACGGCGGAGCCCCGGCTCGCCACGATGTTCGGCGTCTTCACCGACCTCACCCGGCAGGAAGCCATGCCGGTGGTGGAAACCCTGCCGCCGGAGTCGTGGTGGACCTGGCACCCGCTGCCCGGCCGCCGCCGGCCCGGGCGGCGCCGTCCGTCCTCAGGACGGTCCGGCCCGGGGCGGCGGATGGGCCGGATCGTGCTGGTCCCGCTGCTGCTGATCGCGGCTTTGAGCGTGGTGGTCGTGAGCCTGGCCGGCAGCGGAGCAGCCGGGCGGCGCGGCTGCGGCCAGGCGGTGGCGGTGGTCATGGCGGCCCGGTTGCGCAGCACGGCCAGCAAGGCGGCGGTTTCCGGGGGCTCCGGCTGCTCAGCTAGCCGTACCCAGCCGGCCGCCGGCAAGCGGTAGGTAGCCGGCTACTTCCCCGGGCTGGTGCCACCGCGGGGCTTGGGCTTGTCCCGCGCTGGTTCGCCACCGCGGCGGGTCCCTTCCTGACGGCCGTCGTCGTGGTGGCTTGCGGGCAGCGGTTCATCCCGGGCCTGGTTGGTGCTGGGCTGGTAGCCGGTGCCGGCCTCGAACTCGTCCTTGTCCTGCTCGGGCCGGCGGTTGCCGCCAGCCTGGCTGCGACCGCCCTTACCAGTGCTGCTCTCACTCATGATCGTGGCTCCTTCCTGGTGCCGCAGGGCGCTGGCGCACCCGTTCCCGGCACCAGAGGCTGCTACCCGTCTGGGCGGCATCCTCACCTCAGTCCGGAGCTGCGGCCCGGGGCGGGATCTGCCCCGGCGGGGAATGTGTGAAGGGAGCGCGGCTGGGCAGCCTAGAGCCCCACAGCCCTGCCGCTCCCCGCCGGCCTCCGGTCAGCCCGGCAGTGCCTTCAAGGAGGATCGGCGACGTGACGCGCGGCGACCTGGGCGAGCGACGCACGGGCGCCCCCGGCTTCCCAGACCAGCCGGAGAACGGCGCCAGCGAACCGGCCGTCGCCACCGACGACGCGCTGCTCGATCAGAGCGCGGCGCTGAGCAGCCCCAGCGGGGACACCGCGGGCGACCCGGCCGGCCATGGGAACGCCGCGGGCGGCGATCCCGCGGAGGCCGGTCCGGCCCCCGAGGCATCCGACCACATGCAGCAGGCGGTCGAGGCGGCCGCCGCGATCGCCGAGGAAACCGGCGGCCTGGGGCGGCTCGGCCGTCCCATGAACCGGCGCTCCCCGTTCTTCGTCGGCATGGCCGCCGCGGCCGGGGTGGCGGTCACCTACGGCCTGGTGGAGCTGCTGATCAGGGCGCGCTCGGTGCTCGTCCTCATCGGCCTGGCCCTGTTCATCGCGGCCGGGCTCGATCCCGCGGTGAACTGGCTGACCCGCCGCCGTCTGCCCCGCTGGACCGCGGTGATCGTGATCCTGCTCGTCGTGGCCGCGGTCGTCGCCGGCTTCGTGGCCTCGGCCGTCCCGCCGCTCACCGCCCAGGTCACCGCCCTGGTTCACGAGCTGCCGCACTACGTGACCACGCTCAAGGATCACAACTCCGAGCTCGGCAAGCTGAACTCGCGGTTCCAGATCGAGCAGCGCCTGTCCAAGCTCCTGTCCAGTAAGGGCACCGCGCTGGTTGGCGGCGTGCTCGGGGCCGGCGCGCTCGTGCTCAGCGCGGCCAGCTCGGTGCTGGTCGTCATCGTGCTGGTGGTCTACTTCCTGGCCGCGATGCCGCGGATCAAGCTGTTCCTGTACCGGCTGGCCCCACAGTCCCGGCGGTCGCGGGTCATCCTGATCGGCGATGAGATCTTCGTCAAGGTCGGCGGCTACATGCTGGGTAACTTCCTGACGTCGGTGATCGCCGGGGCTGGCACCTGGGCCTGGCTGCAGATCTTCGGGGTCCCCTACGCTCTGCTGCTGGCGCTCCTGGTGGCCCTGCTCGACCTGATCCCGGTCATCGGGTCCACGGTGGGCGGCGCGATCGTGTCGCTGGTGGCCCTGACCGTGTCCCTCCCGGTGGCCATCGCCACCCTTGCTTTTTACATCGCGTACCGCCTGGCGGAGGATTACCTCATAGTGCCGAGGATCATGGGGCGGACGGTGGAGGTGCCGGCGGTGGTGACAGTGGTGGCGGTCCTGCTCGGCGGGGCGCTGATGGGCCTCATCGGGGCCCTGGTTGCGATCCCCGCCGCGGCGGCGCTCCGCCTCCTGCTGAACGAAGTCACCTTCCGCAGACTGGACCGCAGCTGACTGGACCGCAGGAGCAGCCACCGGGGGACGAGCCGCAGGGCGGGGGCGCTCCCCCGGTGCCGCGCTGGGTGCACGCGAGCTGGCTGCGGGCCGCCAAGCGGCCGATCCGCCGGATCGTCCTGCTGTTCATCCTGGCCCTGATCATCGAGTACCTGGTCATCCCGGAACTGGTCGGCGCGAGCAAGAACCTGTACCTACTCGGCCGGGTGAGCATCCCCTGGATGATCGCCGGGCTGGTCCTCGAAGGTCTCTCGCTGTTCTGCTACGCGCTGCTGACCCGGGAACTGCTGCCCCCGGAGGGCAGGCCGGGCATCTCCCGGCTGTTCCGGATCGACCTGGCCGCGGCAGCGGTGGCGCACATGATCCCGGCGGGGACCATCGGGAGCGCGGGTGTTGGCTACTCGCTCTTCACCTCGGAGGGACTGGACGGGACCGACGTCGGCGTGATGATGGCCACCAAAGGCATGGGCTCCACCATCGTGCTGAACGTCCTGCTCTGGCTGTCGCTGGTCATCTCCATCCCGCTGTCCGGGTTCCGGGCCATCTACGCGACGGTGGCCATCGTGGGCGCGGTGCTGCTGGCCCTGATCGCCGCGCTGATCATCGGGCTCACCCGCGGCGCCCCGCGCGCCGGGCGCATCCTGCACACGGTCGGCGACAAGATCCCCGGCGTCGGCGGGGACCGGCTGGAGAAGATCGTGCTCCAGGCGGACGAGTCCCTGCGCCGGCTGGCCAGCAACCGGCCGGTCATGGTCGGGTCGCTGAGCTGGGCGTCGCTCAACTGGCTGCTCGACGCGGCGTCGCTGTGGTGTTTCATCGCCGCGTTCGGCAGCTTCACCAACCCGGTGGGGCTGTTTGCCGCCTACGGCATCGCGAACGTGCTCGGCGCCATCCCGATCACCCCGGCGGGGCTGGGTGTCATCGACTCGGTGACCCCTGTGCTGCTGGTCAGCTTCGGCCTGACCCGCAGCGTGGCCACGCTGGGCGTGCTGGCCTGGCGGCTGGTGAACTTCTGGCTGCCCATTCCGACCGGGGTCGCGTCGTATATCTCCCTCAAGGTGCCGCGGGGCTCCAACTGGGCGGAGATACGCCGGGCGCTGGCCGACATGTTCGGGCACAACCGGTCCGACGGCGACGAGGGTGACGGCGCGGAGGGTGGTGACGGGGCCGGGCCCGCTGACATTACAGGGCACAGCGGCAACGGCGGCGACAACGGCGGAGGCGGCGGAGGCGAGGACCAGGGGACGGGTTCGCCCGCGGAAGAGGACCACGCCAGCGACCGCGCCTGACCGCCCGCCCGCCCGGACCGGCTCAGAGCTGGCGGCGCATAAACGCTGATCACCGCCGGGGAAGCTTGACCACCGACACGAAGAACTCGTCGATCTGCCGGACAGCCGCGATGAACTGGTCCACGTCCACCGGCTTCGTCACGTACGCGTTGGCGTGCAGCTTGTAGCTGCGCAGGATGTCCTCCTCGGAGGAGGAAGTGGTCAGGATGACCACCGGCACGTGGGCGAGCTCGGGGTCGGACTTGATCTGCTCCAGGATCTGCCGCCCGTCGTACTTGGGCAGGTTGAGGTCGAGCAGGATCAGGTCGGCGGGCGGCGCTTCGACGTGCGCGCCGCGGCGGTACAGGAAGTCGAGCGCCTCTTCCCCGTCCCGGGCCACGTGCAGCCGGTTGCGGATCTTGTTGTCCTCGAAGGCTTCCCGGGTCATCAGCTCGTCGCCGGGGTCATCCTCGACCAGCAGGACTTCGATCTGTTCCAGGTCGCACATGGGCTGTTCCTTTGGGGAGGGTGAGGGTGCCGATGACTTCGGGACGGCCGGGGGGGCTATCGGGGGTGGCGGCGGGGCCGGGCGGGGACAGCGTGAAGTACATGCGCGTCCCCCCCGAGTAGGTAGTGTCCAGGAACATCTGGCCGCCGTGCTGCTCAACGATCCGCTTGCAGAGCGCGAGGCCGATCCCGGTGCCCGGATAGGCGTCCCGCGCGTGCAGCCGCTGGAAGATAATGAAGATCTTCTCGGCGAACTCGGCCGGGACGCCGATGCCGTTGTCGGCCACGCCGATCTGCCATCGCCCGTCCGGCTGCTCGTCCGCGGTGATCCGGATCACCGGGCCGCGGTCCGCGAGGCCCGCATGCCGCTGTCCGCGAGCAGTTCCTCGACCAGCAGGACGTCACCCGCGTCGTCCTCGACCAGAAGGATCGTGTCCGGGTCACCCAGCCACCCGAAGCGGGCCGAGTCCACCCCGGCCCTCTCCTGCGGGGGGCCGGCCTGCGGGGGGCCGGCCTGCGGAGGGCCGGCCGGGCCTCGCGGAGCGGGCACGCCGGTCCGGGTCGGCATGCTCACTGCGCGCCTGCGGGACGTAGCCTCAACCAACGCTCCTTACGACAGACCGCCAGCCCCGAGTCCGGGGCCAGCGGCTTCCGCGCTCCCTGTTCCGCGACAGGATAATGTCGCAAAACACCAGAAACTTCCGTTTTCATGTCGTCCGGCACCCCGGTAATACCCAAATCCGCGGCACGGATGGGCCGTGCCACGGAAGTGGGGTGGGGCACCGTCCACTCAGGTCGCGGCGAGCCTGCCCTCCGCGCCCTCCGCCGGGCCGGTGATGCGCTGCCGCAGGAAGGTGAGCGCGTGGGCGAGGAGCCGGGAGACGTGCATCTGCGAGATACCCAGGGTACGGCCGATCTCGGCCTGGGTCATGTCCCCGTAGAAGCGCATCAGCAGGATCCGCTGCTCCCGCCGGGGCAGCTCCTCCCAGTGCACGGCTAGCGCCTCCATCGACAGGGTGTGCTCCATCTGCGGGTCGTCGCCGCCGAGCAGGTCGGCCAGGCTGGCCGTGTCGGGCTGGCCGGACAGCGGGGCATCGAGCGAGGCCGGCTGCAGGAGCATGTCGGCACCACGCGCCTCCCGGACGTCAGCCTCGGTGATTCCCAGGTCCCCGGCGAGTTCGGCGTCGCTGGGCGCGCGGCCGAGCTCCTGGGTGAGCTCGCGGGCCGTCTCGCGCAGCGCCAGCAGCCGCTCCTGCACCGGCCGCTCGATGTGCACCTGCCACCGCTTGTCGCGGAAGTAGCGCTTGATCTCCCCCGTGATGCAAGGCTGGGCGTAGGCGGCCAGGTTCCGGCCGACCTCGGGGTCGTAGTTGTTGATCGCTTTGAGCAGGCCGACGTAGCCGACCTGGATCAGGTCCTCAGTCGGTTCCGGGCTGCGCCGGTAGCGGTTCGCGCAGGCGCGGACCAGGCCCCGGTAGCGACCCACCAGAACCTCGCGCGCCGTTTCCCGGC
This sequence comes from Streptosporangiaceae bacterium, assembly GCA_036509255.1. Classification (GTDB taxonomy): domain Bacteria; phylum Actinomycetota; class Actinomycetes; order Streptosporangiales; family Streptosporangiaceae; genus RYN-230. The sequence continues at coordinate 44,621 of DATCFY010000043.1, forward strand.
GCGGGCTGTCGGGCGGCCAGGACCGGATTTCGCGTAGCAGGTCGTCGTCGTCTAGCTGTTCAAGCTCGCTCGCAGCTGCGTCAGCGGGCCGGCCCATGGTCCGGGGCGGAGGTGCCGCAGCTGCTTCATCTGCGGCAAGTACTTCCATGGTGCAAGCTTCTCATGGCTGTGCCGCATAAAGCAAATGTTTACATCTGGAATATTCCGCCGCTGTCGGCGGCCACCTCACCGAGGCCGCGCACCAGGGCCTCGCGGCCTTCCGGCGTCATGGCCTGGAGCATGTCGGCCAGGGCCGCCCGCCGCTGGTCGCGCACCCAGCCGGCGAGCCGCCGGCCCGACTCGGTGAGCAGCAGCACGATCTCCCGGCGGCTTTCCTCTGCCCGGTCCCGGGTCAGCAGTCCCGCGATCTCCATCCGGTCACACAGCCTGCTGGTGGCCGACGCAGAGGCCCCCACCTGGGTCGCCAGCCGGTTGAGGTTGAGGCTTCCGGACCGGTCGATGATCAGCAGGGCCCGCAGCTGGGCAGGCGGCACGGAGGAGCCGATCTTTTCCACGGCGCGCTCCGCCACCTCGATCAGGGCAACCAGTCCCCGCTCGGCGGTACTCACCTCGAGCTGCTCATCCCTGGAACCCCGGAACATGTCGTATCCCATCAGGATCACCACCGGCCCAGCACCCCGGCCCGCCTGTGATACCGGCGGAGAGCCTATCAGCGCTGACAACGCTCATATAGGACCTAACGTGCTCACCCCTGTCGCAGCCGGGGCAGTACCTGACTGCCGTAGAACTCGAAGAAACCGTCGGCATCGGGTCCGGCCTGGCCGATGTACACCTCGTCGAAGCCCGCGTCGCGGTAGGCCTGGATGCCGGCCAGGTGCACCGCGGGGTCAGGGCCGCACGGAGCGCTGATCATGTCCTCGGTGACGAGTTCGGCCAGCTGGCCGAACTGGCGCGGCAGGGGCAGCAACTGGAGGGCCTCGCCAGGAATCTCATCGGTCGGCCATAGCCGGTGCATGGTCTTCCTGGCCTGCGCCTCGTCCGCACCCCAGCACACCTTGAGACCGCCCTGGACCGGCCGGTCACCACTTGACCGCCTTCTCACCGAACCCCGACATGTAGATCCCCGGCGGGGTCTGCGGAAGCGAGTACAGGCGGGCGGTGTCCACCGTGTAGTGCCGGCCCGCATGACTGATCAGCTGCCCGCTGAACAGGTCCCTCATCACGGATACGGCTTCCTCGAGCATCTCCAGCCGCTCCTCGGCCGACGGCCAGCGCTGCCCGAGGATGTGCTCGTTGAGGTCTTCGCCGCTGCCGACCCCGAGGGTGAAACCACCCCAGTGAGCAGCGCAGCGGTCGCCGCGGCCTGCGCGACCGTCGCGGGAGGCTGGCGGATGAGGGGGCACGTCACCGCTGTAGTGATGGGCAGCGAGGTGACCTGGGACAACGCTCCGATCACCGACCACACGTGCCCGCTCTGGCCCTGCTCGTCGAGCCAGGGATGGAAGTGGTCGGAAATCCACAGCGCCTCGAAGCCGGCTTCCTCGGCCAGCTTGGCCTGCCGGACAAGCTCTTGCGGGGATGCTCTTCCGAGGACAGGAAATAACCGTACCGGGTGGTCATCGCCACCGTCCTTCCTGGCCGAGTTGCTCGCTGTGCCGTGCTCTTGGGAAAGCCTTGGGGCCGGCACTACCCGTGCGCCGACCGGCTACACCCCTGGCGGGGCTGCGGTAAGCGGAGCTCCGGTAAATAGTCGCGGATGGCAAGTGTTTCTCAGTACAATATTTTTCTTGTGGAGACGCCCCGCCTGCCCGCGCCCTCAGCGTCCCTGACGGCTGATGACCCAGTGGGTAGTGACCCAGTGGGTAGCGGCTCAATGGGTAGTGACCCGGCGGGCGCCCTGGAATTCGCGGAGCAGGTCGAAGCGCTGCAAGCCGCGACCCGGGTACTGGCTGGGGTGGCGCTGCGCAGCCTGGACGCTCTCAGCGGCGTGATCACGCTGCCCCAGTTCCGGATGCTGGCCGTCCTGGCTGAACTCGGCTGTACCCGGTCGGCCCGGGTGGCCCGGGCCCTCGGCCTGGACGCGTCCACGGTGACCAGGCTGGCGGACCGCCTGGTCGCCGCGGGCCATGTGGCCCGGGGCAGCGACCCGCGGCACCGCAGCGTGGTGACGCTGGAACTCACCCCCAGCGGGCAGAGCCTGGTCGCCGCCGTGTCCGGGTGGCGGCACCGCGAGCTGAGCCGCATCGTCGCCGAACTCCCGCCGGCCACCCGGGACCAGCTCACCAGCGTCCTGAGCCAGCTGATCACGGCGGCCGGGGAAGGGTACGGCCTGGCCGCCGGGCCCCTGCTCCCGCTCTAGGCCGGGCCCGCCGGTCAGACCGTTTGGGCCGGTCGGGCTGGGGTAGCCGACGGCCGAGCCGGCGGATGAGGAGAGCATGACGACTGACGACCCGGGCGCAGCCGACGAGTTTCCCCCGCATGTACTGCGCGAGTACGCGCTGGTGGCGGACGGGGAACGGGGCGCGCTGATCGGCCCTCGCGGAGACTTCGCCTGGCTGTGCGCCCCGCAATGGGACTCCGACGCGGTGTTCTCCTGCCTGATTGGCGGGCGCGGTGTCTATGCCGTGACCCCGGAGGAACGCTTCGTGTGGGGCGGGTACTACGAGGGGGGTTCCCTCATCTGGCGCAGCCGCTGGATTACCAGCAGCGGTTTTACCGAGTGCCGCGAGGCCCTGGCCTACCCAGGTGACCCGCACACCACGGTGGTGCTGCGCCGGGTCGTGGCCCTGGACGGTCCCGCGCGGGTCAGGGTAGTCCTCGACGTGCGGGCCGGCTTCGGGCGGTACCGGATGACCCAGCTCAAGCAGTCTCACGGGATATGGACGGCCCGCAGCGGCCCGCTCCAGGTGCGCTGGTCGGGGGGCGCGGACGCGTCGGTGCGCCCGGACGGTGCTCTGGAACTGCACCTGGCCCTGGCCGCGGGCGCCCAGCACGATCTGGTGCTGGAGATATCGGACCAGGCCCTGCCGCGGGTTCCGGTGCAGGCCCGCGAGGCGTGGCAGGCTACCGAGTCATCCTGGGAAGCGGCCGTCCCGGAACTGGGCCCGAGCCTGGCCACCGCGGACAGCCGGCACAGCTACGCGGTGCTGGCCGGGCTGACCAGCCACCGCGGCGGCATGGTCGCCGCAGCCACCATGTCACTGCCGGAGCGCTCCAAGGCCGGACGGAACTACGACTACCGCTACGTGTGGATCCGGGACCAGTGCTATACCGGGCAGGCGATAGCCGCCGACGGCCCGCACCGCCTGCTCGACGACGCCGTATCCTTCGTGGCCGAGCGCATCCTGGCCGACGGCCCCGACCTCAAGCCGGCCTACACCGTGGCCTGCGGGCCGGTGCCCGGGGAGGAGTCGCTTCCCCGCCTGACCGGCTACCCGGGCGGCGCGGACAAGATCGGGAACTGGGTCAACCGGCAGTTCCAGCTCGACGCGCTGGGCGAGGCACTCCAGCTCTTCGCGGCCGCGGCGGCCCACGATCACATGGATACCGTGCACTGGCAGGCCGCCGAGACGGCGGTGAAGGCCATCGAGAGCCGGTGGACCGAGCCGGACGCCGGGGTGTGGGAGCTCGACAACCATCGCTGGGCCCACTCCCGGCTCATGTGCGTCGGGGGGTTGCGGGCCATCGCCGCGGCCGGAACGGCCCCCGCCCAGGCCGCGGCCTGGGAGACGCTGGCCGATGCCATCCTGGCCGACGTGGCCGCGGATAGCGTGCACCCCAGCGGGCGGTGGCAGCGCGCTCCCGACGACGAGCGGGTGGACGCCGCCCTGCTGCTGGCCCCGATCCGCGGGGCGGTGCCCGCGGCCGACCCGCGCAGCCTGGCTACCCTCGAGGCGATCGCAGCCGACCTGGCCAGCGACGGCTACCTCTACCGGTACCGGCATGACCAGCGCCCGCTGCAAGAGTCCGAGGGCGCGTTCGTGCTCTGCGGGTTTCTCATGTCGCTGGCCACCCACCAGGTGGGCCGGACCGGTGAGGCCATCGGCTGGTTCGAGCGCAACCGCGCCGCCTGCGGGCCGCCCGCGCTGTTCACCGAGGAATTCGACAGCCACCAGCACCAGCTGCGCGGGAACCTGCCGCAGGCGTTCGTGCACGCGCTGATGTTCGAGGCGTCCGCCCGGCTGGCCCGCCCCTGGAACGCCGGCTGACCGCTGGCGGACCCGGCAACCGCCACGCCGGTCAGCTACGTATTCATCCAGGACAGCGCCGTCCGCCCAGGCCGGGCACCGCGGGCATCCTGGGCCCTGACTGCCACCCCGGGTTTCCCGCGGACAGGCCACTGGTCAGCGTATTCTTCATCCCGCCCCACTTGGCAGCAGGTGCGCCATACCCGCGCGAGGGAGGTAGATCCGTGAGGGCTGAGCCTTATCCCGCTTATGACAACGGGGTCTTGCGGATCGCCCAGACCAGCTCCCCCGCCGGGCTGGCCATCTCGGGGGAAATCGATGAGGCGACGTACCCCGCCCTGGTGACCTCACTGCATGAACTCGCCGAGGGACACCCGGAGGTGCAGATCGACCTCGGCGGGGTCAGCTACTGCGATCTGGCCGGGCTGCGGGCGATCGTCCGGCTGGCCGAGGACGGCAGCACGGGTCCCGCGCGGCGCGTCCGGCTGCATAACGTCCCCTCGTACATCCGGGTGGTCCTCGCCATCACCGGCTGGGACGCGGTGCCCGGGCTGGACGTGGAGTCCTAGACCGGTCCCGGCCAGCGTGATCCCTGCGGCGAGCGGCGCCGCAGGTCATTGCGCACGTCGTGACCAAGCCGGCGGGCCTCCCGCCGGTTGAGCATCGCCCCGGCCGCGGCTCCGGTCAGCAGCGGTCCCAGGGACACGGCGCTGCGGCCGGCCCGGGCCAGCAGCCGCCGCTCCAGCTGCCTGCGCAGCGGCGAACCTACGGCCAGGGCCAGGCCTCCTGGCACCAGGGCCACCCCGCGCCGGTGTGCCCAGGCCACCACGTAGGCCAGCATGCGTTCCGGGGCCGTGCCCGCGGCGCGCATCCCGTAGACCTCGTGCAGCTCGGCGACCAGCTTGAGCTCGATCCCGACGAGCGCCAGGGTCTCGACCGCGACCTCGACCGGGGCGGTCGGCAGCGGCAGCAGCATGGCCGCGCCCACCCCCGCCCCCACCGCGGCGGCGGCCCGGGACGCGCCCTGGATCAGCTGGTCTGCGACCTCTTCCGGGCCGAGGCCGGGAAACTGCTCGCGGAGCTTCCGCTGATCCCGCACGGGAAGCCGGGGAGCCATCGCCAGCACCTGCGAGGTCAGCCACCGGCCTCCCGAGGCCGCCCCTGACCAGCCGGCCCGGCTGCCCCGGCGCGCGATCCGGGACGTCGCGGCCATCACCCGGCGGCGCCGGGACAAGGCGCTGCCCTCGCTGATCTCGCCAACCAGCTCGGCTACCTCGCCGGGCAGTTCAGCCTGGCCGGCCGGTTCGACGGCGCGTCCGTCACCTTCAGTGGTCTTGTCCACGTCATCCAGCTACCCCCGGCTGGACGGGCTACGCGGCAGATCGCCGGGGTTGTGATCGCACCGGGTTGTGATCGCACCGGGTTCCGCGGCCGCCCGGTTCTGCCGCCACCAGATTTCCCTGCCCCGGTTCCCGGGCGCCCGCGCGCAGCCGGGTAGGGATCCGGCCATGACACAGTTCGGGTACACGGCCCTGTGCGAGCAGGCCCCGGTCCGGCAGCTGGTGAGCGACCTGCAGGCGGCCGAGCAGGCCGGGTTCGACTTCTCAGCCATGTCCGACCACTACTTTCCCTGGCTCGAAGACCAGGGTCATTCCGGCTACGCGTGGGCGGTGCTCGGGGCCGCGGCGCAGGCCACGCACCGGCTGCCGCTGATGACGATGGTGACCTGCCCGACGTTCCGCTACCATCCCGCGGTCGTGGCCCAGAAGGCCGCGACCATCGGCGTGCTGTCCGGCGGCCGGTTCACGCTAGGACTGGGCGCGGGCGAGAACCTCAACGAGCACGTGGTCGGCGGCGGGTGGCCCAGCCCGCGGATCCGGCATGAGCGGCTGGCCGAGGCCATCCGGATCATCCGCCACCTGTTCACCGGCGACTACGTGAACTTCAGCGGACGGCACTTCCAGGTGGAGCGGGCCAGGCTGTACGACCTGCCGGACGCCCCGGTGCCGCTGGGCGTCGCGGCGTCCGGCCCGGAGTCGGCGCAGCTGGCCGCGGACCAGGGTGAGTGCCTGATCGCCAGCCAGCCAGACGCGTCGCTGATCAAGGATTTCAACCAGGCCGGCGGGGAGCGCAAGCCGAAGTACGGGCAGCTGGCGATCTGCTATGACCCCGACGAGCAGGCCGCCCGGGCCCGGGCCCGGCGGCTGTGGCGCTGGGCCGTGCCCGGCTGGCCGGTGCTGTCCGAGCTGCCTGAGCCCCGGGGATTCGACGCGGCGTCCCGCCATGTCCGCGACGAGGACATCGCCCGGCTGGTCCCCTGCGGCCCTGATCCGGCGGTGCACGTCGAGGCGGCCAGGCAGTTCACCGAGGCGGGCTTCACCCACCTGGACCTGGTCCAGGTGGGCGCCGAGCAGCAGGGGCAGTTCATCGCCTGGGCGCAGGACACGCTGCTGCCGGCCCTCCGCGAGAACGGCTGACCGCCCGTCCTGCCCACGGGTGCGGGCGCGGGTCAGGCGGCCCGGCATCTGCGGCTGTTCCTCGCCCTCATTCCTGGCCCGGCGCGCGCGCCGGGCCAGGAATGCTCCCCCGGCGCCCGCCACCAGGCAGGCCACGCCGCCGACGGCGAGGCCACTGCGCGGGCCGGACAGGGCGATGATGACGCCGACCGCGGGTCCCCCGATCGGCGTCGTCCCCTGGAAGGCGACCTGCCAGAGCGCGATGACCCGGCCGCGCATGCCCGGATCCGCGCTGAGCTGGATGGTCGAGTTCCCGATCGCGATGAACGAGACACTGGCCCAGCCCACGAACAGGAGCGCCGCGTAGGCCAGGCCGATCACCGGGGAGAACGCGGTGACCAGGATGGCCACGCCGAACCCGGCCGGGGCGATGATCATCGGCCGCAGGCCGGTCCGGCCCCGGGCGGCGGTGAACAGGCCGCCGAGGACAGCGCCGATCCCCATAGCCGCGGTCATGAAGCCGTACGCTTCCGCACCGCCGTGGAACGTCCGCTGGGCCAGGACGGGGAGCGAGACCGGGAACTCGTAGGCGAGCAGGCCGACCAGGCTCATCATGGCCAGCGGGATGGCGATCGTGGGGGTACGGCGAGTTCAGCGTGACCGCGTTACGCAGTTCGTCCGGGCCGACCATCTCCCGGACGAACGCCTGGCGGGCGGAGTTCTCGAACGCGTTGTTCAGCCCCAGGATGACCGCGAGCAGACCGACCTCCCAGAAGCGGACCACCCCGGCGACGGTCAGCAGCCCGAGCACCAGGGCCTGCAGGCCCATCGCGATCTGCAGCACGACCATGAGCCGGCGCTTGTCCACCCGGTCGGCCACCACCCCGCCGTAGGGCGCGAGGAGCAGGATGGGCAGGGTCTGGAGGGCCAGCACGAAGCCCAGGTCGGTGCTGGAGTGGGTGAGGGTGAGCACCAGCCAGGACTGCGCGGTCATCTGCATCCAGGTCCCGGCGAGCGAGACTGACTGCCCGGTGAAGTAGAGCCGGTAGTTCGGGACCCTGAGGGAGGAGAAGGTGCTGCGCCAGAAGCCCCGGCGGGTCACGGCCGCCGATCCTTAAGGTCCCGGGCCAGCTGCTCAAGCACCGGCAGGGCCGCGTCGAGGATAGCCCGGTCGGCCGCGCCGAGGTGCTCGATCAGCTGGCTCAGCGCGTCCGTGCGCTCCGCCCTGATCCGCTCGTGCAGCCTGCGGCCGGCGGCAGTCACCTCGACGAGCGCGGCCCGCCGGTCGCGTGGATCGGGCCGCCGGGCCAGCAGCCCGGCGTCCTCCAGCCGCCACACCACCCGGGAGAGCATGGTCGGGTTCATGCCCTCCTCCTGGGCCAGCCAGGACAGGCCGACGGGCCCGTTGCGGGCGGTGGTGGCGAGCACAGTGGCCTCGGTCAGGGTCAGCTCCGCACCGACCCGGGTCGGCCGGATCCGCCGGGCCAGACGGCCGACCGCCGTGCGCAGCCGGGCGGCGGTCTCCGTCCGGGCCATCGCCTCGGCGTCGCCGGGGGCCCCGGCCTGGCCACCGACACTCGTCACGGGCTGCACCCCTCGTCGTAATTACTTGCTATATGGCAAACACTTTAGCTGGTGGCCAGGCCCCCAGGGCCGGCCCGGGTGTGACCCTGCCGGGCGCGGGCATGGCAGGAGCAGGTGCCAGGGAGGTGACCAATGCCCGGAAAGCTCACGCCGTATCAGCGCAAGCGTGACTTCGCGCGCACGCCCGAGCCGTCCGGGGGGCCGGCCACCCGGCCGGCATCCGGCGCGCGGCGGTTCGTCGTGCAACGGCACCGGGCGCGGCGGCTGCACTATGACCTCCGCTTCGAGATCGACGGCGTCCTGGTCAGCTGGGCGGTCCCGCGGGGCCCCACGATGGACCCTGACGTGAAGCGCACCGCGATACACGTCGAGGACCATCCCCTCGAGTACCTCGACTTCGAGGGCGTGATCCCGCGGGGCGAGTACGGGGCGGGTGACGTGATCGTGTGGGACCGCGGCACCTGGGAGCCGCACGCCAGCGACGACCCGGCCGCCGCCGTGGCCGCCGGTGAGCTGCACGTGGACGTGCGCGGAGACAAGCTGAGCGGCCGGCTGATCCTGGTGCGCCGCGGCCGGGGCGGTTCGGGGGGCTCGGACGGGTCCGGCTCGGAGCAGTGGCTGCTGGTGCATAAGCACGACGAGTTCGCCGTCCCGGGCTGGGACCCGGAGGAGCACCCGGCGTCGGTGCTCAGCGGCCGCACCAATGACGAGGTCAAGGCCGATCCGGAGCGCATGTGGCGGCCGGACCTGCCCGCCGCGTCCGCGTCGGTCCGGGTGCGCCCGCCTGCTAGCACGGAGGCCGCCGCCACCGGGCCGGCCATCACCGGGCCCAGCCCGGCTGAGCTGGCCGCCCTGGATGCGCTCGGCGACGGTGGCACCTGGGAGGTGTTCGGCCGCGGGCTGCGGCTGACCAACCTGGGCAAGGAACTCTTCCCCGGCCGTCCTGGGGAGCCCGGGGTGACCAAGCGCGAGCTCATCCGGTACACGGCGCAGATCGCCCCGGTTGTGCTGCCCTACCTGGCCGGCCGGCCGCTGAACATGCACCGCTTCCCGGGCGGCGCGCAGGCTGCCGGGTTCTGGCACAAGCAGCTGCCCGACCATGCGCCGGACTGGGTGCCGCGCTGGCACGACCCCGGCGCCGAGGCCGGCAAGACCACCACCTACCTAGTCGCCGACGAACCGGCCGCACTGGTGTGGGCGGCCAACTTCGGCGCCCTGGAGTGGCACGCCTGGACCGCCCGGGCCGACCAGCCGGACCGGCCCAGTTACGCGCTCATCGACATCGATCCTGGCCCGGCCACATCGTGGGACGAGGTGCTCGTCCTGGCCCGGCTGCACCGCACCGCGCTGGACCACCTGGGCGTGCGGGGCCAGCCCAAGCTCACCGGCAGGCGCGGCATCCAGATCTGGATCCCCGTCGCCCCGGGGCCAACTTTCGCCGAGACCCGGGCGTGGGTGGAGCAGCTGTCCCGGGCCATCGGCGCGGTCGTGCCCCGGCTGGTGAGCTGGAAGTGGGACGTACACGACCGGGGCGGCCTGGCCCGGCTCGACTACACGCAGAACGCCAGCAACAAGACCCTGGTCGCGCCCTACAGCCCCCGCGCCGCCGCCGGGGCGCCGGTGTCCGCTCCCCTGGAGTGGGACGAGCTGGACGACCCGGCACCGCGGCCGGACGCGTTCACGATCCGGGACGTCCCGGTCCGGGTGGCCCGGCTGGGTGACCCGTTCCGGACCGTGCTGGTCCCCCAGGCGCTTCCCCCGATCAGCTAATGGGGGCTAATGGGGGCTACCGGGTCAGTCCCGCGCAGAACACCGGCCCCGTGAGGAGCAGGAGTTTGCGGAGGGTCAGACTCGGTCTGGTAGCCGCTGGCGGGTGAGCACTGTGCTCAGCAGGAGCATATGAGTCCTGTGGTTAGACCGTGCCCCCGCTGGTGGCCGGGAGACATGACCGCTGTTGGGTTGTCGTGCCCGCCGTCTGCGGCGTGAGCACTGATTCCATTAGCGCGCGGGCCGTTCTCCCGCAGGCTGCCAGGCCAGCGTCCGTGTGTGATCCACTGCAGGGGAGAAACGAGATATTTGCTGTTCGTCGGGGATGACTGGGCCGAGGAT
>DATCFY010000044.1:0-114729 GCA_036509255.1 Streptosporangiaceae bacterium
GGCGAAGAAGTCGTTCCCCTTGTCGTCCACGATGATGAACGCCGGGAAGTCGCGGACCTCGATGCGCCAGACCGCCTCCATGCCGAGTTCCGGGTACTCGAGGACCTCGACCTTGGTGATGCAGTCCTGGGCCAGCTTGGCCGCGGCGCCGCCGATAGAGCCCAGGTAGAACCCCCCGTGCTCGCGGCAGGCCGCGGTGACGGCGGGGGAGCGGTTTCCCTTGGCCAGCATGACCATCGAGCCGCCCGCCGCCTGGAACTGGCCGACGTAGGAGTCCATCCGGCCGGCCGTGGTCGGGCCGAACGACCCGGAAGCGTAGCCTTCCGGCGTCTTGGCCGGCCCGGCGTAGTACACGGGGTGGTCCACCAGGTACCGCGGCATGGGGTCGCCGGCGGCCAGCCGCTCGGCGATCTTCGCGTGGGCGATGTCCCGGGCGACCACCAGGGGCCCGGTAAGCGAAAGCCGCGTCGCCACCGGGTATTTCGTCAGTTCCGCGCGGATCTCGCTCATCGGCCGGTTCAGGTCGATCCGCACTACGTCGTCGCCGAGTTCGTCATCGGTCCTCTCGGGCAGGTACTGGGCCGGGTCGGTCTCCAGCCGCTCGAGGTACACACCCTCGGGCGTGATCTTGGCCAGCGCCTGCCGGTCGGCGGAACACGACACCGCGATGGCCACCGGGCAGGACGCGCCGTGCCGGGGCAGCCGGATCACCCGGACGTCGTGGCAGAAGTACTTGCCGCCGAACTGGGCCCCGATGCCGATCTTCCTGGTGATCTCGAGTACCTCGGCTTCGAGCTCGGTGTCACGGAAGCCATGGCCTGCCGGTGACCCGCCGCTGGGGAGGGTGTCCAGGTACCGGGCGGAGGCGTACTTCGCGGTCTTGAGTGCGTACTCGGCGCTGGTGCCGCCGACGACGATGGCCAGGTGGTACGGGGGGCAGGCGGCCGTGCCCAGGGAGCGGATCTTCTCCTCCAGGAAGGAGTGCAGCCCAGCGGGGTTCAGCACCGCCTTGGTCTGCTGGTACAGGAACGACTTGTTCGCCGACCCGCCGCCCTTGGCCATGAGCAGGAACTTGTACTCCTCGCCGGGGGTGGCGTAGATCTCGACCTGGGCGGGCAGGTTGGTGCCGGTGTTCCGCTCCTCGAACATCGACAGCGGGGCCAGCTGCGAGTAGCGGAGGTTCAGCTGCGTATAGGCCTCGTAGATGCCGCGGCTGAGATGCTGTTCATCCTGCCCGTCGGTGAGGACCTGGCCGCCCCGCTTCCCCATCACGATGGCAGTCCCGGTGTCCTGGCACATGGGCAGCACGCCACCGGCCGCGATGCACGCGTTCTTCAGCAGGTCCTGAGCCACGAAACGATCGTTGCGGCTGGCTTCCGGATCATCGAGGATGGCCCGCAGCTGACGCAGGTGCCCCGGCCGCAGCAGGTGGGCGATGTCCCGCATGCCCTCGCGGGCGACCAGAGTGAGCACCTCTGGGTCCACCTCGAGGAAGTCCCGGCCGAAGGCCTGGCGCCGGGTGATCCCGTCCGCGGTCAGCAGGCGGTACTCGGTGGCGTCGGGGCCCAGGGGGAGCAGGTCGGTGTACGCGAACTCGGGCATCGTGGGCTCGTCCTCCTGGTGACTGCGGTGTCTTTTCATCGTAGGTCGACGCGACCGTAGCGCTGCGCCGAGCACGCGCACGGCCGGGACTGGCCAGGTTGGCATGGCTGGCTTCCGCCCGGGTAAGGGTGTCCCATCCCCGGCGGTGGTGGTGCTGAGCGGGTCCGGGTCAGGAGGGAGAGGGCCGTGAGCATGCCAGGCAGTGACGAGCAAGCGATGAGGGTCCCGAATAGCGACGAGCAGGCGATGAGCCTCGACGAGGCTTCCCGTCAGCTCGAGCTGGCCGTGCACGACGCCCAGGTGTCGTTCGACTGCATCGCGCTGGGTAACCTCGACCGCGCCCACACCAACGCGGTTACGGCGCGCATCGCCGCCGACGCGGCTGAGACGCTGCTGCGCGTGGTGCTGGGCCGGGTGGCCGAGCCGCACGAGGGGCCGGTGTCCGAGCCCCCCGACTGACCGGGGGCTACCTGCGGCCCTCCTCGTCGCTGGCCTGCCTGACCAGGGAACTCAGGAACCCGAAGGACTTGGCATCCTCCTCGGTCCCGGTGTGCGTCCGCCGGAAGCGGCTCACGTCCGCGGCGATATCGGCGATGTCCCAGCGCAGCCGGTACAGATCCAGCATCAGGGGCTGCGGGGTGACGCCGGTCAGGCCGGCGTAGGCCTCAAGGATGGACCCATCGCCGGGGTCGAGGCTCCACAGATCACGCTCGGGCGGGGCGGCCAGGGCCGTGTCCCAGTCAATGAGCAGCCACCCGCCCGGGGCCAGCATGGTGTTGCCGGGATGCGGCTCACCGTGGGTGAGGACCGTCCGGAGGGAGTGGGTACGGGCGGTCGCCACGAGGTGGTCATAGCGGGCGAGCAGCCGCTGGAGAGGGGCGGCACGCTGCTGGACCAGGCGCGCTGCGGGGCGCGAGTATGGTCCCCGGTCGGGCGGGTCATCACCGGGCTGGCAGGCGGCCTCCATCTCGTCCCGGTGCGGTACACGGAAGTCGTCCGCCTGCGCCCGCCGCCGGGCTGCGGGCGGGGCGGTGTGCGTGGCGGCGAGCATGTCGAGCACGGCAAGCCGGTGCGCGGGTGAGGAGAACTCCGCCCAGTCGAAGCTCTGGCCCGAAGCGAACGGATAGACCGCGACGCCGAACCGGCTGCTGACCCGCGCGAGTGGCTCGCCGTCCCGGGCAGGAACCGGCGCCACCACGAAGGTGCGGCCGCATTCCCTCAGGTCCGTGGCGGCGGCCAGGGCCGCGCGCAGCCGCCGGAATCCCGCGGCCAGCGGCTCGGCCTGCGTCAGCCGTTTGTTCTCCAGTTCATCGGCCGTGACGAACCACCGTGACCCGTCCTCGCCGGAGACCGCCCAGTGATGGCTTCCCCAGCCGACGGCCCGGTACCGCACCGAGGCCACGCGGATACCCCAGTGCCGCTCCAGGGCTGGCACCAGCAAGGCCTCGGGCAGGTCGGCGGGCGGGGTCAGCATCTGGCCACGGTAGAAGGCGGACCGCCGGAACGGCTACCGGATAGACGGGCCGCCGGTCACTTGGCCAGGCGGGGGAGCAGGGCCGAGGCGACGATCACGCCCGCGACAGCCGAGCCCACCAGCACGGTGACGTCCAGCGCCAGGTTGGTCGGCACCCCGATAAGCAGCCCGCGCAGCGCGTCTACCTCGTAGGACAGCGGGTTGACCTTGCTGATCGCCTGCAGCCAGCCCGGCATCAGGGCGGTCGGGTACAGCGCGTTGGAGCTGAAGAACAGCGGCATGGTGATGGCCTGACCGATGCCCATCAGCCGGTCCCGGCTCAGGGCCAGGCCGGCGATCGACATGGACAGGCACGAGAAGAACGCCGAGCCCAGCACGACCACGCAGGCGGTGGCCAGCAGCTTCAGCGGGTTATGGGTCAGCGCAACGCCGAGAATGGCGGTGAGCACGACGATCACCAACGCTTGGACGAGCGAGCGGAGCCCCGCCGCGAAAGCCTTGCCGGTGATCAGCGCGGAGCGCGGGGTGGGCGTCACCATGAGCTTGGCCAGGACGCCCGCATCACGTTCCCAGATGATCTGGATGCCGTAGAAGATGGCCACGAACAAGGCCGACTGGGCCAGGATCCCTGGTGCGAGGTAGGCGAGGTAGGGGATTCCATTCGGGGTCTGGATGGCATGGATCTTGGTGAATGTCTCACCGAAGATGAGCAGCCAGAGCGCCGGCTGGATGGCCCGGGTGTAGAGCTCGGTGCGGTCGTGCCGCAGCTTGCGCAGCTCCACCCAGCACAGCGTGAGCATCCGGCTGATCAGCTGGCGCACGCCCACCCGGGCGCTGGGTGCGGCGCGATAGTCAGCCGAGACGGCGGGCGGTGCGCCGGGCGCGACGGACGTCACGGATGCCTCCCTTCGCGGTGTCCTCATCGAGCGTCCCGCCGGTGAAGTGACGGAACACCTCGTCTAGTGAGGCGTCTGGGCCGAGCAGGGCCTTCAGGTTCGCCGGGCTGTCCGTGGCCTGCACCCGGCCGCTGTGCATGAGCGAGACGCGGTCGCAGTACAGGTCGGCCTCTTCCATGTGATGCGTGGTCATCAGCACGGTCATCCCGGCCTGCTCGCGCAGCCGGGTGATGTGCTCCCACACGTCGGAGCGGGCGATCGGGTCCAGGCCGACCGTGGGCTCGTCGAGTACCAGCAGGCGAGGAGCGTTGACCAGGGCCTGCGCGAGTTCCAGCCGCCGCACCATGCCACCGGAGTAGGTCTTCACGAGGCGCCCCGCGGGCTCGGTCAGCCCCATTGCGTCCAGCGCCTCCTGCACCCGCTGCGCGCGCCCACTGCGCGGCACGTCGAACAGCCGGGCGAACAGTTCCACGTTCTCCCGGCCGGTCAGCGACCCATCCGCGGACAGCAGTTGCGGGACGTAGCCGATCATCCGGCGGACCCGCATCGGCTGGGTGGCGGCGTCCGCGCCGAACACGCTGATCCGCCCGTCCATCGGCTTGAGCAGGGTGACCTGCATCCGGATGGTGGTGGTCTTGCCCGCCCCGTTGGGGCCGAGCAGGCCGAAGGTCTCACCAGGCGCGATGGTCAAGTCCACGTGGTCCACCGCGACGCGGTCGCCGAACCGGTAGGTGACTCCGGCGCAGTTCACCGCGGGCTCGGCCAGGGCGAGACCTCCCTCGAGGGTCGCCTCGTGGCCCGTCTCGTGGCCGGGCGGCTGGGCCGCGGGCTGCGCCGCGGCGCCTGCGGGCGGGCTGGTCACGGATCCGCCAGGATCCAGGCTCACTGCTGCTCCATCCTCTCGGCCAGCCGGACCAGGGCGGGGATCGCGCCGGCCAGGGCGCGCCGGTCTGACTCGGGCAGCGTGGCGAGGACCTCGCTGGCCAGCTCGGCCCGCAGGTCGCGCCACTCCTCGAGCCGCCGGTGGGCTTTGTCCGTCACGGTGAGCCGGACCGACCGGCTGTCCGGCAGCGATCGTTCGCGCCGGAGCAGGTCCTGCTCGGCCAGGCGGCCGACCAGGGTGCTGACCGTGTTCGGGGCGAGCCGCAGTTCGTGGGCGGCGTCCGCGACGCAGATGCCGGGCCGCGAGGCGATCAGCCGGAGCAGCTCGCTCTGCGCGGTCGGCAGCGGCTCGGTGGCCCAGGCGTGCCGGACGGCCCGCCGTGCGGTCCGCCGCACCGCGCTGATCGCGGCCAGCAGTTCCGCCGCCTCCGCCCGCGAGCCGTCCTCCGCCCGCGAGCTGTCCTCCGCCCGGGACGCCGCCTCCGCGGGCCCACCCGCCCCGATCCCTATATCGTTCACAGAGCTAACAATATTTAGCTCAGGCGGCGGTGGCTAGCGGGCCGCGAAGATTCCCATGATCGTGGTGCTTTCTGCCCCGCTGATGGGGGGAGCCCGCTCAGCCAGAGGCGGCGGAACCGGCCTCTGCCGTGCTCGCCGCCTCGTTCCGCCCCCCGCGGACCCGGCTCGGCTCGAACCCGGCGGCCAGCGCGATAATGACTAGCGTCAGCACCAGCGGCGCGGCGTAGGCGGCGCGCCAGCCCGCCGGGCCGCCGACTCCGCCCGCGATCCCGCCGACCAGCGCGGCACCGAGCACGAAGCCGACGTAGTTGAACACGTTGACCCGCGAGATGGCGATGCCCGACCCAGTGGGATCGAGTTTCGAGGTGGCCGAGAAGCACATCGGCGGGACCACGCAGAAGCCCAGGCCGGTCACGGCGAAGGCGGCGATGGCCAGGTACGGGGATGGGGCCAGCACTACGCCCAGCAGGCCCAGCCCGGCGACCACGGCCCCGGCCCGCACCACCGCTGCGGCGCCGAACCGCCGCACCGTGCGGTCACCGAAGGCCCGGCCCGCCACCATCATCGTCTGGTAGGCCGCGTAGGCCAGCGGGAGCAGCGCCTTGCTGCCGTGCTGGACCTTCGACATGTAGACCGAGCTGTAGTTGGAGACGGCGGCGTCCCCGATGTACATGCAGCACATGGCCACGCCGATGAAGATGATCGGCCGCCACGGGATCTGGATGCCCGCCTTCTTCGCCGCGGACTCCGACGGCGGCGCGACGTCGGCCTCCTTGCCGAACAGGCTGCGCCCGAGGACCAGCGCGACGGCCAGCCCGGTCACCCCGGCGATCGTGAACGCCACCCCCAGGGACAGGCCAAGCTTCCCGGCGGCCGCGTTCCACAGTCCGCCGAGGATCCCGGCCGCGCTCCAGAAGCCGTAGAACGCGTTGATGACGCTGTAGCCGTAGCGCTTCTCGGTGATCGCGCCCTGCATGTTCATGGTCGCGTCCACCGCGCCGAGGAACAGCCCGAACAGGCCCACCGTGACGTATAGCTCGGGCCGGGTGCTGGCGAAGCCGATGGCCGGCAGGCTCAGGCAGACCAGCGGCTGGGCGACGCGCAGTACCGTGCCGCTGCCAAACCGGGCAGCCAGCGGGCCGGAGAGCACGCTGCCTACCCCGGCGATGACCGGGACGATGAGCAGGACCAGGGTGAGCTGCCCGTTGGACAGGTGAAACTTGCTTTGCAGGACGGAGACGCGGGTGACCACGACCGCGAAGCAGAGGCCCTGAACGAAGAACGCGGCGCTGGTTGCCTTCCGCCCGCGGTGGTCGCCGGCCTGCCGCGGATCCGTGCCGTCCAGCTTCATGCGCCGCTCCCAGGCTCGCGAGCCACACCCCGCTGAGGCCGCCACCCGGGTCCGTGCCGTCAACATCGTGCGATCAGGGCTGATCCCGGGCGGTCCGGGCCGGGTCCGTGCGGTCAGGGTAGGGATCGTGCCGTCCGGGCGTCAAGGCGGCTATCGTCAGAGGGTGAATCCCCGGCAGAGCCCGCGTGACCTGCGTGCCTCGGACGCTGACCGGGAGCGCGTGGTCGCGCTGCTCGCCGAGGCGGCCGGGGACGGGCGGATCACGCTTGAGGAGCACGCGCACCGGGTGCAGCGGGCGTACACCGCACGGACCCTGGGTGACCTGGCCGGGCTGACCGATGACCTGGCGCTGCCCGGAGCCCAGCCGCTGCGGCTGGACAGCTCCCGGGCGGTGACCGCCTTCTTCGCCACCGAGCGGCGCGAGGGCCGCTGGGTCGTCCCGGACCGGCTGGTGGTGACGGCCATCGGCGGCCAGGTCGTGCTGGACCTGCGCGAGGCGCTGCTGCAAGGGCAGCGCACCGTGATGTACGTCAGCGCCATGGGCGGACAGGTAAACCTGCTGGTGCCGTCGGGGGTCACGGTCATCACCCGCAACCTCTCCGCCTCGCTGCCGGGGGCCCGGCCCGACCCGAACCCGGAACCGCTGGTCCCCCCGGGAACCCCGGTCATCGAGCTGCATACGCTGACCGTGCTGGGCCGCATCCACGTCCGGACGCCCCGGCCGCGCCGGTCCGGCCTGTTCGGCCGCCGCCCTCGCTAGCCGCCGCTGCCCGGCTAGCCGCGGCCCACACGATGACGAACAGCGCGGCGATGCAGAACCCGGCGAGACTGATGTTGAGGTTGGCCGTCAGCGACCAGCCGGGCGGTGTCAGCTAGGGCTGTCGAAGTTGATCGAGCTGTATGCGCGCAGCTTCCAGAGCTGGTGATCGCTGTGGATGTTGCGGATGGTGCCGGAGCGGGCCCGCATGACGAGCGAGTGGGTGGAAGCCCCGCCCGCGCGGTACCGGACGCCGGCCATGAGCTCCCCGTCGGTGATCCCGGTGGCCGCGAAGAACGCGTCCTCTGACGTCACGAGGTCGTCGGTGGTCAGCACGTGCTTGAGGTCGTGGCCGGCGGCCAGGGCCTTCTCCCGCTCGGCGTCGTCCCGTGGTGCGAGCCGGGCCTGGATGACGCCGCCGAGGCACTTGATGGCGCACGCGGTGATGATCCCCTCCGGCGTGCCGCCCACCCCGAGCAGCAGGTCGACGCCGGTACCGTCCCGGGCGGCCATGATCGCGCCGGCCACGTCACCGTCGGTGATCAGCTTGATCCGGGCCCCGGCCTCCCGGACCTCGGCGATGAGCGGCTCGTGCCGCGGCCGGTCCAGGATGACCACCGTGACATCCGAGGGGGAGCAGCCCTTGGCCCGGGCCACGGCGGCGATGTTGTGCGCGGCCGGGGCCTCGATGTCGACCAGGTCTGCCGCGTCCGGGCCGGTGACCAGCTTGGACATGTAAAACACCGCGGAGGGGTCGTACATAGACCCCCGCGCGCTGACGGCCAGCACCGAGATCGCGTTCGGCATGCCGTTGGCGCACAGCCGGGTGCCGTCGATCGGGTCCACGGCCACGTCGCACGCCGGGCCGGTGCCATCACCGACCTGCTCGCCGTTGTAGAGCATCGGCGCGTGGTCCTTCTCGCCCTCGCCGATGACCACCACGCCGTTCATGGACACCGTGCTGATCAGCGCCCGCATGGCGTGCACGGCCGCGCCGTCCGCACCGTTCTTGTCGCCGCGGCCGACCCAGCGGGCCGCCGCCATCGCGCCCGCCTCGGTGACCCGGGCCAACTCCAGGGCCAGGTTCCGGTCCGGCGCGTGCGTCTCGGCCTGGGCAGTCAGATCGGCCGGGTCGAGGCCACCGGGGGCCTCCGTCTGGTTCTCGGTCATCGCAGAGACCACCTTCCCTGTGTGCCCGTGCTCCCCGGCGGGCCTGTGGAGCCCGGTGGGGAGATGCTCCCCCGTGTGGCCACGCCGTCATCCTCGGCGCCTGACGGACGGGCGTAGCCTTGTCGCCTAGAGCAACACACCCTGGCGCCAGACGTGGGGAGCGCTGCGTAGGCGGTGACAGGCGAATGACAGCAGATGTTCCGCAGCCTATCGTGCGGCCCGCCGATCGCGGCGCGGCCACCAGGGCTGCGTTGCTGGCCGCCGCCCGGGAGGTGTTCATCTCCGTGGGCTACGCGCAGGCCGGGGTCACCGAGATCGTCGCCCGGGCGGGCGCCAGCGTCGGTAGCCTCTACCACCACTTCGCCGGCAAGGCCGACCTGTACGTCACGCTGTTCGAGGAGTTCCACCAGGGCCAGGCCTGGCGGGCACGCCAGGCGGCCCGCGGCGCCCGCGAGGACCACGTCAGCGAGCCCCGGCAGATGTTTCTCGCCGTCGCGCGCGCCTACCTGGATGGCTGCCTGGAAGAGCGCGAGCTGTCCCGGCTGTTCGTCTCGGGGGATGCCCCGCCCGGGTTCGACCTGATCATGCGCCAGCGGCTGCGTGAGTGGGCCAGCCGGAACGCCGACTTCTTCGCCCGCAGCGCCGGCCCGATGGATGAGGCGGTCGCGGTCGTGATGACCGGCGCCCTGATGCTTGCGGTGGCCGAGGTGTCGCTCGACGAGGATGCCGCTCACGCCCGGCGGCTGGCAGGCAGCGTGCTCGACGTGCTGTCCGGCGTCAGTCTCCCGGTCCCGGGCGTGACGAGCCGGCTACCTTGATGCCGTGACCGCCAAGGCAGAGCCGACCGGGAACGGTGCAGCGCAGCCGGCCGGGGACGACGGCCCAGGCGCCGCGCTCAGCTACGAGCAGGCCCGTGACCAGCTCACGGAGGTGGTCCGCCGCCTGGAAGGCGGCGGGCTGACCCTGGAGCAGTCGCTGGACCTGTGGGAGCGTGGCGAGCGGTTGGCCGCCGTCTGCGAGCAGTGGCTGGAAGGCGCCCGCGCGCGCCTGGCCGCCGCGATGGCCGCCCGCGCACCGGACTCCACCGATCCGGACGCACCCTTTTAATTCTCCGCAACGAAAACCGTCCGCCCGGGTCACTCGGGGCGGCCCAAGATCCCGGGGCGCCACTTCAGCCGCGCCCGTGCTCACTCAGCTCCGCATCGGGTCCCGGGCGTCGTGATCATGGGATCGGTGTCGTTCAGGCAACACCGATCCCATGATCATGACGCGTGAGAGCAGAGATGTGGCGGTGGGGACTGCCCGGCCGGGTGGTCAGCCGAGGGGCGCGAAGCGGTGGGTGGCCGGCGGCAGCGTGGCCGGGCCGGCCGCGCCTGCCGTCCGGGCGGCCCGGACCGCCGTGGCGACCATCCGCGCATAGAGCCGGGCGCCGCTGGGCTGCGGGTGGACCTCGTCCGGCCACAGCAGGCGGGTCCGGTGCTCGATGGCCGTGAACCAGTTGGCCATGGCCACGTGCGGATACCGGCGGGCCGCAGCGGCGATGACCCGGTTCACGCCCGCCTCCCAGGACCTCGCCTCATAGGTATTGACCAGCACCAGGTCCCGGTGCGGGCCGACCGCGCTGATGAGCTGGCGCATTTGCTGCGAGGTGAACGCGCCGTTGGTGCCGAGCGCGAACACCACCACCGGGCGCAGCCTCCCGGCCGCCGCGAGCCGCTGCACGATCGACAGGCCCACGCTCACCTGGCGGCTGACCTGGGCGTCGATGGAGATGCCCGGCAACGCGTTCGCCAGCTGGACGGCCGAGGCGAGCATGACGGAGTCTCCCACCGCGAAGACGTCGGAGCCGGTCACCCGGGCCGGCCTGGTCGCGGCGGTGATCGCGGCCGGGGCCGTCGACGCGCTGGCGGCCGGGGAGGTCGCAGATCCAGTGCCCGGGTCGGTGGCAGGGCTAGCGGGCAGAGGGGTACCGGCCGGGGTGCTCACTGCGGACCCCGTCGCCGTGGGCGCCGTCGCCGTGGGCGCCGTCGGCCCGGGCGTGCTCGCCGGTACGAGGGCAGCGGGGTCGGCCGGGTTCTGCTGGCTGACCTTGATCCCCTCGCTGATCTGCTCGGCCAGCCCCGAGGATGAGTGAGCGTGCAGCAGGCCATAGCCCGCAGCGCCCGCCACCGCCACGGCGGCCACCACCGCGAGCGCGGAGACGACACGGACCGGCAAGCGGTGTGCCCCGGCCTGGGAGCCGGTGACCAGCCTGGAGCGGGCCCGGACGGTACTCCGGAATCCCTGGCGGATGATGGGTTCCTCGACCCACCGCCAGGACGCGGCGGCGAGGGCGACGGAGAGCGCGGCCTCGGGCAGCCAGATCCAGCCCGCCGGGCGCTGCTGGGGGAAGGCCGCCGTGGCCAGCGCGATCACCGGCCAGTGCCAGAGGTAAATCCCGTAGGACCTGATCCCGATCCAGCGCAGCACCGACCGGCCCAGCGCCCAGCTGACCAGGCCCGGGCTCGCGGCGGCCAGCACCACGCCGCCCGCCGCCAGCGCCGCGACCAGCAACCCGGCCGGGTACAGCACCCGGTCGGTCCCGGCGAAGTGACCGACGGCCCAGGCCAGCACGGCGATCCCGGCCAGGCCCAGCGCGTCGGGCACCCGGGCGCTGTCGCGGCTCAGCGCCTGCAGCCGGCGCAGCGGCCAGCTCAGCGCCAGCGCCGACCCGATGAACAGGGCCGACGCGTGCGTGTCGGTGCCGTAGTACACCCGGGATGGGTCCGCGCCGGGCACGTAGACCAGGGTCATGGCCACGGCGGACAGGGCCGCGCCGAGCCAGGCCAGGCCGGCCCGGAGCCGGCCGGACTGGCAGGTCTTCAGCATTGCGACCAGGAGCAGCGGCCAGACCAGGTAGAACTGCTCCTCGATGGCCAGTGACCACAGGTGCTGCAGCGGCGGTGGTGGCCCGAACCGGGCGAAGTAGGAATGGTGCGCCAGCGCCTGCCACCAGTTGCTGGAGTAGGTACCGGCGGCGAGCAGCGCTGACCGCAGCGTGGCCAGCTGGGCGGGCTCGATCACGGCCGTGGCTGCGGTCACCGCGACGAGCAGGACCGCCAGGGCGGGCAGCAGTCGCCGTGCCCGCCGCGCCCAGAACCCGCGCAGGTCCAGGTGACCGTGCCGGTTCCAGTGGGCGACGAGCACGTCGGTGATCAGGTACCCGCTGAGCACGAAAAAGACGTCGACCCCAAGGAATCCGCCGGGAAATGCGGACAACTGCTCATGAAAAGCAATAACCGCAATAACGGCCAGAGCGCGCAGCCCATCCAGCCCCGGCAATCGTGAAGCGGCCTGGTCGGATGTCGTGCCTTTCACGGCATGTGTCGTCACTGCGCTGATCCCCCCCGGCTCACAGCATTGTTCGGAGTTCTCGCCCGTTCAATGCGGGAAGAAACGCGGTGGCTGGTAATAGGGGGGAAGAGTTTTGGGCTGGCGGAGTGACCCGCGGCGTGCCGTGCTGACCTGCGGGCGGAGTCCCGGTTACTGGTCTTCGGCTACGGCGGTGAGCTGGTCGTCGGCGAACCGCAGGGTGAGCCGCTCCCCAGGCGGCACCTCAGCGGCCGTGCGCACCACGCTGCCGTCGGGACGCTGCACGATGGCGTAGCCGCGGCGCAGCGTGGTGGCGGGGGACAGGGCCAGCAACCGGGCCCGCACGTGGGACACGTCGTCCCCGGCGCGGTCCAGCGTCGCGGACAGCCGGCGCCGGGCCCGCTCGGTGAGCCCGGTGACCAGTTCCTGCCGCCGCTCTATTTCCTGGACCGGTGAGGCGAGCGCGGGCCGGGACCGCATGTCGGCCAGCCACGCGGTCTCCCGTTCCATCCGGCCGGTGAGGCTGCGCCGGGCCCGGCCGCGCAGCTGGCCGATGATGGTGAACTGCTCGCTCACGTCCGGCACGATGCGCCGCGCGGCGTCGGTGGGCGTGGACGCCCGGACGTCGGCGACCAAGTCGAGCAGCGGCGTGTCCTGCTCGTGCCCGATCGCACTGACCACCGGGGACTTCGCCGCCGCGACCGCGCGGATCAGTGTCTCGTCGGAGAACGGCAGCAGGTCCTCGATCGAGCCGCCGCCCCGGGCGATGACGATCACATCCACCGACGGGTCCGCGTCCAGCCGGTGCAGCGCGTCCACGATCTCGCCCACCGCGTACTGTCCCTGGACTGCCACCGGCTCCACCCGGAATTGGACCGCGGGCCACCGATGGACCGAATTGCGCAGCACATCCTTTTCCGCGGCCGAATCCCGTCCGCAGATCAGGCCGATCTTCCCGGGAAGGAACGGCAGCGGGCGTTTGCGCTGGGCCGAGAACAGCCCTTCGGTGGCCAGGGCCCGGCGGAGCCGTTCTAGCCGGGCGAGCAGTTCGCCGATCCCGACCGCCCGGATTTCGGTGGCGGAAAGGGCGAAAGAGCCCCGGTTGGCGTTGAAGTCAGGTTTCGCCCACACCAGTACCCGGGCTCCCTCACCGGGGGGCGGGTCGGTGGCATCCAGCACCGTGCGCGGACAGATCACCCGCACCGATACCGCCGCAACCGGGTCACGCAGGGTGAGGAACACCGTGTTGCCGCGCCGGGTGAGCTCGGCGATCTGCCCTTCGACCCAGACCCGGCCGAGACGGCCGATCCAGTCGCTGGTCAGCCTGAGGATGG
The DNA here is from genome assembly GCA_036509255.1 of Streptosporangiaceae bacterium. Lineage (GTDB taxonomy): Bacteria > Actinomycetota > Actinomycetes > Streptosporangiales > Streptosporangiaceae > RYN-230. The sequence continues at coordinate 13,337 of DATCFY010000044.1, forward strand.
TCCGCACCGGGACCGGCGCTTCGGGCGATGTGTCAAGGGCCATGGCAGTTAGCTGCGGCGGATTCCGGCTGGTGACGGCCGGACGCGGCCGGCCTCAGCTGCCTTCGCGGAGCTTGGTGAGACGGCGCTCGAACATGGTGATGACGGCTGGCCGACTCTCGTGGGCCTTCTCATAGTCCAGCAGGATCTGGACCTGGACCGGGTCCAGCACCCGCAACCGTGCCCGCAGCGACGCCACCGAGGCCTCGTCGTAGTTGGGGACAGGCAGGGCCTCGCCGGCGGCTGCCGCGACCGGAGTGGCCGCGACCGGAGTGGCCGCGGCCGGAGTGGCCTCGGCCGAAGTGGGCTCGGCTGGGATGGATACGGCCGGGACCGGCTCGGTGGGCGTGTACTCGGCGAAGGCGGGAGCCGGCTCAGGGGTGGCCTGAGTAACTGGCCCAGGGATGGAGGATTCCGAGACAGACGGCTCAGGGCGGGGTGGCTCGGGGACGGCGAGCTCGGGGACGGCCGCGGTAGCAGAGTCCTCCGCGTCCTGGTCCTCTTCCCCGTCGAGCAGCCTGACGTTCCCCGTCTTATCCAGCGACCGCCAGCGCGTGCTCCCCGCGTCCTGGGTCGGCGCTGCGGCGGGCTTCGCGGGGCGTGCCGGGGCTGGGGTCCGATCGGAGGGCGGGGCGGCCGTCGCCTCGCCGCTGCCCGACAGTTGCTCGGCGGCCCGCACCCGGAGCCGGTCCGCGACCAGCAGAAGCTGCCCGACGGTGGCGAACAGCGTTCGCAGCGCCTGCGCAGGGATTTCCTTTAGCCGGTCATTGACCTGCGGCAAAGGCATCTCGATCGTTCTCCTCCGGTTTGTCCCGGCGTAAGCAGGCTCGGTGGCCTGCGCGCCCCACGGCGCCTGCCTGCCTACCCCGGCCGCGCAGCGTGGGTCCGTGACAGGCACAGTCGTATCAGACCGAGCATGACACTGTCACGGGCCGCTGCCGGGGCAATTGGTGCTTCCGGGACTGTAACCAGGGAGCTCGGCAGCGGCCCGGTGCCCGGGTGCCGCCTGGTACCGGGCACGGCAGGCTCAACTACCATAGGGGACATGCCCGCGACTACCCGACGCGTATTGCTCGCCAAGCCCCGAGGTTACTGTGCGGGGGTTGACCGGGCGGTTCAGGCCGTTGAGACGGCCCTCGAACGCTACGGTGCCCCGGTCTACGTGCGTAAGCAGATCGTGCACAACACGCACGTGGTGCGTGAGCTGGAAATGCGCGGCGCGATCTTCGTGGACGAGGCCGAGGACGTTCCGGAAGGCGCCGTGGTGGTTTTTTCCGCCCACGGGATATCACCCGACGTGCGTGAGGAGGCGAAGCGCCGCAGCCTGCGGACCATCGACGCCACCTGCCCCCTGGTCACCAAGGTGCACAACGAGGCCAAGCGATTCGCGGCCCAGGACTACGACATCCTCCTCATCGGCCACGAGAACCACGAGGAAGTGGTGGGCACCACGGGGGAGGCGCCAGGCCGCATTCATCTGGTGGACGGGCCTGAGGGAGGTGCGGATGTCCAGGTCCGCGACCCTGCCCGGGTGGCCTGGCTGTCGCAGACCACCCTGTCCGTGGATGAGACGCTCCAGACAGTGACGGCGCTGCGTGAGCGCTTCCCGATGCTGGCCGACCCGCCCAGTGATGACATCTGCTACGCCACGCAGAACCGCCAGTCTGCGGTGAAGAAGATCGCCAACGACGCGGACCTGCTGATCGTCGTGGGATCAGCGAACTCGTCGAACTCGGTCCGCCTGGTCGAGGTGGCCCTGGACGCTGGCGCCCGCGCCGCCTACCTGGTCGAGGACGCGACGGCGATTGACCCGGCCTGGCTGGACGGGGTGGGCACGGTCGGGGTGACCAGCGGTGCCTCGGTTCCCGAGATCCTCGTGACCGGCGTGCTGGAGTACCTGGCCGAGCAGGGGTTCGGCACCGTCGAAGAGGTCGAGGCGGTCGAAGAGCGGCTCGTGTTCGCGCCGCCGCCGGAACTGCGCCGCACCGCCCCGCGCTGACGTCTGGCGGGCTGGTTGAAGTCAGCGGTAGCGCCGCGGCCCGGGTGAGTACGCTGACTGGCCGGCTGCGGCCCGGGTGCTCCCCGATCGCGGCGGTGCGAGATCAGGCCGCAGATCGCGGCGCAGGTCACTGACGCATTGAGGTAGGCCGCGCACCCAGGCGACGATCAGGTACAGGATTACTCCCGCGAACAGCCAGGGCGCGACATTGGCCAGGGTCAGCGCGGTTCCCGCCAGGGTCGAGATGATCGCGCTGCCCTGCGCGGTGAGGGCCTTGACGCAGACCAGCGCACCGAAGAAAAGCAGTGGCGGGCTGACCGCCACGGTCAGAAGGTCCCGTGGCTTGGTGTACCAGGCTGCGGCCACACCACCGATCACGAAGCTCACGCCGGCTAGCACGCCCCACTGCAGCCAGGTTGCCAACAGCAGGCTGAAGAAGAACAGTACGAGCATGCCCGCCACCGCGCCGCGCCCGGTCAGTGAGATCCGGCCGCGTGGCCCGGCCGAGCCCCGCTCTGCCGCCGCACTCCGCTCTGCCGCCGCCCCGCGATCTTCGGCATCGGGCGGCCACTCCTCACCCAGGCCGGGGTCGGAGGGCGGATCGGCCACTTCCCACGCACGCACGGGGACGGGGACCTCGATCCGCTCCGCGGACCACGGGTTGGCGGGCCTCCTGGACGGGTTAGAGCGGCTTAGTCCCGGCCGGCCGCGGGGCCAGGATGCATCAGGCTGTGGCTGGGACACCTGTGCTCCCTCCCCGGCGCTGCCGTGCCGATGACGGCGTCGCTGGCCACGGTACCCCGGCCCGGCGCCCGATCTGCGCTATTGACACGCCCGGACGCTGGGCTGAAACGCGGCTCCCGAGCCCCGGGTAATGCGCTGGTCACGCGTTTGACTAGAGAGCTTTCCGCTGCGTCATGTGGTCCACTCATCCGGCCGGATACGTCAGCCGACCGGATCGGCGGCGTCTTCTCCCTCTTCCTGCTCCTCGGCGGACCCACCGAAACGGTCCAGCGCCAGCCCAAGCACCGCGACCAGGATCCAGAAATAGGTGGCGAGGGTGGCGGACACGAGTGCCACTGGGATGGACAGCAGGAAAACCAGGAATGCGAAGCGCCTGCAGCGCTATAAGGCGGCGCACCGCAGGAGGTGTACCGGGCACCAGGAGAGCCCTGACCCGACTCGCGTAAAGCCAGACGGCCAGCTCAGCTAGCCCGGCGCAGGAGATGCGCACCGCATAGAAGATCACCGCAACCGCATCCGAGCTGTCTCAGCCGGCGAGCAGGGAGGTGGGGTACGGCAGGAACGCGATGGTGCCCAGGAAGATCAGGTTGAGGGCAATCAGCGGGCGGCCGGCTGAGTTCAAGTGCAGGGTCTTTGATCCCGGGGACCTGTACGTCGATCACTAGCAAGGCGATCGCGATGGCGAAGATGGCGTCGCTGAAGAACAGCACCCGGTCGTACTCCAGAAGGCCGGACCGGGCCGGCAGGCGGAGCCTGGGCGGACGCCGCTTAGCTGGCTGCGCCATTGCCGCCCGGTATCGCCATCACGGCGCCCGGTGATTCCCCGGCCCGGCGGACCTCCGGGTCTGCCTGGGGGAGCCCGGGGGGTTCCGGGCAGATCTGCCCGGCGTCTGGAGGGTCCGGTTGCGGGGGGATAGTGACTTCCGGGGCCGCCAGTGCCGGATTGGCCGATTCCCCGGCAGCCAGTTCCGGGGCGGCCAGTTCCACGGCGGCCAGTTCGGGGGCGGCCAGCGTCCTGGTGGCCTCCTCGATGAGGGCGGGAGTCTCCAGGTCCCCGTCCACCACGCCAAGCTGGTTCAGTTTGCGGGCGCTGACCAGGACCCGGCTCTCCAGTGAGCCGACGGTCTGGTTATACGTGGTGACCGCGGAGGTGAGCGCACGACCCAGGCGGTCCACATGCCGCCCCAGGCCGGAGATCCGCTCGTAGAGCTCACGGCCAAGGTCAAACGCGGTCCGGGCGTTCTCGGCCAGGGCGTCCTGCTGCCACGCGTACTGCGCGGTCCGCAGCATCGTGACCAGCGTGGTGGGCGTGGCAATGTGTACCTTGCGGGTCATCGCGTGCTCCAGCAGCGCCGGATCATGTTCCAGCGCCGGGGCCAGGAACGCCTCACCGGGAATGAACAGCACGACGAACTCCGGCGCCGGGCTGAGCATGGTCCAGTACGACTTCGCCGCGAGCCTGTCCACGTGCTCCCGCAGGTGCCGGGCGTGGGCATCCAGCCGCGCCGCGCGGACTGCCTCGTCCGAGGTCTCCGCCGCTTCCAGGTACGCGGCGAGTGAGACCTTCGAGTCGACCACGATGTTCTTGCCGCCAGCCAGCCGCACCACCATGTCGGGGCGGAATGTGCCCTCGGCAGAGTGGACGCTGACCTGCTCGTCGAAGTCGCACCGCGGGGCCATCCCGGACAGTTCCACCACCCGGCGCAGCTGCATCTCGCCCCACCGGCCGCGGGCCTCCGGGCGCCGCAGGGCGGTCACCAGGGCCTGGGTCTGAGTGCGCAGATCGTCGGAACTCTGCCGGGTGATCTTCATCTGCTCGGTCAGGGCCGCATGAGACAGGTGCCGAGCTTCCTCGGTCTCCCGCAGTTGGGCCTCCACCTTGGCCAGCGTCTCCCGCAAGGGCTGGACCAGGTGCTCGACGGCGGCCCGGCGGGTCTCCAGCTCGCCTGCGGCCTTCGCGTTGGCCGCGCTGAGCCGGCCCTCGGCGATCTCCAGGAACATCGTGGCGCTGCGGTCGAGCGCCTGGGCTGACATGGCCTGGAAGCGTTCAGCCAGCTGCCCGTCGATCAGTGCGGCCCGTTCCTGGGCGGCTCGCTCCAGGATGGCCGCGCGGTCCTGGGCGGCCCGCGCCCGCTCCTCGGCCGCGCGGGCCTGCCCGGTGAGGTCGGCGGTCATCGTGGCCAGGCGGCCGCGGGCATACAGGTAACCGAGGGCAGCACCGACCACGGCACCCACCACGAGTAGGGCGAACATCCAGAAGACGTCCATGGTCCGTCATGGTGGCAGCGGTCACTGACACTTTCCTGTCCGACACGCTCGTCCGGGCAGCCGGCCCGGGCCGCGCCCGGCGGGTCCACCCCGTGAACCGCTCTAGACTCGCGCAGGTGAGTCTCTCGATCGGTATCGTCGGCCTGCCCAACGTCGGCAAGTCCACCCTGTTCAACGCGTTGACGAGAGCCGACGCACTGGCCTCCAACTACCCTTTCGCGACTATCGAGCCGAACGTGGGCATCGTCGGCATCCCTGATCCCCGGCTCGCGGTCCTCTCCGGGCTGTACGATTCGGCCCCGATCGTGCCCGCCACCGCGCGGTTCGTGGATATCGCCGGGCTGGTGCGCGGGGCGTCACAGGGCCAGGGGCTGGGCAACCAGTTCCTCGCGCACATCCGCGAGACCGACGCGATCTGCCAGGTCGTCAGGGTGTTCTCCGATCCGGATGTGAGTCATGTCGATGGCGATGTGTCACCCGCGCGCGACGTCGACACCGTGGCGACCGAACTGATCCTGGCCGATCTGCAGACCCTGGAGAAGGCGGTTCCCCGCCTCGTTAAGGAAACGAAGTTCGCCAAGAATCCGGAGCGCCAGCGGGTAGCTGACGCGGCCGCTGCCGCCCAGCAGGTGCTGGACGGTGGCACGACGCTGTTCGCAGGGGCGGCCGCGGCCGGCATCGACCTGGCTGACCTTCGCGACCTCCACCTCCTCACCGCGAAACCCTTCGTCTACGTGTTCAACATGGATGAGGCTGAACTGGCCGACGGGGAACTGCAGGCCAAGCTGGCCGCGCAGGTGGCGCCGGCCGAGGTGATCTTCCTGGATGTGAAGACCGAGGCGGAGCTGGCGGAACTGCCCGAGGACGAAGCGGCGGAAATGGCGGCCGAACTCGGGATGGGCGAACCCGGCCTGAACCGGCTCGCGCACGCGGGATTCAGCGCCCTGGGCCTGATGACCTTCCTGACCGCGGGGCCGAAAGAGGTCCGGGCCTGGGAAATCCCGGTCGGCGCAACGGCCCCGGAAGCAGCGGGCGTGATCCACACGGACTTCCAGCGCGGCTTCATCAAGGCGGAAGTGGTCGCGTTCGATGACCTGGTGGCCGCGGGGTCGCTGACGGCCGCCCGATCTGTGGGCAAGGTGCGGATCGAGGGCAAGGACTACGTGATGCACGACGGCGACGTCGTCGAGTTCCGCTTCAACGTCTGAACGTCAGACCCGTCTTCTACGGTACGTACCGCCCAGAGGCTTCGGCAGCAGCACCGTCCGGATCCACCACGAGCCCGGCGAGCAGCCCTGGGCCGAAGTCCTGGAGTTGCCTGGCTGCTTCGCCGCCGGGAGCAAAATGGATGAGTTGCGGCAGGCCCTGACTGAGGCCATCAGCCTCTACCTGTCTGAACCTGGCGACGTGAAGCACGTCGAACTGGAGGACGAGCCAGGCACAGTCACCGAGCACCGGATGCTGGCGCGGACCGCCTGACGGAGCGCACCGCGGTCAGTGATTGACCACCCTGAACCCGACCTCAGCGTGCGATTCCTGAAGCGCCCGCCCGGCAATCAGGTGTACGGCAGTGAGCTTGTGGGTGGACAGTGAGATTCCGTGGCTTGTGAGGCTCGATAAGCCGGTTGATTTGCGGGCACTAAGGGCCGGCCGAGACTGCTTTTATGTAGCGGATGAAGTTGCTAAGTAGCGGATGAAGTTCCCGCGCTGCCCGGCAATCAGGTCGATCGCTCCAGCAGACGGCAGCGGCGTCACGACGTCCAGTTGGCTGCGCGACACGGGCGTTGGGTGCTCGCCCGGGCCCCCAGACCCCGCTAAGATGCCTCGTAAGGCATCGGGTGTAGCGATTTTGTCGTGTGCTGCGGAGCGGGCTGGCAGGGGTCAACAGAGAGTTTCCGGCAAAGCTGAGTATCGACGTAGTCGCAGGTCAGAGACACCATGGTCGCTAATCGTGTTGCGCCCCGCCTGGCCAATGGGCGGTGTGATTGCTGGTCCATCCGGTGCCGGGCCTCGCAAAGGGGCTCCCGGGTCGGCAGGTTATGGCGCAGAATAGGGCGATAGACGGCATAGGAAGGCACCGCAACTCATTGCTGCGCGTGCGCAGGAACGGGCGGAGGTGCGATGGTTCGCCGGTCAACCGTTGATCGCAGTCCGCATTCGGCTGAGCATGGGCTGGACTACGAAGCGGGGACCGACTTTTCCGGACGCGAGCAGACCGGGCGTTCGCGCCCGGCGCGAACCTGGGGCGGTGCGGGCGGCCGCTGGCTCGTCTGGCTCTTCCGTGGCATCGCCTGGGCCGTCTTGCTGCTCATCGGGTACCGCGGGGTCGTCGCGATCGTGTCGAACGAGTCTCGCCCGGTCCAGGCCGCCCCGAGTACGTCGGCCGTCCCAACCACCGCCTTCCCGGTCACGCTGGCCGACGCATACGCGGTGCAGTTCGGCCAGGTGTACCTGAGCTACAACCCGGGCGACTCTGCGCAGCGTGCTACTCAGCTCGCCGCCTTCCTGCCTAGCGGGTCGGATCCGCAGCTGGGCTGGAATGGCCAGGGAACGTCGCAATTGCAGTCCGAAGAGGTGGCCGCCACCGATGTGCAGGATGCTCACCACGCCGTGGTGACGCTGCTGGCCAGGGTAAATGGCCAGTTGATGCAGCTAGGGGTGCCTATCTACGCATCCTCAGCCGGGCTGGTCGTTTCCGGTGCGCCCGCCTGGCTGCCCGCGCCAGCGCGTGCCGCTCTGCCCTCTACCGCTCCCGCGAGTTCTGATTCCGCCACCCAGGCCGTGCTGACGAACCAGCTTCCGGCGTTCTTCCAGGCGTATGCCAGTGGAAATCAAGTGACCCTCGGCCGGTTCCTGGCTCCCGGCACCTCACTGGCGGGGCTAAACGGCGCGGTGAGTTTTCACTCCATCACCAGCACCAGCGTCCCGGCTGGCGGCGCGACTCGCCATATCATTGCCACCGTCGTCTGGAACGTTCCGCCCAGAAGCTCAACCGGTCAGGTCACCAAGGGCGGGTCGGCTGCCCAGCTCCAGATGAGCTATGCGCTTACCGTCGTGCAGCAGAACGGAACCTGGTATGTCAGGGACATCAGCGCAGCATCCGAGTCACCGGGGGCGCCGTGACCGGACTTCGAACGCCGCACGCCTCCGCCCCGCCAGGCGTGACCCCCCATAACCCGGAGTAGATCGATGTCGTTCCAATCGCTGATCATCGCGGCCCCGTCGTCGCTCAGCACCTCGGGTCTCGTGAACTACTTGCAGGGGCTCTTCGGGCCCCTGTTCCTTGGGATCGTGGGGATCGTCGCCCTGTTCTTCTTGTTCACTCGGGAAATCATCCGGTTTGTGCAGTTCCTCGTGCTCGCCGTCGCGATCGCGGTGATCTTCTACACCCCGAGCATCGTGCAGACGCTCGCCCAGGGCATCGCAAACGCGCTCGGCGTCCACTGATCTCCGCCCAGGCCGGAAGGAGAGCACCCGGTGGACTTGCCCACCTATACCAGCATCTGGCGCATTGAAAAACGGCTCTACAAGCTGTATGACTTCAGGCTGCCGATGCCGGTCCCGGTTGGCCAGATCGCTGTGTTCGCGGCGATCACGGTGCCCTACGTGATCCTGCTGACCATCCTCGGGCTCCCCTTCAACCACAGCCTGTTCTGGCTGTACGTGCTGCCGCCGGGCGTGATCACCTGGCTCGCCACGCGGCCTGTCCTGGAAAGCAAGAGACTCCCTGAGCTGATCATTTCGCAGGTGCGCTATCTGGGGGAGCCAGTTACCTGGTGCCGGATGGCTCCGCTGGCCGAGAAGGACGACGTCGTAGTGATCGGCAAAGTCTGGCGCCGGGACGAGGAGCGCCCCCGGTCGCCAGCCGCGGCCCCGGCCCTGGCGCCCGCCGTCGCCCCGGACGTCGCGCGGCGCCCGGCCCGGGTGCGGCCGGCGGCAGCACGCAAAGCCGCCGCCACGCAGGCCGCCCCGTCAGGCCCGCCGGCGCGGGTGCCGCGGGCCGCCCCGGCACGCCGGCTGCGCCGCCCGGCGGAGCAACCGGCCCGGCTGGCCACGTGGTCCGGCAGCGTTCCCGCCCCTGCGGACGCGTCAACGGCCGCGGCAGCGGATACGGCCGCCGCCGAGGTAGCCCAGGAAGACCGGCAGGCCCCGATGCACCCCGTGGCCGCGCCTGCGGGCCGCCACGCCGCCAGGCCGGGGCTCCCGGCCAGCGGCCCGGGGCGCCCCGCTGGCGAGGGGGAAGGCGTCACCAGGCACGCTCGTCCCGGCGGGACGGCGGTCGGCTGGCCGTCTGCCGCAGCGTGGCCGGTGAAGGACCCGCATTTGCCTGCGGCCCCGCTCCGGCCCGCCTGGACCTCTCCAGATTCCACCGCTCCGGTTTCCGGGAACCTGGGCTGGCCCACCGGCCCGGCGGTGCCGGCGGCAGCAGATCGAGTCGCTGCTGCGGGAGATCCCGTCCTGGTCGAGGGAGACCCGGTCGAGGCAGACCCGGTCGAGGCAGATGGAACTCCCCTCGTGGGCAGAGCCGATTCGCTCGCCCCGCCGGACACGGAAAGGCCCGCCCCTCCCGCCGGGCCGGCCGTGAGCGTGCCAGCACAGGCGGCCCCGCCAGAGCCGGCCGTCCCGTCCGCCGGGCCGGCTGGGTTCTACATCGGTGCTCCCCGCCCCGAGCCGATCCGGGACAGCCCGGCCCTGCAGGAGCCGGACGGCGATCGTCCTAGCCCGCCCGGGTCGGTCCCGGACGAGACAGCCGTGCCCGCAGCCGTTTCCGAGGCAGCTGGGTTCCAGGTAGCTGGGCCTGAGGCGGTCGAGGACCAGGCGGCCGAGCCAGAAGTGGTCGAGGAGCAGACGGCCGAGCCCGAGGTGGCTCAGCACGAAGTACCCCCGGACTCGGCCGAACCTGACGTGGCTGCCGCTGAGGCGGCTGAGCCTGAGATGGGCGCCGGGGCCACAGCGGCGGAGGCGGACCCGGCCGAGATGGCTGCACCTGGCGTGGCCGAGCCTGAATTGGCCGAGCCGGACGTGGCCGAGCCCGACGCCCTGGACGAGTCGGGCACGCCTGCCGAGACTGACCCGCCAGTCACGGCAGACGACCTGGCCGGACCTGAAGACCTCCCCACGCCAGACGCCCTGGACGCACCTGACGAAAGCCCTCGAAGCGAGGGCTTGCGGGACGACGAGGCGCCGGACCAGGACCCCCCGGATGAGGCCGCAGATCCTGCCGCCGGCCCACCCGCCCCGTCGCCCAGCCCCTGGGCGCCACCAATCGTCGTGGTCCGGGGCGGCTCCAGTACCCGGCCGACCATGGTGGAGCGGGCCCTGAGCGGCCCAGGCCAGCACCGCGCCGGCAGCAACTGGCGGGAGCACGTCAGGGTCGTCCCCGGCGGTCACGGGCCCGGGCGCCCGGACATGGAGCGGCGCGACCGGGCCCGGGTCCTGCTGCCGGTCCACAGCCCCCGGCTGATCGTGGTACTGGGCTGCACGGTCGGCGCCGGCCAGACGGTCACCACGCTGATGCTCGCCGACGTGCTGGCCAGCCTCCGCGGGGAGCCGGTCGCGGCGCTCGACCTCAACCCGGGGCAGACCTCTCTCACCGACATGGCCCGCACCTCCCCGGCGGCCAGCGCGCGCGGCCTGCTGGCCGGGCCTACGCCGACCGTGCCGGGCCAGCGTGGCCGGGGGCGCCTGGATCTCATCGCACACGACTCGACTCCCGACGGCGGGTCGGCGCTCGCCGATGAGGAATACGCCCGGGTGCTCGAGATCCTGACGTCCCGCTACCCGCTGACCCTGACGGACCCCGGTGCGTCAGCGGTAGCCCGTGTCCTATCCGCCGCCGACCAGCTTGTCCTGGTCGCCCCCGCTAGCGCCGACGCGGCCCGGGCGGTCGCGATGACGATGGAATGGCTGGACGGGCACGGCTACGAAGAACTGTGCACCGGGGCGATCACGGTCATCAACGGAGTGAGCAAGCGCAGCATGTCCCATGTCGAGCAGGCCGAACTCGTCGTCCGTGGCCGTTGCCGGGCCATCGTGCGGGTGCCCTGGGATGATCATCTGGGGGCTCCGCCTACCGAGCAGGGGATCAGCGACGCCGCCACCGCCGACGCGGAATCCCGGTTCGCCCAGCTCCGCCCCCAGGTCCAGCTCGCCTACACGGCCCTCGCCGGGGTGCTGGTCTCGGCGCTCGCGGTCGGGGGCAGCCGGGCTGCCCCGCCCGGTGCCCCTTTGCCACCCGATGGCACGCCGCAGCGATGGGTTTCCCGGTGAGCGGCCGGACGGGAGGACGGTCGCGCCTGTCGATGCGCTACTTCGATGACCGCATCCTGCTCACCGAGACGCACGCCTGGGCGTACTACCGGCTGCCGACCCAGCCCTACGAGTTCACCACACCGCAGGACCGTGAGGCCCTGGCCACCAACATCACGGTGGCACTGGCCGCGATCAGGATGCCGGACGCCGAAATCCACCTGCGCATCGTGCACCGTTCCTACCCCGCGGCGGAGTGGGCGGCCCAGCTGGATGCCACGTCGGACGGGGGACCCGGCTGGCGGAATTACCTGGATGAGATGTACCGCCACGTGTGGGCGAAGGATTTCTGGGCCAAGGAGGTCTACCTGGGCGTCCGGCTGGGGCAGCGCGGCATGCGCGCACAGCTAGGCGGCGGGGCGCTCACTCAGTTCCTCAGCGCGTACCGGACAGGCGAGCAGGCGATGGGCCTCGACGACGAGGCGATCGGGACCGCCGAGATCACCCGCTGGACCGAGCACGCCGAGCGACTGGGCCGGGCCCTGGGGGCCAGCGCCCTCTCGGCGCAGCACGCCACCAGCGACGAGATCGCCTGGCTGATCCGGCACACGCTGATGGGTACCGCTGGTGACCCGCGCCCGTCCGCGGTCCGCCGCCGCCGGTGGGGCGCCGGGGAGATCGAATCCCTCTACGAAGGCCAGGTGCATAACGGGCGCACGCTGCTCCATCTGGAGCACGCGGAGGGGGAGTCGTTCGAGGCGTTCCTGTCCTTCTCCCGGTTCCCCGACGTGATGTCGTTCCCGGATGGGGAGCCGTGGCTGCACTTCGCGGACTCGCTGCCGTTCCCGGTGGAGATCAGCTCCCGGATGCGACTGATCCCGCCGGCCAAAGCCAGCAAGGACGTCGGCCGCCGGCTCGCGCACGCCCGGGACATGGACGCCCACATCCGGGAGGCCGGGGTGGACGCGCCGCTCGCCCTGGCCGAGCAGATCGCCTCGGCCCGGATGCTGGAGCACGGCATCACCAAGGAACGCCTGCCCTTCGTGTACGGCTGGCACCGGCTCGTGGTGTCCGCGCCGACCCGGGAACTGTGCCAGCGCCGGGTGGAGGCGGTCATCGAGCACTACCGCGACATGGGCATCGACGTGGTCAACTCCACTGGTGACCAGTTCTCCCTGCTCCGCGAGTCGCTGCCCGGGGACCGGGTCCGGCTGAGTTCTTACGTCCAGCGCCAGCCGCTGTACACGATCGCTGGCGGGGTCCCGACCGCCACGGTGGACCTGGGTGACCGGCCCAGCAGCGGGCAGGGCTGGGTCGGCCCGTATATCGGGGAGACCCTCGGCCGGGCCCGCGCCGTGGTTCATTTCGATCCGCTGCTAGCCGCGGCGCTGAACCGGCCCACCGCCATCGCCATCACAGGTGAGCCCGGCGGGGGGAAGACGACACTAGCGTTGCTGCTTATTCTGCAGTTGGCGCTGCGCGGGGTGACCGTCGCGGTGATCGATCCCAAGGGAGACGCGGAACCGCTGGTCCAGCTGCTCGCCGATCGCGGCCGCAAAGCGCGGGTGCTGCCCCTGGGAGCCGCCGCCCCGGGCCTGCTCGACCCGTTCTCGTTCGGCGACGATCTGGCCGAGAAGCGGACCATGGCCACCGAGACCCTGCGCCTGCTGCTGCCGCGGATGAGCGAGGAGCGGGAGAGCGCGATGATCCAGGCGGTGGCCAGCGTGGCCAGCCGGGAGCGGCCGAGCCTGGGAAAGGTCATCCGGCATCTGGAGGAGTCCTCGGACCCAGCGTCGAAGAACCTGGGCGCGGTGCTCCGGTCGATGTCGGAGATGCGCCTGGCCCGGCTCTGCTTCGCGCCGTCGGGTGGTCAGCAGATCGACACGGCCGGCTGGACGACGGTGTTCACGCTGGCTGGCCTGACACTGCCCGACACCGCGGCCGGCCGGGAAGACTATTCCTACGAGCAGCGCCTGTCCGTCGCGTTGCTGTACCTCGTGTCCCAATTCGCCAGAAGGCTCCTCAACGGAATTGATCGCCGGCTCCCCAAGGCGATCTTCCTTGACGAAGCGTGGGCGATCACGGCGACGCCGCAGGGGGCCAAGCTGGTGCCCGAGGTGTCCCGGATGGGGCGTTCCCGGAACACGGCCCTGATCCTGGTCTCACAGAACGCGGGGGACCTGTTGAGTGAGCAGGTCACGAACTGTATCTCCGGGGTGTTCGCGTTCCGTTCCTCGGAGCGGGTCGAAGTGACCAACGTGATGGCGCTGCTCGGGGTGGAACCGTCAGAGGAACACAAGGCCGTGCTGCGGGGGCTCGGCAACGGTGAATGCATTTTCCGTGATCTGGAGGGACGGGCTGGCCGGATTGGCATCGACCTGATCTCCGATGACTTGCGGCAGTGGCTCGACACCAACCCCACCAGGGCCCGCCCTGCCGAGGAACCCGTGTCACCGGAAGGCGACCCTGCCCATGGCGCCGGACTGCTCGGCGCGGCGCCGCCGGGTGAGCCCGCAAGGTAACCGGCGATCACTTCATGCCCCGACCAGCCTCTCCCCCCAGGCTTCAGGAGCCCACCATGGCCACAGTCGTCCGACGGGCCGCCAAGGTAGTCCGCAGAACTCTCGCCGTGTCCGGTGTCATCATCGCCGTGACCGGGGCGGCCCTGCTCGCGTCGCCGGCGATCGCTCAGGCTGCGGTCGGTGCGTCCGCGACGCCTGCCGCGACAGCCCAGCACGCGATGACGGCCCAGCACGCCGCGGGCGCCCGGCCGGCGGCGGCCACCACGTCGGCTGACCGGACCGCCTCGACGGGCATCTGCTCGGTCGCCGGGATCGGCGACATCGGCGGCCTGCTCGGCTTCTGCAACGCGGGATCCAGCGGTTTAATAGGCGACCTCAACAACATCTGCCAGCCGTCTGTGCCTGCGCCGGAGCCGGCCGCCGGCGGCATAGATTCCATGATCCAGCCGCCCGCCACCGGCGGGAAGCCGCCTGCCACCCTCTACGAGAGCTACGGCATGGCGGGTCAGTCCTGGGCGGCCTACGACATGCAGTGCTCGGACATGACCTCGCTGATCGGGAACAGCGTCGCGGGGATGGTGTTCGACGCCTCGAAGGCGCTGGACCGGGTGACGATCACCGTGTACCAGTCGGCGGCCGGCGAGGGCATCCTGTCCTGGCTGACCACCGCGGTGGACCGGCTGATCACCAGCCTGGGCAACGCGATCTACTTCCCGTTCCTGGCCCCGGTGGTCATCCTCGGCGCGATCTGGCTGGCCTGGCAGGGGCTGATCCGCAAACGTGCCACCCGGACGATCGAAGGCACCATCTGGATGGTCGTCGCGTGCGCGGCGGCCATCTGGCTCATCGGCCGGCCCGCCGACTTCACCGGCCTGGGCAAGACCGTGTCTAACGGGATCACCCAGACCCTGAACGTCGCGTTCGCCGGGCTGCCCGCCCCGGCCGCGAGCAACTGCGTCCCGGTTCAGGGCCACGACCCGCAGGTGGCAGCGGCCAACTACAACTTCACCGGCGGGTCAGGCATCGTAGACCAGAACGCTAACGAGCTGTGGACGGTGCTGGTCTGCAAGCCGTGGCTGGACGGCGAGTTCGGCACCACCGTCTACACCACCGCCAAGGGCGCGAAGCCCACGGTAGTCAACCAGTATGGCCGCCAGCTGCTGTGGGCCCAGGCCATCGCCACCAACGAAAACCCCACGCCGTCCCTGATCCAGGCCAAGGAAGATGCCTACGCAGGCATCGCCCAGGCGATCAAGCAGAACGATCCCGACGTCTATTCGCTGTTCCAGGGGAACCAGTACCCCACCCGGCTGGAGATCGCGTTCGCGGCACTGTTCGCGGCCCTGGTCGCGGGCGTCCTGGTGCTATTGATCGCGATCACGCTGATCATCCTGAAACTCGGGTTCCTGCTGCTGCTCGTGGCCGGGCCGTTCTTCCTCATCGTCGGCACCCATCCCGGGTTCGGCCGGGTGGTAGCGCTGCGCTGGCTGGAGATGCTCGTCGGTGTGCTGCTCAAACAGGCGGCGGTGGCCGTGGTGCTCAGCATCCTGCTGTACGCCTACTCCCTGATCATGGGCACCAGCGACGCAGTACTGCCCTGGGCGCTGAAAATCCTGATGATCGCCCTGGTCACCGTCGCGGTGTTCATCTACAGGAAGCCGTTCGTGCACCTGTTCTCGGCGGTGGGTTACGGCATGGTCGGCTCGCGAGACCGGGCCGAGGCCGGGCTGGCCCAGGCGGGCAGCACGGCGCGGCGGAACACGCTGGACGCCGCCACCGTGGGTGTCCCCGGCGTCTCCGCGTACCGGGCCGCCCGGTGGGCCAGGCGTAACCCGGCGCAGGCCGCCAGCATGGCCGGGCAGGTCGCGGCGGCCGGTGGTGCGGGCACCGCGGCCGCAGGGGCTGCGGCGGCCTCCGGGGCGACGGTGGGCAGCGAGGAGAGGGCAGATCAGGCCGGCGCCCCCGGCGATTCGTCCGATGAGGGCCGCCAGGGCGGATCGGGCCAGGGCGGGCTGTCCGCCCGCGGCCGGGGCCGGGCCGCGGCAGACGCCGAGGGCAGCCCGCGTGCGGCGCCGCCACTGGACCTGCCGGACCGCGATGGCGGCGGCCAGCAACGCTCACCGTCAGGCTGGGCCCGCTCCGGCGCGACCGACGCAGCGGCAGGCCGGGCCCGCCCAGACGCGGCCAGTGGCCAACGGGCCGCCGGTGCGCCTTCGGGCGGTGCGCCAGCGGGCCGGGCTCCGGCCAGCCGGGCGCCCGCGGCACCCGCGAGCGCGCCGCCCGGTTCCGGGTCCGCCGTGGCGCGCCCGGGAGCGGCCCGGCAGCGCTGGCCGGGCGCCGCGCCGCGCCCCCCCGCCGCGGCACCCCCGCCATCTGCGGGCAGCGACAGGCCGGCCTCCGGCTCCGCCCCGTCCACGTTTGGTGCGACCTCGCCACGAGGCGGTGCTCCCTCTCGCAGCGGCGCGCCGACCCGGGGCAGCAGCCAGGGTGGCGGCTCCGGTTTCTGGGGCGGCGTGTCCCGCAGTGCCGGTCCAACCCCTAGCGCGAGCCCGGGTCGCGGGCCGTCCCGGAACGCCGCGCCGCCGCTGCGGGGCAGGGACAGCAGCTCCGGCGGTGGCTCTGGCGGCGGTTCCGCCCGGCCTGCTGGCGGTGCGGGCCCATCCGCCGCGCCGCCGTCCGGAGGCGGCCAGGCTGGGGGTGGCCAGGCCGGCCCCGCTGGGGACTCCAGCCCGCCGGGTCCCTTCTGGCTGCGTCCGGTGCGCCGGAAGAAGTAGCGGACTGACATGGACCTGAGCCCGGCCCAGCGGGTGCTGGCCTTCTTCGGCATTGTCGTCGTGCTTGGCGGCATGGGGGCATACCTGCTTATTCCGGGTGTGCGCTCGGCGCTGGGCCAGGGGCAGCCACCAGCCTCGCCCACACCCACACCCACAGCGTCGGCGGGCGGTGCAGCAACGTCCCCCGCCGCCCCCGTGGCCTCCACCGCCCCTGCCACCCCGGCGTCGCCCGTCCCGAGCGGGTCGGCACCGGACATCTACCAGTGGCTCCCGTTCAGCCAGGCCGACCTGGCCAAGGCGGCCAGCGTCACGGTGGCGTTCGGGACGGCATACGACACGTTCTCCTACCGGGAGAGTTCGTCCGATTACCTGGCCAGCATGCGCGGCCTGGCCACCAGTGAGCTCAGCAGCACGCTGGCGCGTGCCTACAGCACACCCGGCGTGGCCAGCCAGCGTGCCCAGCGGCAGCAGGTGTCGTCCGCCCGGACGGTGATCAACTCGATCCGGACCTTCGGCTCCGGCAGCCTGACCTTCGTGGTGACCATCGTCCAGACGATGCACACCAAGCAGGGAAAGAGCCATAGCGACGGGCAGTACGCGATCACCCTGACGGGCAGCGGAGAGAGCTGGCTGGTCAACGACATCGAGCTGGCCTCGGCAGGGAATACGTGAGCTGGCGCTTCGGCTTCAGCGCTGGCCGGCTCGCCGTGCTGGTGGCGATCGGGGTGGCTGCGCTGCTGGTTACGGCCGTGGCCGTCATCCCGATGGCGATGGTCGGCGGGGCCAGCATGCTCTTCGCAGCGGGAGTTGGGTGTCCGTCTTCGGGTACCGGGGCGGCCACCCAGCCGGTGGTGACCACGGCGGCCCGTAACTCCATCCCGGCTGACTATCTGGCGCTGTTCAAGAAGACCGGGCAGCAGTACGGGGTGCCCTGGGTGATCCTGGCCGGGATCGGCAAAGTGGA
Source organism: Streptosporangiaceae bacterium (assembly GCA_036509255.1). Classification (GTDB taxonomy): domain Bacteria; phylum Actinomycetota; class Actinomycetes; order Streptosporangiales; family Streptosporangiaceae; genus RYN-230. The sequence goes on from DATCFY010000044.1 coordinate 30,896, forward strand.
GTCCGACGACGGCCAGTCCAACCTCCCGGGCGTGCACTCCGGGCAGAACGGGTTCGGAGCCGCCGGGCCGATGCAGATCGGCATCGGTGGCGCCTCCACCGACACCTGGGGCGGTGCGCCCGTGCACGCGGCATCCGAGGTGGTCAGCGGGGTGGCCACCGACGGCAACGGCGACGGCGTGGCCAGCGTCTATGAGCCCGCGGACGCCATCGCGGGCGCAGCCAAGTACCTGCTCGCCCACGGCGTGCAGAACAACGTCAGCGGGGCCATCTTCGCCTACAACCACCTCCAGTCCTACGTGCAGACGGTCCTGTACTGGGCGGGCCTCTACAGCCGGGGTGGCTACACCGAGAGCAACACGACCACGGTGAGTGCCCCGGAGTGCCTGACCAGCGCGCAGACGACCGCGGTGCCGAATCAGGTGGTGGCCACCGCGATCGGGTACGCGCGGGAGCAGCTGGGCAAGCCATACCTGTGGGGAGGCACCGGCCCCGACGCGTTCGACTGCTCCGGGCTGGTGATGATGGCCTACCGGGCGGCGGGCATCAGCATCCCGCGGACCTCGCAGCAGCAGTGGGCCTGGGGGCCGAAGATCCCGGCCAGCCAGGTGCGGCCCGGCGATCTGGTGTTCTTCGCGGGCTCGGACGGCACGGCGACAGCCCCGGGGCACGTCGGGCTGGTCATCGGCAAGGGCATGATGCTCGAGGCTTACGCCACCGGCTTCCCCATCCGGATCTCCGCCTACGGCACGTCCGCCTCGGCGGCAGGCGACGGCACCGTGGTCGGCTTCACCCGCCCGTGGGCCCACGCCGGCGTCAAGCTTCCGCCGGCGCAGTAGCACCCTCCGCCGCCCGGACCGGATCCGCCCGCCTGGTGAGGGCCACCAGGTCGCGGTGGACCTGCTGCTCTAAAGACCGTGGCGCTGGGCCCGCTTGGACGTCATCCGGATGCGGGTCAGCAGCCAGACCGCCTGGACCCCGTCTTTCCAGGTGATCTTCTTGCCTTCCTCGCGGCTGCGCGCACGGTAGGTGATGGGGACCTCGAACGGCCGGATCTGGCGGGCGAGGAGCTTGCCGGTGATCTCCGCTTCCATGCCGAACCCGTTGGAGGTGATGTCCAGGCTGCGGTACAGGTCGAGCGGCATCAGCTTGAAGCAGGTCTCCAGGTCAGCGATGTAGGCGTTGAACAGGACGTTGGCGACGGTCGTGACGCCCTTATTGCCCATGACGTACCAGAATGAGTAGGCCGAGTGGCTGCCGAACGTCCGGCTCCCGAAGACCACCGTGGCCTCGCCGCGGAGCACCGGCTTGAGCAGTTCCACGATGTCTTCCGGCTGGTACTCCAGGTCAGCGTCGAAAGGCTGGATGTAGTCGCCGGTCGCGGCCGCGGCCGCCGTTCGCACCGCGGCCCCCTTGCCCTGGTTCACCGTGTGCCGGAGCTTAATCAGGCGGTCGTCATCAACGGCGTCGATGATCCCGGATGTCCCGTCCGTGCTGGCGTCGTCAACTATCACGACCTCGACCGCGCAGGGGAACTCGACGTCTAGCAGGCGCTTGATGGCGTTTTGGACCGTCTCCGCCTCGTTGTAGACCGGCATCAGGATCGATAGCTTCACTGCGGCGCCATCCTGTTGTCGCGAATTGGTCAACGGACTATATACCGAATATGCCCCGAACCTTGGCGAGCTAGGCAAAGCACAGGGAAAGCATCTCCCAGAGTAGGCTAACGCCGCCATACGACGACCCGCCCTGACGTGAAGCTGGGCGGCCCGAGAATTCTGGTGAGGAACTGCCCCAGACGGGAACTGCGCCAGGTCACTGCGACCACGGCGGCAGGGCGCCAGCCGGCGAGGTACCGGCGCATCTGGACGGCCGTGGGGGGTTTATAGCCGAGAGAAGGCTCCCACAATGTATCCACCGATCGCGCGACAGCCCGGACCTCATGGCCGCCGTAGGTCTCGGCCTGGCCTTGCCGGTTTGGCCCGAGGAAGTAGCCACCGTTCATCGAGCCCGGGTACCCCGTCTCCGCATACCAGCGCAGCGGCTGCCAGACCGATCCGTACGGCACGGGCACGACCAGGACCCGCGCGTCCCGCGGTAGCGCGAGCCGGGTGAAAGCCGACCGGTATCCGGCCGGGACCGCGGCGGCCTGGGCGGTGTGTATGGGCAGTGGGATCAGCGGCACCACCGCGAGCGCCGCGAGCGTCACGGGGATGCCCTGGCGCCGCCACCACGGCTGGTCCGCCACGGAAAGGGCCAGGTCGAGTGAGACCGCCAGCACCACGGCGGCCAGTCCGTCGGCCAGGAGGGACAGCCGGTCCGGCAGCATCTGGCTGAGCACCGGCAGGTGGCCCAACCAGTGCCAGGGCAGCAGGACGTGGGGGACGGTGATCCCGCGGACCACCTGCCTGTCCCCGAGAGACAAGATCTCCAGCACCGCGCAGGCCAGCGCGGCGACGCGGATCCGCATGTCGCGCCAGTACATGGCCGTCGCGATGATCAGCAGCACGAGCAGTGGGTAGCCAAGGTAGGCGACGTATTCGGCTAGCCGGCCTGGGTGGCGGCTGAGGGAGGCAGCCTGGGAAGAGGTGTGCAGCAACAGGTTTGCAGCCGGGGTCACGAACGAAGCGGCCCGGTTCCGGTAGTGGTTCCCGTTCCACGGGCTGCCGTGCTCGGCCAGTGGGCCGTGGAACTGCACCCAGAGTGCGTATCCGCAGATCGCTACCGAGATCACAGCCGCGATCACCAGGCCGGTCGCACTCTGCCTCACTCGTCCGGCCACGGCGTGCGGGGCCATAACGGCCATCACGATGAGCACCACACCGGCCGCGAAGATGGTGTCGACCAGCAGTTCCTCCCCGATGAAGAACTGCGCGGCGACCAGCAGCCCTAGCCAGATGCCAGTCCTGACGGGTTGACCGCGGCCGGTGACGATACGCAGCCCGGCGTCGATCATCAGTGGCGGCAGGACGGCGAACTCGAGATGGTAATGGCCGACCGAAGAGGCCAGCATCGCCGGGGAAAAGCCGTAGACCGCCCCGCCCAGCGCCGCCGGGCCAATCCGCACTCCCCAGCGCCGCAGCACCCCGTACAGCGCGGCCGCCGATCCCGCGAAGCCCAGCGTGAGCAGCAGGGTCAGGCTGGTCTGCGGGCCAGCCAGCAGCGTCAGTGGAGTCAGCAGCACACCCGGCAGCAGCAGCGAGGTATTCCACATCAGGTTGATGCCATGCGGCGCGTTCATCGCCGTGGTCACGAGAGCCGGCAGGCTCCCGTGTGCCACCGACAACGCTGAGTAGCGCATAAACCAGGCGAATAGGTTAACGTCAGTGATGTCGCCAACCTGCGTTCGCGAGCCCGGATCGGCCCACAATCGCCAGGTCAGTCCGAACGCGGCTAGCAGATAACAGCCCAAAACCAGCCAGCTCATCTCGGATCCGGGGGCCGGCCGCAGCCGGCTGGCCGGCCGGGCGTGGCCGGCTGCCGAGGAGATGAGGCCCACCCCTACCTCCGTTCGTCCCACGTCACACTATTCGCACCCTCATGGACCTTATGCGGCAGTCGGAAGCGGAGGACAAAATCCGGTAAGGTGACGACTTGCTCCACTCCTGTCTGGGTTCGGGGCGAATTGTGGCGTCCGCCGGGAGCGGGCTGATCGCCGTATCCCTCAACGAGGAAGCAAGCGAGGAAACATGGTTGCCGGGCGTACGGGGTCTCCTGCGTTTGCCGCTGATGTGGTGATCATCGGCGGATGTGGTCGGGTCGGGCTCCCGTTCGGGGTGGCGCTGGCGTCGCGAGGGCAATCGGTCCGGCTCTATGACCTCAACGCCGCCACGGTGGCCATGGTGAACCAGGGCCGGATGCCGTTCGCGGAGGACGGGGCAGACGAACCGCTGCGGGCCGCGGTCGCCGACGGCAGCCTGGTGGCGACCACTGATCCGGCCGTGGTCGGCACGGCTGCGGTGCTGGTCGTCGTCGTCGGCACTCCGGTCGACGAGCACCTCAACCCCGATCTGGCCGCGGTACCCGCCGCGCTGGATCTGTGTTCTGACCATATGGTGGACGGCCAGCTGGTGATCTTGCGCAGCACCGTCCATCCCACCGTGACGGCGCTGACTGAGCGGATGCTGAGCAAGCGTGGCCTGCAGGTCGATGTGGCGTTCTGCCCGGAGCGGATCGCTGAGGGCCACGCCATGACCGAGCTGTTCGATCTGCCGCAGATCGTGGGGGCCCGGACAGGCCGGGCCGGCGACCGGGCGGAAAAATTCTTCCGGACGCTTACAGATGAGATCATCCGGCTTGAGCCTGAAGAGGCAGAGCTGGCGAAACTGTTCACGAACACGTGGCGCTACATAAAATTTGCCACTGCGAATCAGTTCTGGATGATGTCCAACGACTACAACCTGGACTTCGAGCGGATTCGCCGGGCCATCCGGCAGGACTATCCGCGGGCCGCGGATATGCCGGGGGCGGGGTTCGCGGCCGGCCCCTGCCTGCTGAAGGACACCATGCAGCTGGCCGCGTTCAACCAGAACAAGTTCGTGCTCGGGCATTCGGCGATGCTCATCAATGAGGGCCTGCCGCTGTATATCGTGTCCCGGCTCGAGGAACGGTTCGATCTGCCGTCGCTGACGGTCGGGGTGCTGGGCATGGCGTTCAAGGCGGGGAGCGATGATCCGCGTGAGAGCCTGTCCTACAAGCTGCGGAAGATCCTGCTGCTCAAGGCGAACGAGACGCTGTGCTCGGACCCGTACATCGTTGACGAGCGGTTCACGCCGCTGGACGAGGTACTGCGCCTGGCCGACCTGCTGGTGATCGCGGCGCCACATCCGGAGTACCGCGATCTGGTCACCGAGAAGCCGGTGGCTGACATCTGGGGGATAACGGGCCGGGGGACCCGGATATGAGCGGAGACCAGCCATGAAACCCGATGTGACGGTGGTCATCCCGGTTTACAACGAAGGCGAGGCCATCATGCCCTGCCTCGACCGGATCCTGCGCGCGGTGACCTTGCCGTGCGAGGTGCTGGTCGTCTACGACATGGCCGAGGACACCACCGTGCCCTATATCGAGAAGGCGAGCCGGGCCGACTCACGGGTGCGCGGCGTGCTGAACGTCTATGGGCGCGGCCCGGCCAACGCGATCCGCTTCGGGTTCGACGAGGCGCGGTCCCCGGTGACCGTGGTCACCATGGCCGACGGCAGCGACGACCCGATGCAGATCGACGAGCTGGCCCGGCTGGTAGAGCGCGGGGTGGTGGTGGCGGCCGCGTCGCGCTACATGCCGGGCGGTCAGCAGGTGGGCGGGCCGCGGCTGAAGCGGGCCCTGTCCCGCACGGCCGGCAAGTCGCTGCACGTGCTGGGCCGGGTGGGTACCCGGGACGCGACCAACAGCTTCAAGGCCTACTCCACCGAGTTTGTGCGCCAGGTCGGCATCGACTCCCGCTCCGGGTTCGAAATTGGCCTGGAGCTGACCATCAAGGCCACCCGGCTGCGCCTGCCCGTGGCCGAGATCCCGACCATCTGGCTGGATCGCTCGCTCGGCGACTCCCGGTTCGAGCTGGTCCGCTGGCTGCCAAGCTACCTGCACTGGTACCGATTCGCTTTTGGGCCGAAACTCACTTTGGAAAGACTCAGCCAGCGTACAAAGGCAATAGTCGAGGAGTAGTTCGTGGTTAAAGTTCTGGTCACTGGCTCGGCCGGGTTCATCGGCGGCTATGTGGTGCAAGAGCTGCTGGATGGCGGCCATTCGGTGGTTGGGCTGGATAATTTCTCGAAGTATGGTCCAGTGAAGCACAGCTACGACGAGCATCCCAACTATCGGTTCGTCGAAGGTGACGCGCGTGACGTCGGCCTGGTGACGGAGCTGTTGGATGGCTGCGACCATTTCATCGCCGGGGCGGCGATGATCGGGGGGATTTCCTACTTCCACGCCTACGCCTACGACCTGCTGGCGACCAACGAGCGGATCATGGCGGCGAGCTGTGATGCGGCGCTGGCCGCCTATCAGGCGGGCACGCTGAAGAAGATGACTTACGTCAGCTCGTCCATGGTGTACGAGAGCGCCGACTCCTGGCCCTCGGCCGAAGGGGACGAGCGAAAGATCCCGCCGCCGCTGTCCTCCTACGGGTTCCAGAAGCTGGCCGTGGAGTATTACGCGCGCGCCGCATGGGATCAGTACCGGCTCCCGTACACCATCGTCCGCCCGTTCAACTGCGTCGGCGTCGGCGAGGGCCGCGCACTCGGCCAGGTCGAGGTCCTGTCCGGCAACGTCCAGCTGGCCATGTCCCACGTGGTCCCCGACCTGGTGCAGAAGGTGCTCAAGGGCCAGGATCCGCTGCACATCCTGGGTCAGGGCAACCAGGTGCGGCACTACACCTACGGCGGTGACCTGGCCTGTGGGATCGTGACCACGCTCCTGCACCCGGCCGCGGTCAACGAGGACTTCAACCTGTCCACCGCGGAGTCCACCACGGTTGCCGAGCTGGCCGCGCTGATCTGGCGCAAGATCAAGGGCCCGGCCGTGCCGCTCCGGCTGACCTCGGACGATCCGTACGAGTATGACGTGCAGAAGCGCGTGCCCGACGTGACCAAGGCCGCCAGCCTGCTTGGCTATCAGGCCACTACCACTCTCGACCAGATGCTCGACGAGGTCATCCCCTGGATCGAGCAAGCTGTCAAGGAAGGGCGACTCTAGCACCGCCGCGGCCAGGCAAGGAGAAGCGATGGAACGAGGGAGCCAGCCAGGTCAGCGCGGCGCTGGCTCCGGTCCAGCACCCGAGTTCGACCGGGGGGAGGCCACCGAGACCGGCGGGTATGCGCAGCTCGCCCCGGCCAGCCCGGCTGAGGACACTGTGCCCCGGCCACCGCGCCAGGCCGGCCCGGGTGACCGGCTGAGGCATCCGGTCCTGGTTCACCTGGTGGTGCTGGCCAGCTACCTGGCCGCCGGGGTCGCGGCCAGCTGGCCGAGGGCCACTTACCTGTCCGGGAAGCTTCCCGCCACCCGGGACGCCGGCTCCTATGTGTGGGGTTTCTGGTGGGTCGCCCACCAGATCGAGCACCTGAGCAACCCGTGGTTCACCCGCGGTATCGCCGCCCCGGTCGGCACCCAGCTCGGGCTGCACGCGTTGCTGCCACTGCCGGGTGTGCTGTTCGCGCCGGTCACCGCGATCTTCGGGCCGAGCGTGTCCTACAACCTGCTCTCGATCGCCATGCCCGGGTTGCTGTGTTACGCGACCTACCGGGTGGCCCGGCTGTGGCTGCCCTCCCAGCCCGGGGCGATCGCCGCGGGCGCGTTCTTCGGCTTGTCCTCCCTGCTGGTCTGGCGCTCCTGGTACCACCTCAACCTGGCCGCCGGTGAGCTGTTCATCCCGATCGCTCTGGAAGCCGCCGTCCGGCTGACCCGGCGGCCCGGCTGGCGACAGGCGGTCATCCTCGGCGTCGTGCTCGGCGCGGCGGTGCTGACCGATCAGGAGATGGCCGTCCTGGTCATCCTCGTGACCGTGCTGGCCCTCGCCACCTGGCTGCTCCGGCGGCCGGTCAGCGTGGGTAAGCTGCGCACCACCGGGCTGGCCGCAGTGGTGACCCTGGTGCTGGCCAGCCCACAGCTCGCCGCCATCTTCCAGCAGACAAAAAACGGCGGGGCCACCTCGCCGCCCGCCACCCTGGCCAAGGCCTACATCAGGTACTCCGCCCGGCTGCCGGACGTGGTCGCGCCATCCCCGCAGATAGGCCACTTCGGGCTGGGGGGCCTCGGGTTCATCTACAGCGGGCCGACGAACGACGGCATCCAAACCTTCGGCCTGCTGCTCACCATCCTGGCCGTGCTCGGCGTGATCGTGGGCTGGCGGCGGGCCAGCACCTGGCTGCTCGCCCTCCTGTGGCTGGGCTGCGCCGTACTTGCCCTGGGCCCCGCGTTGCGGGTCGGTAGCCATATCTACGCCCCGGCGGCCGAGGTACTGGGTGGGCGGCGCGTGTCCGCGCTCATGCCGTTCACCTGGTTCGCCAAGTTGCCCGGCCTCTCCGGGTTCCGCGAACCGGACCGCATGCTGATGCTCGGCCTTCTGCCCGCCGCCCTGCTGGCCGGGGCCGTGGTGGACTGGCTCCGGTATCACTTCGCCCCGGCCGTCGCGCTGGTGCTCGTGCTCGGCGTGCTGGAGGCCGGCTGGCTGGGCAACGCCGGCATTGGCACCATGCGCACCGCGCTGCCCGCGGTCGACCACCCGATCGCCGCCGATCATTCCGCGTCCATAGTGCTGGACGTGCCGTTCGGCATCCGCGGAGGCACCTACGGCTTCGGTGCCGGGTTCGACCCCGAAGCGCAGGTCCTGGCCACCGCCGACGGCCATCCCCGGTCGGTCGGCTACATATCCCGGGTTCCGCTGCCCACGATCAACGGGATCCGCCGGCATCCGTTCTACGCCCAGCTGGTGGCCCGGCAATACGGCGGGCACAGCACGCCCGCCGAACTCGCTGCCGCGCAGCGGGACGCGCGCCGGATGCACATCGGCTGGGCGGTGGTCTGGAACTGGCCCGGCTACAGCCGCCCCGCCGTGCGCACCTATCTCCGGGGGGCTGGCTTCCGCTACGCCTACCAGGCCGACGGCGCCGCGGTCTACCGCCTGCACCCGTGACCGGGCCCCGCGGCCTTATAACGGCCTGTCCGGCGAGGTCCGGCCGGGCCACACGGTCGCACCCAGGCGGTCCAGCAGGTCGCGCACCGGGCCCAGTTCCTCGTAGGCGAGCAGCACCGGATCGGCCGGCGAGGCCAGCTCGAGGGCACTGCGGACCGCCTCCTCCAGCCCTCCGGCTGGCCGGATGAGGATGTCCGGGCGATGCCGGGCCAGGGCGCCGGAGATCAGCCGCGTCATCTCGCCCGCCTTGCGTCCGCGCAGGTCGCGGTCCTCGTAGATGATCACCCGGCTGAACCAGGTGGCCACCGTGGCCGCGCTCTCCTCGATCAGGTCGTCCCGGCGGTCGCCAGGCAGGGTGATGGCCGCGATGGGCTGGCCCTCCCAGGCCTCGTGCAGCAGGCGCCCCATGGACGCCAGGGCGGCCGGGTTGTGCCCGTAGTCCACGACCACGGGGATCCCGCCAACCTGGTAGACGTTGCCGCGTCCCGGATTGGCCTCGGCCGGGGTGAACGTGGCGAAGCCCCGCCGGATGTCCTTGACGCTCACCCCGAGCGCCCGGCAGGCAGCCGCCGCGGCTAGCGCATTGGCCAGCAGGTGGGTGGCCGCGCCGCCGAACGAGCCCGGCAGCTCGTCCGCGTGCAGCAGCACGGTCTCCTCCCCGCCCCTGGCCTCGATCAGCTGGCCGTCGCGGAGCAGGCAGGCGATCCCGCCGCTGATCCTGTGGGCCATGATGACCGGGCTGGCGTCCGACAGGCTGAACAACCGGATCACCGGGTTCCGCTCCTGGACGGCGGCCCGCTGGGCGAGCCCGGCGGAGCGCGGATCGTCGGCGTTGAGCACGACCGTGCCGCCGCGCACGATCTCCTCGGCCACCAGGGCCTTGACGTCGGTCAGGTCATCGAGGTCGTCGATCCCGTCACAGCCCAGGTGATCGGCGGTGATGTTGGTGACCACGGCGACGTCGGCGTGGTCGTACCCGAGCCCGCGCCGGACGATGCCGCCCCGGGCCGTCTCCAGCACCGCCGCCTCCACCGTGGCGTCGTCCAGGATCATCTCGGCCGATCGCGGGCCCGAGGCGTCGGAGGCGTGGATCAGCTGCCCCCCGCAGTACACCCCGTCGGTGGTGGCCATGCCGACGCGGAGCCCGGCCTGGCCGAGGATGTGGGAGATCATCCGCACCGTTGTGGTCTTCCCGTTGGTCCCGGTCACGGACACGATGGGGATGCGCGACGGCGCGCCCGGCGGGTAGAGCCGGTCCACGATCGCGCCCGCGACGTCGCGTGGGCGGCCCTCGCTGGGCTCGAGGTGCATCCGCAGCCCGGGACAGGCGTTGAGCTCGATGACCGCGCCGGTCTGCTGGCCCGGCGAGGCGGCGATGTCGGCCAGCCTGAGGTCGATGCCGCACACGTCCAGGGCGGCTGCGGCCGCCGCCCGGCAGCACATCGCGGCCACCTCCGGGTGGACCATGTCGGTCACGTCGGTGCTGGTGCCGCCCGTGGACAGGTTGGCGTTGCGGCGCAGCGTGACGACCTGGCCCGGCCCGGGCACCGACCCGGGATCCAGCCCCTGCGCCGCCAGCTGGGTCAGGGCGTGGTCGTCCAGCGTGATCCGGGTCAGCGGCCGCGCGTGCCCCTCGCCCCGGCGCGGGTCCTTATTGGCCTGCCGGACCAGGGTCTCGACGTCCTGGCGGCCGTCGCCGGTCACCGACGCCGGGTGCAGCCGGGCCGCAGCCACCACATGGCCATCCACGACCAGGACCCGGTAGTCCACGCCCGGGACATATTCTTCAATAACGACCTGACCGTCGCTGGCGCTGGCCCGCTGGTACGCCTCTGCGGCCTGGTCCGGGGTGGTCACCCCCACGGTGACGTTCGCGCCGTGATTGCCGTGGCGAGGCTTGATCACCAGCGGCGCCCGCAGCGTGTCCAGCGCCACCGCGGCGTCGGCGGCCGACCGGGCCACCACTCCGGCGGGGACCGGCACCCCAGCGGTGGCCAGCAGCTCCTTGGCCAGCACCTTGTCGGACGCTATGTCGACGCCCACCGCCGAGGTCTTCTGGGTGAGCGCCGCCCAGAGCAGCCGGCGGTGGCAGCCGTACCCCAGGCGGAGCAGGCTGAGGGCCCCGGTGCGGCGGACCGGGATACCGCGCTGCCGGGCTGCTGCGGCCAGGGCCGCGGTGCTGACCCCGGGCTGGGCCGCGGCCACCGACCGGGTGACCCCGTCCAGGGCGTCCCGCAACGGCGTCTCGTGCTCGGCCAGGATCTCGGTCACCACCGAGATGGCCAGCGTGAGCAGGTCGCGCGGCACGTCGGAGGAGGGCGGCTCGTCGCGCGGGCATTCCATGACGACGTCGTACCGGCCCTCGGCGCCAGCCCAGACCGTGCGGCCGAAGTGCACTTCGCGGCCGGCCAGCGCGGACAACTCGAGCGCCACGTGCTCCGTCACATGGCCGAAGTAGGTCCCGCGGGCCAGCGCGTCGAGGAAGCCGCCAGGGCGCCCGGCGGCGCAGTGATGCCCGGCCAGCCCGGGCAGCGTGTCGGTCAGGCGGCGGGCGAAGCCAGGGCAGTCCGACGATTCCTGGCCGGTCAGCCCATCCAGTTCCAGCCGGGCCACGGCGACCGGCCGGGACGTGTAAATGTTCGGCCCGGACAGGCGGTGGACGTCGATGAGGCGCACGGGTGCTCCCTCGGTCGGTTCCTCGGTGGGGGCGTCGTGGCAGCCTGGCCTCAGGCCAGCGGCGGAGCTCAGTAGCGGTTGTGGGCTGGCCCGATGGTCGGCGCCCGGCGCGCGATGTCGAACACGCACCCAGCCGGCATCAGGTGCAGCCGCACGTCAAACAGGGTGATCGGATCGCAGTCACCGGCCGCGTGGACCACCGTGGACTGCTCGCCGTCGGCCACCGTGGCGACCCCGGTGCCGAGCACCTCGAAGGTGTCGCCGTCGACCAGGATCGCGGTGTTCTCGTCGATGCCCACGCCGAGGTGATCCGGGTCGAGCGCGACCGCGCTCAGCAGCCGCGGGAGGCGGCCGCGCTCCGCGAAGTGCATGTCGATGAGCATCTTGGGCAGCAGCCCGAGTCCGGGGCCGGTACGCACCGTGGCCGCCGAGACCTCCGGCCCCTCCCCGCCGAGGATCATCGTCCGCCCCATCGCGGTCGCACCGGCGCTGGTCCCGGCGACGACCAGGCCGCGGCTGAGTTGCTCGCGGAGGATGTCGTTGGCCTGCGAGCCGACCAGGGCCAGGATCCGGGACTGGTCGCCACCGCTGATGAAGACCCCGGTGGAATCACGGAGTACGGCGGCAGCGGCGTCGGAGTCGGCGTCCGCCCGGCCGCGCAGCCTCAGTTCCCTGGTCTGCTCGACGCCCAGCTTGCGGAACACCCGCTCGTACTCGGCGTGCACTTCGTCGGGCATTCCGGTCGCGGTGGTGACCAGGGTGATCCGGGCCTGCTCGCCCCCGCACAGCTCGACGAACCGCTCCAGGACACCAGCGCCGCAGCACCGGTCCTCCCCGCCGCCGATGATCAGGAGGCGACCCCCTGGCACACCATCGTCCGCGTGCTCGTCCACGGTTGCGTTGTTACCCAGCGTCACACCTTCTGAACCAAACGTTCACATATCGTGTTGCGGCCCCGGCCGGTACACCGCGACCCCGTCGGCCCGGTAGGTGAAGCGGAAGCCGGTCTGCTCCAGGTAGTGCAGGACCTCCGCAGTGGCGCGCCAGACCAGGACCCAGCCCACGTCCATCCGCTGTGCGTCCGCCCGGGCCAGGCTGGCCTGGCCGGCGTCGCTGGGGCGGCCGCTCTGGGCGGCGGCCAGCCGCGCATAGAACGGGTGACGGCGCACCGCCCGGACCGTGGGGACCGGGATCCACGAGGTGTAGGAGATGGCCCGGGGGTGACCGTCCGAACTGGCCAGGGCCAGGGCCTCCGGCTCGAACCCCGCGCCGTAGCGCTTGGGCAGGCCGCCCCGGATACCGAACGGCACGTCCACCACGATCGAGCCGGAATGATCGGCCGCGATCGGGCCGTCCAGGGCCGGCAATGAGGCCGGCATGGACTGGTTGACCGGCCCGCCGCCGGGCCACCCGGCCTCCAGGGCCGCGCCCAGCACCGCGATCAGCAGCAGGATGCCGGCCGCCATAGCCCGGACCCAGGGCAGGCCGGCTGCGGCCTGGACGGGGTGGTCCAGCAGGGGCCGGGCGCGGGCGGCGAGCCAGCCCAGCGTGCTGCCCCCCAGCAGCGCGGCGGGCACTAGGGCGAGCAGGGTGAACCGGTCGGCCTCACGGAACGCGGACAGGCCGGGCACGTGCACCAGCCAGGTGAACGGCATGACGCCGGACAGCCGGACCCCGCCCACGGTGATGGCGGCGGGCAGGTAACTGGCGGCGCCGATCTTCAGCACTGGCCCATCGCCAGCGCCGTGCTGCCCAGCCAGAGCAGGCCCAGCAGCCGCGCGGTGCGCCGCCGCCAGGAGATCACCAGGCCGGCCAGCGCCAGCACGGTCAGCGTGATCCCGAATGTTGGCACCCCCTCGTACAGCGGGAAGTGGAACCCGCTGGCCAGCGCTCCGAGTCCCCATGAGCGCAGCCGTGGTGACGGGGAGAACAAAGCCGGCAGCCCGGTCCCGAACCGCCGGTCCCACGTGGGCAGCGCTGCGGCGGGGGAGCCGATCCCGCCCGAGTCGGCCTGCCACGCCATCGCGGCGATCTGCGGGCTGGCCACCAGCAGCGTGGTCAGTGCCGCGACAGCGCAGTCCCGCAGCCGCTGCACCGGCGGCTGCGCGGTCACCCGGGGGATCAGCGCGAGGACGGCCAGGATCGCGGCCAGGATCGCGGACTCCTGGTTGACCAGCACGGCGAGGCCGAGCACCAGCCCGAGCCGCAGGGCCCGGGCAGGACCGGGGCGCCGCCGCAGCCGGACCGCCGCCTCCAGCGTCAGCGGCAGGAACACCGTCCCGGCCGCGATGTTCAGGTGAAACCAGTCCTGGAAGGCCAGCATCGTGGACAGGCCGAACAGGGCTCCGGCGCCGACCGCGCCCACCCGCGACGTCAGCCACAGTGCCGCCACCCGGTACAGCGCGTAGCACGCCGCGCCGGGCAGCAGCACGACCAGCAGGTTGTAGCTGACCGCGGGACCGGCCAGCAGGGTGACCGGGAGCATCATGATGCCCAGGCCAGGCATCAGGGTGTCGTAGCCCAGTTGCACCCCGGCCGGGGCGGCCAGCCGGGGGGTGAACCACGGGTTTCCCAGGTGGGTCACCTGGTGCGCCACCCACCACAGGCTCCACACGTAACTCGCGGGATCGAGAGTGTCCGGCAGCCGGCCGCGCAGGTAGGTGGCCAGCGGCCAGGTGACCGCCACTCCGGCGGCGATATAGCCAATCAGCAGCGCGAGGTGGCGGAGGGCATGACGCCCCGCGGCGCCCCGCCGGGAACGCTGGTGCGGCGGCTGGGCTCCGGCATTACCCGCGCACGGGGCGCTGGCCCGGATAGCCATCCGGGTGGGGCCGCCGGAAGGCGCGCCTGCCGGTGTGGATGGCCCGGGGTTCACCACGTCGCGTGTCCCTCGCCTCGTCCCACAGTGATCGCGAACCCGCACGCCGGCAGGCCAGCCGGTGCGGTCACCACCATCGGTGGAAAGGCCCGTACGGTAAGGACCAGCGCAGCACGTATCAGCGAAGGGTCCGCTGCCGTGGATAAGTCTCGCATCTGGCGTGATAATGGCCGGTAACGAGAGGGAACAATTCAGGTCATCTTTCGGCGTGCGACAATGAAGGCCCGCACCGGCGGGTCCTGGGAAAAGTCACGGCTGGCGCGGCCCGTACGGCCCGCAAGGCCCGCAACCAGAGTGGCTCCCGGTATCCAGGTTCACCATCGTGACCCAGGAATGCGGCGCCCCGGACACACCTGATGCGTGGATGTAAACCTGATGTAGTCCTGACTGCACCAATCCTTCATTCACGTCCTGCAGACGGGGCCGGCTCGCCGGCTGATCCACGGATCTGGGTCCGCAGGGCCTGGCCGCCGTCGATGAACAGCATGCCCAGCGGCGTCCGCCACAGCGCCGCGACCTGCGCGGACCGGCCCACCACCGCGATGACCTGGGCTTCCAGGCCGACCGCGGCAAGGGTGGCAGCGCGAGGCGCGAGGCGCGAGCCGCGGCCCGGCTTCGGCAGAGGGGTTTGGGTCAGGCCTCGCCCCGGCTGCGCCGGGGCATCCGCCGCGGAATCGGTGGCTTGGCCAGTTCCTCGGGCAGGCGCAGCAACGGGTTGGTGGCGCTGGCGATCACCTGGCTGGCCGTTTCCATGATCCGCTGCCCGCGGGCACGGGACGCGGACCTGAGCAGCTCGAACGCCTGCCGTGGCCGGATCCGGTGCCGCTCCGCGAGGACCCCGATGGCCTGCTCCACCCGGACGCGGACCGTCAGCGCGCGCTCCAGTTGCGCGACCGTCGCCTTGAGCTGCTCGGCTTCGAGGAATTGCTCGGCTTCACGGAGCTGGGCGGCATCGGCGGGGCTGAAGGGAGTCTCCTCCGCCCGGTGGGCGCCGGCCCGCGGAGCCGGGCCGCGCGCGCGGGCACCCGGCGCGCCGGACCCGCCGGGACTGGTCCGGCCAGCCGACTGGGCCATGCCGCTGAGGAGGCCTGCATTGTGCCTGGCCGCGTCCTGTGGGGCCGTTTCCGGCGCAGCAGCAGCCGCGGCGTCCAGTTCGGCCTGCTCCTCCGCGGACAGTTCCGCGGCGAGCAGGTCGGCCAGCACCATGGCGCTGGTCAGGTCGGGTACTTCCTCATCGCCTACGCGCCAGCCCGTCGGGGTGCGCCGCGCGACCGCTTCCATCGGAGCGGTGGGGCCGTCGCTGGCCGGGCCCTGGTCCCGGTCGCCACCCGCGTCTGCGCGATCAGTCATGCCCAGGCCATCCCCGCCCCCGGCCCGGCTTACACCGCGCTCGTCCGGGCCTGGCCGGTCAGCAGCCCGCTGGCTCCCGTCATCGCGGACCTGGTCATGCTGGCCTGGAGCGGCACCAACTGGGCTCTCCGCCCGGTCGGCGGGCACGACAGAGCGGCTGGCGCGCGCACGCGTACCAGCACTCGTTCGGTCGTGCCTGCCAGTCATAAGTTCGCGGCGAGCCCGCGCAGCCTTTCCTTGACCTGGGCCGCTGATGGGTTAGTCATCGCCGTCCCGTCAGAGAATACAAGGGTGGGGACGGTCATGTTGCCCCCGTTGACACTGATCACGAAGCTGGCCGCCGCGTCGTCATGCTCGATGTCGACCTCGGCTACCTCGATCCCGTCCCGGGCCAGTTGGCTCTTCAGCCGTCGGCAGAAAGCGCACCACTGCGTGGTGTACATCGTCACCGGCTCAGACACGCAGCCGCTCCAATCGTCTCAGTTTGGTTCCGCTTCCTCAACACACCGGAGGCGCGCCGGCTTCCCGCAACCACGGCTGGTGTTCGTTATCTGGACGTATGTGCTGGTCAGTGACGGAAAGAGGAGCGCGGTCAGGCAGGGCGCGACGGGTGTCGGCGGGATGCGGGAGGATGGCGGGCACAGGAGGTGGGACGTGCGCGCAGTCGCGGGTGAGCCGGCCGGACCAGATCCCGGGACGCCGGCGGCAGCAGATCCGGAGGCCGTGCTGGCCGCCCTGGACCCGGAGCAACGGCAGGTGGCCCTGGCCACCACCGGGCCGGTGTGCGTGCTGGCCGGGGCGGGGACCGGCAAGACCCGCGCGGTGGCGCACCGCATCGCCTATGCGGCACTGACCGGGGTGGTGGACCCGGCCCACGTGCTCGCGGTGACCTTCACCACCCGGGCGGCCGGGGAGTTGCGGGCCAGGATGGTGCAGCTGGCCGGGTCCGGAGGGGGACTGGAGCGGGTTCAGGCGCGCACCTTCCACTCGGCCGCGCTGCGCCAGCTGACCCACTTCTGGCCCGCCACCGTGGGCGGGCGGCCCCCGGCGGTCCTGGACTCTAAGGTGAGCCTGCTGGCCGAGGCGGCCCGCGGCCTGCGGGTGAAAGCCGGGGTAGCGGAACTGCGGGACGTCGCGTCGGAAATCGAATGGGCCAAGGTGTCCCAGGTCCGGCCGGATGACTACGCCGGGGCGTCGGCGAAAGCAGGCCGCACCCCGCCGCTGGCCGCCGAGATGGTCGCCCGGCTCTACGCCGGTTACGACGATCTCTGCCGGGAGCGCCACCTAGTGGACTTCGAATCCGTGCTGGAGCTCACCGCGGCCATCCTGACCGAGCACGGGCAGGCGGCCGCGGAGGTCAGGGACAGGTACCGCTATTTCGTGATCGACGAGTACCAGGACGTCAACCCGCTGCAGAAGCTGCTCCTGGACAGCTGGGCCGGTGATCGCGACGACGTGTGCGTGGTCGGGGACCCCCGGCAGACCATCTACTCGTTCGCCGGGGCCACCGCGTCCTTCCTGACTGGTTTCACCGCCGAGTTCCCCGATGCCACGGTGGTGGAGCTCGTCCGCAACTACCGGTCGACGCCCCAGATCCTCGCGCTGGCGAACCAGCTGACCGGCGCGTCCGGCCCGCAATCGCTGGCCGACCAGCTGCGGACCGGGACCTTCCGGCCGGTGGCCGGCCGTCCTCGCCAGCCCGCGGCCGGCCGTACGGCAGCCCTGGTACCGCAGCGCCCGGCCGGGCCGGCCGCCGAGTTCGCCGAGTACGCGGACGAGGAGGAGGAAGCATCGGCGGTGGCCGCCCGCGTGGACGCGCTGCGCGCGGCGGGGCTGGCCCCGGGCCAGGTGGCGGTGCTGGTCCGGACCAACGCCCAGACGCTGGCGCTGGAGCGGGCGCTGGCCGAGCGGGGTGTGCCCTGCCAGGTCCGGGGGGCGGAGCGGTTCTTCGACCGGCGCGAGGTACGTCAGGCGACCGGATTGCTCCGTGCGGCCTCGAAATCGGTGTCGTCCCAGGCCAGCGGTGAGCCGTCGGCGGAGGTCCGGCACATCCTGTCCGGGCTGGGACTCACCCGGGACGCCCCGGCCGGACGGGGCGCTGCCCGGGAGCGCTGGGAGTCGCTGGAGGCGCTGGCCCAGCTCGCCGTGGATTACTTCGCGGCCCATCCCGACGCCGCCCTGGCCGGGTTCGTTGCCGAGCTGGCTCACCGCAGCTCCATCGAGCACGCCCCGGCCATCCAGGGAGTGACCCTGGCCTCACTGCACGCGGCCAAGGGCCTGGAGTGGGACGTGGTCTTCCTGCCCGGCCTGACTGAGGGCACGCTGCCGATCGTGTACGCGCACACCGAGGAAGCGATCGAGGAGGAGCGCAGGCTGCTGTACGTGGGCGTGACCCGGGCCCGGGAGCGGATCTTCCTGTCCTGGTCGCTGGCCCGGTCTCCGGGCGGCCGCCGGACCCGCAAGCCATCCCGGTTCCTCGGCAGCCTGCGGCGCTAGCTTCCTGGGCCTGTTCCTGGGCCGGCGGTGCCCGGGCCCGACCCAGGCCCGACCCGGACCCGCGCCGGGCGCCGCCGAACGGTACGGTGCCCGCGTGACCACGCCGCTGGACAACCTCATCGATCTGCTCGACCTGGAGCAGATCGAGGCGAACATCTTCCGCGGCCGCAGTCCCAGTGACTGGCGGCAGCGGGTCTTCGGTGGCCAGGTCGCCGGCCAGGCGCTGGTCGCGGCCGGGCGCACGGTGCCTGCGGAGCGCCCGGTGCACTCGCTGCACGCCTACTTCATCCGGCCTGGTGACCCCGCGGTCCCCATC
The DNA here is from genome assembly GCA_036509255.1 of Streptosporangiaceae bacterium. Classification (GTDB taxonomy): domain Bacteria; phylum Actinomycetota; class Actinomycetes; order Streptosporangiales; family Streptosporangiaceae; genus RYN-230. The sequence continues at coordinate 49,240 of DATCFY010000044.1, forward strand.
GTCTACACCGTGGACCGGGTCCGGGACGGCCGGTCCTTCACCACCCGCCGGGTCTCCGCCATCCAGCACGGCAAAACGATCTTCACCCTCTCCGCCTCGTTCCACCACCCCGAGCCGGGTGTCCAGCACGCCGTGGCCATGCCCGCCGTGCCGCCCCCGGATACCCTCAGCCGGCCCGATCATGAGTTTTTCTCGTCCAACCCCATCGACCTGCGCTTCGTGGGGCCGTCCCGTGACGACCCGGCTGGCCTGCGGGTGGCCGGCACCGAGCACAACCTGGTCTGGCTGCGGGCCAACGGTGAGCTGCCCGATGACCCGCTGCTGCACGTGTGCCTGATGACCTACGCCTCGGACCTGACCCTGCTTGATTCGGTGCTGCGCCGGCACGGGTTGTCGTGGGACGCCCACACCAGCGGGGCCAGCCTGGATCACGCGATGTGGTTCCACCGTCCGTTCCGCGCGGACCGCTGGCTCCTGTACGACCAGGAATCGCCGACCGCGGCTGGCGCCCGGGGCCTGGCCCGTGGTCAGGTCTTCACCGAAGAGGGCGAGCTCGTGGTGTCCGTCGTGCAGGAAGGCCTGGTCCGCAGCGCGACCTGAGCACGGCCGGCCTCCGCGGACAGGGCGCGCCGGTGAGGGTACAGAACTCGACCAGAAAAAGGAGTTGCCCTCCCCGACTAGGGTCCTTAGGCTTCTTCCCATGTTCCTCGGTGAACTGACGACACCTTGACGGAAGGGGGTGGCCGAGTGAATAGCAACGAGATCTTCGTTCCGGTGGCACGTCTGTGCGCCGGAATTTCTGCTGCGTCGCTGGATGCTCGCCCGTCCCTCGCTGTCATGGACACGAGCGTCCTGGCCACCGCCCGCACCGCAAATATCCGTGAGATGGCGCCTTCGCGCGCTGCCATGGGTGTTGGCATGCCGTGGCTTCGCCAGGGTCCGGCGCAGGTCAAGCCGCGCCTCGGCTTTGCCCACCGCAAGCAGAACGACCCCGCTCAGACGTACGCCCACGCAATCGGCGCTGTCGCCACTGGTGGCAGCCAAACGGGTTCGCTCCCAGCCTGGGATCCGGTCTAGAAAGACCGGCCTGGATCCCTCAAAAGGCCGCGGACCCGCTACCGGGTCCGCGGCCTTAGTCATGCCGGGCCCGCCTTTTGTCAGACCCACAAGAGACGGTAAGACCAGGACGAGAGGGGTTGGACGATGTACGGGCCCGGTACCGCCGCCGTTGCTGCGGGCGCGGCGGGGTTCGAGGCAGTATCCGCACCAGAACCCGTGTACTCAGGATCAGGCCTGACCGAGGTCAGCCGCGCTGTGCTGCCGGCGGCACGCAGCACGCAGCTGCCCTGCACGGATGACCCGGAGCTGTTCTTCGCCGAGTCTCCCGGGGACGTGGAGACAGCGAAAGCGCTCTGTGTCGGTTGCGCCGCCAGGATGGCGTGCCTCTCTGGGGCTATGGAGCGCCGGGAGCCCTGGGGCGTGTGGGGCGGTGAGCTGTTCTTGCGCGGCCAGATCGTGCCGCGCAAGAGGCCGCGTGGTCGCCCACGCAAGACCGAAGTGGCGGCGGCCTGAGTCGAGTCGTCGATCTGTCAGTCAGCGAAGACGGGCGGTTGTGAAATGCACCCGATCAACTATCCAGCGGAAAGGCAACGAGAACTACTGACCCAGTCCCGCCGGGACGCCCAGGCGGCACAGCTCCGCGCACTGCGCAGGGCCTCGCGCCGGGTGGACCGGGCATCCCGCAAGCTGGAGCGCGCCAAAGCCTCGGCGAGGCGGCTGCGCAGCGGGTTAGGGCTGGTGCCCTGAGCACGAGAAGCACACCGAGTAGCACGTGGTGAGTTTCTCCCGCGGGGGCGTGGGGGCGGCCGGAACCGGCCGCCCCCACGTGTGGTTTGCGGGCTATTTGGGTGGCGGGGTGAGCGCCTCTTCAGCGCCCTCAGCGTTCCCGGCCTCCGGATCGTTCCCGGCCTCCGGATCGTTCCCGGTGGCATGGACATCTACGGCATCCAGCGGCGGGTCGCCTGCCCGCCGGTAGCCGGGTATCCAGCGGATCATCTCGGCCCGGAATGGCCCTTCGGATTCCAGCTGGCACAGCACCCCGATGCCCTCGGTGGACACCCGGTGGATGAGAACGTAGGACGGCGGCAGGTTGAGCCGCCGTCCGAGGTTCGAGGACCGCGGGTCGGTCACCCGCGCGGCCTCGCCACGCAGCCATTCGCGGCTGAACTTGAACGTGTCCACCCGGGACGGCTCGGCGAGCGGCGCCAGGAAGGCGTACAGGGCATCCAGGTCCACGTGGATGCCCTCGCGCAGAAAACCCTGTTCACGGAGCTCGTCCTCAGCCTCGCGGATGCTGCCGTCACCGTGAATGATCCGCAGCAGCTTGCCGATGAACGGCGGCAGGCCGTCGGGCAGCCGGTCCACGGCCCCGAAGTCCAGCACGCCGAGTCGGCCGTCGGCGAGCATCCGGAAATTGCCCGGGTGCGGGTCGGCGTGCAGCAGCCCGGCGCGGGACGGGCCGGAGAACAGGAACCGGGTGAACAGGATCCCGGTCCGGTTCCGCTCCTCCTGCGACCCGGAGTCGATGATCCGGGCCAGCGGCGTGCCGTCCATCCACTCGGTGATGAGCACGTGGTCGGTGGCCTGGACCACCGGGGGGACGTAGATATCCGGGTCACCGGCGTAGGCGTCGGCGAAGGCCTGCTGGGACGTCGCTTCCAGCTGGTAGTCGATCTCCTCGGCGACCCGGGCCCGCAACTCGTCCAGCAGCGGCTTGACCTCCAGCCCGGGCATGATGATCCCGAACAGCCGGGCGACCCGGCTGAGCTGGTTGAAGTCGCTGAGCAGGGCCCGCCCGGCCCCGGGGTACTGGATCTTGACGGCGACCTGGCGGCCGTCCTTCCAGACCGCGCGGTGCACCTGGCCGATGGACGCCGCCGCCCGGGGGGTGTCGTCGAACTCCGCGAACTCGTCCCGCCAGGACGGGCCGAGATCCCCGGCGAGGACCTGGTGCACCGTCCGCGCCGGCAGCGGCGGGGCGGACTCCTGCAGCTTGGTCAGCGTGGCCCGGTACGGGCCGGCGATCTCCGGGGGCAGGGCCGCCTCGAAAATGGACAACGCCTGGCCGAGCTTCATGGCTCCGCCCTTGAGCTCGCCCAGGACGCGGAAGATCTGCTCGGCCGTGCGCTGCTGGATCTCGGCAGCGACGATCTCGGCAGGCCGGCCACCGAGCCGCTTGCCCAGCCCGAGCGCGGTCCGGCCGGCCAGGCCGGCGGGGAGGGTGGCCAGTTTCGCGGTCCGGGTCACGGCACGTCGAGGGAGATCGTTCACCCTTCCATTCTCGTCAGGATGCCGAGCGACTGCTACAGCGGCACTGCGGATGCGGCACCCAGCTGTGCCGGCGCCACTGCCAGTCAGGCAGCACGAGCTCCAGTGTGCCGTTGATCACGGCGGGGGCCGGGGCAGCCCGGTCGAGGAAGACCAGCGCTTGCGCGGTGGCCTGGGCCGCCACCGCAGCCGCCAGCACGGCCGCGCAGGCGGCGGGCCGCGGGGCCCGCCCGTAGGCCTGGGCGAGGATGAGCGGCCAGGCCGGATCACGGTCGGTCCGGGCCATGTTCACGCAGCTCAGGCAGGCTGTCCGGCCTGGGACGACTAGGGGTCCGACCATGCCGATCGCTTCCGAGGCGGCCATGGTCAGGTGCGGGACGTTCGCGGCCACCAGCATGCCCGGTAACTCCGGCGGGTAGCCGTCGGCGAGTACGGCCAGGTGCGGCAGCCGCTGTGCTGCGGCCGCGTTCCGGCGGCCTCCCGCCGCGTTCCGCTGCCCGCGTGGTGACCCGCCAGCGTCTGGGGGGCCGAGCCGGACCCGGCCCGCGGGCGGCCAGGGGAGCAGCGGGGTTCCGGCGGATGGGTCGGCGGCGGATGGGCCGGCGGCGGATGGGCCGGCCGAGGAACGCTCACCCCCGGGAGCCGGAGCCGTCACGCCGGTGCAGCTGACCCGGCCAACGCCGGACGCGGCCAGCAGGCTGGCCAGGCTGGCGGCCACCGGGCCGGTCCCGTGCACCCGCACGCTGGCGGCCTGCCTGCGGGCCAGCACCAGCGCGCCCCCGTCGGAGTAGCCGTGGGCCAGGGACGCCGTGGCCAGTTCCCCGGCCAGCCGGTCCCGCGGCCCGTCCGGCAGAGCCCGCCACGTGGCGGCCGGGAAGTCCTGGAGCGCCCCCGCCGCGGCTAACAGGCCGATGACCCGCTCAGCCGCCAGCCGGCCGATCCCCTGGGCGTGCGCGGTGGCCAGCACCTGCCCGAGGTCCCGGCTCCCGTCCAGCAAGTTGATCAGCGGCTCCGCGCCGCGCATCCCCCGCAGCGCGACGGCCCGCCGCGGGTCGATTCCAAACTGCAGGGTGTCCGGGTCACGCCAGACCATCAGGAGTCCTGCCTTGATCGCCGGCCTCATGCCCCGAGCCTGCCACGGCGGACCGACATTCCCGGGCGCCGCACTGGCTGGCTGATGAGCTCCACGTGGGCTGCGGCGCTGCCGGCGATGCCGGAATGCGGTCCCCCGGGTACGGCAGTGGACAGGCACAAATTGACCAGGCGCCGTGAATCAGGCGCCACTTAGCCAGGCACTGCTGCGGCTCCCCGGCGGGTCGTGCGCCCCCCTTCCCCGGGAGTGACGTCGGCCCGCCACCCGGGGGACCCGTGCCGGCGACATTAAGCGGGGGCGGGCCGTCTCGTCAAAGCCGCCTGTGGACAGGCCTGTGGATTTCCTGGGGACGCTGCGGAGCGCCGCTGTGGATATAGCGGGGGAGGGCGGTGAATTCCCGGACCATTAGCGGTCCAGGACGCTTCCGAACAGCCAAGTCTTCGTGCACCGCCTGTGGACAGCGGACTTTCTGGCTGCCTCCCGGCTACGGTGCCGGCGGGGTGCTGCTGCCCGGCCCTGGCTGCCCGGGACCGTTGTCCGGCCCGTCGTCCGGCCCGTCGTCTGGCTTGTCCCCGGGCTTGTCCTGGGGCTTGTCCTCGGACCCGGCCCCGGGCGCCTCAGCGAGTTCCTCGTCCAGCGTCGACAGTTCCTGGTCCAGCGCGGACATGTCCAGCGCGGGCCGCCCGGCCACGAACCCTTCCGGGTCGTCGAAGTCCTCGGCCGTAGGCATCAGATCCGGGTGGGCCCACAGCGCGTCCCGGTCCCCGGACCCACGGACGTCCGTGAGCCGCCGCCAGATCTCGGCCGCCTCGCGCAGCCGCCGCGGCCGCAACTCCAGCCCGACCAGCGTGGCGAACGTGCGTTCCGCGGGGCCGCCGGTGGCCCGCCGCCGCCGGATGGCCTCGGCCAGCGCGCCCGCCTGGGGCAGCCGGTCCGCGGCCGCGTCCTCGACCACGGTGGCGACCCAGCCCTCGACCAGGGCGAGCAGGGTCTCCAGCCGGGCCAGGGCCGCCTTCTGCTGCGGTGTGTCCTCGGGCTGGAACATGCTGGCGTCGGACAGCGCCTCACGCAGCGCTTCCGGGTTGGACGGGTCGATCTGCGGCATGGCGTCGCGCAGCGCCGACGCGTCCACGGTGATGCCCCGGGCGTAGTCCTCGACTGCGGCCAGCAGCCGCGATCGCAGCCACGGCACGTGCGCGAACAGCCGGTGGTGGGCCGCCTCGCGCAGCGCGAGGAAGATCCGGATCTCCTCCGCGCTGGTGGACAGGCCCTGGCCGAAGTCCGCCACCCCGGCGGGCAGCAGCGCCGCCACGCCCTCCGGGCCCAGCGGGAGACCCACGTCGGTCGAGCTGACCACCTCGCGGGCCAGCCCGCCGACCGCGGCCCCGGTCTGGCCGCCGACCATCATCCCGCCGATGCGCTTCATCATGGCGCCCAGGCCGCCGCCCAGCCCGGCCATGCCGCCCAGCCCGCCGGTGACCGCCTGCAGCGCGGAACTCAGCTCGGGGGGCATCTCGCCGGCCAGATCCTCCGGGTTGCCGCTGATCATCCCGCCCAGCGCGTCCACGGCCTTCTCGGCGATCGGGTCGCACAGCGAGGACCACACGGGCAGCGTGGCCTCGACCCACTCGGACCGGCTCCAGGCCTGCGCGGTGCGGACCCCGCTGGGGAACGAGGTCGCCTCGTTCAGCCACAAGTCCGCGAGCTGGATGGCTTCCACGATCTTCTTGCGGTCGGCGTCCAGCACGCTCGGGTCGCCCTCGGCCGCAACTGTCTGCCGGGCGACGTTCTTGGCCAGGTCCCAGTTGACCGGGCCGCCCTGCCACGCCATCAGGTCGGCGAACTGGCGCAGGGCATCGGCGAACTGCTGCGGGTCGCCAAGCGGACCGAGCGGGTTACCGCCCGGATTGTCCCCGGAGCCGCCCCCGGATCCACCGGATCCGCCGGAGCCACCCGGGCCGCCAGAACTCCCGGAACCGCCGGGTCGACCAAAGCCGAAGGGAGGATCAGCCATCTCCGCGACCTCTCAGGCAGGATGGAAGGGTCACAACCGCCACGTTATCTCGGGAGCACCACACGTTGAGCACCGCACGGGCCCAAGTTCGCCGCGAGCGCACTGATCAGGAGCCACGCCCCGTCGTGGCCATCACCGGCGCGGCGCGCGGCCTGGGGCACGCCCTGGCCCTGCGCCTCGCGGCCTCGTCCGCGGTCCGCCGGGTCATCGCGATCGATGATCACCGCGGTGATGTGGTCGGCGTGACGTGGCGGCTGGCCGACGTCCGCGACCCCACCCTGGCCGGCCGGCTGCGCGGGGTTGACGTGCTGGTGCACACCGACATTGACATGGCGGCCGACACCGACCACCGGGCGCGCCGGGCCTTCAATGTGCGCGCCGCCCAGACCGTGCTGACCTCGGCGGCCGCCGGCCGGGTCGGCCGGGTGATCCTGGTGACCAGCGCCATGGTCTACGGGGCCGCCCCGGACAACCCGGTGCCGCTGCCGGAGGACGCGCCGCTGGGCGTGGACCATGACGGCAGCGTGGCCGGTGACCTGCTCGAGATCGAGCACCTGGCCCAGCGGTCGCCGCGATCCCACCCGGGCATGGCCATCACTGTGGTCCGCCCGGCGGCGCTGGTTGGCGAGGGGGTGGACACCCTCGTCACCCGGCATTTCGAGTCCCCCCGGCTGCTCACCGTGAAGGGCTGCGCGCCGCGCTGGCAGTTCTGCCACATCGAGGACCTGGTGTCCGCGCTGGAGCTGGCGGTGACCGGGAAGATCGCCGGGTCCTTCGCGGTGGGCTGCGACGGCTGGCTGGAGGAAGAAGAGGTTGAGGAGCTCAGCGGTTTGCGCCGGATCGAGTTGCCCGCCGGGCTGACGTTCGGCACGGCGCAGCGGCTGCACCGGCTGGGCATCACCCCTGCCCCGGTCGCCGACCTGCGCTACATGGTCTACCCGTGGGTGGTCGAGTGCCAGGCGCTGCGCGAGGCAGGCTGGCGGCCCGCCTACGACAACGCGGCGGCCCTCGTCGACCTGCTGAAGCAGCGGGCCGGGCACCACGCCGTGGCCGGGCGCCGGCTGGCCCGCAAGGAGGCGACGATCACCGCGGCCGGGGCGACCGTGGCCGTGATCGGGACCGCGGCCATCGTCCGGGTGGCCCGCCGCCGCAAGCGCAGCACCTGAGGCAGCGCGGCTGCGGGCCGGCTTCACCGCGCCTTTTTCCGCAACGAAAACCTCAACGCCCCTGGTCCAGCCGTCCAGGTTCAGGCGCTACCTTGGCTGCGTGACAGTGATCCGGCTCGCCGAAGTGCGCGACACGCCCCTGTCCGTGGACGAGGTGCACGACGCCGTGGCCGACCCCTCGGCGGGTGGTATCGCCCTGTTCACCGGCACGGTACGGAACCACGATCATGACCGTGACGTGCTCCACCTGTCCTACAGTGCGCACCCGTCGGCCGCGGCCGAGCTGCGCCGGGTATGCGAGAAGGTCGCCGCGGAGTTCGGGGCCACCGCGATCGCGGCCGTCCACCGGGTGGGCGACCTGGACGTCGGCGATCTGGCCGTCGTGGTGGCCGTCTCGTGCCCGCACCGCGCTGAGGCCTTCACTGCCTGCCGTGCCCTGATTGACCAGCTCAAGGAGAGCGTGCCGGTCTGGAAGCACCAGGTATTCGGCGACGGCGAGAGTGAATGGGTGAACAGTGCGTAGTCTTCACCCCGTGGCCGACCACACCCTGCCCTGTCCGCCTGTGCCTTGTCCGCCAGCGCTCTGTCCGATCGAGCCGGGCCTGCCCCAGGAGGCCGCGTGTCCCGGCGCACGATAACGCTCGCTGTGGCCGGGATCGGCGTGGTTGTGGCGGCCCTCATCGCGGCCCTGGTGCCCGTGCCGTACGTGATCCTCTCGCCCGGCCCGACGCTGAACACCCTGGGCAGGATCCCGAGCGGCCCGCTGATCACGATCCCCGGGCACCGCACGTACCCGACCTCCGGGCACCTCAACCTGGTCACGGTCTCGTTCCTGGGCGGCCCGGGGAACGGGTTCAACGTGTTCACCGCGATCCGTGCCTGGCTCACCCCGCACACCGCGGTCGTGCCTGAGCAGGAGCTGTTCCCGACGGGACAGTCGGAGCAGCAGGTCGTCCAGCAGGACACCGAGCAGATGGTCAATTCGCAGCAGACGGCGCAGGCCGCGGCCCTGTGCACGCTGGGGATCCACTTCACGACCGTGAACAAGGTCACGCAGACGGAGAAAGGGCTGCCGGCGGCGGGTGTCCTGCACGCTGGGGACGTCATCGCCGCGGTGGATGGCACGCCGGTCAGCTGCTCGCAGGACACTGGCACGCTGATCCGCGCGCACTCCCCGGGGTCGGTGGTCACCCTCACGATCGTCCGCCAGGGCAAGCTCCAGCGTGTCCGCCTGAAGACCGCGAATGTCGCGGGGCACGCCGTGATCGGGGTGTTCGTGGCCGAGAGCTTCGTCTTCCCGTTCAAGGTGAATATCAAGGTCGGTGACATCGGTGGTCCCAGTGCCGGGATGATGTTCGCGCTCGGCATCGTGGACAAGCTGACCCCTGGCAGCCTGACTGGTGGCCGGTTTGTCGCGGGCACCGGGGAGATCTCGGCCGACGGCGCGGTATCCGCGATCGGCGGTATCCAGCAGAAGATGGCGGGCGCCCGCGCGGCCGGTGCGACGATCTTCCTGACCCCGGCGGCCAACTGCTCTGATACCACCGGAGCGGTGCCGGCCGGCCTGCGCCTGGTCAAGGTGGCCACGCTGCGCCAGGCCATGAATGACCTCAGCGCCCTCAAGGCCGGCCGGAGCGTGCCCGGCTGCTGAAGGCCCGGGTTCTGAAGGCCGGCTGACCGCTACCTGACCGTTACATGATCACCGCGCCGGCGCCGGTGACGCCCGGCCGCCCTGATCGGGGTACATTGGCGCCGCACGGCCCAGCATGCCTGGCCGGTTGAGGTCTGGCTGAGCAATGGTGTGCCGGTCATCCGAGTGGGGTAATGCGGCGTTAACGATGTGGCGCTAACCAGCGTGAGGGGGAGTGCGGTGTCCTTCCGGTCCGGATCGGCCCGGCCACCTGCGGGCCGCCCGTCGCTCGCCCGGCTCCGCTGGCCCCGCCTGGTCCTCCCGATCATCGTGGGCGTGATCGCCTTCTTCGTCCTGATCGCGATCGTGGCCGGGGTCTGGACGGATTTCCTGTGGTACCGGGCCATTCATTATTCGTCGGTGTTCGGCACCACCTACGGCACCCGCTGGGCGATGTTCTTCGTGGCCGGGCTGTTCATGGCCGTGGTCACCGGGGCGAACGCCGCGCTGGCCTACCGGCTGCGGCCCATCTACCGGCCGGTGCCCACGCCGGGCCAGGGCGGCGGGGACGCCTACCGGATGGCCATCGACCCGCACCGGCGGCTGCTGCTGGGCCTGGTGCTCGCCGTGGTCGGCGTGATCTCCGGCCTCACCGCCTCGGCCTCCTGGCGCACCTGGCTGCTGTTCGCCAACCAGGTCAAGTTCAACAAAGTAGATCCCCAGTTCAAGTGGGATCTCTCGTTCTTCATCTTCACCTACCCGTTCATCCGGATGGTGCTCAGTTACCTGTTCGCTGCGGTACTGCTCTCCCTGGTGCTGGCCGCGCTGGTGCATTACCTGTACGGCGGGCTGCGCATGCAGGGCCGCCGGCCCCGGGTGACGATGGCCGCGCAGGCCCACCTGTTCGTGCTGTTCGGCGCCTTCGTGCTGCTCAAGGCCGTGGCGTACTGGGTCGACCGGTACGGCATCGACTTCTCCCAGCGCGGGGCGGTCACCACCGGCGCCTCCTACACGGACGTCAACGCGGTGCTGCCGGCCAAGACCGTCCTCGCCGTGATCGCCGTTCTGTGCGCGCTGCTGTTCTTCGCGGGCGCGGCCCGGCGCAGCGCGATGCTGCCCGCCGTCGGGTTCGGGCTGCTGGTGCTGTCCGCGATCCTTATCGGCGGCCTGTACCCGGCGATCATCCAGCAGTTCGTGGTCAAGCCGAATGAGCTCGCCAAGGAGACCCCGTACATCCACCGGGAGATCGACACCACCCGGCAGGCTTACGGACTGAGCTCGTCCACCGTCCGGGTCACGCCGTACTCGGCGTCCGTCGACGTCGGGCAGGCCGCACTGGACGCCGAGGTGGGCACGCTCAAGGGGATGCGGCTGCTGGATCCCGACGTGGTGTCGCCGACCTTCCAGCAGCTGCAGCAGGTGAAGAGCTACTACCAGTTCCCGGCCAACCTGGCGATGGACCGTTACCAGCTGCCCGGGGCGGGCCCGCTGCCGCAGGACACCGTCGTGGCGGTGCGCGGCATGGGCGGCCCCCCGCCCGGCCAGGGCAACTGGATCAACACCCACCTGGTCTACACGCACGGTTTCGGGGTGGTCGCGGCGACGGCCAACACGGTGCTGGGCAACGGCAACCCGTCGTTCGTGGAGAGTGACATCCCGCCGCGCGGGGACCTGGGCCTCCAGCAGCCCCGGGTGTATTTCGGCCAGCAGCAGAACACCTACGCGATCGTCGGCGGCCCTCCGGGCGGCCGCAAGCAGGAGCTGGACTACCCGTCCGCCGGGGCCAGCGGCCAGCAGAACAACACCTACCGCGGCAGCGGGGGCGTGGACGTGGGTTCGCCGCTGAACCGGCTGCTGTACACGGTCAAGTTCCGCGAGCTGAACATCCTGCTGTCCGGGGCCATCAACAGCCAGTCGAAGATCCTCTACGACCGGCAGCCGCTGGCCCGGGTGGCCAAGGTGGCGCCGTTCCTCACCCTGGACGGCAACCCCTACCCGGTCGTCGCGAACGGGCAGATCCTCTGGGTGGTGGACGGCTACACCACCACCGGCCTGTACCCCTACTCGCAGCGGCTGAGCATGGCGCAGGCCACCGCGACCAGCGACGATCCGGGCGGCACGATCGCCGGCCAGCCCACCGGCGACATCAACTACATCCGGAACTCGGTCAAGGCGGTGGTGAACGCCTACACCGGCAGCGTGACGCTGTACCAGTGGGACGCCAGCGACCCGATTCTGCAAACCTGGATGAACGCGTTCCCCGGGGTCATCAAGCCCAAGGCGGACATCCCGGCGGCCCTGATGCCGCACCTGCGCTACCCGCCGGACCTGTTCGAGGTGCAGCGCCAGATTCTGACCCAGTACCACGTGCTGTCCGCCCAGTCCTTCTACGGCGGGCAGAACTTCTGGGCCGTGCCCGATAACCCGGGGACCTCAAACAGCTCGCAGCCCGCCAGCCAGCCGCCGTACTACCAGACCATGCAGATGCCCGGGGCCACGGCCCAGTTCTCGCTGACCTCGCCGCTGGTCCAGCGCGGGCGGCAGAACCTGGCCGCGTACATGGCGGTGGACAGCAACCCGCAGTCGGCCGACTACGGCACGATCCGGGTCCTCCAGCTACCCCAGGACGCCGCCATCCTCGGTCCCCAGCAGGTGCAGGGCACCTTCGAGTCGGACCCGACGATCTCGTCCCAGCTGTCGCTGTACCGGCAGAACGGCTCCAAGGTCATCGAGGGCAACCTGATCACGCTCCCGGTCGGCGGGGCGCTGGTCTATGAGGAGCCGATCTACATTCAGGCGGCTGGCACCACGGGCGGCAGCACCTCCGGCTCGTATCCGGTACTCAAACGGGTCGCGGTCTCCTTCGACGGGAACGTCGGGTTCTCGCAGACCCTGTCCGGCGCGCTCAGCCAGGTGATCCCGGGCCTGTCGTCCAGTCCGGGCAGTTCCTCGGGCTCGTCTGGCTCGTCCGGCACCGGGCAGGGGTCGGCCAGCGCGGTCGTGCGGGCTGACCTGGCCCAGGCCGAGTCGGACTACGCCAAGGCCCAGGCGGCTCTGAAGACCGGTGATTTCGCTAGCTACGGTAAATACACGGCGCTCATGAAGCAGCAGCTGGACCGGGCCCAGAAGGCCGCCCAGGGACACTCGTCGAAGTCGGCAAAGGCCACCCCGTCGCCGTCCGCTTCCCCGTAACTGGGCCCTTCTAGTGCGGCCTGCGGGGTCGTAACATGGTCTAGACCACACCGGCCGCGACGCTGCCGCCGGCCTGGGCCGCGGCCCGCGCGGGACATGAGCGCCGATGCTCACCGGCAGGCCGGCGAAGGGCGTACGCTCGATCCTGACGGGACATTCATCAATGCTGAATTGGCCAGTTATCTGGCCACTCGGCCCCGCAGGCGGGGGGGAAGGAGAAAGACTGCTCGTGGCACCTCGGGTGCTGGTTGACGCGACCGCCGTGCCGGCGGACCGCGGCGCGCTTGGCCGTTACGTGGATGGCCTGATCGCCGCGCTGGGCGCAGCCGGAGCGGACCTCGCGGTGGCGTGCCAGCGCGCTGACGAAGAGCGGTACGGCAGGCTCGTGCCCGATGCGAAAATCGTGGCTGGCCCGACCGCGATCGCGCACCGGCCGGCCCGGCTGGCCTGGGAGCAGACCGGCCTGCCGCTCGTTGCCCAGCAGGTCAACGCCGACGTCCTGCACGCCCCGCACTACACGATGCCGCTGCGGCCCGGCGTGCCGGTCGTCTCGACCATCCATGACCTGACCTACTTCACCGAGCCGGACGCGCACAATCCGGTCGCGGCGACCTTCTTCAAGTCCGCGATCCGCACCGCCGCGCGGCGGGCCACCCGGCTGCTGGTCCCGTCCAAGGCCACCCGGGACGAGCTGGTGCGCGTGCTGGGGGCCGACCCGACCCGGATCGACGTGGCCTACCACGGGGTGGACCACACGCTGTTCCACCGGCCCACGCCGGAGCGGATCCGCCAGGTGTCCGACCGGCTCGGCCTGCACGGCAAGTCCTACGTGGCCTACCTGGGCGGCCTGGAGCCGCGCAAGAACGTCCCCGCGCTGATCAGCGGCTGGGCCGGCGCCGTGTCCGACCTGCCCGACCCGCCCGCGCTGGTGCTCGCCGGCGGCAGCGGCTGGAGCGAGGAGGTGGATGAGGCGGTCGCCGCGGTCCCCGCGCACCTGCGCCTGGTCCGCCCCGGCTACCTGCGCTTCTCCGACCTGCCCGGCTTCCTCGGCGGCGCGCTCGTGGTGGCGTTCCCGAGCCGGGGCGAGGGTTTCGGGCTGCCGGTGCTGGAGGCCATGGCCTGCGGCGCGCCGGTGCTCACCACGCACCGGACGTCGCTGCCGGAGGTCGGCGGGGACGCGGTCGCCTACACCGAGCCCGACGCCGAGGACATCCAGGCGGCGCTGCGCGGACTGCTCGAGGATCCGGCCCGGCTGGAATCCCTCGGCGAGGCCGGCCACGCCCGGTCCCAGGAATTCACCTGGGAGACCTCGGCCGAAGCCCACATGGCGTCATACCAGCGTGCAGCGGCGCAGGGCGCGGAGTAATCTCGCTGCCTATGTCAGGCCAGCCAGAAATGCCCGCCGGCCGTGAGCCGCTCGAGGCGATCCTGCTCGTCGGCGGCCAGGGAACCCGGCTCCGCCCGCTCACCATCGGCACGCCCAAGCCGCTGCTGCCGACCGCGGGTGTGCCGTTCCTCGCCCACCAGTTCGCTAAGGCGGCCGCGGCCGGGATCACCCACGTGGTGCTGGCCACCGCCTACCGGGCCAGCATGTTCGCCGAGTGCTTCGGGGACGGCGCCGCGTTCGGGCTGGAGATCTCCTACGTCCACGAGGCCGAGCCGCTCGGCACCGGCGGCGCGATCCGGAACGCCGCGTCCGGGCTGCGCAGCGGCCCGGACAGCCCCGTCGTCGTGTTCAACGGCGACGTCCTGTCCGGCCACGACATCTCCGCGCAGATCGACCTGCACCGCAAGGCCGACGCCGCGGTCACGCTGCACCTGGTGGAGGTGGCCGACCCGGCGCGGTTCGGCTGCGTGCCCACCGACCCCGGCGGCCGGGTGACCGCGTTCCTGGAGAAATCTCCGAACCCGGTCACCAACCGGATCAACGCAGGCTGCTACGTGTTCCGCCGGTCGGTCATCGACGAGATCCCGCCCGGCCAGGTGATCTCCGTGGAACGGGTGACCTTCCCCGACCTGATCAGCGCGGGCGCTGTGGTGATGGGCTACCCCGATTCGTCCTACTGGCTCGACGTGGGCACCCCGGAGGCGTTCGTGCAGGGTTCCTGTGACCTGGTACGCGGGCGGCTGGCTTCGGCAGCCGTCCCCGGGTCGCCGGGCGAAATGCTCGCCCTGGACGGGGCCGCGGTCGACCCCGCGGCCCAGGTTTGCGGTGGCACCGTGGTCGGTGCGGGTGCGCGGGTTGGCGCGGACGCCTACGTCAACGGCAGCGTGCTGTTCGATGCGGCCAGCGTCGGCGCCGGGGCCCGGGTCAGCGGCAGCGTGATCGGCCGGGGTGCGGTGGTCGGCGACGGCGTGGTCCTGGACGGCGTGGTCATCGGCGACGCGGCCACCATCGCCCCGGGTAACGAGCTGCGTTCCGGGCTGCGGGTCTGGCCGGGCAAGACGCTTGGCCCGACCTGCGTGCGCTTCTCCACCGACGCATAAGCGCGCGCCGGGTCTCGCGATGGAGTCACGGACGGCAGCCCCGGCCGGCGTAGCCGCCGTAGCGGGCGCAGCCGGGGGAGCGGGCGTAGCCGGCGAGCCGGAAGCCACCCTGGAGTGGCGGGCGCCGTTCGTGCTCGACGTACCGCGCATCATGGGCGTCCACCAGCGCGGCCGCGGGGATCCGGCCTTCCGGGTCACCCCGGACGGCTGCATCTGGCGCACCTCGCTGACCCCGGAGGGCCCCGGTACTCTGCGGGTGGCCCCCGCCCGCCCCGCGGCCCCGCCCGCTCAGCCTGCCTCAGGGACCCTGACCGGGGGCGCCCCTTGCGCTGTTCCCGAGAACGCCCCTGGCGCCGTGCTGGGGCCGCTCACTGTGGTCCACGCCACCGCCTGGGGCCCAGGCGCGGGGTGGCTGCTCCGCGAGCTCCCCGGACTGCTCGGTGCGGACGACGACCAGGCCGGGTTCGATCCCGTCCACCCGGTGCTGCGCGACCTGTCCGCGGCGCACCCCGGCATCCGCATCGGCCGGTCCGGCCGGGTGCTCGAGGCCCTGGTCCCCGCCGTGCTGGAGCAGAAAGTGGTCGGCGTGGAAGCGCGCCGCGCCTGGCGCTACCTGCTGCTCAAATTCGGCGATCCGGCCCCGGGCCCCGCTCCGGCCGGCATGCGGGTGTGCCCGCCGCCGCGGATCTGGTGCCGCATCCCCTCCTGGGAGTGGCACCGGGCGGGGGCCGAGGGCGTGCGGGCCCGCACCATCATCGGCGCCGCCGAGGTGGCCGGGCGGCTCGAGGAGATCGTGGCGATGCCCTCCGCGGAGGCGGACCGCCGGCTGCGGTCGCTGCCCGGGATCGGCGTCTGGACCTCGGCCGAGGTGCGCCAGCGCGCCTGCGGTGACGCGGACGCGGTGTCCGTGGGCGACTATCACCTGCCCTCCGCCGTCGGCTGGACCCTCGCCGGGCGGGTGGTGGACGACGCTGGGATGCTCGAGCTGCTCGCGCCGTACGGCGGGCACCGGCACCGGGCCGCCCGGCTGGTGGAGCTGGGCGGCGGCCGCCCGCCGCGGCGCGGCCCCCGGATGTCCGTCCGCGACTACCGCGCTTTCTGACGCCTGCCTCCGCCCAGCCTGGCCTCCCCAGCCCCGCGACTACCCGGACCCGGCCTTACGCCCAGCAATATCAGTCCTGCCAGCAACTCCAGCCGCACCTGCCAACCTGTCTCACACACCGCGTTCGTGATCTAACGATTGGTGTCGCTGCAACGACACCAATCGTTAGATCACGAACCGTGAGCCAGGTGTGCTCGGGGACGGCCGGCGGCGAGGCAGCCGCCAGGGACAGCCGGGCCGGGGACGGCCGGGGCCGGAGGGCGGAGGAGGCACCACCTAGGGTGGGGAAGATGAGCGCTGACACGCCCGCCCCCCGCCCTCCCCGTCCCCGAGCTCAGCCGGAGCCGCAGCCACCCGCCAGCGCCCTGCCGGCTGACGCGCTGCCTACGGCCAGCGCGATGCGCCGCGCGCTGGCCCGGGCCCGGGACGGCAAGACCCTGGATCCGGCTGAGGCGGCCGTGCTGCTGCACGCCCGCGGCGACCAGCTCACCGACCTGCTCAGCTACGCGGCCCGGACCCGGGACAACGGCCTGGCCGCGGCGGGCCGGCCCGGCATCATCACATACTCGCGCAAGGTGTTCATCCCGCTGACCCGGCTGTGCCGTGACCGGTGCGGCTACTGCACGTTCGTGAGCGTGCCCGGGCGGCTGGAGAGCCCGTATCTGTCCCCGGACGAGGTGCTGCGCATCGCCGCGGACGGGGCGGCCCTGGGCTGTAAGGAAGCCCTCTTCACCCTGGGCGATCAGCCGGAGGCGCGCTGGCCCCAGGCCCGGGAGTGGCTCGACGCGCACGGCTACGACGACACGCTGTCCTACGTCCGGGCCATGGCCATCCGGGTGCTGGAGGAGACCGGCCTGCTGCCGCACCTGAACCCGGGCGTGCTGGGCTGGCAGGACTTCCAGCGGCTCAAGCCGGTCGCCCCGTCCATGGGCATGATGCTGGAGACCACGGCGGAGCGGCTGTACACCGAGCGCGGCGGACCGCACTTCGGCAGCCCGGACAAGGACCCCGCGGTGCGGCTGCGGGTGCTGGAAGATGCGGGCCGCAGCAGCGTGCCGTTCACCACCGGGATCCTGATCGGCATCGGCGAGACCCTGGCTGAGCGGGCCGACTCAGTGTTCGCGATCCGCGGCGTGGCCCGCGAGTACGGCGGCATCCAGGAAGTCATTGTGCAGAATTTCCGGGCCAAGCCGGACACCAAGATGCGCGGCGTGCCGGACGCCGAACTCGAGGACCTGGCCGCCACCATCGCCGTCACCCGGCTGGTCCTTGGGCCGGGCGCGCGCATCCAGGCCCCGCCGAACCTGATCGGCGAGGAGTACGGGCTGATCCTGGCGGCCGGGATCGACGACTGGGGCGGCGTTTCGCCGCTCACGCCCGACCACGTCAACCCGGAGCGTCCCTGGCCGCAGATCGACGAGCTGGCCCAGCGGACCGCGGCGGCCGGGCTGACGCTCCGCGAGCGCCTCACGATCTACCCGGGCTACCTGCGCGAGCCGTGGCTGGACCCGCGGCTCGCCGCGCACGTGGCCGCGCTGGCCGACCCGGAGACCGGGCTGGCCCGGGAGGATGCGCGGCCCGCGGGGCTGCCATGGCAGGAGCCGGACGGCGGCTGGGGCGAGGCGTCCGGCCGGACCGACCTGCACGTCACCATCGACACCGCGGGCCGGATCGCCGACCGGCGGGAGGACTTCTCCGAGGTCTACGGGGACTGGGCCGAGGTTGCGACCCGGATCGCGCCTGAGGCCCGGCGGGACGCCGCAGCCGTCCCGCGGCGGCTGCGGCCCGAAGTCGCGGCGGCGCTGCGCAGCGCGGAGCGCGACCCGGCCGCAGTCACCGATGCGGAGGCCCTCGCGCTGCTGGACGCCGACGGACCGGAACTCGAGGCCCTCGCCGCGCTGGCCGACGGGCTGCGCCGGGACGTGAACGGGGACGACGTCACCTACGTCGTGACCCGCAACATCAACTTCACCAACGTCTGCTACACCGGCTGCCGCTTCTGCGCGTTCGCCCAGCGCCGCACCGACGCGGACGCGTACACGCTGTCCATGGCGCAGATCGGCAACCGGGCCGAGGAAGCCTGGGAGGCCGGGGCCACCGAGGTCTGCATGCAAGGAGGCATCCACCCGGACCTGCCCGGGACGGCCTACTTCGACATCGCGGCCGAGGTCAAGCGGCGGGTCCCGGACCTGCATGTGCACGCGTTCTCGCCGATGGAGGTGGTCAACGGCGCGTCCCGGACCGGCCTGAGCATCCGCGACTGGCTGGTGCGCGCCCGCGAAGCCGGGGTCGGGTCACTGCCCGGCACCGCCGCGGAGATCCTCGACGACGAGGTGCGGTGGGTGCTCACCAAGGGCAAGCTCCCCGCGTCCGCCTGGATCGAGGTGGTGACCACCGCCCATGAGCTGGGGCTGCCCACGACCGCGACGATGATGTACGGGCACGTGGACACCCCGGCGCACTGGGTCGGGCACCTCCGGGTGATCCGCGGCATTCAGGAGCGTACCGGCGGTTTCACCGAGTTCGTGCTGCTCCCGTTCGTGCACGCGAGCGCGCCCATCTACCTGGCCGGGCTGGCCCGGCCAGGGCCCACCCGGCGGGAGAACCGGGCGGTGCACGCGCTGTCCCGGATCATGCTGCACGGCGCGATCAGCTCGATCCAGTGCTCGTGGGTCAAGCTCGGCGACGACCTCTGCCGGGACGTGCTCCAGGGCGGCGTGAATGACCTGGGCGGCACCCTGATGGAAGAGACGATCAGCAGGATGGCCGGCTCGCAGAACGGCTCCTTCAAGACGATCAGCCAGTTCGGCGAGCTGGTGGCTCCGCTGGAGCGCCCGCTGCGGCAGCGCACCACGACCTACGGGCAGCCCGCCCCGGACCGCGTGGCGGCCGCCGCGGCCAGTGACGGGGTGTGCGGGGCGGTGCGCGGCGGTGCGCGGACGCCGCTTCCGCTGGCTATGCCCTGATCCGTCCGACGCTGACCGGCCATACCGTGACCGGGCGCGAGCCGGAACAGGCATGATCGTGAGGCAGCACGGCAGAAGAGCCCAGCGGAGGGGATGAGGGATGGCAGATCGCAGGGCCGGCCCGGCGCCGGCCGCTCCGGCCAGCCGCAGCACCGAGCTCACAGGCTGGGGCAGGATCGCGCCCTCGACCGCGCAGCTGGCCGAGCCCGCCGATCCCGCGCAGGTCGCGGGGCTGCTGGCCGCCGCCCCGGCCCGCGGCGTGATCGCCCGCGGCCTGGGCCGCAGTTACAACAACGCCGCGCAATGCGGTGGCGGCCTGGTCATCGGCACCACCGCGATGCACCGGATCACCAGCTTCGACACCAGCACCGGGCTGGTCACCTGCGACGCCGGGGTCAGCCTGGAGCAGCTGATGGTGGCGGGCCTAGCCGCCGGCTGGTTCGTGCCGGTGTCGCCCGGCACCCGGCAGGTGACCGTGGGCGGGGCGATCGCCGCGGACGTGCACGGCAAGAACCATCACGTCGCGGGCAGCTTCGCCCAGCACGTGCCCTGGTTCGACCTGCTGCTGCCGGACGGCCGCCAGCGCCGGGTGACGCCCGAGGATGATCCCCGGCTGTTCTGGGCCACGGCCGGCGGCATGGGCCTGACCGGCATCATCCTGGCCGCGGCCGTCCAGTTGACGCCGGTGCAGACCTCGCGGGTGCGGGTGGACACCGTCCGCGCCGCTGACGTCGACGAGACCATGGCCTACCTGTCAGCCACCGACGACCGTTACGGCTACACCGTCGCCTGGACCGACTGCCTGGCCCGCGGGGCGGCCCTGGGCCGGTCCGTGATCACCAGCGGCGACTTCGCCGTCCCGGGCGACCTCGCCCCCCGGGACCGGCGGGACCCATTCGCGTTCCGGCCCGGCGCCCGGATCGGCGCCCCGCGGGGGTTCCCCAGCGGGCTGCTGAACCCGGTCACGGTCGGGCTGGCCAACGAGGTCTGGTACCGCAAGGCCCCGCGGCGGCGGCAGGGCGAGATCCAGACCATCGGGGCGTTCTTCCATCCGCTTGACGGGATCAGGAACTGGAACCGGGTGTACGGCCCGGCGGGTTTCCGCCAGTACCAGTTCGTGGTGCCGTTCGGCCAGGAGGCCGTGGTGCGCCGGGCGCTGGAGCGGATCAGCGGCGCCCGCGCGCCATCGTTCGTGACCGTGCTCAAGCGCTTCGGGCCGGCTGACCCGGGATTCCTGTCCTTCCCGCTGCCGGGCTGGACGCTGGCGCTGGACTTCCCGGCGGGCACGCCGGGCCTGGCCGGGCTGCTGGACCGGCTCGACGGTGAGGTGCTGGACGCGGGCGGCCGGGTCTACCTGGCCAAGGACTCCCGGGTGCGGCCCGAGGTGCTCGCCGGCATGTACCCGCGGCTGGAGGAATTCCGCAAGCTGCGGGCCGAACTCGACCCCGGCGCCGTGCTCGCCTCCGACCTGTCCCGCCGCCTGGAGATGTAGCGCGGGACGCTGGCCCCGGACGTCACAGGATGAGCATGAAGTCGCCCGGGTCACGCGGCGGGCGGTCGGGAGGCGGGGCCGCCGGGTGGCCGACGCCGACGGCGCCCATCGGCTCCCATCCGTCCGGCAGGCCGAGGGCCGCCGCCGCGACCGGCCGGCAGAACATGGTGCTGGACACCCAGCATGAGCCCAAGCCCTCCACGGCCAGGGCGACCAGCAGGTTCTGCACGGCCGCCCCGACCGCCACGACGAACATCTCCCGCTCGGCCGCGCCGCGCCGCGGGTCCGGGTAGACGTGGGCCGCGTCGGCGACCAGGCACGGCACGATGATCAGCGGCGCGCGGCGGAGGGGCTCGCCGCGCCGGACCCGCCGCGCGATCTGCTCCTCGGTGAAGCCGTCCCCGCGCAGATCCGAGATCCAGGCGGCCAGCATGTCATCGAGCAGCGCGGCCCGGGCCCGGGCCGAGGACAGCACCGCGAACCGGACCGGCGTGGAGTGATGCGGCGCCGGCGCGGTGAGGGCGGCCGCGATCGCGCGGCGCACCGCCTCGGGGTCCACCGGGGCGTCGGTGAAGTCGCGTACCGTGCGCCGCGCGGCCAGCACCTCGGCCGCGCCGTACCGGAACATGTCCTCTGCCGCGGGCCGGATCAGCGCCTGGGCGCCCGGGCCGTCGGCCTCGGTGACGAACTCCCCGAGCCCCCGGACCAGGGCCACCGGGATGCCGGCCAGCTTGCCCTTGACCAGGTCCGCGGCCGACGCCAGTTCGTCCGCGACGGCCGTGACCGTCACCTCCAGCGTCCTCCCGAAGGTGTCGGGCTGCCCGCGGTAGTCCCGGAGCGGCGCCAGCCCGGCCACCCCGATGGCGGCGTCGGCCTGGCCCATCCGCCAGGGCCGTCCCATCGTGTCGGTGATCACCACGGCCACGTTGACGTGCCGCCGCTCACGTAGCGCACGGCGGATCCGGCGGGCCGAGTCGTCCGGGTCCGCGGGCAGCAGCGCCACCGTGCCCGGGGCGGTATTGGAGTCGTCCACCCCGGCCGCCGCGAGGACCAGGCCGTGGTGGGTCTCCACGATGCGGGACGCGCCGCGCCGCGCGACCACCCGGACTGTCTCCGCGTCGATGGCCTTGTCCCGCTCGGCCCGGATGACGCGATCCTCCGCCTTGCTCACGATCTTGGAGGTGATGACCACGATGTCCCCGTCGGCCAGGTCCGGCGCGGCGCCCGCGATCAGGCCGGCCAGATCGTCGCCCGCGACGATTTCGGGGATGCCGGGCACGCCGGTCACTGAGAGGCCACGCGTGCTGCTGGGCTCGCCCGCCCCGGGGCCGCTCATCCGCGCAGGTCCTGGGCCAGGTCGAGGGCGGCCCGGGCGATGGTGGCGGTGGCGGCGAGGCTGGTCATGTACAGCGGCAGCGCGCGGACCGTGATCCCGGCCAGTTCCGGCGCATCCACCGCGGCCTTGTCCTGCTCGTCGACCAGCCACCCGTTCAGCAGCTGGGGTCCGTAGTGCGCCGCCACGGCCCCGGCCGTGGCAGCTACCCCGATGGCGGCGAGGCACGCATCGGCCATGCCGCGCACCGGCGCCCCGCCGATGATCGGGGAGACCCCGACGACGGTCTTGGCCCGGACCGCCTCCGCGATTGCGGGCACGGCCAGGATGGCCCCGATGCTCACCACGGGATTGGAGGGCGGGAACAGGATCACGTCGGCGGCCTCGATCGCCTCGAGGACGCCGGGGGCGGGGCGGGCCTGGGCCGCCCCTTCCACGGTGATGCCGGCCGCCGGCACGGAGGCGTGCAGCCGGACCCACCACTCCTGGAAGTGGACGGTGCGCCCGGACCCGTCTGGTCCCGGCCCGTCAGGGTGGCCGTCCCCGGCCAGGAGCACGTGCGTCTCGGTCCAGTCGTCCGTCATCGGGATTAGGGTCACCCCCGGCCGCCAGCGCTCGCACAGCGCGGCTGTGGCCGCCGACAGCGGCTGGCCGGCCGCCAGCATGCTGGTCCGGACGATGTGCGTGGCGAAGTCTTTATCGCCCAGGTTGAACCAGTCCGGCCCGGACCAGCCGGAGCCGGCGCGGTAGGCGCTCAGCTCGGCCAGCACGGTGAACGTGTCGGAATCCCGGCCCCAGCCCTGCTCCTCGCTGATCCCGCCGCCCAGGGTGTACATGACGGTGTCCAGGTCAGGCGAGACGTGCAGGCCGAACAGGGTGATGTCGTCCCCGGTGTTGCCGATGACGGTGATGTCGGCGTCCGGGACCTCGGCCTTCAGCCCGCGCAGGAAGCGCGCGGCCCCGACTCCGCCTGCCAGCACGGTGATGCGCATGCCGGCCAGTCTTGCAACCCTGGCTCAGGTGTTTCCCGTGAACCCCCCGGGAAGCCGGTTTCCGGTCGCCTAGCTCCTGCGCGGGCATGCTGGGGCCCCAAGATTCTGACCGGACTTTCCCGTCATCAGGGTCAAGAACACTGCCTCTACCACGTATCCAGCTTGACTTAGCGCAAGACACGCGGGTGTAATTTCAACCGTGTAGTTTCCGTGTTCCGGGGGAGAGGACACGGGCATCGAAGGGGTAGGAGGTGCACGGTGGCTGATGTCATCGTCCCGCTGGCGCCGGCCGATTTCGGGATCGGCGTCGACGACGCCGCCGAAGTCGGCTGGCAAGATCGCGCGTTGTGCGCACAGACGGATCCGGAGGCTTTCTTCCCCGAAAAGGGCGGTTCCACCCGGGAGGCCAAGAAGGTCTGCCGGGGCTGTGAGGTTCGCGTGGAGTGTCTGGAGTACGCGCTCGAGCACGATGAGCGTTTCGGCATCTGGGGCGGGCTGTCCGAGCGTGAGCGGCGCCGGATGAAGCGCGAGGCAGTCTGACCCTCGTGGTCTGACTGGCCTGACTGGCACGGTGCGGCCCTTCTGGGGCTGGCCCGCCGGTTCTTGTCCGCATGGCCTGTTCGCTGGCGTCCGGGCCACTAGATGGTCACCGCCGGTTAACCCCCTGGCTAGCCCTGCAGCATCGCTGCGCGGCTAGCCAGGGGCCAGGGCTGCCCGGCGTGAGTGGCCGGCACTGAAGCGTCCAGAGTGCCTGCCCGGCCGGTATCGGGTCGCGTATTGTTCACGCGTACCCGCCCCGGCTGGGAGCTCGAACAGACAGCTGGTGGTGCCCCAGCAGGTGACCATTCTGACCAGCAAGCGGACTCGGTGTCGACAACTAACACGCAGGGCCAGCACGTCGTCACCGCGGTGATCGTCGCCCACGATGGCGCCGCGTGGCTGCCGCGTATCGCCGAGGCGCTGCTCGGCCAGACCCGTCCAGTGCAGCGGGTCGTCGCCGTGGATACCGGCAGCCGGGACCGCAGCGGGTCCGTTCTCGCCGAGTTGCTCGGCCGGTCGGTGGTGTTCGGCATGGACCGCCGCACTGGCTACGGCGCGGCTATCGCGCATGCGCTGCGGCACCGGGCCGCCAACACCAGTGTCCCCGGGCTGGCCGGGCTGGCGCCGGGAGAGCGGACCGAATGGGTCTGGCTGCTGCATGACGACTGTGAGCCCGCCCCCGACGCCCTGGAGCAGTTGCTGTACGGCGCGGCTGAGGCGCGCTCGGCGGCGGTGCTCGGGCCCAAGGTGATGGACTGGGCCGACCGCCGGGTACTGCTCGAAGCCGGGATCACTATCGACGGGGCTGGCCGGCGGATCACCGGTGTGGAGCCCCGCGAGGTGGACCAGGGCCAGCATGACGGCGACCGCGACGTCATGGCGGTGAGCAGCTCCGGGATGCTGGTCCGCCGGGATGTCTGGGATCAGGTCGGCGGCTTTGACCCAGCCATGCCGCTGCTGCGCGACGACGTCGACTTCTGCTGGCGGGTGCACGCGGCCGGGCACCGGGTGCGGGTGGTCACCGACGCCGTCGTTTACCACCTCGAGGCCACGGCCCGGAATCGGCGCACGCCGTCCGCGGCCCCGCGGCCGCGCCGGATGGACCGGCACAACGCGCTGCTCACCCTGCTCGCCAACCTGCCGCTGTGGCCCGCGCTGTCCGCGCTGGCCGGCAACCTGGTGCTGTCCACCCTGCGCACCGTGTTCTTCCTGCTCGCGAAGCGCCCGCGGGCCGCACTGGACGAGTTCACGGGGGTAACGTCCCTGCTCGGGCACCCGCTGCAGCTGGCCGCGGCCCGCCGCCGGCGGGCGCGGGGCCGGCGGGCCGCCTACAGCCAGCTGCGCGGTGACCTGCCCCCCGGCCGCTCCGTGCGGCGCCTCGCCGAGTTCGCCGCGAGCGTGTTCTACAGCTCAACCCAGATCGACACGGCGGGCAGCCACCACGCCACGGACGACCCCACCGACGACGACTACATGCTCGTGGACAACGGGCTCGCGCAGCGGATCCTGACCAATCCT
Organism: Streptosporangiaceae bacterium; assembly: GCA_036509255.1. Lineage (GTDB taxonomy): Bacteria > Actinomycetota > Actinomycetes > Streptosporangiales > Streptosporangiaceae > RYN-230. The sequence goes on from DATCFY010000044.1 coordinate 74,092, forward strand.
GGCGTCCTGCTGGTGGCCGGGCTCACCGTGATCGCGCTGATCGCGGAACGCTCGCTGCTGGGCGCGGGCACCCTGTCCGGCGGCGCGCTGACCCCGGCCTGGGGTGGCGCGACCGGGCTCTGGCACGAGTACCTGCAGGGCTTCCACCCGGCCGGGATCGGCTCGGCCAGCTCCACCCCGCCCTACGTGGCGGTCATCGCCGCGCTGGCGACGGTGCTCGGCGGTAAGCCCTGGCTGGCCATCGACGTCATCATGATCGGCTGTATCCCGCTCGCCGGGCTGTCGGCCTTCCTGGCGGCCCGCCGGGTCACCACGTCGGTGCTGGCCCGCGTCTGGGCCGCCGCAGCCTATGCGCTGCTGCCGGTGGGCATGGGCGCGGTGGCGGCCGGCCGCTTCGGCTCGGCCGTGGTCTTCGCGCTCATCCCGCTGATCGCCGTGCTCGCCGCCCGGATCTTCACCGAAGGCCCGCGCCGCGCCCGCCGGGCCGCCTGGGCCGCTGGCCTGGTCATCGCCATAGCCGCGGCCTTCGTCCCGCTGATCTGGGTCGTCGCCGTTCTCGCGGCCCTGCTCGGGGCCGTGGTCTTCCGCAGGTCGGGCCGGGGCATGCTGCTCAACCTGGCTATTACCGCGGTGGTCCCCCCGATCCTGCTGCTCCCGTGGACGCTCCAGGTAGCCACCCAGCCGTCCCTGCTCTTCCTGGAGGCCGGGAACAAGATCCCCGGGCTGACCACCGCGGGCCTGCCCGCCCGTTCGCTGCTGCTGCTCTCCCCAGGAGGCCCGGGCCTGCCGCCCTTCTGGGTGACCGGCGGCCTGGCCCTGGCGGCGCTGGCCGCGCTGCTGCTCACCGCCCGGCGGTTCCTGGTCATGGCGGGCTGGTCGGTGGCCCTGATCGGCCTGCTGGTCTCGGTCGTGGTAAGCCGGATGCTGCTGACCACGGACGACGCCAGCAAGCGAGTGGCAGGCTGGCCAGGGATCTCGCTGGCGATCGCGGCCGCCGGGCTGGTGCTCGCGGCGGTCGTGGCCGCCGACATACTGCCCAGCCAGCTCGGTGAGGGGCGGTGGCGCCGCCCGGCCGGGCTCGGCGTCCTGTTCCTGGTCGCGGCGGCCTGCAGCGCCCCGCTGCTGGCGGCGGGCTCCTGGGTGGCCACGGGGGTCCGTGGGCCGGTCGGCGCGGCCGCCGGGCCGGTGCTGCCCCCCTTCGTCAGCGTTTCCTCCAACAACGGGCTGCGGCCGCGCACCCTGGTCCTGCGCGCCGCCCACGGGACGGTCACTTACGAGGTACTCCGCGGCGCCGATCCGCTGCTCGGCGCCACGGACCTAACCCAGCCCCCGGCGGCCCAGCGGACCCTGGACTCCGTCGTGTCCACCCTGGTCGCCCAGGGGGGCGGGGACGCGCAGGACCAGGGCCGGGCCCTGGCTGCGCTGGACATCGGCTACGTGCTGCTGCCCGCCCCAGCTGACCCGGCGCTGGCCAGCACGCTGAACGACGTGGCCGACCTGCGCCCGGTAAGCAAGACGTCCGACTTCCAGCTGTGGCGGGTGGGGCAGGCCGCGGCCCGAGTCCGGGTGGCCGGACCGGGCGGCACGCTCGTCACGGTGCCCTCCGGGGAGGTGAGCGTCTCGGGCGCGGCCGCGCCGCGCAGCGGCGGGACGCTGGAGCTGGCCGAGCCCGCCGGAGGCTGGACCGCCACCCTGAACGGCACCGCGCTGCAGTCTGTCCCGTCGCCTGCCGGTGCCTGGGCGCAGGCCTTCCGGCTTCCGCCGGGCGGCGGCACCCTCGACATCTCGCACGCCCAGCTAGGCCGGACCCTGATCGTGGTGTTCGAGCTGCTGGCCCTGCTAGCGGTGGCCGCCCTCGGTCTGCCCGGCGCCCGGATGCCCGGGGAGAGCCGTGCCGGGGCCACGGCGGAGCGCCCGGCCGCCGGCCGCCGGGAGCGCGGCCGCGAGACGCCCGGCGATGGCCTGGCCGAGCCCGGCCTGGAACCCGGGAATGAGGACGGCCGCGAGGAGACGGAGCCGACGCGGGGCAACCGGCTGTCCCGCCGCGCGGTAGCGGCGGCGGGCCGGACAGGCACCGGGCGCCGGGCCGCGGCGGCCAGCCCGGGCGGAGGACCGGGGCTCACCGGCCGAGGACTCAGCGGGCCTGGTCCCGGCGCACCGCCCAGCGGGCCTGGCGTAGGCAGGCGTGGCACCCTGGGCACCTCCCGCCGCTCCGCACAGCAAGAAAACGAGGACCTCAACGCCGCGCCCGGGGCTGACCTGGCGATGGACGCCGGGGCGGCGGCCGGGACCGAGTTCGGGGCCGATCCGGCCGGGTGGGCCGGGGCCGGGTTCGGGGCTGATGCGCCCGAGTGGGCCGGGGCAGAGGCCGCGACCGTATTCGGGACTGATCAGGCCGGGGCGGACGCGGGGCCCGGAGCTGATCCGGCCGGGCTGGCCGGGGACGCGCCCGTGGCCCGGGCTGGGTCCCCGGTCGGCGGGAGCTTCTGGGAGGCGGACGACAGCCCCACCGTCCTGGGTGCCCGCTCGGCCGCGCCCTGGGACGAGCCGCCCGCGGTGCAGCCTGCCGCCGCGTCCGTGGATGCGGCTTTGGCTGGTGCGGCCGGGCCTGATGCGGCCGTGGCGGGTACGGGGCTGGCCGGTGCGGGACTGGCTGGTTCGGGGCTGGCCGGTGGCCAGGACGACGCGCCGGCCGCCGATCGCGGCGGGCGCAAGCGCTGGCGGCGGGGCCGGAAGGCGGCTCCGGAGCAGGATGCCCCGGACCGGAACGCGGCCAAGCGCAGAGCAGGGAAGCGGAACGCCCCGGAGCAGGAGGTTGCGGCTGCGGACGCGCCTGGCCAGTACGCGGGATCGGGCCCCCGGGGGACCAGGGGCACCGGACCGCGCCGTCGCGGGAACGCGGACACCAGTGGTGCGTACCCCCGTCTCCCGTACGGCAGCGCGGGCCACCCGAGCGGCGAGTACGCCAGCGGTGACAACCTGGGCGGCGACGATCCCAGCGGCGGGTATCCCGGCCGCGAGTTTTCCGGTGCGGGCAGCGGACGGGGTTATCGCGGCGCGGGCGATCCGGGCGACTCCGGCAGTGCCGGTTATCCCGGGGCTGACTCCAGGGGTGCGGGTTGCTCCAGTGCGGGCTATGGCAGCGCTGGCCACGACGGGCCGGGGGACCGCGGGCCTGACTACGGCGACACCGGGTACGGCGGGACCGGCCCCAGCCGGGCCGGGCGCCGCGGGTCCGGTCACAGCAGTGCCGGTCGTAGCAGCGGCGAATACAGCAGCGGCGAATACAGCAGTGCCGGTCAGAGCAGCGCTGGTCAGAGCAGCGCTGGTCAGAGCAGCGGCGAATACAGCCGGGCCGATTACGGCAGTGGCGACTACGGCCGGGCTGGCCGCGGCCGGGCCGATTACAACCAGGCCGGCTACGGCGGCGCCGGTGACATCGGTGCCGCCTACGGAAGCGGGGAGTATCCGCAGGCCGGCCGGGGCGGCGGAAGGCGGGTGAGCCGCGGGCGGCTGCCCGGCGATGACGATGCGCTGCCGCCGCCGCGGCGGGGCACGGCTCCCGGGGGTTATCCGGCGACGGGTGCTCCGGCGGGTGGGTCCGGCCCCAGGGCGGCGTACCCGGACCAGGGCTACCCGGACCAGGCCTACCCGGACGCGGCCTATCCTGCCGCGCCGGACCGCCGGGACAGCGCTTATCCGGACACCCCGGACTCCGCCGGGTCGAGGGCATACCCCGGGGGATCCTCCCGGTCCGATGCTGGGGGCGCCAGCCCGAGCTGGTCCAGCCCGGGCCGCTCCGGCTCTGTCTGGCCACAGCCGGGCCCCGGCCGCGGGAGTTCCGCCGGATACCCGTCGGCCGAGTACCCCGCCGCCGATCTCCCGTCGGCCGAGTACCCGCCGGCCGGGCACCTACCCGCCGAGCAGCCGGATTCGGGCTACCCGGACCCTGACGATCCCGCCCCCGGGGCATACTCCGGGACGGAATACGCCGGCCCCGACTATCCCGCCCCCGAGGACTATTCCGGCCGCCCCGCCCACGCGGCCTGGGGGCGCGAGCCCGCCGATGAGCCAGGGGAGGGTGACTGGTGAGGAACCTGCGCGGAAGCCGGGTTCTGTCCGCGGCGGTGGTGCTGGTGGTGCTGGGCGGCCTTTATGCGCTGGCTGGCCTGCGGCACCCGATCTCGCTCAGCGCGGGAGCGGCAACGCGGTCGCCGCACTCGGTCCCGGTGACCACGGTGGTCCGGGCCTGTCCCGCGCCGGGCGCGGCCTTCAGCCGCGGCGGCGGCATCGCGGTGATGGCCGCGCCCGCCAGCGCGGCCAGTACGACCGGCACCGCCTCATCGGCCAGCCCGACCGCGGGCAGCGGCGCTACATCGCTCGGCCGCGGGGTGGCGATGGTGACCCGGCTGACGGGCCTGGGAAGCAGCACCGCCGGCCCGGCGGTGCTCAGCATCACCCAGCCCGGAACGCCGCGGCTCGCCACGGTGAGCCTCGACCGCACCACCCGCGCCCAGGCCGCGCCCAAGGGGAAGCCCAGCGCCACCACAGTGGTGTCCACGGCGCTCCGGGGCGGCGTTGTGGTCCAGGCCAGCGGATCGCTGGCGCAGGGCCTGGACGTCGAGCAGACCAGTGGCGCCAACCTGCCTACTGCGGCCTGCACCAGTCCCGCCACCAGCTTCTGGTTCGTGGGCCCGGGACAGCGCACCGCCGGGCGCATCCTGGTTTACCTGATGAACCCCAGCGGCCAGGCGGCCGACGCGGACGTAGACATCTTCACCGACGCCGGGCCGCTGCAGCAGACCGCCGATAACGGGATCACCGTGCCGCCGCACGGGATGATCGTCCAGTCACTGGCCCCGGTGCTGCACAACTCCCGGTCGCTCACCCTGAACGTGCGGACCAGTGTGGGCCAGGTGGCCGCCGCGGTCCAGGAGAGCGCCGGGGCGGGTGAGGGAGCCTGGCTGCCGGCGGCCCAGGCCCCGGCTACCCATCTGGTCATCCCGGGCCTGCCCGTCGCGGCGGGCAGCCGTGAGCTCTACCTGGGCGTGCCGGGAGAGAAAGACGCCAACGTCCAGGTGTCCGCGGTCACGTCCCGCGGTACGTACGAGCCCACCGGCGCGGGCGGTATCGACATCCCCGGCGGTTCCGCCGCTGATATCTCGCTGCCGTCACTGGCCGGGATCCCGGCGGCGATCAAGCTGACCTCCAGTACCCCCATCACCGCCAGCATCATGATCCCGGGGGGCAGCAACGGCTCACCCGGATCCTTCACCGCGGCCGAGCCCGCACTCGAGGAACAGGGCGTGGTCGCCGACAACACGACCGGGCCCGGCCGGGCCACCGCCCTGATCCTCTCCGCGCCGCACGCCACGGCCCGGGTGAGCGTCGCCCAGATCTCGTCAGCAGGCTCGGCGCGGCAGACCCAGACTGTGGAGGTCAGTTCCGGGAAGAGTGTCGTGGTGGCGCTCAAGGCGGTCCCGGGAGCGCCGCGGGGGACGCCGTTCGCAGTAGTGATCTCGCCGCTGCCAGGCTCCGGCCCGGTCTACGCGGGACGGGTGATCACGGCCAGCGGGACGGGTGGCGCGCTCCAGGCGATGCTCCCGGTGGCCAGTGCGCTCACCACGGTCCTGCTGCCTCCGGTCCGCAGCGCCGCCATCGCCGCCGTGCCCTGAGCAGCGTGCCCCTGAACACCGTGCTCCTGAACACCGTGCCCCTCAACACCGTGCCGTGAATCCCTCACGAGCGGGTTACTCGTCCTCCCCGAAACCGGGGTCCACGTCCTCCGGGTCGATGCCGAGCAGCCGGGCGAACTCTTCCACCACTACCTCGAAGACCAGCTCGCCCAGCTCGTCCTCGCTATCGGCCCTCGCCGCCAGCGGCCGCCGGTACACCACGATCCGCGGGGGACGGGGCACCGTGCCCTCAGCCAGGCCCGCCGAGCCCGGGTCCAGCCGGGCCAGGGACACAGTCTCCGGCCCGATGCCGGGCGGGTCCGGCGGCGGGATCTCCTCGACCGCGAACTCCACCCCGGACAGCTGAGCCTCCCAGCGGGACTCCAGCCGGGCCACCGCCTCGAGGATCAGTTCATCGAAACGCTGGGACCGGCTCCGGTACAACGGTACTCCGGGCGGGGCCAGCACCCCGCGCAGCCCGCGCCCGTGCCGGTCCCGCCGCCTGACCCGCGGGGCCCGGCTCAGATCAGGGGCCCTGTGATCGGGGGTTCTGTGTTCCGGGGGCTTGTCAGCAGGGGCACTGGGCTCGGTGCCGTCCCCCTCACCGGTGCGCACAGTTGCCGAGCGTATCCCGGGGGGTGGCCTGGTGCCCGCCGTGCGGGCTGCCCGGTAGCCGCCGGGCCTTCCTGGCCGGGGGAGCCGGACCCGGAGCGAGACACGATCGGGCAGTGTGCCCCGGGTGGTGGCGTTACCGCCCGCGGATGGGTACGGTCAGCCGTTGTGAGCGATGCACGTGACCCCTCTCCCCTCCGGTCGCGCTGGCACGTCACGAACCGGCCCGGGCCGGCCGGCGGGGCGTCATGGTGAGCGCCCGCCGCTGCTCCCGGCCCGCCTGCAAGCACCCTGCCGTGTACACGCTGACGTACGTGTACCGCGACTCCACTGCGGTCCTGGGACCGCTGGCCGCGTACGTCGAGCCGCACTGCTACGACCTGTGCTCGGCGCACGCCGACCGGCTGACCGCACCGCGCGGCTGGGAAGTGGTCCGGCTCCCGGTGGAGTCCGCGCCGCCGGAGACCGATGACCTGGAAGCGCTGGCCAACGCGGTCCGTGAGGCGGCCCTCCCGCCGCCTGGTGAGCCCGTCGGCCAGGGTGTCGAGGTGGGCAGGCGAGGTCACCTGCGGGTGCTGCGCTCCTCACCCGAGGGACGGGACCGGCTGAGGTAGCCACAGCTCCTCCTGCCGCGGCACATGCCGGTAGGCTCGGTGTCCTGCTCCTGGCGCCGAGCCGGCCACGCCGAGTCGGCCACGCTGGCCGCGAGGGAAGGACGAGGGCGGGGTCCCCACGGAATATTTGGGCACGGGTATCCCAGTTCCTCACCAAGTGAGCGCCGGAGCGCCGCTGGCTGCGGCACTGTCTGCGGCGCTGGCGAGCCATACAGATACGCAACGGAACCGGGTGCGTGGTTCCCCCGGTCAGATACGGGAGGCAGAGCCTCAGTGGGCTCCTACGAGAAGATTTTCAAGGCGTACGACATCCGCGGGATCGTCCCCGACGAGCTCGATGAGCAGGTGGCCGAGTCGGTGGGGGCCGCGTTTGTCCGGCTGACTGGCGCCTCCAGCCTGGTCACGGTGCACGACATGCGCACCTCGTCCGGGCCGCTGGCCGAGGCGTTCGCCCGGGGTGCGGCGGGCCAGGGGGCCGACGTGATCGAAGGCGGGCTCGGCTCGACCGACATGCTCTATTACGCGAGTGGCAGCCTGGGCATGCCCGGCGCGATGATCACGGCCAGCCATAACCCGGCTAAGTACAACGGGATCAAGCTGTGCCGGGAAGGGGCCCGCCCGGTCGGCGCGGACACCGGGCTGACCCAGCTGCGCGACGCCGCGGCCCAGGGCCTGCCGCCGTACCACGGCACCCCCGGTGTCATCGTCCGCCGGGACCTGCTCGCCGGGTACGCCAGCCACCTGAAGAAGCTGGTCGATCTGTCCGCCATCCGCCCGCTGAAGGTGGCCGTGGACGCGGGTAACGGGATGGCCGGGCACACCGTGCCCAAGGTGTTCGAGGGACTGCCCCTCACGGTCGTGCCGCTCTATTTCGAGCTGGACGGTACGTTCCCGAACCACGAGGCGAACCCGATCGAGCCGCAGAACCTGCGTGACCTCCAGCGCGCGGTCATCGACTCAGGCGCCGACCTCGGCCTGGCCTTCGACGGGGACGCGGACCGCTGCTTCGTGGTCGACGAGCGCGGGCACATCGTCTCGCCCTCGGTGCTCACCGCGCTCATCGCCGTCCGGGAACTGGCCCGCGAGCCCGGGGCCGCCGTCATCCACAACCTGATCACCTCCCGCGCAGTGCCCGAGATCATCACCGAGCATGGCGGCACCCCGGTGCGCACCCGGGTCGGGCACTCGTTCATCAAGGCGCGGATGGCCGAGACCGGCGCGGTGTTCGGCGGCGAGCACTCTGGCCACTTCTACTTCCGGGACTTCTGGTACGCCGACTCCGGGATGCTCGCGGCACTGCATGTGCTGGCCGCGCTCGGCGAGCAGGAGGCCCCTTTGTCGGAGATCCTGGCTGGTTACGGTCGGTATGTGGCCACTGGGGAGATCAACAGTGAGGTGCCGGACCAGGCCGCGGCGACCGCGGCGGTCCGGGCGGACTTCGCCAGCCGGCCCGGCGTCACCGCCGACGAGCTCGACGGGCTGACTATCACCGGCGACGACTGGTGGTTCAACCTTCGCCCGTCCAACACCGAGCCGTTGCTGCGGCTGAATCTGGAGGCGTCCGACGAGGACACTATGCTCAGGCTGCGCGACGAGGTGCTTGGCATCGTGCGCGGTTAGCTCCGGGTCACCGGGCCTGCTCACCGCCCCGCGGCCGGCTCCCGCCGTGGCGCTCGCGTGTCCGTGAGACTCACGCCTTCCGGGAGACCTAGTGAAGATCGACGACTGGCTGCTCGACATCCTCGCCTGCCCGAAGTGCCATGCGCCGCTGCGTGTGGATGAGGCGGCCAGTGAGCTGGTGTGTACCGGCGCGGACTGCGGGCTGGCCTACCCGGTGCGCGACGACATTCCCGTGCTCCTGGTGGACGAGGCGCGGCGGCCGGGAACGCAACCGTGACCCTGGCGGACCAGGAGCGGCTGGACGACCTGAACCTGCTGGAGGCCGCTGACCCGGTCGGCGTGCTCCGCCAGGTGGCTTCGGCGGCGGCTCAGGTGCGCACTTCGGCGCGGGTCACCGCCGAGACCGATCTGGGCGCGGTCACCTCGGCCGGCCGTCCGCGCGCCATCGTGGTCACCGGCATGGGTGGCTCGGGGGTCGCCGGTGAGGTGCTCTCCGCCGTCTGCGGTCCAGGCTCCGCCTCGCCGGTGCTGACGCACCACGACTACGGGCTGCCGGGCTGGGTCGGCGCGGCCGACCTGGTCATCGCCGTGTCCTGCTCGGGCACGACCGAGGAGACCCTGTCGGCCGCGGCGGAGGCGGCGCGGCGCGGGTGCCCGCTGCTCGGGGTAGGCGGGGCCGGATCACCGCTGGCCCTGATAGCCGAGCAGGCCCGGGCCCCGTTCGTCCCGGTCCAGCCCGCGGGGATGCCGAGGTTCACGCTGTGGGGCCTGGCCGTGCCGCTGATGGTGATCGCGGACCGGGTCGGGGTGGCGGACATCCCGGCAGACGTCCTCGAGGGCGCCGCCGCCGACCTGGAGCGGGTCTCCCATCTCTGCCGCCCGGACAGCGAGTCGTTCGTCAACCCGGCTAAGACGCTGGCCCTGGAGCTGGCCGGCATGCTGCCGTTGATCTGGGGCAGCTCGCCGCTGACCGGGGTGGCAGCCACCCGGTTCGCCTGCCAGCTCAATGAGAACGCCAAGTACCCGGCGATCCCCGGGGTACTGCCGGAGGCTAACCACAACCAGGTGGTGGTGTTCGACGGCCCGTTCGCGCCGTGGCCCGCTGACGGCCCGGCGGTACTGGGCGACGACGACCCGCGCCCGGCGGTGCCGCTCCAGCTGGTCGTGCTCCGCGACAGCCAGGAGCATCCTCAGGTGGCCCGCAGGCGCGAGGTGTCCGTCGAGCTGGCCGAGCAGCACGGGATCGGCGTGAGCGAGCTCGCGGCGGACGGCGAGACCGCCCTGCAGCGGCTGGCCGGCCTGCTCCAGCTCATCGACTACGCCACCGTGTACCTGGGCATCGCGATCGGTGTCGACCCCGGCCCGATCGCAGTGATTGGCGACCTGAAGGATCGGATCGCCTAGGTGCCGGACGCGCAGTTGCCTGAAGCGCAGGCGGACGAGCCCCACTCCGAAGGACTGCGCGCGGTGCTGGCGGCGCTCGGCGCGAACCTGGGCATTGCGGCCACCAAGCTCGTGGCGTTCGCGTTTACCGGATCGGCGTCGATGCTCGCCGAGTCGGTGCACTCGCTGGCGGACAGCGGGAACCAGGCGCTGCTGCTGCTCGGCCGCAGCCGCGCCCGGCAGGCGCAGACCGAGGAGCACCCGTTCGGCTTCGGCCGGGAACGCTACTTCTACGCGTTCGTGGTGGCCGTGGTGCTGTTCGCGGTGGGCGCGGTGTTCTCGCTGTACGAGGGTGTTCACAAGATCATCAGCCCGGAGCACATCCGCTCGCCGGTGGTGGCCTTCGTGGTCCTGGCCATCGCCATGGCCCTGGAAGGGTTCTCGCTGCGCACGGCGGTGCACGAGACCAACCTGGTCCGCGGCCGTAACAGCTGGACCGCGTTCATCCGCAGGGCCAAGGCACCCGAGCTGCCCGCCATCCTGCTGGAGGACCTGGCCGCGCTGACCGGGCTGGTCTTCGCTATCGCCGGGGTGGCGCTGACCGAAATCACCGGTAACCCGGTCTGGGACGGCGTGGGCTCGCTGGCCATCGGCGTCCTGCTCGGCTGCGTGGCCGCGGTGCTGGCGGTCGAGATGAAGAGCCTGCTGATCGGCGAGTCGGCCAGCGCCGAGGTGGAGCGGGCCATCGTCGCGGCCCTGGAATCCGGCCCGGAGGTGCAGCGGGTCATCCACCTGCGCACTCTGCACATGGGCCCGGAGAGCCTCCTCGTCGCGGCCAAGATCGCGATCAGCGGAGCGGACAGCGCGGCGCTGGTGGCCGCGGGGATCGACGCGGCCGAGCGGCGGGTCCGCAGCGCGGTGCCGATCGCCGAGATGATCTACCTGGAGCCGGACATCTACCAGCCGGGCAAGGCCGATGCCACCGACCCCGCGATCCGCGCGGTCCGCCGGCCACGCCGGCCCGGCAGCTAGCCCGTGATCACCGCCGGGAGCCCGGGGCCCGCACCGCGGGGGCCGGGCGCTGGCCCATGCTGAGCAGCCGCAGCGCCCGCTCCTTCTCGAAGTCCAGCGCGCTGCCCGGCGGCGGAGGGACCCGCCCGATCCGCCGGCCCAGCTCCGCGACCTGGGCACGCACCCCCGGCTCGGCCAGCACCCGCAGGCCGAAGGCCAGCGCGGCCGGGCTGATGTCCAGCCGCCGCTCCAGCTCCAGGCCCATGGCCACCGCCACCACGTCCTGGTCGCCGAACTGGCGGTGACCCCGGCCCCGCCCGACCGGGGGCAGCAGGCCGAGCGATTCCCGGTAACGGAGCATCCGGGGAGATGTGCCGAGCCGCTGGGCGGCCTCCGTGATGCGCATCCACTGAATCTAACATTCTTTTGTTAAGAAAGCCGCCTGAGGGCTGCGCCCAGGCCGTGCGGTGCCGTACGGTCGGAGGAGCCGACCCATCCGTGACCCTGCTGAGGAGTGTCATGCCTGCCGAATCCGTCCCGTTCAAGGTGGCCGATCTGTCCCTCGCCGATTTCGGGCGCAAGGAGATCAGGCTTGCCGAGCACGAAATGCCGGGACTGATGGCGGTCCGGGAGGAGTACGCCGACGCGCAGCCGCTGCGCGGGGCGCGGATCACCGGATCGCTGCACATGACCATCCAGACCGCTGTCCTGATCGAGACCCTCGCCGCGCTCGGCGCCCAGGTCCGGTGGGCCAGCTGCAACATCTTCTCCACCCAGGACCACGCCGCGGCGGCGGTGGCGGTCGGGCCGGAGGGAACCCCGGACGACCCCAAGGGCATCCCGGTATTCGCCTGGAAGGGCGAGACGCTGGAGGAGTACTGGTGGTGCACGGACCAGGCGCTGACCTGGCCCGGCGAGAACGGCCCGAACATGATCCTCGATGACGGCGGCGACGCCACGATGCTGGTGCACAAGGGCGCCGAGTATGAGGGAGCCGGCGCGGTGCCGTCGGCAGCCGAGGACGACACCGACGAGTGGAAGGTCGTGCTCGACCTGCTCCGCCGGACCCTGGAGACCCGCGACGACCGCTGGACGGTGATGGCCGAGGGCATCCGCGGGGTGACCGAGGAGACCACCACCGGCGTGCACCGGCTGTACGAGATGGCCAACTCGGGCACCCTCGCCTTCCCGGCCATCAACGTGAACGACTCCGTGACCAAGTCCAAGTTCGACAACATCTACGGCTGCCGCCACTCGCTGATCGACGGCATCAAGCGCGCCACCGACGTGCTCATCGGCGGCAAGGTCACGGTGATCTGCGGCTACGGCGACGTCGGCAAGGGCTGCGCGCAGTCGCTGCGCGGCCAGGGCGCCCGGGTCATCGTCACTGAGGTCGACCCGATCTGCGCGCTGCAGGCGGCCATGGACGGCTTCCAGGTGGCCCGGCTGGACGACGTGGTCACCACCGCGGACATCTTCGTCACCGCTACCGGCAACCGGGACGTCATCACCGCGGAGCAGATGCGGATGATGAAGCACCAGGCGATCGTGGGGAACATCGGCCACTTCGACAACGAGATCGACATGGCCGGGCTGGCCCGGATCCCCGGCATCCGGCGGCAGATCATCAAGCCGCAGGTGGACGAGTGGCAGTTCGGCGACGGCCACGCGATCATCATCCTGTCCGAGGGCCGGCTGCTCAACCTGGGCAACGCGACCGGGCACCCCAGCTTCGTGATGTCCAACTCCTTCACCAACCAGGTCATCGCCCAGATCGAGCTGTTCACCAAGGCGGATCAGTACCCGGTGGGCGTGCACACGCTGCCCAAGCACCTGGACGAGAAGGTGGCCCGGCTGCATCTGGACGCACTGGGCGTCCGGCTCACCGAGCTGACCAAGGAGCAGGCCAGCTACATCGGCGTGCCGGTCGAGGGCCCGTACAAGTCCGACCACTACCGGTACTGACCCAGATCACCGACCGATGAGTGAGCGGCTGCCCGGCGTCCCGTCCGATATCGCGGACGCCGGGCTGGCCAGCGCCGGTCTGGCCAGGATCGGCTGGGCCCAGCGGTCCATGCCGGTGCTGACCGGCATCGGCGAGGTTTTCGTTGCGGAAAGACCGCTGGCGGGCCGGACCATCGCCGCCTGCCTGCATGTCACCGCGGAAACGGCCGTGCTGGTGCAGACGCTGCGTGCCGGTGGCGCCGACGTCTACCTGGCCGCCTCGAATCCGCTGTCCACCCAGGATGACATTGCGGCCGCGCTGGACGCCTGCGGCGCGGCCGTGGTGTTCGCCCGGGCCGGGGCCGACCGGGCGGCCTACGAAGAGCACATCCACCGGGCCCTGGACGCCGGGCCGGACCTGGTCGTGGACGACGGCGGCGACCTGATGGAGGCGCTGCACGGGGAGCGGCCCGATCTGCTCGGCAAGGTGATGGGCGGGTGTGAGTCCACCACGGCGGGGGTGATCCGGCTACGCCGGATGGCCAGTGACGGGACGCTCGCCTTTCCCGCCGTCGCCGCGGACGCCGCCGGCACGCGTCTCATGCTGGACAGCACCTACGGCACCGGGCAGTCCACCATCGACGGGATCATCCGGGCCACCAACGTCATGCTGGCCGGCCGGACCGTGGTGGTGGCCGGGTACGGCTGGTGCGGCCGGGGCATCGCGCAGCGGGCCCGGGGACTCGGCGCGCAGGTCATCGTGACCGAGGTCGATCCGGTCCGCGCGCTCGACGCGATGATGCAGGGCTACCGCGTCATGCCGATGGCGGAGGCCGCGCCGCTCGGCGAGGTGTTCATCACCGCGACCGGGTCCCGGGACGTGATCACCGCGCCGCACCTGGCCGTGATGCGGGACGGCGCGATCCTGGCCAACGCCGGCCACTTCGACGTCGAGGTGGACGTGCGGGCTCTGGCGGCGCTGGCCATCAGCGTGGAGCGGGGCGTGCGCCCGCACACCGACGAGTACGTGCTCGCCGATGGGCGGCGGCTGCTGCTGCTGGCCGAGGGCCGGATCGTCAACCTGGTCGCCGCGGAGGGCAACCCGCCCATGGTCATGGACGTGTCGTTCGCCGGGCAGGCGCTGGTGCTGGCCTGGCTGGCCCGCGAGCACGGGTCGCTGCTGCCGGGCGTGCACGGGGTCCCGGCGGCGATTGACGACGAGATCGCCCGGCTGGCCCTGGGTGCGACCGGCGTGGCCATCGATGAGCTGACCCCCGACCAGCAGGAGTACCTCGACTCCTGGCAGCAGCCCTGACCCGATGGCCCCTCCGCGCCGTGTCGCCGCCTCGCGCGGTCCAGCCCCCGCGCCGGCCTTCCCAACCACATCAATCCCACCAGCAACGCCTCAGCGCGGGCGCCGTGACTTTTCCCGCGTGCGGTGCGCCGAGCTCGGGCAAATCGGACGCCAGAACGCACGTCGCGCGGGAAAAGTCGGCGGGCCCCCGGGACCCTGCGTTAGCGAGGGGGGAGGAAGCCGCCGGGGCGAGGAGGCGCGGGATTGGGGTCGGGGACTGGCGGGGCGCTTGTGGCGGCTGCGTCGGGGGTGTTGACGGCGGGGGCGGACGGACTGGCCTCGGTGGGTGCAGCCCGGCTGGCCGGCGCGGGTGGCGCGGCCTGGGCGGGTGGCGCGGCCTGAGCGGCTCCGGAGGCCGACTCCCCAGTGGACAGGACGGCCGTCGCGGGGGAGCCGGGGCCGGGCTGGGCGGCCATCCGGGCGTGCGCGCGGTTCCGGCGTTCGGCGAGGACGGCGGACAGGTAGTCGGGCGCGCTGGTACCGGCCGGCGGAGGTGGGGTGACCTGCGCGGCCACCGTGGCCGCGATCCGGCGGCCGAACTCCTCCCGGGTCGCCGGGGTGAAGTTGTAGTACCGGGCCAGGTACTGGCGGGCGGCCTCCCCCGTGGCGTCGGCCAGCCCGGACAGCTCGGCCGTGGCCGCCCACGCGGCCAGGACGGGCGGCAGGGCGGACATCGGGGCGGTCGGTTCGAGCCGGCCTGGCATCCGCTCGGTGATGACGAACGTGCCCGCGAAGATGTCCCCCAGGCGCTTGCCGCCCGTCGACAGGAGGGAGGTGACCAGGGCGAGGAAGCCCAGCGTCAGCCAGATCTCCAGCACCCCGAGCAGGGCCCGCATCAGCGCCTGGCGGAACCGTTCCGGTCCTCCGTCGTCGCTGACCACGCGCAGCCCCAGGGCCAGTTTGCCCAGCGACCGGCCCCGGCTCAGGGTCTCGAAAAGCGCCGGGTAGCCCACGATGACCAGCACGGAGACGGTCAGGGAGATGGCCGCGACCGCCGCCGGGTCCAGTCCTCCGCCCAGCCCGGCGGCCAGCGCCACGCCGCCCAGCCCGAACAGCAGCACGAGCTGGATCGTGATGTCGATGATCAGGGCCAGGGTGCGGCTCGGGAAGCGGGCGAACGGCACGTCGATGACGACCGCCTCGCCCGTGATCACCTCGGCCACGCGGCTCCCCTGCCTGTCCAAGCTGTCTGTCAGTAGGCTGCCTGGAGTGGACGTCGACGCCTTTGTAGCCGCACACCAGGCCGATTGGGCCAGGCTAGACGAACTCGTCCGGTGCCGCCGCCGGCTGACCGGCGACGAGATTGACGAGCTGGTCATGCTGTACCAGCGGACCACCACTCACCTGTCCGTGCTGCGCTCGGCCGGCCACGACCCGGCGCTCGCCGCCCGGCTGTCCAGCCGGGTCGCCCAGGCCCGGACCACGGTGACCGGCTCGCACGTGCCCGCCTGGTCCGCCGTGAGCCGGTTCACGCTGGTGTCGTTCCCCGCCATGGCGTACCGGGCCCGCTGGTGGTGGGCGGGCTGCGCGGGCGGCTCCATCCTGGTGGGGGTCCTGCTGGGCTGGTGGGTGGCCCGCTCGCCCGGGGTGCAGGCCGCGCTGCTGCCCGGCACCCAGGTCCGCCAGCTGGTAAACCACCAGTTCCGTGGCTACTACTCGCAGTATGCGGCGAGTTCGTTTGCCGCGAAGGTATGGACCAACAACGTGTGGGTTGCCGCCGAGGCACTGATTTTCGGGGTGCTGCTCGGCCTGCCCACGCTGGTGGTGCTGTTCGGGAACGCCGCCAACGCCGGGGTGGAAGGCGGCCTGATGGTCGCGCATGGCCGGGGCGGGCTCTTCTTCACCCTGATCCTGCCGCACGGGATGCTCGAGCTCAGCGCGGTGTTCCTGGCCGCGGCGGCCGGACTGCGGCTCGGCTGGAGCGTCATCGACCCGGGGTCCCGGCCGCGCGGGCGGGCGCTGGCCGAGGAGGGCCGCTCCTCCCTCACGATTGCGCTCGGGCTCATCGTGGTGCTGCTGGTCTCCGGGCTCATCGAGGCGTTCGTGACCCCCTCGCCGCTGCCCGCCTGGGCCCGGATCGGCATCGGCGCCGTGGCCGAGGCGGCGTTCCTGGGCTACGTCATCGTGCTCGGGCGGCGCGCCGCCGCCACCGGGGCCAGCCCGGACATGGAGTTCGCCCCGGATACCGTGCCCGTGGCCGGCTAGCACCTCAGAGCTGGCCGCGGGCTTTCAGTTCCAGGTAGGCGTCGGCCAGCGCGGACGGCAGCCGGTCCGGCGGGGCGTCGATCACGCTGACGCCGTGGCGGCGCAGCAGGGCCGAGATCCGGCGCCGCTGGGCCTGCGCTCCCTCGGCCGCGGCGGCGTCGTAGAGACGGCCCGCGTCACCCCGGGCGGCCGCCATCTCCGCGACCCGGGGGTCGGCCACTGCCGCGATCATGACCATGTTCCGGGACACGAGCGGGCCCAGCCGGGGCAGCAGCCCTTCCTCGATCACCGCCGGGTTGAGGTCGGTGAGCAGCACCACCAGGCAGCGATGCCGGGCCACGGTGAGCACCGCGCTGACCATCGCCCCCATGTCGGTTTCGGTCAGCTCGGCGTCCAGTGGCGCCATGGCCGTGGTGAACGAGGCCAGCACCGACGACCGGGGGGCGCCCAGCACCCGGGCCCGTACCCTTCGGTCGAACGCGATCAGGTCGACCCGGTCCCCGGCCCGGGCCGCGAGCGCGGTCAGCAGCAGCGTGGCGTCCATCGACGCGTCCAGCCGCGGGGTGCCGCCGACCCGGCCCGCCGAGGTCCGCCCGGTGTCCAGGACGACGAGGATCCGCCGGTCGCGTTCGGGCCGCCAGGTGCGGACCATCACGTCGCCCCGGCGGGCGGCTGCCCGCCAGTCGATCGAGCGGACATCGTCGCCGATGACGTACTCGCGCAGCGAGTCGAACTCGGTGCCGGGCCCGCGCAGCAGCGAGCGGTGCTGGCCGTCGAGCTGGCGCAGCTGGGACAGCTTCTCGCCCAGGTGCCTGCGGCTGCCGAACGGCGGCAGCACCCGGATGCTCCACGGCACGCGGTGGCGGCCCTGCCGGGCGGCCAGCCCCAGCGGCCCGAACGACCGCACGATGACCGCTGCGGACACCTTGTCGCCCCGCCGGTCCGGGGTGAGCGTGCTGGCCGCGGTGGCCTGGTCGCCCGCCGCGGCGGTGAGCGCCACCTGGCCCGGCTCCGCGTGCGCGCTCGGCGGCCAGGCGGCCCGCACCTGGGCCCGCAGCGGCCGGCGGCCCGGGTTGTGCACGGTCACCGCGGTGGGGGCGGACTCGCCCAGCAGCACCCGGGTGTCGCCGGACCGGGTGATGCGAAGCCCCCGGACGCTGGCCGCCAGCACCAGGTCAGCGGCGATCGCGGCGAGCAGTACCGCGTTGACGGCCAGCAGCGCCGGCCAGGTCCGCAGGCCCAGCACGACCAGCGCGCCGAGCAGCGCCGCCGCGGCGGCGCGGCCGGTCAGCGCCATGAGCTGGTCACCGGGGGACCGGGACGGAGGCGAGGACCGCCTCTAGCACCCCGTCCGCCGAGGCACCCTCGATCTCCGCTTCCGGCCGGAGCTGGATCCGGTGCCGCAACGTCGGCCGGGCCAGCGCCTTCACGTCATCGGGCGTGACGTAGTCGCGGCCGGCCAGCCAGGCCCAGGCCCGGCTGGTGGCCTGCAGCGCGGTGGCCCCGCGGGGGGACACGCCCAGCCGCAGCGACGGCGACTGCCGGGTGGCCCGGCACAGGTCCACGATGTAACCAGCCACGTCTGCGGCCACCCGGACCTCGCGGACCGCTGCGGACGCCGCGGCGAGCTCGGCCGGCCCGGCGACCGGCTTGATCCCGGTCGCCGCGAGGTTGGTGGGGTCGAAGCCAGCCGCGTGCCGGGCCAGGATGCCGATCTCGTCGTCCCGGCCTGGCAGCTCGACGGTGAGCTTGACCAGGAAGCGGTCCAGCTGGGCCTCCGGCAGGGGATAGGTTCCCTCGTACTCCACCGGGTTCTGGGTCGCGGCCACCAGGAATGGCTCGGGCAGCAGCCGGGGCTGGCCCTCCACCGACACCTGCCGCTCCTCCATGGCTTCGAGCAGCGCGGCCTGCGTCTTCGGCGGCGTCCGGTTGATCTCGTCGGCGAGCAGCAGGTTGGTGAACACCGGGCCCTCACGGAACTGGAACAAGGCGGTCTTCGCGTCGTATACCAGCGAGCCGGTCACGTCGCCCGGCATCAGGTCCGGGGTGAACTGGACCCGGGTGCTGCGCAGCGACAGCGAGGCCGCCAGCGAGCGCACCAGCAGGGTCTTGGCCACCCCCGGCACGCCTTCGAGCAGCACGTGACCCCGGCACAGCAGGCAGATCACGAGCCCGGTCAGCACCGGGTCCTGGCCGATGATGGCCTTGCCGACCTCGGTGCGGACCGCTTCGAGTGCGCCCCGTACGTCGGCGTCGGCGTCCAGGGCCTGGTATTCGGCGGTCACTGCGTGCGTACCTCTCCCTCGAGAGCGTCAATATCCTGCCCCAGCTGGACGAGCGCCGCATCGTCGCGGGGGGCAGGCCCGTACAGGATGGCCCGGACCGCGCCGGGTTCGCGCTCCGTCAGCGTGGCCACCGCTGCGCACACCGCACCAGCGTCGGCGCCGCCCGGCAGCGCCAGCCGGGCGGTGATCCGGTGCCGGGCCGCGTCGCGCAGCACCTCGGCCGCCCGGCCGCGGGACCGGCGGGACCGGTATAGCCGGCCGTGCCCCTCCACGGTCTCCGACGCGCGGACCACCACCGGAAGCGGCTCAGCGACCAGCGAGCCGAGCCGCCGGGAGCGCCACAGCGCCGCGAGCCCGGCTGCGACGAACAACTGGATCGTCACCAGGTAAGCCGGCCCGGGGATCTCCTGGAACAGGGACTTCTGCCCGGCGGCCGGTACCGCCGCCGGGCTGGGCACCAGCCAGACGATCCGCGGGCTGCCGCGCAGCAGGTTCAGCGCCAGGGCGGCGTTGCCGCGGCGGGCCAGCGCCGCGTTGGTCAGCGGCACGCCGGTGCCCAGCAGGGTGACCGTGCGGCCTCCGGTCAGGTAGCGGACCAGGCTGGGATGCCCGTCCACCTGGTAGCACTGCGCGGCGTCTGGGCCGGTGCCGTCTGCGCCGCTGCCGTCCGCGCTGCGGACCCGCATGAGCACCCCGCCCAGTGCCGCGTCCCCGGCCGCGGCCGCGGCGGCCAGGGCGCAGCCGGGGCGGACGGGGCGGACCTCGCCCGCGCCCGCCACTGTGACCTGTGCCGCCGCCTGAGCTCCGGGAGCCCCGGCGGCCTGCGCATTCAGCGCGGCCAGCATGGCGCTGTCCGGCTCTACCGCCAGCACGTCGCCGGGCAGCCGGGCCAGCTCGCTAAGTTGCCTGCGGCTGAGCAGGTAGGGGCTGGTGATGACGAGGGCCGGGGACTGGCCCGGACGCACCGGGTGGCCCGCACCGGGGTTTGCGGCCCGGCCCGCCGCGAGGGCCGCGGCCACGGTAGCCGCCCGGATCACCGGCTGCCCGCGCTGGGCCAGGAGGGCGGCCAGCGCCCGGGTGCCCTGCGGTCCCGGGTTGCCGGGATCGAGGTAGCCGTCGGTCGGCGGCGACGGTGTCAGCAGCGCGGTGACGATCCCGCCCAGCACCACCAGGGCCAGCACGGCGAGCGGCGCCCGCCAGCGGCGCAGCGCGGCCTGCGGCGGGCGCGCCGCTGGGCCGGCGGTCCCGCGCGCACCCGGGCTGGCGGTGCTGGCCGCACCCGGGCTGGCGGTGCTGGACGCGGCCGGCCCAGGGCCGGTCAGCACCGGCACCGGTCCGGTCATTTCGCTCCGCCCGCGTTCATCCCGGGGGCACCGGGAGCGCCCACGCCCACGGCCGCGCCGCTGCCCGCCCCGGCGAGGCTGGCGCCGGGCTTCGGGATGGCCGCGCTGATCCGGGTATCCAGCTCGCGGACCAGCGCGTAGCCGTCCCGGGTGCCGGTCCGCCCGCCATAGCAGATGTCATCGAACAGGAGGGCCGCGCCGCGCAGCGCCTCCGCCTCGGCGGGCAGGGCCATCGCGGCCTCGTCAGCCATCTCGTTCGCGGTGCGCCCGGCCCGCGGGGCGAGCACCGCCCGCTCGTCGAGTTCCCGTGCGATCGCCCGGACACCTTCCAGGGTGGCCCCGGCGTAGTCACCCGCGGCGGCCAGGCGGCCGGCCTGCAGCCGGTGATCGGCCGCGGTGCGCATGCCGGAGCCGGCCATCAGCTGGCCCGCCGCCCGGCGGGACCGGGCCAGCGGGCCGGTCCGGGTGAGCACCACCGTGATCAGCGCGGCCAGCAGGGCGGCCAGCGCGACCGCCGCCCACCAGCCGCCCGGGAACGCCCGGCCCGCCTGGGACAGGTCGCTCAGCAGGTCGGCGATCCCGTTCAGGATCCGCTGGATGAGCGGCTCATGCGGGTGGTAGATGGCCTTGGACAGCTCGGCGCGGGCCAGCCGCTGCCCGGCCGCGCGGCCGGTCAGGGAGCCGATTGGCCCCCCGGAGGTCACCACGGCGGCGGGGCACCCGCGGCTGACGGAGGTGTGCCCGGGGCCGCAGCCGGGCCGGCCGACGGGGGCCGCCACACGGTGGCAAAGTCGTCCCCAAATGGTCCGCTGCCAGGCGGCCCGCTACCCGGCTGGCCAGTTCCGGGCTGGCCAGTCCCGGACGCGGTCCGCAAGGCCAGGTCCAGACCTTCCTTGCGCATCCGCATGTCCACGTAGAGCAGCACTGTCACCCCGGCGGTGATCGGGCGGGTCACGGTGCCCGCCGCGATCGTGCCGATCACGATGATCACGGTGCGGCCGATGCCGCTTCCCGCCACCGCGCCGAGGACGGTGAACGGGAGCTGCAGGATGCCGCCCGCGATGGCCACGATGATCACGGCCAGCAGCGTGATGCCGAACACCCGCCAGAAACTCCGGGTGACCAGCCGCCAGGACCGCGCCAGGGCCTGAGTTGGGCTTGCGTTCTCCAGCACCACGACGGGCGTCACCAGGCTGAGCATGGTCGAGAACCAGATGCTGAGGACCAGGGCCACGAGCCCGAGCACGACGAGGATCGCGTACACCCCCGCAGGCGCGCCGGCCAGGGCGGCGACGCCCACGATGAGACCGAAGATCAGCAGCGGCCCGAGGCCGGCCAGCAGCCCCAGCAGCGTGGCCAGCAGCAGGCTGGGCAGCCGCGGGCGGGTGACCCGCCAGGCGTCTGCGGCGCTGATCTGCTGCCCGCCGACGCCCCGGGCGATGATGGGGGCGAGCAACCCGGCCAGGACGGCCTGGACGATGTAGGTCAGCAGCACGGTCAGCCCGAACGCGGGCAGCGCCACCGCGACGATCCGGCCCACCAGGTGGGTGGCCTGGGCCGTGGTCAGCTGCTGGCCCGGGCTGGGCAGGTTGAGACTGGCCGCGCTGAGCAGGGTCTGGGTGATCGTGGCGGAGATGATCGCCGAGATCGTCATGACGACGGCGGCGAGGCCCAGGATGGCCTTGGGGTTGCGGCGGATGGAAGCGAAGGCCCCGTCCAGGATCTCGCCGACGCCTAGCGGCCGGAGCGGGATCACGCCGGGCTTGGGTGCCGCCTCGCCGTACCGCGCCCACTGGCCGGGGGGTGGCTGGCCGTACCCCTGCTGGCTGTAACCCTGCTGGCTGTACCCCTGCTGGCCGTAGCCAGGCTGCCCGTGCCCCGGTTGGCCGGAGCCCTGCTGCCCGTAACCGGGTTGCCCGTACCCCTGCTCGCCGTACCCCTGCTGGCTGGTCCCTGGCTGGCTCCATCCCGGCCAGGCGGGCGGATCCGGCTGGCCACTTCCGGGCTGGCCAGCGGGCGCTTCCCCCGCTGGGGGACTGCCCGGGCCGTACCCGCCGCCGGGCGGGAACCATGGCTGGGGCCGCTGGGCCTGCCCGTCCCCTAGCCCGTCCGACGGCGGACTGTCTGTCATGGTTCTCCTTCGCGGCACGCGGCCGCAGAACTGCTCGCCAGTAGCCGGGCTTGCCCCCACGTCCCCGCTGGCGCCCATACTCGCACGAAGCCGGGGCGTCATGAAGTCCCGCCCGCGGAACAGGGCGGGCTGGTTCGCGGCCCGGACGCCCCGGCGCCCGCCGCGTCGACCCGGCCCGGGCCGGGGGCAGACTCAGATCATGAGCGTGCCCACGTTGCAATGGCTCGGCCCGCCTCGCGGCCCGGCTGTCGCCCTGCTCGACCAGACCCGGCTGCCCGCCGAGGAGACGGTCGTTATCTGCGAAACCGTCCCGGAGCTGGTGGATGCCATCCGGCGCCTGGTGATCCGCGGCGCGCCGGCGCTCGGCGTCGCGGGTGCGTTCGGCGTGGCGCTGGCCGCCTGCCGGGGGGATGACGTAGCCGCCGCGGCCCGGGTGCTTTGCGAGGCCCGGCCGACCGCGGTGAACCTGGCCTGGGGCACCCGCCGCGCGCTGGCCGCCTATCAGGCGGCGCTCGGCGCCACGCCGGGACCAAACAACAACCACAATCCGCAACGGCTGGCCCCGGGTGCTGCGCTGGACGAGGCGCGGGCCATCGCGGCTGAGGACGCCGCCGCCAGCGCGGCGATGGCGCGCTACGGTCTCAGCCTCATACCGGAAGGCGCCCGGGTACTCACGCACTGCAACACGGGGGCCCTGGTGTCCGCGGGCGGCGGGACGGCGTTCGCGGTGATCCTGGCCGCGCACAGGGCCGGGCGGCTGGCCCGGCTCTGGGTGGATGAGACGCGTCCCCTGCTGCAGGGAGCCCGGCTCACCGCCTATGAAGCGCAGCGGGCGGGCATCGACTACGCGGTGCTGGCAGACTCCGCCGCGGCGGGGCTGATGGCCAGCGGCGCGGTGGATGTGGTGCTCACCGGGGCAGACCGGATCGCCGCGGACGGCAGCGTGGCCAACAAGGTCGGCACCTACAGTCTCGCAGTGCTCGCCCAGTACCACGGCGTCCCGCTGCTAGTGGTGGCACCGGTGTCCACGATCGACTTCGGCACGGCTACAGGCAGTGACATCGTCGTCGAGCATCGCGCGGCCGCGGAGGTAACTACCCTGAGCGGGCAGGTAATCGCGCCCGAGGGCAGCGCAGCGTATAACCCGGCGTTCGACGTCACGCCTCCGCCCCTAGTCAGCGCACTAGTAACAGAGCGCGGTGTTACGCGACCCGTCACTGCAGGTAACCTACGTCTACTACGCACTCGCCCGCCTCAGCGGAAGAGTGCCCTCACCGATGTTTCCATGGAACTATGAGGCTCATGAAAGGTCGTGTCCTCGTCGTCGATGACGACGCTGCCCTGTCCGAGATGCTCGGCATCATGCTTCGTGGCGAGGGTTTTGAGCCCACGTTCGTCTCGGACGGGGACAAGGCGCTGGAGGTGTTCCGGGACAGTCATCCCGACCTCGTGCTGCTCGACCTGATGCTGCCGGGTATCGATGGGATCGACGTCTGCCGGCAGATCCGCACTGAATCTGGTGTGCCTATCGTCATGCTCACCGCCAAGAGCGACACTGTCGACGTGGTCCTGGGACTTGAATCCGGCGCGGATGACTACATCGTCAAGCCGTTCAAATCGAAGGAGCTGATCGCGCGCGTCCGGGCCAGGCTGCGCCGCACCGACGACCCGGCGCCCGAGATGCTGCAGATCGTGGACGTCGAGATCGACGTGGCCGGGCACTCGGTCAAGCGCAATGGGCGGCCGGTCAGCCTGACCCCGCTGGAGTTCGACCTGCTGGTGGCGCTAGCCCGCAAGCCCCGCCAGGTGTTCACCCGCGAGGTCCTGCTGGAGCAGGTCTGGGGTTACCGGCACGCGGCGGACACCCGGCTGGTCAACGTGCACGTGCAGCGGCTCCGGGCCAAGATCGAGAAGGATCCGGAGCATCCGGAGATCGTGGTGACCGTACGCGGCGTGGGTTACAAGGCAGGACCGGCCTGATCAAGGAGCCGGCCCCGGCCCGGCCAGCCGCAGGCCGGCCGCGCCGGGCAATGTCCCGATCAGCGTGAAGAAGGGCGATGGAGGGGGCAGCGAGCAGCAGCGAGGCGGGGCGCGGGCCGCGCGCCACCCTGCCGGGAGGCGCGGCCGCTGACCCTGCGGCCGCGCTCCCCGGCCTGGGCCTCGGCCGCCCGGCCGCTGGCTCGCGGATCGCGCTGCTGGTCCGGCGGGCCGGCCGCCGCCTGCCACCTCAGGTGCGCCGTGCCCTGCGCACACTCGACCGCCGGGCCCGGATGGTCGCGGGGCGGATGCGCCGCCGCTGGCACCGTTCACTCCAGCTGCGCGTGGTCGCCACCACCCTGGTGATCTGCGTGGTGGTCGTCACCGTGCTCGGGTTCTTCCTGGTCCAGCAGATCGAGAGCGGGCTGCTGAACAGCGCGCGGACCTCTGGAGCGCATCAGCTCGCCAACGGGCTGGCCGTGGCCAAGGACGAGCGCGGCCTGCAAGGCTCGGCCGGGGACCGGGACAACTCCCTGGTCTCGCTGGCCTCGACGCTGCAAGGGCTGAGCGGGCCTGGTGACAACTTTGATGTGGTGATCCTGGCCCAGCCGTCCGGGGATTCCGCGTTCGGCGGCACCTACGGCAACCAGAACGTCAATTACCTGAGTGTCCCGGGCACGCTGACCCGCCAGGTCACCCAGGAACAACAGCAGGGCCGGACGGACGAGCTCTGGTCCACCCCGACTCTCATGCGGTACCGGAACGGCCGATCGCCGGCTCCCGGGCTGGCGATCGGCGGCGTGATCAACGGGCAGTACCAGCTCTACTACCTGTTCCCGCTGGATCAGCAGCAGGCCACGCTGAGCCTGGTGCAGCACGTCATGCTGTTCGGTGGCCTGGCCCTGGTCGCGCTGCTGGTCGGCATCGTCTCTCTGGTCACGCGCTGGGTGGTGGTCCCGATCCGGGAGGCGGCCGGGGCGGCCAGGCGGCTGTCCGACGGCCAGCTCGACGAGCGGATGCCGGTCCGGGGCACCGACGACCTGGCCGCGCTGGCCCGGTCGTTCAATGACATGGGGGCGAGCCTCCAGGAGAAGCTGCACGAGCTGGAAGAGCTGTCACAGGTGCAGCGGCAGTTCGTCTCCGACGTATCGCACGAACTGCGCACCCCGCTCACCACGATCAGGATCGCAGCGGACGTGCTGTTCGCCGCCCGTGAGCAGCTGATGCCCGCCGCGGCCCGGTCCGCGGAGCTGCTGGAAGGCCAGCTGGAACGCTTCGAGTCGCTGCTCGGTGACCTGCTCGAGATCAGCCGCTACGACGCGAACGCGGCGACGCTGGACGCGGAATCCGCCGACGTGTGCGACCTGGTCCGGCGCGCTGCGGCGGACGCCGAGCAGCTCGCCGCCCGGCGGGGGACCCGGATCGATTTCCGCCTCCCGCCCGAGCCTTGCGTCGCCGAAGTGGACCGGCGCCGGGTCGAGCGGATCCTCCGCAACCTGCTGGACAACGCGGTTGAGCACGGCGAGGGCCGGGACGTGGTGGTCACCGTGGCGGGTGACCGGGACGCGGTGGCGGTGGCGGTCCGAGACCATGGTGTGGGTTTCGGGCCCGCTGAAGCGCAGATGGTGTTCGACCGGTTCTGGCGGGCGGACCCAGCGCGGGCCCGCACCACCGGCGGCACCGGGCTGGGCCTGGCCATCTCACTCGAGGACGCCCGGCTGCACAACGGCTGGCTGCAGGCCTGGGGCGAGCCCGGGAGAGGCTCGGTCTTCCGGCTGACCGTGCCCCGGGCCGGCGGGCAGGAGCTGGTCGGCTCGCCGCTGCCGCTCGGGCCGGACGAGGCGGAGCCAGGCCCGGAACTCATCCATGCGCCACTGACCCTGCGGGTGAGCCCGGCCCGGCCAGGCCAGGAGCTAGCCGGCACCGGGCTCCCCGGCACCGGATTCAGCGCCGGGTACGCCGGAATCCAGCCCGCGGGGAGCCGGCGGGCAGGGACCGATCCCGAAGACCGGGGTAGCGCTGGCGCGGGCAGTGGCTAAGGCAGCGCCGCAGCTCCGCTGGGTCACGGCCGCCATCGCGGCCCTGGTCTTCGCGGCGGGCTGCGGGGACGTGCCAACCAGCGGCCTGCTCCAGCACACCGCGCTGCCCGGCACCGGCGGCCAGCAAGGCACGGTCTGCTGCGGGGTGATCGTGAGCCCGCCTGCCTCCGGCTCGAGCCCGTCGGAGATAGTCGAGAACTTCCTGCTGGCCGGCACCGACTTTGGCGACCACCACGCGATCGCCCGCCAGTACCTGACCAGGGCGGCCAATCGGTCCTGGCAGCCGGGTCCCGGGCCTGCGGTCACCGTGATCGCCAGGCCGCCCACGGTCTCGTCCACCCACCGGCCATTCGGGTCGCAGGACACCGCGGTGGTCGAGATCAGCGCGCAGGAGCTAGGCAAGCTCAGCACCAGCGGCCAGTACACCCCGGCGGCACACGGCCAGGCCCAGCTGAACCAGGAGTTCACCCTGCAGCAGGTGCACCATCAGTGGCGGATCGCCACGCTGCCCTCGGGCGGGGTCAACCAGCCGTCCAGTGAGCTTTTGCTGACCAAGGACCTGTTCCGCCTGGCTTACCAGCCGCGCAACCTGTACTACTTCGACCCCGCCGGTAAGGGCAGGGACCTGGTGCCCGACCCGGTCTTCGTGCCCATCGATTCGTCGGATCCGGCCGCCGAGCTGGTCCGGGCCCTGCTGGTCAGCCCGCAGCAATGGCTGGCGGGGGCGGTGCTGTCGGCGTTCCCGCCCGCGGCCGAGCCGTCGCGCCCGGTCCAGATCCTGCCGGGGAGCAAGACGGCGGTGGTCGCCCTGACCCTGCCCAAGTCCGCGACTGGCCCGACCTCGCTGGCCCAGATGGCGTCGCAGCTGGTCTGGACCCTGACCAGTTCGCCGTACGGATCCGCATCCATCCAGGCGGTAAAGCTGGTGGTCAACGGTCACGTGTGGACCCCGCCCGGTGTCAGCAGCGCGGTGCTGAGCCGCAATAACTACCCACAGCCCGCGCTCGAGCCGCCGCGAAAGGAGAACCTGTACTTCCTCGGCAGTAACGGTGCGGCGCGGGTGCTCGGCCCGCAGGACAGCAACCATGCGGTGCCCGGCCAGGCGGGAACCGGCCAGGTCCCGCTGACCAGCATCGCTGTCTCACCGGATCAGCAGTACCTGGCGGGCATCGGCGGGCCGGCCGGCGCGGCGACGCTCTACACCAGTTCCCTGTCCGCCGCGGCGAAGCCGCACGCCAGCGCGTCCGCGCGGGCGCTGCACGTCCGGATGAGCGGTGCCTCGATCACGTCGGTGAGCTGGGATCGCAACGATGACCTGTGGGTCGCGGGCTCCTCCGGTGGCCAGGCCCGGGTGTGGCTGCTGGACGCGTCCAAAGGCAAGCCGGTCAGCGTGGGCCTGCCGGCGGCCCTCCGGGACGTGACCGCGCTGCGTGTCGCGCCGGACGGCGTGCGCGTGGCCATGATCGCCAAGGTCAGCGCCCACGCGAGCGGCGGCAACGGCCCGGGGACGGAGGTACTTCTGGGAGCCGTCGTGCGGACGCCTGACCAGCTATCTGGCCAGGTGATGCTGTCCATTGCCGGGCCGATCGGCGCGGACCTCCTCCGGCCCAGCGCGCTGAGCTGGTACGACGCGGATCACCTGCTGGTCGTGAACCAGGCACCTCCCGGACCTCAGCTCGAGGAGGTGCCGGTCGACGGGGACCGGTCGTCCTATCAGGGCCCCGAGCCGGACATGGCCTCGATCGCCGCGGCGGGTCCGCTGAACAGCCTGTTCGTGGGCCTGCAGACCGGGTACCTGGCCAAGTCCGTCGGGCTAGGTGAGCTGTGGAACCAGTTCACGGCCGGTCACGCGGTCACCTACCCAGGCTGACCATATTCCCGTCGCCGGCCGTGCCGAGATCAGCGGCATGGCGAAATTCGCCCCGCCGCGACCTTGCTCCCGATGCGGCATCCGCCCAGGTACTGGGCGTGTCGAAGTAGACACCGCCGACTCCTGACATCTGGGCCCGGGCAGGCTAGCGTCGTTCTATGGCACCCGCCCGGGTCCGTGGTTGCGCTGTGCAGGGTTTCCCGCTCGCTGCGGGGAGCCCGGCTTGGCAAGCCGATGCCAGCCGCAGGCGAAACGGCCCACGTAAGGCGACTTGTCGTCGACCGATCACGGTGCGGCTTAGAGGTAAGTCCTGCCCCCCCGGGAGATCAGATGTCTCCCGGACCGGGAGAAGGGCGGTAGTGGCACAGGCCGCGAATCCCTCAGCAGGCGGATGTGGGGACGAAGACCAGGTCGGCCGGGCGGGTGTCATTCCACACGAGACGGTCGAAGGGGGTTTCCCACGTGGACATCATCTTCCATGGGCGGCGCACAGGTATTCAGGAGCGCTTCCGCGACTACGCCACGGCCAAGCTAGACAGGATCGTGAAGCTCGACCAGAAGGCCATCAGCATGGATGTGGAAGTAACCCTGGAACGTAATCCGCGCCAGTCCGCCCAGCGCGAGCGCGTCGAGCTGACGCTGTACTCGCGGGGTCCCGTGGTCCGCGCGGAAGCGGCCGCTGACGATCGCTACCAGGCTCTCGATCAGGCGATGGCCAAGCTCGAGACGCATATGCGCCGGGCCTGCGACCGGCGCAAGGCACGGAACTCGGCGCACGTCTCACCGCTGGAGGCGCTGCCCCAGCAGCCTGCCAGGGCCCCCGGCCGGGTCGAGGTGGTCAGCGCGCCGGATCCGGAGCCTCCCGACTGGGTGCCAGCGCCCCGCGCGGGAACGGCTGCGCTTGCGGCCCCGGACGCGCCGGCCAACGGCGAAGCCGGGTGGGGGGCTGATGAAGAGGGCTGGCCCGATGCCGAGCTTCAGCTGGACGGGATCGTGCCTATCGCCATGGAGGGCGACGGCCCGCTCGTGGTGCGGGAGAAATTCCACTCGGCGACGCCGATGACCATCGACCGCGCCCTGTTCGAGATGGAACTCGTGGGACACAACTTCTTCCTGTTCGAGGACGAGACCTGCCACCTGCCCAGCGTGGTCTACCGCAGGCGCGGCTATCACTACGGGGTGATCCGACTGGTCGAAGAGCTGGCCGCCCAGCCGGCCTCCACCCCCTACCGGCGTGTGCCGGTGGAATGAGCCAGGAGGCAGCTGGGAAACCGATGCACTGGTGAGGCTGCTCTTTCGGGAGCGGCCCGTCGAAATGCCGGGTTAGCGAGCCCCAGTTTGCGTGTGTGCCCTCCGCTGCGCCAGAGTTTGACCACTGGTCGCGGTGGGGGGCACCGCGCAGGACCTTTCCGGCCGGCCGCGGTACCGGAGAAGGCCAGCGCGGGTTCTCCAGCGTGGCAGTACCCGTAAGCCCCGCCACGCCCGCAGTATTGGCAAGGCTCCGCCGTGGTCATCAGGCCAGGTGGGCCAGCACCAAGTACGACCGCGGTACCGGGCACGGCGCGAGCATCACGCCTTGACGCAGGGTCAGAGAGGAGGCGCTATGGGCGGAGATCCCGCGGTGAGCACAGTTTCCGGGACAGGCACTGATCTCCAGGCCAGCGCCGGTTCAGCGGATTCGCCGTCGTCCGATCCGATCCGTGCTCTCATCGTCGACGATCATGCGCTGTTCCGCCGGGGACTGGAGATGGTCCTCGCCGCCGAGGACGATATCGAGCTGGTCGGTGAGGCCAGTGACGGGACCGAGGCGGTGGAGAAGGCGGGCGAGGCGCTGCCCGACGTGGTCCTGATGGACATCCGCATGCCCAGGAGTAGCGGCATCGAGGCCTGCCGGGCGATGAAGGAAGTAGCTCCCAGCTCGAAGATCGTCATGCTGACGATCAGTGACGAGGAAGAGGACCTCTTCGAGGCCATCCGTGCCGGAGCCAGCGGTTACCTGCTCAAGGACATTCCGCTGGACGAGGTCGCGGACGTGGTCCGGGCCGTGCATGGCGGCCGGTCGCTCATCAATCCGTCCATGGCCGCCAAGCTGCTCACCGAGTTCGCGGCGCTGGCCAAGCGGGACGGGGAGGAGCGATCCGAGCAGCAGGTCCCGGCGCCGAAGCTCACCGACCGGGAGATGCAGGTCCTGAAGCTGGTGGCCAAGGGGATGAACAACCGGGACATCGCCAAGGAACTGTTCATCTCGGAGAACACGGTCAAGAATCACGTGCGCAACATCCTGGAGAAACTTCAGATCCACTCGCGGATGGAAGCCGTGATGATCGCCGTCCGGGAGAAGCTCATCGAGTTCACCTGACCTGGCCTGCCGGCCAGGGCCTGGCGAGTCCCGTTCAGCGTGCGGGCCAGCCGGTTCAGCGAGCCCGCTGGACCGGCTGACACAGCGGCCATGAATGTTGCCGAAGTACTTGGCGGCGCGATGTATACCCAGTATTATTCTCGGCATGCTACTGAATTACGCGACGTCATGAGCGTCCGCCACGCCCTGCTGGCGCTGCTGAGCGAGGGTCCTAAGTACGGGCTCCAGCTGCGTGAGGAGTTCGAGGCCCGGACGGGGGAGGTCTGGCCGCTCAACGTCGGCCAGGTCTACACCACGCTGCAGCGGCTCGAGCGGGACGGTCTGGTCGAGTCGGACGATGACGGGGATGAGGGCCCGCAGAAAGGGTTCCGGATCACCCCCGGCGGGGCTGCGGAGCTGGCTGCCTGGCTGCGCACGCCCCCGGACCTGGCCTCACCGCCGCGCGACGAGCTGGTGATGAAGGTGCTCGTGGCCCTGCGGGTGCCGGGCACAGACGTGCACGAGGTGATTCAGGTGCACCGGCGCTACCTGGTGGAGCTGATGCAGCAGTGGACCCGCATCAAGGAAGCTGAGGCCGACTCCGATCTCGGCCTGGGCCTGGTGGTCGACGCCGAGCTCTTCCGGCTCGATGCGGTGATCCGGTGGCTGGATGCGGCCGACGGGCGGCTCAAGCGTGCCGCGGCCGACCCGCCCCAGCCCGCGTCCGTGGCCTTGCCCAGGCTGCGGCGGCGGGTGGGCACACGACCATGAACAGTGAGCGCTCGACCTGCGAACGGGAGACGGGGCAATGACAGTGCTGGAACTGAGGGACGTATCCAAGTCCTACGGGCAGGAAGCTTCCCGGGTGGATGCCCTCCGCGGGGTTGACCTGGCCGTAGAGCCGGGCGGCATGGTGGCGGTGATGGGCCCGAGTGGCTCGGGCAAGTCCACGCTGCTGACGATCGCTGGCAGCCTGGAGGAGCCCAGCAGCGGGGAGGTGCTGATCGACGGGGCGCCGCTGTCCCGGATGTCACGCAACGACAAGGCGCGGCTGCGGCGGCGCGCGGTCGGGTACGTGTTCCAGGACTTCAACCTGCTGCCCGGGCTGACCGTGGCCGAGAACGTGGCCCTGCCGCTGGAACTGGACGGCATGGGCGCCCGCAGGGCGCGCAGGGCGGCCGAGCAGGCGCTGGACGGCCTCGGCCTGCGGGACAGGGCGTCCCGGTTCCCCAGCGAGCTGTCTGGCGGTGAGCGCCAGCGGGTCGCGATCGCCCGCGCGGTGGTGGGGGACCGCCGCCTGCTGCTGGCCGACGAGCCGTCTGGCGCGCTGGACTCGGTGAACGCGGAAGCGGTCATGCGGCTGATCCACGAGGCGTGCAAGCGCGGGGTGGCCGCCGTCGTGGTGACCCACGACGCGCAGCTGGCGTCCTGGGCGGACCGGGTGGTATTCCTGCGTGACGGCCGCGTCGTGGACCAGACCGCCCCGCTGCCCGGCCCCGAGTCCCTGCTCACCCCGGGCCAGACTCCATGACCACCACGCTGCGGGAACGCCCCGCGCCAGCGGGAGCCACGGGTAACGGGGGCGCTCCCGCCCGGCGCGCGGTCATCCGCTGGGCCTGGCGGCTGCTGCGCCGCGAGTGGCGTCAGCAGCTGCTGATCCTCGGGCTCGTCACGGTCGCGGTGGCGGCCACCATCGTCGGGGCGGCGGTGGCCACCACCACGCCCCCGGCGGCTAACGCGGGTTTCGGCACCGCCCAGGACCAGGCCAACTTCCAGGCCCCTGACCCGCATCTGGCCAGCCAGATCGCGTCGCTGCAGCACCGCTTCGGCCGGATCGACGTGATCGAGAACGAGGCGGCCGCCATCCCGGGCTCGATCAACACCTACGACCTGCGCGCGCAGAACCCGCGCGGCCCGTATGGCCAGCCGATGCTCTCCCTGGTCAGCGGGCACTACCCGGCTGGCCCGGGCCAGGTGGCGGTGACCAGCGACCTCGCCGCGACCTTCCGTCTTAAGGTCGGTGACCTCTGGCACACCGGCGGCACGACCCGGCGGGTCACCGGCATCGTGCAAAACCCGCAGAATCTGGTGGATGAGTTCGCCCTGGTCGTCCCGGGCCAGGTCACCACGCCGAGTCAGGTCACCGTCCTGTTCGATGCGCATGGGGTGCCCCCGCACAAAATCGGGCCGAACGTATCCACGCCGCACTCGGCGTCCTCAGGCAACGTGCTGAATCCGGAGACGATCGTGCTCGCCCTGGCCACCGTCGGCATGCTGCTCATCGCCCTGGTGGGGATCGGCGGCTTCACGGTGCTGGCGCAGCGCCGGCTGCGATCCCTGGGGCTGCTGGCCGCCCAGGGGGCCACTGCCAGGAACATCAGCCTCGTCGTCCGGGCCAACGGCGTGCTGGTGGGCGTCCTCGGCGCCGTGGCCGGGTTCGTGCTCGGCTTGGCCGCCTGGCTGGCCTACCGGCCGAGTGTCGAGTCGGATGCGCATCACTCGATCGGCGCCTTCCAGCTGCCGTGGACCGTGATCGGCGTGGCCCTGGCCCTCGCTGTCCTCGCCACCTATTTCGCCGCCGCCCGGCCGGCCCGGGCGGTCACCAGGATCCCCGTCGTGACCGCCCTGTCCGGGCGGCCCGCGCCGCCCAAGCAGGTCCGCCGCTCGGCGCTGCCCGGCCTGGTCCTGCTCGGCGGGGCCGCGGTCCTGTTTGCCTTCTCCGGCACGAGCAACGGTAACGGCAGCGGCTCAATCGAACTCGTCCTCGGCTTCGTCGCCCTGATCGCGGCGGTGATCCTGCTGGCCCCGGCGTGCCTCACGCTGCTGGCCAGGCTGGGCCGGCGGGCCCCGATCGCAACCCGGCTGGCCCTGCGCGACCTGGCCCGGTACCGCGCCCGCTCAGGGTCAGCCCTCGCCGCCATCACCCTCGGCGTGCTGATCGCCGTGCTAGTCAGCGTGCTGTCCGCCCAGCGCTTCGGCAACGTCCTCGACTACGCCGGGCCCAACCTGGCATCAGACCAGATCGTCGTCTACACGCCCAACGGGCAGGGTGGCGGCGGGCCGGGCAACGGGCCCGGCGGCCCGGTGACCGGGACCAATCTGGCGTCGATGGCGAAGGCGGCGCACAGCATCGCGGCCGCGCTCGGCTCGCACGACGTCGTCGAACTCGAGTCGGCGAACGCGAACCTTCAGCACGCCGCGTCGGGCCGCCAGTTCTCCGGGACGGTGTACGTGGCTACCCCGGCCCTGCTGCGGGCCTTCGGGATCAAGGCCTCGGACGTGAACCACGCAGCCGACGTCCTCACGATGCGCCCGGGCCTGGCCACGATCCCCAAGATGCAGCTCCTCTACACCAACGGTGGAAGCACCCCGGGTGGTGCCAAGGGCCCGGGTGCCGGGGGCGGACCTGATTACTCTGCGTGCACCAAGGGCAGCTGTCTGGCCCACCCGGTGATCCAGGAGATCAGCGCGCTTCCGTCCGGCACGTCGGCGCCCAACACCGTGCTCACCGAGCACGCCATCAGCACTCTCCACCTCCAGGCGGGCGTGCAGGCAGACGGCTGGCTCATCCAGACACCGAGCCCGCCCACCGCCGCGCAGATCACCAACGCCCGGCTCGCCGCCGCCGCGGCTGGCCTGACCATCGAAACCAAGAACAGCATCCCGTCGGTGGCGATGATCATCAACTGGGCTACCGTGTTCGGCATCGTGCTCGCGCTGGGCATCCTGGCCATGACGCTCGGCCTCATCCGCAGCGAAACCGCGGGCGACTTGCGTACCCTGGCCGCGACCGGGGCCAGCGGCTGGACCCGGCGCATGCTGACCGCGGTCACCGCGGGAGCCCTGGGCCTGGCAGGCGCGGTCCTCGGCACGGTGGCGGCCTATACCGCCGCCATCGGCTACGCCTGGGATAACAAGCTCGATGGCCTCTCCGAGCTGACCAGCGTGCCCACCACCAGCCTGCTGCTCATCCTGGTGGGCATGCCGCTGGCGGCCGCCGTGGCCGGCTGGCTGCTCGCGGGCCGGGAGCCGGCCGCCATAGGACACCAGCCGATGGAATGAGGGTGGGGTCAGCCGGCCCGGACCGCGTCGCAACAGCGCATTACGACAGGGCCCCGTCAGCGAGGGCCCCGTCAGCGAGGGCCCCGTCAGCGAGGGCACTGCGCAGCCGTGACCCGAGGTCCGGGCGGTTGACCTGCCCGATCTCCACCGCCGAGCATCCCACCCATTCCGCCGCCTCGCGCAGTGCCCGGGCCATCGGTGCGACGGCGGCGGCGGAGTCCAGCGAGAGCTGCCGCGCGACCAGGGTCTGGCCCTGGCGGACCGGATCGACCCGGCCGAGCAGGCGGCCCCCAGCCAGCAACGGCATCGCGTAATACCCGTGCACCCGCTTGGGCTTGGGCACGTAGGCCTCGAGGCTGTGCTCGAAGCCGAACATCCGCCTGGTCCGCTTGCGGTCCCACAGCAGGGAGTCGAACGGGGAGAGCAGGGTCACCCGGTGCCGTCCGCGCGGCGCCTCGGCCAGTGCCGCCGGGTCGGCCCAGCCCGGCACCATGGTGCTGGCTGCCTTCCGGCCCGTGCCCGGCGGGGCGGCTACCTCGATCCCGACCGGGGTCAGGCCGGCCGCCAGCGCGGATTCCCCGGCGAGTTCGGCGTGCCGGGCCTGGCCGTCGGTCAGCTCGCGGAGCCGGTGGTAGTCGATCAGGTCCGGGCGGGTGACCACGCCCAGCGCCCGGGCCGCCACCCCGGCCAGGTGGGCCAGGCAGTCTGCGTCGGCCGGCTCGCGGCCGAGTAGTTCGCTGGGCAGTACGCGCTCGGGCAGGTCGTACACGCGCCGCCAGCCGTCCCGGCGGACACAGATCACCTCGCCTACATCCAGCAGCCACTCCACGGCGATCTTCGTGTCCGACCAGTCCCACCAGGGACCGCCGGCCTTGGCTCCGCCGAGCTGGGTGGCGTTGAGCGGCCCTTCGGCGCGCAGCCTGGCCAGCACCTCGGCGACGGTGCGCTCGTGGCTCTGGTGCCACCGCTTGCCCCGGGCGCGCAGCGCGCGGCGGCGGAAGGCGTACCAGGGCCATTCCTCCAGGGGCAGGATGCAGGCCGCGTGGGACCAGTACTCGAAGGCCGCCGACTGGCGCGGATGCCAGTACGCGCGCTCGATCCGCTCCCGTGGCACCGGGCCGAGCCGGGCGTAGGCGACGAGCTCATGGGAGCGGGCCAGGACGCTGATGGTGTCCAGCTGCACCGCGCCGAGCCTGCGCAGCATGGCGGGCACGCCGCCGCGGCGGCTACTGGCCCCGAAGAAACCCTGCGCGCGCAGCGTGAGCATCCGGGCCTCGTCGGCCGAGACGGACAGCTGAGGGGCTGGTAGGACAACGCTCGCCACAAGACGTGCAGCTTAACGGGGGGCACCGACATTCCGCCGGGGTGGGCCCGGCCGGGGGGTGCGCGTCAATTTTGTAGGTGAGCAAGATTGCTGAGCGGGTCCGGCTGGTCAGGCGGCTGGCGTCTGGTTGTGCGGCGGGAGCCAGATGCGGTCTTCGGGCCTGCTGGCCTGCTGGCAGCGCAGCGTGGTGATGGCGTCCGCGCCGACGGCAGTCCAGTGCATGCCTGGGAGTTTGAGGCGCTGGCCGATGACCGACTTGCACCCGGATTCAACGACACCGGAGCCGACGAACAGGCCGCACTGGCGGAACCAGTGGTAGCGCATGCGGGGCGCGTTGTTCTCGAAGTAGCCCAGCGCGGTGTCGAGCTCGGCTTTCTTGACACCGACGAGGGGGTAGGCACGGGCCGCGGCGCAGATGCCGTCGATGTAGCCGTAGCCGGGGTCTTCCATCCGGGCGGCGAGCCATGCTTCTTTCTGGTCTCCGAGCATGAACTCCAGGAGGCGGGCGAGGTCGTGCAGGTGCTCGCGGGCATGGTAGAGGTCGACGATCTGGGTGGCTTCGGGGAACTTGCTGCTGGCGATGTTCCAGATCCAGGCGGCGCCATCACCGAGGATCGTGAGCTGGCGGACGTGGCCGGCGCCGCGGCGGGTGCCTTCGGCTTTCACCAGGTCCGCGAACACCGCCGCAGGCTCAAAGGTGGCGATGTAGCTGCAGGAGTCCCGGTCCCGGACCGGGTACCCGTCGTCATCGACCTTGTCCTGGGTGAAGAAGACGGCGAGCTTGGCCTCGCGGGTGCGGGCGCGGCCGTCTTCGCCCTTGCCGGGCCGCCCGGCGGTCTCCTTCGCCGTCATGGGCACGCCGGTGCCGTCGATGACGGCATATAGCTTGTCCGGCAGCGGGGACGGTGGCAGTGGCACCAGTTTCCGGGCGGTGATCAGCGCGGCCCGGTCCCGGAGGGCTGCGGCCTGCGCGGCGCCGCTGGCCTCGGCGGCCCGCTCGACCCGCTTGGCGGTCAGCCGCACCCCGGCCAGGTCCTCCAGCAGCCCGGCCGCCTCCGCGAACGGCGCCGCGGCTGCGGCCCGGTCAGTCATCGCGGCCAGTCCCGGTGACAGGGAGGCGCCCGCCACGCCCAGCCCGGCGTCGCGGGGTGCGAAGCCATGCCCGCAGGCCGCGCAGTGATACCAGGCGCGCGTGAGGGTCACCGGCCCGAGCACGGTGTCGATGACCTTGTCCCGGTAGGAGACGAAGCCCGCCTGGTGGCCCTGCCCGCAGCGCACCCGGGGGCCGCGGTAACCGGGATCGGCGGCCAGCAGCTGCCCCAGCATGCCGCAGCCCGCCTGCAGCATCCCGGCCCGGATCACCGCCTCCGCCGCCTCCAGCCCCGCCTCGCAGCCCAGCGACCGCGCCGCCTCCGCCGCCAGGCGGCCTATCTCAGCGGCTTTCTCCCGCGTGAGTGCCTCGCAGAGCCCCTTTTTCCGCCCTCCGGCACCGGGGGCGCATCCGTGCCGGCGATGGGCCTGACCTCGCAGATCTTCTCGTTTACCTCTGCGATCTGCTCGCTGATCGCCGTGAACTCGCCATGCCGGGCCACCTCGCGGCGCACCTTCTCCACCTCTGCCGCCGCCAGCTGGCGGCCGACCGTCTTCCGCCGCCCCGCCGACCGGGTCCACAAGAACCGCGGCCCATGACCGGGATGACCCGGGACAGCACACGCGCAGTTCGGCTTGCCACACTTGCGCCAGTTCTCGGTCACCGACCCGCGGCGGAAATCGCCCACCGCTGCGAGCTGCGCAAACAAGCGGTCCCGCTCAGCCTCCAGCTCCGGAAGCAACGGCTCGGCCATGGGCACCCCTCATCTGGTTGTGATATCACAACCAG
Organism: Streptosporangiaceae bacterium; assembly: GCA_036509255.1. Lineage (GTDB taxonomy): Bacteria > Actinomycetota > Actinomycetes > Streptosporangiales > Streptosporangiaceae > RYN-230. Next base: position 111,758 of record DATCFY010000044.1, read on the forward strand.
ACTCCCATCATAACCAGGCCAGATGCGGGACCCCTACAGATGTGTCGCACACCCCCGGCCGGGCGGCCGCCGCAGGGTGGGCCGTCAGGCGGCGCGCGGGGGGGTCTTTTAGTACCAGTCCTCGAAGATGTCGGTGGACATGGCGAGCAGGCCACCGACGACCACCAGGCCGGCGCCAGTCCAGAACAGCCACCAGATCGTGCCGAAGACCAGGGAAAGGCCACCGACCAGGAAGCCGAGCATGATGATGCTGACGGCTACCCAGGACACCGGCCGGCCGTGGAACGGCTCGTAGTGGCCGGGGCTGGCGGGCGCGATGTCGCCGTGGGCGTCCACATCCGTCCCGGCGCCGGACCTCAGGTCCGTTCCCACCTGGTCCGTCATGAGCGCCGCTCCTCTCCTCGTCCACCGGTTCCTCGCCACCGGGGCGGGCAGCGCCGCCAGTCCTGGCGGAACTGCCACCGCTGGTACATATTGTGGCGGGAAACCCCGCCACGTTCACGCCCGGCCCCCCGGAATGCGGGCTGGACCGGCCACGTTCTTGCTCATAAGCAAGACACGCCACGGCCAGGGCCGGGCGCGCTCGCACGCGACTAGCGTAGCGGGGCAGCGCGCGGGACGGGTAAGCCGGCGGGTGCAAGCGGCCCGGATCAGCCCGGGCTGCGGGCAATTTTCCCGGATTGGGAGCGTTCCTTCCGGTGACCGGGAACCCTGGCGCGGCCATAACGTTCTCAGATCAGCAACGTTCCCGCCGGGGTGCACGCATGCGGCTCGGTTTCGTTGCGTGTCTCGCCTACCATGACATGTGACGGGTGGCACCGGTGCGCCCCTGGCTGTCGTCCGCCTGGCGGGCCGTTTCACCGGCCGCCTGGCAGGTCGGCAGCCGTCCGCCCGGGCAGCCACACGGCAGGCCAGTCCGCTGGCCGGCAGCCCCAGGGCGGGGAATGTCTTCCGGCCACAGGGTTTCCGGCCACAGAGGTTCCGGGTAGCCGGCCACGATCCGCGAGGAGCGCACAAGAAGTGCCAGCCATCATCGACAGTGTCCTGCGTGCGGGTGAGGGCAAGACCCTACGCAAGCTCAAGCGGATCGCGGAGCAGGTCAACTCGATCGAAGAGGACTTCGCCTCGCTGAGCGACGCCGAGCTGCGCGCCCTGACCGACGAGTTCCGGCAGCGGCTGCAGGACGGGGAGACCCTTGACGACCTGCTGCCCGAGGCGTTCGCCGCGGTCCGCGAGGCGGCCAGCCGCACGCTGGGGCAGCGGCACTTCGACGTGCAGCTGATGGGGGGCGCCGCGCTGCACATGGGCAACATCGCCGAGATGAGAACCGGCGAAGGCAAGACCCTGACCTCGGTGCTGCCCGTCTACCTCAACGCGCTGAGCGGCGAGGGCGTGCATGTGGTCACCGTCAACGACTATCTGGCCAAGCGTGACTCGGAGTGGATGGGCCGGGTGCACCGGTTCCTCGGTCTCGAGGTCGGCGTGATCCTGTCCCAGCAGCCGCCGGAGGAGCGCCACCAGCAGTACGAGGCCGACATCACCTACGGCACCAACAACGAGTTCGGCTTCGACTACCTGCGCGACAACATGGCCTGGGGCCTGGAGGAGTGCGTCCAGCGCGGGCACCACTTCGCGGTCGTGGACGAGGTCGACTCGATCCTGGTCGACGAGGCGCGGACCCCGCTCATCATCAGCGGGCCGGCTGAGCAGAGCGCCCGCTGGTACACCGAGTTCGCCAAGATCGTCCCCCGGCTGCGCCGCGGTGAGGACGGCGAGGGGGACTACGAGGTCGACGAGAAGAAGAAGACGGTCGGCATCCTCGAATCGGGCGTGGAGAAGGTTGAGGACTACCTCGGCATCGACAACCTCTACGACCCGGTCAACACGCCTCTGGTCAGCTTCCTGAATAACGCGATCAAGGCCAAGGAGCTGTATAAGAAGGACAAGGACTACGTCGTGGTCAACGGCGAGGTCCTGATCGTGGACGAGTTCACCGGCCGGATGCTGCACGGCCGCCGGTACAACGAGGGCATGCACCAGGCCATCGAGGCCAAGGAAGGCGTGCAGATCCAGAACGAGAACCAGACGCTCGCCACGATCACGCTGCAGAACTACTTCCGGCTGTACGACAAGCTGGCCGGGATGACCGGCACGGCCATGACCGAGGCGAACGAGTTCGCCCAGATCTACAAGCTCGGCGTGGTGCCGATCCCGACCAACAAGCCGATGGTCCGGCAGGACGTGGCCGACGTGGTCTACCAGACCGTGCAGGCCAAGTTCGAGGCGGTCGTCGAGGACATCGCCGAGCGGCACACCCAGGGCCAGCCGGTGCTGGTCGGTACCACCAGCGTGGAGAAGTCCGAGATCCTGTCCCGGATGCTCAAGCGCCACGGCGTACCCCACGAGGTGCTGAACGCTAAGTACCACGAGCGTGAGGCGGCCATCATCGCCCAGGCCGGCCGGAAGGGCGCGGTCACCGTGGCCACCAACATGGCGGGCCGCGGCACCGACATCATGCTGGGCGGCAACCCCGACTTCATCGCGGACATCGAGCTGCACCAGCGCGGTCTGTCCCCGGTGGACACGCCGGAGGACTACGAGGCGGCGTGGGCCGAGGCGGTGGACAAGGCCAAGGCCGCGGTGGCCGAGGAGCATGCGCAGGTCGTCGACGTCGGCGGCCTGTACGTGCTGGGCACCGAGCGGCACGAGTCCCGCCGCATCGACAACCAGCTGCGCGGCCGGTCCGGCCGCCAGGGCGACCCGGGCGAGTCCCGCTTCTACCTGTCCCTCGAAGACGACCTGATGCGCATGTTCAACGCGGACAAGGTCGCGCACTTCATGGAGTGGCTGAAGACGCCGCCGGACGTGCCGATCGAGTCCAAGGCCGTGACCCGGTCCATCCGGTCCGCGCAGACCCAGGTCGAGCAGCAGAACTTCGAGATCCGCAAGGACGTGCTCAAGTACGACGACGT
>DATCFY010000045.1:0-49350 GCA_036509255.1 Streptosporangiaceae bacterium
TAGTGGCAGCACCCGCCGAATGCCTCAGGCGCGATGGCAATGCCTCAACATCCCTGGCACAGGACACCAAGATCAAACCCCTTCGGACTCTGACTGGCCGGGGTGGGACCGAATCAAGCCGTCCTAGTGGGGCCGGGTGAAGGCGTCATAGCCACTGGGTAGTCACGCTTGAGCCTGCCCGCGATCTGGCCCGGTGAATAATCCTCGCGCAGCAGCCCCGCGACCAGGCCCCGCACCGCCGTCCCGGCCGCCAGCTTCCGCGGCCGGTCCCGCCGCGCCCGTTGCATCGCCTGGATGTGCGCCGAGAGCGGCCGGTAGCGCCGCGGCGAGGGTGAGGTGTTCCGCCGCAGCTCACGCGACACCGTCGAGGGATCACGGCCGGTCCACGCCGCGATCTTCCGCACCCCCGCGTGACGGCCATGCAGGTAGGCGATGTCCTCCCGCTCCTTTAACGTCAGCCGCTTACCCGGCACCGCGACCTCCCTCTGCCTACCTGCCCTCGCCACGCCATTCGTGCTGGTCCCAGGGTGTTGCAACAGAGTCTGGACATCAAGGCGGGAAATGTCAGCGCCGCCCATAATCAATGTGATCCGTGGTGCCGGTGGTACGGAGTCCGGCGGGGAAGGAGCACACCGCCGCCGGGGGGAGGGCCCTGGGTTAGGCAGTGGACCAGCCTTTGGTGCGGGATACGGCGCGGCGCCAGCGGGCGTACGCCGCGTCGTCCCGTGGACCAGGGTCGAACCGGCGGTCCAGCCGCCAGGTCGCGGCGAGTTCGTCGGTCGAGGACCAGATCCCGGTGGCCAGACCGGCCAGGAACGCGGCCCCGAGCGCGGTCGTCTCGCCGATCACGGGGCGTTCCACCGGGAGCTGCAGCTGGTCCGCCTGGATCTGCATGAGCAGGTTGTTCGCGCTGGCCCCGCCGTCCGCGCGGAGCACGCGGCCGTCCTGCGAGCCGCCCACGGCGCCCCCCTCCGAGCCACCCTGGATCATGAGGTCGGCCACGTCGCGCACCTCGAAGGCGATCGCCTCGAGCGTGGCCCGGACCACATGCGCCCGGGTCGTGCCGCGGGTGATGCCGAACAGCGCCCCCCGGGCGTCCGGATCCCAGTCGGGCGCACCCAGGCCGGTCAGCGCGGGCACGAACACCACGCCGCCCGAGTCGGGCACGCTGCGGGCCAGCGCCTCACTCTGCGCCGCGTGATCCAGCAGGCCAAGCCCGTCCCGCAGCCACTGGACGGCAGCGCCGGTCACGAACACCGAGCCCTCCAGCGCGTAGGTGAGCCGCCCCGAGCCGTCCATCCAGGCCACCGTAGACAGCAGCCCGGCCGCCGAGCGCACCACCTCCGGCCCGGTGTTGGCCAGCACGAAGGACCCGGTCCCGTACGTGCACTTGGTGTCGCCCGGGCTGAAGCACGCCTGGCCGAACAGCGCGGCCTGCTGGTCGCCGGCGATGCCGGCCACCGGGAGGTCCAGACCGAGGAATGAGCCCGGGTCGGTACGGGCGACCACGCCGGTGGAGGGCACCACCTCCGGCAGCGCCCGCCGCGGGACGCGCAGCAGCTCGCACAGTTCCGCGGACCACTGCCCGGTCCCGATGTCGAAGAGCAGCGTGCGCGAGGCGTTGGATGCGTCGGTCACGTGCCGGGCCCCCGCGGTCATCCGGGCGATCAGGTAGGAATCGACCGTCCCGCAGGCGAGCGAGCCATCCGTCAGTCCCTGAGACGTGACCGGGTCGTTCTCGGCCAGCCAGGTGAGCTTGGTCCCGGTGAAGTACGGGTCGAGCCGCAGCCCGGTCAGGCTGGCCACCCGGGCCTCGTGCCCGGCCTCGCGCAGCGCGTCGCAGATCCGGGCCGTCCGCCGGTCCTGCCAGACGATCGCGCGGCGCGGGGCGGCCAGCGTCGCCCGGTCCCAGACCACCGCGGTCTCCCGCTGGTTGGTGATCCCGAGGCTGCGCACCTGCGGGTCACCCGCCTGGTTCAGGGCCTGCCGGGACGCGGCCAGCGTCGCCTGCCAGATGTCCTCGGGCAGATGCTCCACCCAGCCTGGCTCCGGGAAATACTGCCGGAATTCCTGGTATCCGCGCCCGGACACCCGGCCGTCCTCGGTGACAACCAATGCGGTGACCCCGGTTGTCCCGGCGTCGACAGCGATCACGCTCATGAGGACTAGTGTTGCCCTATGCGAGTTGGAGTGCTGACAGGCGGCGGAGACTGCCCAGGGTTGAATGCTGTCATCCGGGCGCTGGTCCGCCGGGGTACGGCGGAGTTCGGTTACGAGTTCGTGGGCTTCCGCGACGGTTGGCGCGGACCCCTCGAAGGTGACACCGTGCCCCTTGACGTACAGGCGGTGCGGGGGATCCTGCCGCGGGGCGGGACGATCCTCGGCTCGTCGCGGACCAACCCGCTGGCGGACTCCGCCAGCCAGGGGGGCCGGTCCGGGGTGGAGCGGATCAAGGACAACCTGGCCGGCCTCGGGGTGGACGCCCTGGTGGCGATCGGCGGGGAAGACACCCTGGGGGTGGCCACCCGGCTGCACGAGGAGGGCGTACGGATCATCGGGGTGCCCAAGACCATCGACAACGACCTGGGCGCCACCGACTACACGTTCGGCTTCGACACCGCGGTGAACATCGCGATGGAGGCCATCGACCGGCTGCACACCACGGCGGAAAGCCACCACCGGGCGCTGATCTGCGAGGTGATGGGGCGGCACGCAGGCTGGATCGCGCTGCACGCCGGGCTGGCCGGCGGGGCCAACGTGATCCTGATCCCGGAGAAGCCGTTCAGCATCGAGAAGGTCTGCGCCTACGTGGAGCACCGGTTCCAGACCCGGTACGCGCCGATCGTGGTGGTCTCCGAGGGCGCCACCCCGCAGGAAGAGGACGTGCAGGTCTCGGACCAGCGGCTGGACGCGTTCGGTCACGTCCGGCTGGGCGGGATCGGGCAGACCCTCGCCGATGAGATCGAGAAGCGGACCGGCAAGGAAGCCCGCTGCACGGTCCTGGGTCACGTCCAGCGCGGCGGGACTCCGACGGCCTACGACCGGGTGCTCGCCACCCGGTTCGGGGTGCACGCGATCGGCGCGGTGCACGACGGCGACTTCGGCACCATGGTGGCGCTGCGCGGCACCGACATCATCCGGGTACCGCTGATCGAGGCCATCCGGGAACTCAAGACAGTGCCGGAGGAACGCTACGCCGAAGCCGAGGTGTTCTTCGGCTGAGCAGTGTGGGCTGAGGGTGGCCGGATCAGCGGACCCGGACCGCGACCACGCACGCGTCGTCGCTGGTGTCGGAGCGGGCGTTGCTCATCAGGTGATCGGCGAACTTGGCGGCGTCCTCGACCGGGCCGCTGGCCAGCCGCAGCAGCACGCTCATCGAGTCGTCGATCGCCTCGTCGTGCCGCTCGATGAGGCCGTCGGTAAACAGGACGAGCGCGTCGCGCGACTGCATCGTGGTGGTCAGTTCCTCGTAACGTGCGTCCGGGTCCGCGCCCACCAGCACCCCGGACGGCAGCGCCAGTTCCCGTGCCATTCCGTCCCGCACCAGCAGCGGCGGCAGGTGGCCCGCCCCGGAGCAGCGCAGCGTCCGCTGGGCCGGATCGTAGATTCCGCACACCACCGTGCCGATGATGCCGTCAGTGAGATGGCAGGCCACGCCGTTCAGCCAGCTCAGTAGCTGGGCCGGCCCGGCGCCGGTGATCGCGAGACCGCGCAGGCAGTTCCGTAGCGCCACCATGCCGGTCACCGCGTCGATGCCGTGACCAGCGATGTCGCCGACCACGAGCAGTATTTTCTTGCTCGGCAGCGGAACAGTGTCGTACCAGTCGCCGCTGACCAGGTTCCCGGGTCCGGCGGGCCGGTAACGGGCGGCGATGTCCAGGCCGGCGATCTCTACCGGTTTCGCGGTCCGCGGGGTGATGGCCTGCTGCAGCCGCAGCGCCAGCCGGTGCTCTTCCGCGGCCCGCTCCTCGGTGTCGGCCAGCCGGTCCCGGGTCGCGGCGAACGCCACCTGGGTGTGATAGTCCGCGGACACATCCTGGTAGGCCCCGCGCACCGCGACCAGCGTGCCGGCCTGGTCGGTGACCGGCTCGGCGAACGCGCGCATCTGCCGGACGCTCTCGTCGTCGACCCGGATGATCCGGAATGCGGCGGCAGCCTCCCGCTTGTCCTGCAGCAGCGTGGTCCGGAAGCTTTCCAGCACCGGCAGGTCGTCCGCCGGGACGTGAGCATGCAGCTCGGCCACCGGGACCGGTTCGCCCTCCGGCTGGCCGAACAGCGCGAACGTCGGCCCGGTCCAGAGCACCTCGCCGGTGAGCAGGTTCTCCTCCCAGCCGCCGATCCGGCCGAGCCGCTGGGCCTGGTGCAGCAGCGCGCCGAGACGCTCGACCTCGCCCGCGGGCCGCCAGGTGATCACCACACCGTCGTAGAGGCGGGCGATGCGGACTTCGAGAACCGGGGTGACCAGGCCGCCCGCCACCGGCGCGGCGATGACCTCACCCGAGGTGTACTGAGCCTCCCCGGTGGCCATCACCTGCACGGCCCGGTCGTACAGCCCGCCGGCCATAGCGGCGGCCGGGTAGACCTCCAGCAGCGGGCGCCCGGACAGCTCCCCGGCCCCACGGCCCGTCGGGTCGGCGAAGTCCTTGCTGAGGTAGCTGATCCGGAAGTCGGTGATCAGCCCGGCATCGTCACGGATCGCGGTCGCGAACAGGGCCGAGCCGAGCAGGTTGTCCAGCAGGCCGAAGGCCCACGACGCCCGGTGATCCGCGGCCAGGTCCCCGCTGGGCAGCCGGGTGCCGAGGGCCTCGGCACAGAGGTCCGTCAGCGCGCCGATGTGCCGTCGCAGCGGGTCCGGGAACTCCTCCAGCGGCCCGGGCCAGCAGATCTCCATCGCGCCAAGTGCCGTCCCCGGGCCGGGCAGCGGCAGCACCACGCGGGCGCCCTGCGGCCAGTCGCCCATCAGCGGCGCCAGTGCGGCGTCCGGGCGGCCCGCGGGCCACCAGTATTCGGCCCCCTCGTCGGCGGCCCGCTGCGCGGGCGTGTCCATGTCCGGGTGAATGCGCCGCCAGCGGCTGGCGTCGCGGGCCGAGAACCCGGCCTGCCCGGCCAGTTCGAGGCCGCCGTCGGGCTCGGCCAGCCACAGGGCCACGGCGACCGCGCCCGCGGAAGCCAGCGCCTCCTCGAGGACGGCGGCGGCGATGCCGCCGCCGTCGTGCGCAGCCTCCGCGGCCGCCCCGGCGAGGGCGACCCGGCGGGCGCTGGGCAGCGTGAGCTCCGGCGCGTCCGGGTCGGCCGGCTCACCGGAAACCGTCGCAGCCGTCTGCTGCCTGGTGATCTGCGCCGCGAGCTCGCCCAGGCTCGTGCCTGACTCCGCGGACAGGTGCGCCAGCTGGGCCTGCGCTTCCGCGGGTGAGCAGCCGAGCCGCTCTATCAGCACGCCGCGGGCCTGGTCCACTACAGAGCGTGCGGCCACCCCGGATTGCATCTTGTCCAGCTCGCGCCGCTGCCGCGCAATTAGGGCGCTTAGCCGTGCGAATTCTGCGCCGCTCGGTACTGTCACGGTAGGAGCCTTCCCGGGAGTTCAGCGGCTTGACAGCCACGTTACCGGGCAGAGGGTGTCCTTAACGCTTGTTTTTGACCACGTCAACGGCCGTGGCAGTATCGCTCTGTCGCGGTAACACCAGTAACTGGCCGCACCGCGGTGCGGCCAGCAGCAGGAGGAGTCATGGTGGACGTAGTGCTGGCCAGCAGCCAGCCTGCTGACCCGCGGCTGCAACGGCTGCTCGACGGCCTGACCGCGGTCCGCGGCGGGGACTTCAGCACCCGCCTGCCGCACACCGGCGACCCTCTGATGGACGAGATCGCCGCTGTCTTCAACAGTATGACCGACCAGCTGGCCCTCTTCACTTCCGAGGTGACCCGGGTGGCCCGCGAGGTGGGCACCGACGGCAAGCTCGGCGGCCAGGCCCAGGTCCCGGGGGTCGCCGGGACCTGGAAGGACCTCACGGAGTCGGTCAACGCCATGGCCGACAACCTGACCGGGCAGGTGCGCGACATCGCCCAGGTCGCGACCGCGGTGGCCCGCGGTGACCTGACCCAGAAGATCACCGTGAATGTCAAGGGCGAGATGCTGGCCCTGAAGGACACCCTGAACACCATGGTCGACCAGCTGTCGGCGTTCGCCGACGAGGTGACCCGGGTGGCCCGCGAGGTGGGTACCGAAGGCAGCCTGGGCGGCCAGGCCCAGGTCCCCGGGGTCGGCGGCACCTGGCGGGACCTCACCGACTCCGTGAACTTCATGGCGGGCAACCTGACCAGCCAGGTCCGCAACATCGCGCTGGTGACCACCGCCGTCGCCCAGGGTGACCTGTCGAAGAAGATCGACGTGGACGCGCGCGGGGAGATCCTCGAGCTCAAGACCACCATCAACACCATGGTCGACCAGCTGTCGTCGTTCGCGGCCGAGGTGACCCGGGTGGCCCGCGAGGTGGGCAGTAAGGGCCGGCTCGGCGGGCAGGCCGAGGTCGAGGGGCTGTCCGGCACCTGGAAGCGGCTCACCGAGAACGTCAACGAGCTGGCCGGGAACCTCACCCGCCAGGTCCGGGCCATCGCCGAGGTGACCAGCGCGGTGGCGACCGGGGACCTGACCCGCTCCATCTCGGTGGAAGCCGAGGGCGAGGTCGCCGAGCTGAAGGACAACATCAACGCGATGGTGCAGTCCCTCCGCGAGACGACCAAGGCCAACCAGGAGCAGTACTGGCTCAAGACCAACCTGGCCCGGATTTCCGGCCTGATGCAGGGGCACCGGGACATCGCCACGGTCGCGGAGCTGATCATGGACGAGCTGATCCCGCTGGTCGGCGCCCAGCACGGCACGTTCTTCATCTCCGGTGACACCAGCGCGGGCACGGTCCTGCGGCTCATCGCCGGGTACGGCCTGCGGGCCGACATCGCCGCGCCCAGCCAGTTCCGGCTCGGCCAGTCACTGATCGGCCAGGTCGCTAAGACCAGGAAGCCCATCATTGTCACCGACGCGCCACCCGACTACGTGCGGATCTCCTCCGGGCTCGGGGACGGCTCGCCGGTCAACCTCATCGTGCTGCCCATCGTGTTCGAGGGGCAGGTCCTCGGCGTCATCGAGGCGGGCTCGTTCAGCCGGTTCACCCAGGTGCACCAGGACTTCCTGGAACAGCTGATGGAGACCATCGGCGTCAACGTGAACACGATCATCGTGAACTCCCGGACCGATCACCTGCTCCAGGAGTCCCAGCGGCTGGCGGGCGAGCTCCAGTCGCGCACCGGCGAGCTGCAGGCCCGGCAGGAGGAGCTGCAGAGCTCCAACGCGGAACTGGAGGACAAGGCGGTGCAGCTGGCCCACCAGAAGCGCGACATCGAGATCAAGAACGCCGAGATCGAGCACGCCCGGCAGGAGATCGAGGAACGCGCCAGGCAGCTGGACCTGGCCTCCCGGTACAAGTCCCAGTTCCTGGCGAACGTCTCGCACGAGCTGCGAACGCCGCTGAACAGCCTGCTCATCCTGGCCCGGCTGCTGGCCGAGAACCCGGCCCAGACCCTGACGCCCAAGCAGGTCGAGTACGCCAACGTGATTCACTCATCGGGGTCGGACCTGCTGCTGCTGATCAACGACATCCTGGACTTGTCCCGGGTGGAGGCCGGCAAGCTGGACGTCCACCCGGAGCCGTTCGCGCTCGCGTCCCTGGCCGAGGACCTGCGCACCGTGTTCGAGCCGCTCGCGGCCGAGAAGAGGCTCGAGTTCGCGGTAGCGTCCGCACCCGACGTGCCTGCCGAGGTGGTCACCGACCGGCAGCGGCTCCGCCAGGTGCTGCACAACCTGCTGTCCAACGCGGTCAAGTTCACCCAGCATGGGCGGGTGGAGCTGCGGATCCGCCGGGAGACCCCGCAAGTCCCCGGGGCCGAGGCCGGCCTGGCGTTCTCGGTGTCGGACACCGGGATCGGCATCTCCGACGACAGCCTGAAAACGATCTTCGAGGCGTTCCAGCAGGGCGACGGCACCACCAGCCGCCGTTACGGCGGCACCGGGCTGGGGCTGGCGATCAGCCGCGAGGTTGCGGCCGTGCTCGGTGGCCGGATCACCGCGCAGAGCGAGCCGGGCCGCGGAAGCATCTTCACCCTGTACCTGCCGGTCACTTACCAGGGCAGCGACGACGCCATGCTCAGCCCCGCCCCCGGCGAGACAGGCGTGGCCCCGCTGACCGGGCCGCCTGCCGCAGTCCCGGCACCCAGGCTGAACGGGACGGCCGCCGTGAACGGCAACGGTGCTCCCGCAGGCCAGAACGGCGCGGTGAACGGCCTGGCCGGGAACACCAGCGGGCCCGGTCCGGGCGCGGACCGGGCCGCGGTGCCCCAGCGGCCGGCCCAGCCCGCCCAGCCCGGCCCGCACGCCGGCCTGAGCGGCCGTAAGGTGCTGGTCGTCGACGACGACCTGCGGAACGTTTTCGCGATCACCAGCGTCCTCGAGCTGTACGGGCTGACCGTCGTGCACGCGCCCAGCGGGCAGCAGGGGATCGATACGCTGCACACCGACCAGGACATCGATCTCGTCCTGATGGACGTGATGATGCCGGAGATGGACGGCTACGCCACCACCGCTGCCATCCGCGAGATTCCGCAGTTCGCCGACCTGCCGGTGATCGCCGTGACGGCTCGGGCCATGCAGGGAGACCGGGACAAGAGCCTGGCCGCCGGGGCCACGGACTACGTGACCAAGCCGGTCGACACCGAGGAACTGCTCGGCTGCATCCAGCGCTGGCTGCCCGCCGCCCCGGCGGCGGACTGAGCGCGGCCCGGGGCCCGGTGCGTGCCGGGCCGCCCGCTGGCCGGGGGTGGCAGCAGCAGGCAGCTGTCGCCGAACTCGTGCCACAGGTAGCCGGCCCCCTCAGCCTCCCGGTAGGAGGCTTCGACCAGCGCGCGGCCGGCTACGGATTCCAGCAGCGCGAGGTGTGAGGCGCCCGCCTCGTGCCACCCGCTGATCAGCCCGCTGACCACGTGGGCCGGGTGCTCTGGCCCGAGCATCAGGCGGGTCCAGCCGCGGCACGCGGTGACCGCGTCCCTGTGGCCCGCACCCGGTACCGCGGCGCTCTCCAGGGCCGCGCTCTCCAGGGCAGCGCTTTCCAGGGCCCTGGTGCAGGTGGTGCCGACCGCGATCACGCGGCGCCCCGCCGCACGGGTCAGGTTGACCAGGTCGGCAGTGGGTTGCGGGACCTCGAACCATTCGGGCAGCGGTGCCTCGCCCGCCTCCAGCGAGGCCACCCCGGTATGCAGCGTGATCGGTGCCATCGCCACACCGCCCGCGATCAGCCTGGTGACCAGCTCGGCGGTGAACGGCCGGGCCGCGCTCGGCATCTCCGCGCTGCCGGGGGAACCCGCGAACACCGTCTGGTAGGCGGCCAGCGGCCAGCGATCGGGGACGTAGGAGTAGCGGATCGGCTCGCCGTGCCGGGCCAGGTACTCATGCACCGTGACGGTGCCCGTCGTCACCACGGCCGCCCAGATCCGGGTCGCCGCCGGGTCCGGGTAGGGGTGCAGCAACGTGACTGACCCATCCCCGGGCAGCGTGATGATCTCCCCCGGGATCCCGTCCCTGAGCAGGGCGGGTGCGGCCGGACCTGGCCTGAGCTCGACCAGCCAGGTTCCGTTATCTAGCTGGTTGGAGAGATGGACGGTCACCGGCCGACCGTCCGCGCGCTGCCCGGGGAGCGCGGCGGGCAGGGTGGCGGAGTTGTTGACGACCAGGAGGTCCCCGGGGGACAGGAAACGGGGCAGGTCGCGGAACCGGGCGTGGATCAGGCCGTCCGGGGTGGCGGCCAGCAGCCGGACCCCGTCACGGGTCAGCCCGCGGGCCTCGGGCGGGCGGCTGGCCGGGCGGCTCACCGGGTCACCGCCGGGCCCCGCTGCGTGCCGGGGGCGCGGCTGGCCTCCGGGTAGTCGCTGGCCCGGTACCGGCCGCTGGGCGGCCGCTGGCTGAGCAGCCGCAGCAGGGCCGCCCCGGCCACCTCCGGCTCTGGCCGGTCCGAGATGTCCTCGCCCGGGAAGGCACGCTGGTGCATGGCGGTCCGCATGTCGCCCGGGTCGAACGCGTACCAGCGCAACGCGGGCTCCTCGGTGGCCAGCACTGCGGTGAGCTGGTCGAGCGCGGCCTTGGCCGAGCCGTAGCCGCCCCAGCCGGGGTAGGCGTCGGTGGCCGCGTCCGAGCTGACGTTGACCACCATGCCGCCGGCCGCCGTGAGCGGGCCGGCCAGCAGCTGGATCAGGGCCAGCGGCGCCAGCACATTGGTCTGGTAGACCTGGCCGAGCTCGGCCAGCGGATAGCTGCGCAGCGGTGGCTGGGGACTGGGCCCCAGGCGGCTGGCGTTGTTCATCAGCAGGTCGAGGCGGCCGGCCGGGGCTATTGCCGCGGCGATCGCGGCCCGGTGCGCGGGGTCGGTCACGTCGCCGGGGATCGTGGTCACGGCGCCGAGCCCGCCCGCCGCCGCGCCGAGCGGGCCCACCGCGGCGCCGAGCCCGCCCACCGCAGCGGCGAGCTGGCCGGCATGGCGGGCGTCCACGATCAGCGACCAGCCGCGCTCTGCCAGCGCGCGGGCCATGGCGCGGCCCAGGCCCTGGGACGCTCCCGTGATCACAGCAGTAGGCATGGCTCCTCCGAGTTCGTCCGGGTGCATGCCATACTGGTAGTTGAAGTCAACTTGAAGTCAAGGGGCAGGCTGCCGCTTGACCGCCGGCAGCTTCACGCGTGGATACTGATAGCTGAAGTCAGCTTCATAGATGGGAGGGCCCGGTGCGCGCCACGGATCTGCTGACGATCGGCGAGATAGCCCGGCGCAGCGGCTTCGCCGAGTCGGCGGTCCGCTACTACGAGGGGCTCGGCCTGCTGTCCGCGGGCCGGACCGCGGGTGGCCAGCGCCGGTTCGAGCGCAGCACGCTGCGCCGGCTGGCTTTCATCCGGGCCGCCCGCAATGTCGGGCTCAGCCTGAACGAAGTGGCCGAGGCGCTGTCGTCACTGCCCGCGGGCCGGACCCCCACCCGCGCGGACTGGTCGCGGCTGTCCCGGGGCTGGCGGCAGCGGCTGGACGACCAGATCGAGGCGCTCACCGCGCTGCGTGACGGCCTGGACTCCTGCATCGGCTGCGGCTGCCTCTCCCTGCAGCGGTGCGCGATCTCCAACCCCGCCGACACCGCCCGGTCCGGCGGCCCGGGTGCCGTCTACCTGCCCCCGGGCCTGCGCCGCGACGACTCCCGGCTGGCCAGCCCGGCGTCGCGCTGATCGCCCCGGGGCCGCCAGGCCTGTTCGCGGGGCGCTCTGCACCGCGGAGCCGGGGGAGTAGCGGTTACCGGCGGAGCTGGCTGAGGGTCCAGCCGCAGCCCGCCGGGTCGAGCGGGCGGGTGACCTCGGTGAATATCTCCGCCGCCCGCCGGTAGGAGAGCCGGGCCCGCCCGGTGAGCGGGCACACCCCTGGCCGGGGTGTGCCCGCCGGGGCCCGCCGGCCGGTCAGGAACAGCGGTCCCTCCGGGTGGCCTGCGGTCAGCCACCGCAGCAGTTCGGTGCTCGCACTTCCCCACCCGATCCACCGGCCCGGCCACGGCGGCCCGGCGCGGCCGCGGTGCCGGGCCAGATCCAGCGAGCCGACGTTCAGCTGGAGCACCACCTCGGCGGGAGCGGCGCTGTCGTGCAGCACCCGCCAGAGCGCGTGATCACGCAGGGTCGGTGCGGCCTGGAACAGCCGGGTCAGCTGGCGGGAGGTGAGCCCTGGCTGCGGCGGCGGGGGCCCGGCCAGATGGCGCAGGCCGGCGGTCGGATCATGGCTGATCCACCCCTGGTCCTGCCACCAGGCCACGGCACTGCGCAGTGCCGAAAGCTCCCGGTTCACGGTCCGCACGTCCGTCCCGGCGACGCGGTCGTGGAGGGCCGCGGCCAGGGCGGGCCCGGTGGCCGGGTCGTCCAGCCTGGCCAGCGGGACGAAGGGTGGCGCCGCGCCGCGGCGGCCCGCGCCCTGCGGCGCAGGCCGGCCGACCAGCGGCCATGACCAGGAGACCAGGGAGATGCGATACACCCGGCGGGAGGCTGCGCCCAGGGCAGCGTGGCCGAGGTAACGGTCGACGGCGGCCGCGTACTCCACTGGAGCCGGAGCAGGCATGCTGAAATCATAACACTGCCCGCCGTACACATTTACTGCGGAAAGCTCCTGCTGTTGATGCGTGTCCTGACAATTATTACCGCCTTATCCTGGCCGTCTCACTGACATTAATTGTCGGCGGATGGCAGGCTAGACAAGTGATCAGGCCGCTAAACGCTGTATTTGGTAACCGCAGTAAATCA
The DNA here is from genome assembly GCA_036509255.1 of Streptosporangiaceae bacterium. Classification (GTDB taxonomy): domain Bacteria; phylum Actinomycetota; class Actinomycetes; order Streptosporangiales; family Streptosporangiaceae; genus RYN-230. Next base: position 12,356 of record DATCFY010000045.1, read on the forward strand.
CCGTCTGACGACCATTCAAGTGTCGCAGTAAATGGCGTGGCGCGCCGGGATAAGGTGCGCCGCCGGGCGGGGGAGGCCCGGTCCAGGCGCCGGCTGAGCATGCTTCGCGACCGTGACTTCGCCCGGTTCTTCACCGGATACGCCACCTCGTTGCTGGGCACCTCGATGTCCTCGCTCGCGGTGTCCTTCGCCGTGCTGGACAACGGCGGCACGGCCAGCGATCTGGGCCTCGTCCTCGCGGCCGGGATCGTCCCGCAGGTGCTGTTCATGCTGGGCGGCGGGGTGATCGCCGACCGGCTCGGCCGGCGGCCGGTCATGCTCGGGGCAGATGCCGCCCGCTGCGGCGCCCAGGTCGCGCTGGCCGCGGCCGTGCTCGCCGGGCGGCCCGCGCTGTGGGTGTTCATCGTGCTGGCCGTGGCGCGGGGCACCGGCGACGCGGTCTTCACCCCCGCGCTCAGCGGGCTGACCGCCGAACTGGCGCCCCAGGACGACCTGGTCAACGCGAACGCGCTGCTCGCCGCCGCCCGGTCCGCGGCCACGGTAGCCGGTCCCGGGCTGGCCGGCGTCCTGGTCGCGCTGGCCGGCCCTGGCACCGTCATCGCGCTGGACGCGGGCTCCTACGCGGTCAGCGTGCTGGCCCTCGCGTCGCTCCGGCTGCCGGCGGCCCGCCTCAGCCCAGCACGTCCTGGCGCCGCCCGGTCCTACGTCGATGACCTGCGTGACGGGTGGGCCGAGTTCCGCGGGCGGCCCTGGCTCGTGATCACGACGGTCCAGTTCACCCTGTTCAACCTGCTGACGTGGGGACCGTACCTGCTGCTGGGCCCGGTGCTCTGCCGGGACTACCTCGGCGGGGCCGGAGCCTGGGGTGCGGTCATGGCCTGTTACGGCGGCGGGTCCGTGCTGGGGGCGCTGCTGGCCCTGGGGCGCCGGCCGAGCCGCCCCATGGTCGCGGCGACCCTGGCCACGTTCGGCTACGGGGTGCCCTGCGCGCTGCTCGCGCTGCACGGGCCGCTGGCCGCCATCGCCGCCGGGGCCATGGTGGCTGGCCTCGGCTCCGCCCTGGGCGGCACCTTCGCGGCCGCGGCCGAACAGCAGCAGCTCCCTGCGGGCGTGCTGGCCCGGGTGAGCGCGCTCCAGACGGTGACCGCCTTCGCGTTCGGCCCGCTCGCCTTCGCGGCGGCCGGCCCGGTCGCCGCCGTCCTCGGGGCCCGGGTCGTGCTCGGGTTCGGAGCGGCCTGGTCCGCGGGGAGCAGCGCGGTCGTCCTCGCTCTCCCGGCGGTGCGGGCGGTCCGCGCGCCGCCGCCGCGGACTCCGGCCCGCGGTTAGACCGCGGCCTGGCGGGCCCGGAAGGCGGCCGCCTTCACCCGGTTCTGGCAGGCCGTGGAGCAGAACCGGCGGGTGCCGTTGCGTGAGACGTCCACGTACACCCGGTCGCAGCGCGGCGCCGTGCACACCCCGATCCGGCCGTACAGGTCACTGCCCAGCACCACGGCCAGCCCGGTGGCGCAGCCGGCCGCCCAGCCCGTCGCCAGTGAGTCCTCGGCCCCGTGGAAGTGCAGGTGCCATGGCTCGCCATCGTGGCGGTCCAGCCTGGGATGGGCGCCGGTGGCCGTGAGGAGCTCGTTCACCTGGCGGGCGGCGGTGTCGACGTCGCCCGAGGCGATGGCGGCGAACACCGTCCGGAACGCCATCGCGTAGCCGCGCAGGTCCCGGGCTTCCGCCAGGGTGACGTCGCGGGTGTCCGGACGGCCCGCGCGCAGCGCCGCGGTGGCGGCCGCCGGCAAGCTGGGCCCGTCCAGCGGCGGGTACGGGTGGCCTCGATCGTGGCCAGGCGTGAGCATGTTGACGAGGCCGACCGCCACGGCCACCACGATGTCCATGTGACTGTTGAAATTCACTTGACCAGTTATGCTCCGCGACTTAGGTTGTGACTGGCGAAAGCATAGTCGTCAGTGACGAGGAGGCGGGCGTGCCCGAGCTGAATCAGCAGGTGCCGGACCGTGAGACCGCACAGCACTGGATCGCCCGGTGGGAGATCCAGCAGCAGGGATATTTGCCCGACCGGGAGGACCGCTTCACCGCCCTCATCGACGCGGTCGAGGAGGCCGCCGGGCGCCCCGACCCGCTCGTGCTCGACCTGGGCTGCGGCCCCGGATCGCTGTCGGTCCGGCTGCTGGACCGGATACCAGCGGCCCGTGTCATCGCCATCGACACCGACCCGGTGCTGCTGGCCCTCGGCCGCAGCGCGTATGGCCAGCGAGCCGGGCTCCGGTTCGCTGATGTGGATTTGCGCTCCAACGGTTGGACCGGCGAGCTCGGCCTGGACCGGCCGGCGGATGCGGCGGTGAGCACCACGGCGCTGCACTGGCTGCCGCCGGAAGCGCTGCGCGTGATGTACGCGCGGCTGGCTACGGTGCTGCGCCCGGGCGGCCTGCTGCTCGATGGGGACCACCTGACGGATGACCCGGCGGCGGTCCCCACCCTGGCCCGGCTGGGGCGGGCGCTGATCGAGCGGGAGGAGCAGCGCCGTTTCCCGGACGGGCTGCCGGAGTCCTGGGAGGGCTGGTGGGAGGCGATCAAGGAGGATCCGGCGCTGGCTGCCCCGCTGGCCGAGCGTGAGCAGCGCAGGCTGACCGAAGACCACCATGGGTCGGAGTCCGTCAAACTGGCCACGCACGTGGACGGGCTGCGGGCCGCGGGATTTGCCGAGATCGGCACCATCTGGCAGCGCGGCGAGAACCGCATCCTGGCCGGCGTTCTCGCCCCCTGACCCGCCTCCGGCGCCCCGGCAGCGTCAGCGCGGTGCATGTGCGCTGGCGTGCACCACATGCACCGCGCTAATGACGAAGGGGACCCGGGAAGGGCGCCAGGGGCCAAGGTCCCGGCAAATTGGGCGGTCGTGTCCTCGTGGAAACGCCGATCTCCCGCTAACGTTCGTGTTAACAGCACGCCTGCGGCGGTGGCGGAAACGCCTGTGACGGATGTCCTGCTGACCGGATACTCCGTGGCTGACCGCCCGCGTCGGCTACCCCCCAGCCGGCCTGGCCGGGCCGGCCGCTCCCTGGCCGGGCCGCGCGGGCCGGAGACCCGCTTCACTGTGGAGGCGCGCCATGGAAACGCCACTCACGCCGCTGGAGTTCGCCCGCCGTACCCGCCGGCTCCACGGTCACCGCGAGGGCGTCGTGGATGGTGAGCTGCGGCTGACCTACGAGCAGTTCTTCGATCGCTGCGACCGCTGGTCAGCCGCCCTGCAGCAGCTCGGCGTGGCGCGCGGCGACCGGGTGGCGACGATCGCGCCGAATACCCACGCCCAGCTGGAGTCGTTTTACGCGGTGCCGCAGATCGGCGCCGTGCTGGTGCCGATCAACTACCGGCTGATGCCGGAGGACTTCATCTACATCATCAACCACTCCGGCTCGAGCGTGGTCTGCGTCGACCAGGACTACCTGGACGCGGTGGACTCCATCCGGGACCGGCTCCCCCAGGTACGGCACTTCGTGGCGTTCGGGGGCGCCCGGGACGGCTGGCTGGACTACGAGGCCGCCATCGCGGCCGCCAGCCCGGACTTCACCCCCGCCGATGTGGACGAGCGTGACCTGCTCACGATCAACTACACAAGCGGGACCACGGCGCGCCCCAAGGGCGTGATGATCAGCCACCGGAACGCGACGATGAACTCGATCGGCACCCTGCTGCACCTGCCGATCCCGGTGGGCGAGCCGTACCTGTGGACGCTGCCGATGTTCCACGCGAACGGCTGGACATTCACCTGGACGGTGACGGCCGCCGCCGCGACCCACGTCTGCCTGCGCAAGGTCGAGCCCGCGGAGGTGTTCCGGCTGATCCGCGAAGAGCACGTGCGCCGCCTGTCCGCCGCTCCCACCGTGCTGATCTCGCTGGCTAACGCGCCCGCGGATGTCCGTGGCGAGGTGCTGCCCGGTGTGGTCGTGATCACGGCCGGGGCGCCTCCGGCCGCGGCGACCATCGAGCGGCTGGAGGGGGACTTCGGCTGGGAGGTCACCCAGGTCTACGGCCTCACCGAGACCTCACCGTTCATCACGGTCTGCGCCCCGCTGCCGGAGCATGAGGACCTGAAGCCCACCGACCGGGCCGAGATCAAGTCCCGCCAGGGAGTCGAGCTGCTGACCTCAGGGGAGTTGCGGGTCCAGGGCGACGACGGTCGGGAGGTCGTCGCAGACGGGCAGACGCTGGGCGAGATCGTGGTCCGCGGGAACGTCGTCATGTCCGGGTACTACCACGACCCGGAGGCCACCCGGCGGGCGATGGGCGACGGCTGGTTCCACACCGGCGACGCCGCCGTGGTGCACCCCGACGGCTACGTCGAGATCCGCGACCGGATCAAGGACGTGATCATCAGTGGTGGCGAGAACATCTCCTCGGTCGAAGTCGAAGGCACGCTGCTGCGTCACCCGGCGGTCCAGGAGGCCGCGATCGTGGGGCTGCCGAGCGAGCGGTGGGGGGAGACCCCGCAGGCCTTCGTCGTGCTGCGTGATGGCCAGACGGCGACCGAGGACGAGATCATCGCGTTCGCCCGCGACCGTCTGGCGCACTTCAAGGCCCCGCGCGGAGTGACGTTCGTCACCGAACTGCCGAAGACGGCGACCGGGAAGATCCAGAAGTTCGTCCTCCGCGACGGTGCCCCGAACCTGGCCCGCCAGTAGCCCAGCCAGCGCGCGCGCGCCGGGAGACCCTAGGCGGCGAACTTCCGCAGCTGCTCCGCGACGGCCGAGGTCGTCAGCCTGCCCCGGACCAGGTCGTACATGAACTGGAAGGCCGCTTCCTCGTCGACCGGCTCGGCCAGCGGGTGACCGTTCACGCCAAGGAAGAACCAGGTCGCGTTCCAGGTCAGCCGCTTGTTCCCGTCCACCAGCGCGTAACTGTGGCCGAGCGACTCCATCAGCGCGGCCGCCTTATCCCAGATGCCCGGGAACAGCTCCCGGCCATCCTCGGTCTGCTGTGGCCGGGCCAGCGCCGCGTGCAGATCGGCGAAGTCACGGACCCGGGGCGGCCCCCCGGTGACGAGCCGGGCCACCTCGAGCGCGTCATCGACGGTCAGGAACTCAGTCACAGGGCCAGGCGCTGGTTCAGGGCGTCGCTGATCCGCACGACCCGCAGCAGGACCTCGCGCCGGTCCTGGTCGTGGGCGGACGCCGGGGCGGCGTCAACGTGGCGCGGGTACTTCGCCGCGCGGTGGCCGGCCGTCCCGGCCCGCGTCTGGAGCTGCCCCCACTCGTGGTCCGGCAGCGAGCCGTGGAACGTCTTCTTATCCACACAGAGCATCATGGCATCAGCCGGGCTATCCCGGCATATCGGCTGGGGCTTAGCTGGATCACCCCAGGCGGTCAGCGCCCGCCGGGTCAGGCGCCGCCCGGGTTAGGCGCCGCCCGGGTTAGGCGCCGCCCGGGTTGGGGACCGCCCGCCGCGGATCGAGCAGCCCCGGATCAGTCGCCATGAACTGGTCGCTGTCCTCGAGATGCCAGCCGGCCGCGAACAGGCGGCGCACCCCGGGGTGCGGTCCGGGCAGGCAGACCCGGGCCCGGCCGCCCGGGACCTTCAGGGAGGCCAGCACGGCCAGGACCGCGTCCTCGGCGGGGACATCCGGGGCGGTCGCGAGATGGACCAGGCCGTACTCCGCCCCATGCCCGGCGGCCGTCCCGGCTGCGGCCAGCTTCCCGTGCCGGATCGCCCGCAGCGGCTGCCCGTGCGGCCGGGCCGCCCAGGCCCGGTGATCGGCGGCCCGGTCCACCCCGGTCCAGCCCTGCTCCGCCGCGGCCACTTCGGCCGCGCTGGCGGGCGCCACCGTCCAGCCGTCGGGCACCGGCACGGCGCGGACGTCGCCGGCCAGGTACAGCAGCGGCCACCACGCGTCGAGGCCGAACCGCGTATACAGCGGCAGCGCGTGCGCGTGCCGGCTGCTGAACGTCATCCGCCGCGGTCGGCCCGGCCCACCGGGCCACAGCTGGCTGAGGATCGCCCGGCCGCAGCCCCGCCCGTGCGCTCCCGGGTGGACGAACAGGTCGCACAGCATGCTGACCGCGGCTGGCCCGTCGCCGATCAGCCGGGTCGCGCCGAAGCCGGTCACGGAGCCATCGCGGTCCGCGACCAGCAGCGTCCCGTGCTCCAGCAGGTACGCCAGGTACGCGGGGTCCGATCCGGCCCACTCCTCGTCCTGACCGGTGGCCACCGCGACCTTCGCGATGCCCAGGAAGTCGCCCGGAGCCGCCGGGCGGACCGTGATCGTGCTCATGCTGTGCTCTCCGTCATGACGTGGCCAGTGGTTTTCGTTGCGTCTCCATGGACGGCTCAGCCGGCCAGCTCGCGGAGGCGGCGCCCGATGAAGTCCCGCTCAGGTGCGGCGGGCGCCAGATCCAGCGCGGCCTGGTACGCGCGGGACGCGTCGGCGCGCCGTCCCAGGCGGTCGAGCAGTTCGGCGCGGGCGATGTGCAGTTGCGGCCAGCGGGCCAGCCTCCGGTCCGCCGCCGCCTCGTCCAGCAGGGCCAGCCCGGCAGCCGGGCCCTCGGCCATCGCGACTGCGGCGGCCCGGTTCGCGGCGACCACCGGCGTCGGCTCGTAGCGGAGCAGCGCGCCGTACAGCGCGGCGATCTCGGCCCAGTCGGTGCCCGCGGCGGAGGTCGCACAGGAGTGGCACGCGGCGATCGCGGCCTGCAGCTGGTACGGCCCGGGACGGCGGGCGCGCAGGGCCTGCCCGAGCAAGGCCGCACCCTCGGCGATCTTCGCCCGGTCCCAGCGCGTGCGGTCCTGATCCGCCAGCAGCACCAGATCGCCCGCCGGGCCCACCCGGGCACCGCGGCGCGCATCGGTCAGCAGGAGCAAGGCCAGCAGGCCCGTCACCTCGGCGTCCCCCGGCGCCAGCGCGGCCAGCGCGCGGGCCAGCCTGATCGCCTGCTCGCACAGGTCGTCCCGGACCAGGGCGTCGCCGACCGAGGGTTTGTGGCCGGCGGTGAACACCAGGTACACGACGCGCAGTACGCCGCCGAGCCGCCCGGCCCGCTCCTCGGCTGCGGGGAGGGCCAGCGAGATACCTGCCTGCCGGATCTTGCGTTTCGCGCGGACCAGCCGCTGGGCCATGGTCGGCTCCGGGACCAGGAACGCGGCGGCGATCTCTGCGGTGGGCAGCCCGCACACCGAGCGCAGCGTCAGCGGCACCCGGACCCCGGGATCCAGGGCCGGGTGGCAGCAGGCCAGGATGAGGCCCAGCTCGTCGTCTTCGCTGGACACCGGCCCGTCCGGCACCGGCACACCGGCGGCCGGCGCCAGCTCGCCGGCGGGCGAGGCGGCCACCAGGCCGAAAGCGGGGCTGCCGTCACTGGCGGTGGCCCAGCCCAGCGCGCCGTCCCGCATGGCGGCGGCTTCCTTGTCCGCGCGGTGGCTCTCCCGGCGCAGCCGGTCGGTGGCCTTGTGCCGGGCCACGCCGATCAGCCAGGCCCGCGCATGGTCCGGGGTGCCGCCCGCGGGCCACTGGATGAGGGCCGCGGCGCAGGCGTCCTGCACGGCGTCCTCGGCGATCTCGAGGTCGCCCACCAGGCGGGCCACGGTCGCGACCGCCGCCCACCAGTGGGCCCGGAACACCTCTTCGTACGGCTGGCTCAGCCCGGCACCCCCCGCCCGGGGATCTGCACCACCGGGCGCACCTCCACCGATCCGTTGAACGCGGTCGGCACGGTCGCGGCCCAGCGCAGCGCCTCGTCCAGACCCGCGCACTCGATCAGCGTGTAGCCGCCGAACTGCTCCTTGATCTCGGCGGCCGGCCCGTCGGTGAGCAGTGCCTCGCCGTTGCGCACCCGGACGGTGGTAGCGGCGGCTGGCGGGTGCAGCGGGCCACAGTCGATCAGCACGCCGGCCTTGGCCATCGCCTCGGTGGCGGTCCGCCACTCGCCGATCATCGTCTGGCCCTCGGGCGTCTCCGGGCCGGGCAGTGGCTCGTCCGGCCCGTACAGCAGGAACAGGTAGCGCATCGTGTCCTCCTGGTTCGCAGCGTGGCTAGCTTCACCAGTGAGTCGAACGGCACCGGCCCGGATCGACAGCGCGGGCCGGGAAGCTCAGGCCCGCGTCCCGTCAGTCGTCCAGCACCTGCACGAACATCCGGGACCCGGTCGGGGCGATCTTCTGGAAGTCGGCCGCCGTGGCCTGGCCCTCCGGGGACCCGAGCGCGGTGTTCATCGCCCCCTGGTCGGCGAAGTACAGCTCGGCGAGCCGGTAGAACGTCTGCCCGCCGCCGTCGGGGGCCGCGGTGAACCGCCCGGCCTCGGCGCGCTGCAACCCGGGGAGATCCGCCGCTAGCGGCATGTGCACGCCGAGGTAGTGTTCCTCGAACGCGGCCGGGTCATCAGGCTGGGTGTACAGGACTACGAGTTTGACCGTCATTCCCGCACCGTACCTCTTCACGGCCAGTCGAGTCAGGCTGCATCCAGGTCCGCTGGGGCGACCCGGAGGCTGGCCGACCGCGCTCCCGCATGCGGGCGGCGATGCCAGACTGCCATGACAAGGTCGGGATCGGCAATGGCCAGAGCGCTGGCGAGGTGAATGGCAGCTGCGCCTCGGAGGGCGCGGGCGGAGGCGAGTTGGCCGGCACGTTGCTCTACGGCCGCTGTCATCTCGACCGCCCAGGTAGCTGCCCAGTACTCGTCCCACATCTGCTCGGCGCTGTTGAGCTCCCCCTTGGTGAGATCGTGGTTACGGCCTGCGGCGGCCAGCGCGGAGCGTACCTCGGGGTAGGCCAGCCGGCTCGCCACAGCAGCGTCATATCCGTCCCACAGTTGGGCCGCGAGGTCGCTCCCAGGCTCTTCGGTGAGGAGCTTCACGAAGGCGCTGGAATCGAAATAGACCAGCGGCACTGGTCAGCGCCGATCTTCGCTGAAGATGTCAGATAGTGGTCGGCACGGCCGAGGCCGCGGGCGCCCCGTTGCTGCTGGGCGCTGAGCGGACCCGGGTCGGCTGATCACTCCTTCGGCGGTCAGCCGTTCCAGCGTCGCCGTGGTCGTCAGGCCAAGCAGTCTTGCGACGGGCACCCCCCCGGTCGGTAATGACGATCTCATGACCGCGGCTGGCGGCCTCGGGCGCAGGGCCGCCCTGGTCACTGGTGACTCACCCGGCCAGTCAGCGGCCACCCGCAACGAGGACCCGTCGCAGGCAATGCCCGGCGACGGGTCTTCGTTGCGGAGAACTAGGCGACAGGCGGGCCGGCCCGCAGCCGGACAGCGGCGCGGGGGACTACCCAGCGGCGCCGTGGGCCCACACCGTCGCGTCCCCGCCGCTGGTCGGGTCCGGGAGGAAGCCCGCAGCCCACACCGAGGTGGTGCCCGGGATCAGCGCGAACGAGCTGACCAGCGCCTGCGTGCCCAGCAGGGTCCGGGACCATGCACCCGCGCTCGTGTAGTGCAACGCGGGCTTTGACCCTTTCATGGCCGAGAGCCAGATGTTCGTGGCGGACAGGGCGTCGATGCGGTTGAACTGCAGCCCGGACAGCGCGGGGCTGGCGACCTTCTGCCACCTCGTCCCGTCGTAATGCACGATGGTGCGCTGCGGGGCGGACGAGGCGCCGATCGCCCAGATGTCGCGGGCGGACAGCGCACTGGCTGTGGTGATCCCGCCCCCGGGCCCGGTGACCTGAGTCCAGGTGGTCCCGTGCAGATGCCAGGTGCCGAGGCCAGGGTCGCCGCCGGGGCCGCCGAACACCCAGACGTTCATGGGGCTGAACGCGGTGACGCCGGTGAGTTGCAGCGCGATGCCCCCGGGGGCCCACTGCTTCGCCACCGACCAGGTGATGCCGTCGTAGTGCAGCACATACTCGCCGAGGCCGCTCACGGCCCAGATGTCCTTGCTGCCCGGAGCGCTGGCCGCCTCGATATAGCTGGTCAGGCCGGAAGGCAGGGTAGCGGTCTGCCAGGCCGCGCCGTTCCACTGCTCGGCGACCGGGGTGCCCGCGGTGGCACCGCTGAGGTCGGAACCGCCGAGGGCCCAGGTGTCCTTCTTAGCGGGCGCCACCACGGTCATGAGGCCGCTGTACGCCGTCGCGCTCCCGTAGTGCTGGCTGGACACGACCCGCCAGCCGGTGGGGGAGGCCGCCTGGGCGGGCAGGCCCGCACCGACGGCTAAGGCTGCGGCCGCGAACCCTGATCCGATGATGACCCGGACCCGGTGTGCTCGATTCATGGCTGGTGTCTCCCCCCTGGCTTGACTCCGGCCCGGCCCCCATTGGCTGGGCCGCAGTCACCTTAAACCCGCGGAGATCGGCTGAGAATGGCGAAGAAATGGCTCCCGGTGATGGAGGTGTGGCCTTTGCTAACCGACCGGTGCAGGCTCGGCGGCACGGCCGGTGGCGGGGTTGACGTCGCGCGGCGGGGTCAGCGTCCGGCCCATCAGCGGCGGCAGGTGCGCTGCCACGCTGGCCAGTTCGCGGATGTCGGCGTCGAGCAGGGCCTGGTCGCCGTCACACATCGCCATCTCCGGCTCCGGGTGCACATCCACGATGATGCCGTCCGCGCCGACCGCGATGGCCGCCCGGGTCAGCGGCAGCACCAGGTCACGGCGGCCGCCGGAGTGGGACGGGTCCACGATGACCGGCAGGTGGCTCAGCCGCTGCGCCACCGGGACGGCGCTGATGTCCAGCGTGTTGCGGGTCGCGGTCTCGAACGTGCGGATGCCGCGCTCGCACAGCACGATGTCGAGGTTGCCGCGCTGGGCGATGTACTCCGCGGCCATCAGCCACTCCTCGATGGTGGCGCTGAAGCCCCGCTTGAGCAGCACCGGCTTGCGGGCCTCACCCACCGCCTGGAGCAGCGCGAAGTTCTGCATGTTCCTGGTGCCGACCTGGAGCATGTCGGCGTAGGAGGAGACCAGGTCCACGCTGCGCGGGTCGATGACCTCGGTCACCACCGGCAGGCCAGTCTCCTCGCGCACGTCGGCCAGGATCTTCAGGCCTTCCTCGCCCAGGCCCTGGTAGGCGTACGGCGAGGTCCGCGGCTTGAACGCGCCGCCGCGCAGCAGCGAGGCGCCCGCCGCCTTGGCCATCCGGGCCGCGGTCAGGGTCTGCTCTGCGGACTCCACCGCGCAGGGGCCCGCGATCACGGTCATCGTGTCCGGGCCGATCGGCACGCCGCCGACCTCGACGACGGTCCGGTGCGGGTGGTTCTCCCGGCTGACCAGCTTGTAGGGCACGGAGATGCGGACCACGTCGAGCACCCCCGGCCTGCTCCTCAGGTTGAGCGAGCCGAACTGATCCACGTCCCCGACCAGGCCGACGATGGTGCGCGAGACACCGCGGGTCACGTACGCCTCACCGCCCGCATCGCGCACTACATCGACGATTCCGTCCACGTCCGCCTGCGTGGCTTCGGGGGCCATGACCACAACCATGGGTCCTCTTCTCTCGGTGCCGCGGCGGTTCCGCGGCAGTTATGGGCCGGTGCCGCGGCGGTCGCCGCGACTGCTAGCGGGGCCAGGGCCGGTCCGGGTGCCGTTCATGCAAAAAGCCCCGGGCCTGCCGGCCCGGGGCTTCCTGGAGGTTCGCTCGCGTCAGCGCAGAGTCTGGCGGGCGACCGTCCGATTACCGGGCCGGTAGCCATACCAGAACCAAAACTGCTGACGCATGACAGGTAGCCTAGCGCATCCATGCAGGGCGGGGGCGGCACGTCCCCCGGATTCGCCCGCATGCGATCGTAGAAGCTGCGGATCAGCCAGGAGGGCAAGCATGGGTCAACCGGACGGCGGACGGGCGGCGCTGGGCCAGCAGGCCGGGCAGTCACTCGTGAGCCAGGTGCTCGCCGGTGCGGCGGGTGGCCAGGTCCGGGTCGAGCGGGATCTGCCGCCGGGCCAGGTTGTGCGGCCGGACTGGCCGGCCCAGCACTACGGCCGGGTGCCCAGGTTCCGCCCGGACACCTGGACCTTCACGGTGATGGGCGCCACCGCGTCTGGCCGGGAGCACCGCTGGGACTGGGCCGGCCTCACCCGGTTGCCGCGCATCGCCGTCACCGCCGACCTGCACTGCGTGACCAAGTGCACAGTCCCCAGGATCGGCTGGGAAGGCATCGCCGCGGCCGGGGTGCTGTCCGCGGCGCCCCCGGCGGGCCCGGTCACCCACGTGATGGTGTGGGCCGAGTACGGGTACAGCGCGAACATCGGCATCGACGATTTCGCCGCGGACACCACGCTGTTCGCCACCGCGGTGGCGGGGGTCCCGCTCACCCCGGAGCACGGCTACCCGATCCGGCTGGTGGTCCCGCACCTGTACGGGTGGAAGAGCGTGAAGTGGGTGCGGGCCGTGGAGTACCTCACCGAGAACCGGCGCGGTTTCTGGGAGGAGCGCGGCTACCACAACTCCGCCGACCCCTGGCACGAGGAGCGTTTCTCCCACCAGGAGTAACGCGGGCGGTAGCCGCTTCCTCAGCGGGCGCGCAGGCCCTGGAGCGTGGCGATGTCGGCGGCGTGGGCCGGCTTGGGGCCGGGGGTCTCGATCACGAACGGGACGCCCGCCGCCGCAGGGTGGCGCAGGAGTTCACCGAAGGGTGCCGCGCCGATCTGGCCCGCGCCGATGTTCTCGTGCCGGTCCCGGTGGGAGCCGCACGGGTCCTTGGAGTCGTTGGCGTGCACCAGTTGCAGCCGGCTGGTCCCGCCCAGGACCCCGGTCAGTTCGCTCATGGCCGCCGCCGCGCCGCCCGGGGCGGCGAGGTCGAGCCCGGCGGAGAACGCGTGACAGGTGTCCAGGCACACCCCGGCCCGCGGATGCCACTCGAGCATCTCCAGATAAGGACCCAGGTCCGCCACGGTGGCGCAGAGCATCTGCCCCTGGCCGGCCATCGGCTCCAGCAGCAGCTCCGGGCCGCCGGGCGGGATCGAGTCCAGCACCGGCAGCAGGCAGTCCCGCGCGTACAGCAGGCTCTTGTCCCGGTCGCCGCCGGCCGCCGAGCCAGTGTGCACCACGACGCCGCGGGCCCCGATCGCGCCGCCCCGGTGCAGCGCGTGCCGCATCGAGGCCACGGAGCGTTCGCGGATCAGCGGGTCCGCGGATCCCACGTTGATCAGGTACGGGGTGTGCACGAACACCGGCAGGCCCGCGGCGGCCAGCCGGTCCCGGATCGCGCCCGCCTCCCAGGCCTGCTGCGCGGCGCCGCCGGCCGGGAGGGCCCAGGAGCGCGGGTTGGACACGAACACCTGGATCGCCTCGGCGCCGATGTCGGCGGCGTAACCCAGCCCGGCCGCGAAGCCGCCGGACACGGGGACGTGCGCCCCGATCCTGGGCCGTCCGGCCCGTAGGCCGGGCGGCGGGGGGAGCGGCCGTCCGGCCCGTTGGCCGGGCGGCGGGGAATCGGGGTCAGCCACGGCTGGTGCGGGCGTACAGCGCGTCGCTCTTGCCGTCCTTGTACACCCGGGTGAAGTGGTTCCCGAAGTACGACCGGAGGGCGGGCGTCCAGGCGATGCGCCGCGTGTTGAACCGTAGCGACAGCCACACGTACTGGGCGTGCCGGAACGCGTCCTGCCAGGTGGCGTTCACCGCCGGGAACCGGGCCGCACCTGAACTGGCGTCCCGGCCGTGGCCCAGCGCGTAATCCGTGCCGATCGCGTCGACTAGCTGCGAGCAGCCCGGAGCGTCCGAGTAGAAGCGGTCCGCGGCGATGAGGAAGGACGCCTGGTCGGTGAGGACACACGCGCCGGGGTGCACGATGCGCTGCACGGCGCGGAGCGTGGCCGGGGTGACCCGCGGCGTCACGGTCAGGTCCTTCTGGCCCTGCTGCACGGCCAGGATCACGATGCCGCAGGCGGCCAGGCCCACGACCGCCCACTGGGCCCAGGAGCCGGGGCTCCGCTGGGTCGCGGCGGCCGCGATGCCCCCCGTCTGCAGGGCGCCGGCCAGCCGCCCGGCGGCCAGCCCGATGGACAGGCCCAGGAACGGCGCCAGGAACGCGGGGAAGTGCAGGAAGAACTGGGCGTACCAGAGGAACGCCACCACGACCAGCGTGCAGGTCGCCACCGCGAACCAGTCCAGGCCGGTCAGCGGGCGGCCGCTGATCCGCCAGGCAGCGATGAACGCCGCCACCACGAAGATCACGATGATCAGTGCGGCGATCAGCGTCCCGGTGGCGCTGAGGTGCAGCAGCTGGCCGATGCCGCTCATCAGCCGCAGCCGCTTCTGCACCGGGGTCCGGGTCGGCACGACGCGGAACACCTGGGCCGCGAAGAAGCTGTTGTAGAACCGGCGCGGAGCGGCCGCGGCGAACGGGATGACCGGGACGCAGAATCCGATCGCCACCCCGGCCACGAAGAGTGCGGCCCGGCGGACCTCCCGGGCCAGCAGCACCGCGACCACCACGACCGGGATGATGGCCCACACCTCGACCGCGCCGGCGAACCCGAACGCCACCCCGCCCCACAGCAGCCGCCGGCCGCTGCGGGTGAACTGGTCACGGTCCAGCACGGCCACGGCGCCGATCAGGCAGAACAGGGTCACCCACGGCTCGAGCAGCACGGTGTGCGCCGCCACCAGGCTGCCCGGGAAGATGGCCAGCACCCCGCAGGACAGGGCCACGGCGAGCGGGCCGCGATGCCGCGCCAGCAGGCCGACCAGCACGATGCCCGCGGCGCTCGCCGCGACGGTCAGGATGCGCCCGGCCGCCATGCCCCACGCCGTGCTGGTCACCTGAGCCAGCAGCGCCGCCGGGCTCATCAGCAGCGTGATGCCCGGCGGCTGGACGATGATGAAGTCGCGGTACGGGAGCACGCCGTGCACCAGGCGCAGCGCGCTGCCGAAGTATGGCCCGTCGTCGTACTGGGTGACGCCGAGCAGGTAACCGGGCCGGCTCAGCAGAAACAGCCGCAGGCCCAGGCCGATGACGGTGAAGCCGGTGATGATCAGGGCGACCGGGGAGAGCCAGCCGCGGCCCCCGGACGGCCCGGGAGACCCGGCGGCATCGCGGCGCGACGACCCGTCGGCCGCCGGCGTCACCTTGGTTCGGCTCACAGCTGGCCACTTCCCGCATGTGTGATGAGACCCGGGGGCTGGGACCGGCCGACG
This sequence comes from Streptosporangiaceae bacterium, assembly GCA_036509255.1. GTDB lineage: Bacteria > Actinomycetota > Actinomycetes > Streptosporangiales > Streptosporangiaceae > RYN-230. Next base: position 27,405 of record DATCFY010000045.1, read on the forward strand.
TGCCCGGGTGCCGGGGTGGGCGCGGCACCCCGGAGGGTGCCTGGGGGCGCGTGCGGCGTGCCGCGCTGGTGGCTGGTCACCGTCCAGCGGCCACAGTATCGCAACGCACCACGGGCTGGCCCAGATCGGCTGACACCGCCCTCGGCCAGCGGGGGGCGCGGCCGGTGCCTTTCCGGCTGATCCTGCCGGGTGGCGGGCGCTACCTGTGGGTGGCCAGCTGAGTGGGCCTGGTCACGTGGATGGAAGTGCCGTGCCGCCGCACCCGGACCTTGACCAGCGGGATCGCCTCGCCGCGGAACACGTAGCGGTTGCCGAGCTCGCGGGCCAGCCGGGTGTGCATGATCTCCGCCCGGAAGCCCTCCGGGGTCAGCGCCCAGGTCACGCCCAGGGTCATCCGTCCCAGGGCGGATGCGTCGAAGTCGTGGATCGACAGGGCTATTGGCTGGCCCGGCAGGGCGCGCGCGATCTGCCGGGACGCGGCCGCGGACGCGGCCATGGCCGGGTCGCCGGTCACCTGGTGCACGGTGGGTCCCTGCAGTGATACGGCCAGGATCGCGCCCCCGGCGATCAGTGCCGTTGCCGCGAGACCGGCCAGGGGCCCCGCGCGGCGGACCGCCGGCTGGCGGACAGAGGACCCGGCCGTCTCGAGCTCCGGGGTGGCGTTCGCGGGGGAGGCGGCTGGCCGCGTCGTGGCCAGCTGGCGGAGGATCAGGCGCACGGTGAGCACGGCCCAGCTGCCCACCACCAGCCAGCTCAGCACGCCGACCGGGAAGAGCAGCACGATCAGGTAGCCCAGGGTGCGCAGGCTGGTGTTGTGCACCGGGATACCGGAGTACGTCACCAGCGCTCCGAGGCTGACCACCAGGGTCACTACGGCCAAGGCTCCCAGCGGGCGGCAGCGCAGCGGGCGCACCGCCATGACCGCGGCCACGGCCAGCAGGACCAGGACCGCCACCGCGAACCAGGCGGGACGGTGACTGATCAGGTGGTAGACCGCCATTGACTGCAGCGACTTCCACCAGACCGGCACCGGCTCCACCGCGGCGGAAAGGGCCTTGAGGCTGAACGCGCCGCCGGTCCGGGCGCCAGTCCGCGCCCCGCTGCTGCGCAGCAGCAAGCTCAGGTTCCCGTCGCGGGAGGTGTACTGCTGGATGAGCGGGGCGCTCCAGCACGCGGCCCCCGCGATCAGGCCGGTCGCCAGCCACCAGTACCCCGGGCGGCCGCGAATGGTGTCCGCCAGGCCAACGATGAGCGCCAGGACGGCCAAGGCGGCCGCCGGCACGGTGAACATCAGATGAGCCTGCGCCGCGATCGACGCCGAGATGACCAGCGCCGGCCACCAGCTCCGGTGGCCGGACACGACCGCCCAGGCGGCCGCGAGCGCCGCGATGAAGAACGTCATCCCGAACCAGGGATTCCAGCTCGGCGTCAGCGCGATGTCCGGCATCCACACCACCAGGCCGACGATCAGCCCGCTGGCGCACAGTCCGCCGGCCGCGCCGAGCACGGACCAGGCCGCCTCGACCGCCAGCGAGCAGGCCACCAGACAGCAGATGACCGCGCCCCACAGGACCCCATGCACCGTGTCGAGATGGACCGGGATGGCCAGCAGCCAGTACTCCAGCGGGCCCGGGTCGAAGACGCCGTGAGCCAGCCGGGTGGCCTGGCCGACCATCGGGCCGTGCGAGGTCAGTGAGTTCCACGACCGGAGCGCGATGGCCGCCTCGTCGCCGACCGGCCGCCAGCCGCTGCGGATGAGACGGGCCGGCCCGAGCACGAACGGCAGCCACGCGGCCAGGTGCGCGACCACGCGGAGCGCGGCCTGGCGCCCGGGGCGGCGGAACACGGTCGCTCGGCGGATCTTCAGCGGGGCCTTCTTCGGTTCAGGCCCCCCTCGACCAGGCGGGGCTAACCACGGGGCGGGGACATATTAGTGTATCGGCGACATTTACCCGGACCGAATCAGAGCTAATCGGAAACGTACCCGCTAAGGGCGGGTTTCCAGCCGTAAAAGGCAACAAAAAGGCCACAGGAAGGCAATGCTTAAGTAAAGGGGAGGGAGGGCGGGGGAGGCATGGCGGGGAGATGAGGCGCCTTAGCGGCTGCCTTCGGGGAGGTGCTGGCCGGGCCGATGTGACGAACCGGGCGGGGCTGGCCCGGGCGGGCGGCGGGGCTGGCCCGGGCGGGCTTAGAGGTGCGGGAGGCCCACGTAGAGGGTGATCTTGCTGCCCTGCGGGGCCTGGCCTGAGGGGCTGTAGTCGAACACGGTGTTCAGGGGCCCGACTTGATCCACCGTGACCTGAAAACCCGCCTGGGCCAGCGTCTGCTCGGCCTGGGAGACCTGCTGGCCGTCCACGTTGGGCACGTTGACCATCTGCGGGCCATTGGAGATGTCAATGGTGATGACTTCGTGCGCGGTGAAAGAACCGCCCGGCTTCACGGACTGCTGGGTGATCGTCCCCGCGGGCTGGGTGCTGTTGGCGACCGTGACCTCGTTCAGCGAGACGCCGCTGGCCTGCGCCCACTGCTCGGCCACCGCCTTCTGCTGGCCGACGAAGTTGGGCACCGGCTGCCCGGTGCTGACCACCAAGTTCACCGGCCGGTTCTGCGGCCAGGGCACGTTCGCTGCCGGGGTGGTGCTGATCACTATCCCGCTCGCGATGGTGGTCGACGTCTGGCCCACCACCTGGCCCGGGGTCAGGCCCGCATGCCGCAGCGCGGCCTCCGCGGCGGGCACCGGATTCCCGGTCACCTGGGGCACCGTGATCATGTGCGGGCCCTTGGAGACGATGAGCAGTACCGTGCCGCCCTTGCTCACCCGCGCCCCGATTGCCGGGCTGGTGCCGATGACGTTGCCCTTGGCCACCCGGCCGCTGAACTGGGGTGTGCCCATCTTCACGGCCAGGCCCTCGCTGCGGACTTCCAGCCGTGCGGTGCTCGCCGCCAGGCCGCCCACCCGGGGCACCGTGGTGTACTTGCCCGCTGACTGCCACCAGATGAGCAGGCCGACCAGGAGTACCGCGGCCAGGCCGCCCAGCACGTAGTAGAGCCTGCGGCTGAACAGCCAGCGCTGCAGGCCGGGCTCGCGGGGGCCGCCGTAACCGCCCCGGTCACGGCCGTAGTCCGTAGCCGCGTCGCGGGATACCACCATCGTGTGGTTCTCGGCCCGGTGGAAGCCGTCGTCGGTCACCCGCTGGGTGACGGCGCCCGGGTTCTCGCCGGGCGGGGCGCCGAATCCCGCTACCGAAAACGCTGAGGTGGGCGAGCCCGGGGCGGCTGCTGAGCCCGTGGGAAAGGCCGCCCCCACACTGGTGGGCCCGGCCGGGCCACCTCCGCCAGGCGCCGGGCTGCCGGAGCCAGGCAGGCCTGGGATCAGGTCCCCGGCGTACTGCGACGGCGGGGGCTGGGCCGGCCAGCCCCCAGACTGGTAGCCCCCAGACTGGTAGCCGGCGTCCTGGTAGCCGGCGTCCTGGTAGCCCGAGTTCTGGTAGCCGGCCGCCTCGTATCCGCTGGCGATCGGATATCCGGCGTCCTGGTAGCCGGCGTCGGCCGGCGCCGCGGGAGCGGCCGGGAGGCTGAGCCGCACCTCGTTGAGGCTGCGCAGGAACTGGCCGCCGTCCTCGGGGCGGACGTCAGGGTTCCGGCTGGTGGCCCGCAGGACCAGGTCGTCCAGCGCGGGCGGGATTCCGTCCACGAGCTGCGACGGCACCGGCACCGCCTCGTTGACATGCTTGTAGGCCACCGCCAGCGGCGTGTCGGCGGTGTGCGGCTGCTGGCCGGTGAGCATCTCGAACAGCATGATCCCGGCGGCGTACACGTCCGTCCGCGCGTCGGCGATCCCCTGGGACACCTGTTCCGGGGCCAGGTAGGCCGCGGTGCCGATCAGCATCCCGGTCTTCGTGTGGCTGGTGCCCGCGAGCATCCGGGCCAGCCCGAAGTCGGCGACCTTAACCGCTTGATCAGCGGAGAGCAGGACATTCTCTGGCTTGACGTCCCGGTGCGCGAGCCCGGCGGCGTGCGCGGCACCGAGGCCGCCGAGGACGCCTTCCATGATGTCCAGGGCCTCGCGGGGGGCGAGGCTGCCCCGCTCGTTCATCAGGTCGCGCAGCGTGCGGCCGGGTACGTACTCCATGGCCAGGTACAGCGTGCGCCCGTCAGCCCCCTGGTCGTACACGCCGACCACATTGGGGTGCGAAAGCCGGGCCACGGAGCGGGCCTCGCCGACGAACCGGCGGACGAAATCCTCGTCGTTGGCCAGCTCGGCATGCATGATCTTCAGTGCCACGGTGCGGTCCAGCCGGGTATCGGTGCCCAGATACACCGTGGCCATCCCGCCGGTGGCAATAAGGGACTCAACCCGGTACCGGCCATCCAGGAGCCGGCCGACGGGTGGGCGCGCGAGCGTCGTGTCCATCGCGTCAATTGTATGGCCGCCCATCGATCAGGGCGCTGGGAACACCTGTACGGTGTCGCGCCGTGACCGGGAGTGACGACCCTACCGGGACTGCCTTGGTTACCTGCGGGTTTATCCGCCGATGCTGTGATCACCGCTTGTCCGTGCCACCGGGGCCGGAGATATGGCCTGGGCGGAAAGCGCGGCGCGCCCGTCCGGAATCCAGGTGGCGGGGGCCACTCCGCGGCCCAGCCTGAGCCCTGTGGGGTCAGCTCCCTCTAGCCTTGGTGCTCGTGCAGATCGAGCGGGTAGTCATCGTGGGCGGAGGGCTGGCCGGTTCGCGTGCCGCGGCCGAGCTCCGGGCCAAGGAGTACGGCGGCCAGATAACGATGCTGGGCGCGGAGCCGCATCCGCCTTACGACCGCCCGCCCCTGTCCAAGAAGCTGATGATGGGCGAGCTCGACTCGACGTCGCTGGACACCGACCCGGCCGCTCTCGGTGTGGACCTGCGGCTCGGCGAGGCCGCCACCGCCCTGGACGACCGGGTGGTGCGAACTGAGAAGGGCGAATACGGGTTCGACCGCCTCATCGTGGCGACGGGGGCCACGCCTGTCCGGCTGCCCGGGCCCGGCCCGCAGCGTGTGCTGCGCACCGTGGACGATGCCTTGGGCATCCGTGCGGGGCTGCAGAAGGGAATCCGGCTGGCCATCGTCGGGGCCGGGTGGATCGGCGCCGAACTGGCCACCGCCGCCGCGGCCCGCGGGTGCGCCGTGACGGTTCTGGAGGCCGCGGCGGTCCCGGCCGCCGCGGCCCTCGGCGAGGCGGCCGGCGCGACGATGGTGCCCTGGTACGCCGCGGCCGGGGTGGACCTGCGGCTCGGCCAGCCGGTGGAATCCGTCCAGGAAGGCGGCCTGGCCCTGCCCGGCGGCGGGTGGCTGGAGGCCGACCTGATCGTGACCGCGGTAGGGGTCCGCCCGAGTACGGGATGGCTGGACGGTTCCGGGGTGGACCTGGGCAACGGGATCGCCGTCGACAGCCGCCTGCGTACTTCCGTGCCCGGCGTCTACGCGGCCGGGGACTGCGCCGCGTTCTGGTCCGGCCGTTACGGCCGGCGGCTCCGGGTGGAGCACTGGGATACCGCCCTGCACTCGCCCAGCGTGGCGGCGGCCAACGCGCTCGGCGCCGAGCAGGACTATGACCCGGTGCCCTACTTCTGGTCGGAGCAGTTCGGCCGGATGGTCCAGTACGTTGGCCACCATGAACCCGAGGACCGACTCATCTGGCGCGGCGATCCGGCCGCGGCGCGCTGGGCGGCGTGCTGGGTGTCCGGGACGGCGGGCACGGACCGGCTGGTCGCCGTCCTCGCGGTGGGGCGGCCCCGGGACATGCTGCAGGGCCGCCGTCTCATGGAAGCGGGCCAGGCCGTGGACACCGCCCGGCTGGCCGACCCCGACGTGCCGGTGCGGGACGCGGCGGTGACCTGAGCAAACGGCCTGAACTGGGCCAGCAGGGCAGTCGCGGGCCACACTGGTTCGCGAAGACAACAGACGAGACTGGCGTGTCCGGGTTTGACCTGGGCCGCCGCGTGGGAAATTCGGAAACGTGGCACAGATTGACCCCCCGGCCGACGCACTCGTCGGCGACTGGCTCACACTCCCAGAAGCGGCTGACCGGCTCGGCATCCCGCCGGGCAGGCTCAAGCAGCTCTTCCGTGACCGCAAGCTGCTGGCTGTCCAGCGGCCGGACGGCACGATGGCCATCCCGGCGGCCTTCTTTGACGGAGGCGCCATCGTCAAAGGGCTGCACGGCACCCTTACCGTGCTGCTCGACTGCGGGTTCGACGACTCCGTCGCGCTGCGCTGGCTTTTCACGGCCGACGACACGCTGCCGGGTACGCCGATCCAGGCGATGACGGAGCATCGCGGTCGTGAGGTGAACCGGCGGGCGCAGGCTCTCGCGTTCTGAAGGCAGGCCCTCGCGTTCTGCGGGTGCTCTCGTTACCCGCTGACCCAGGCTCGGTCACCGCGCTGTCAACCGCCGGTGTGTCTGTACTCTGCGTGTCTGATTGAAAGCAGAGTGCTATTACGGCAGGTTGAGGGCCATGACAGAGAGCCCTCCTCCTGGTCCTGGGGTGCCTGAAGCTGGGGCTGGCTCTCAGCCTGAGGCCGAGGCTGCGGCTGAGCGTGTGTTCGGGACCCCGGCGGAGCCGGCCGGTAAGCCCGCCGCGCCCAGGCGCCAGTTCCTGGCCGGTGCGACCGTGGTGGCCAGCGCGCTGGGGGCCAGGCAGCTGCGGCTCGGCGGCCGCCCGGACACCAGCCGCGGCCGGCCCGGGCCCAGCCCGGCCCGGGTCCTCGGCCGGGTGGACGTCGCCATCGCCGGGGGCGGGCTGGCTGGTCTCGTGGCGGCCCGGGCCCTGGTCCGCGCCGGGCACTCGGTGGTGGTGCTGGAAGCACGGCACCGGGTCGGCGGCCGGATGGTGCGCCGGCCGGTGATCGAAGGGGGCTACGCGGATCTCGGCGGCCAGTGGGTGGGCCCCACGCAGACCGCCATCCTGGCCCTGGCCGATGAGCTCGGCGTACGGCGGTTCCCCTCCTACCACGATGGCCGCTCGGTCTTCTACTACCAGGGCCAGCGCAGCACGTTCGTGGGCAGCTTCCCCCCGTTCCGGGGCGAGCCGCCGGACGTGTCCCCGCGCGAGCTGCGCGATGCGAAACAGGCCCTGGCCAAGATCGACCTCCTCTCGGCCCAGGTCCCCACCCGCGCTCCGTGGCGCGCCCCGCACGCCCACCGCCAGGACAGCGAGACCCTGGCCAGCTGGCTCACCAGGAACACCAGCACGAGCTTCGGGCGCTTCGTGATCACTCAGCAGGCGCTCATCGGGGGGACGGGGGCCTTCGAGCCCGCCGACGTCTCGTTCCTGCACGTGCTCTTCGCCAACGCGGCGGCGCCGCAGGCCCAGGACCCGGAGACCGACCTCTTCTACGGTGCGGCCGGGCAGATCCCGCCCATCATCGCCAGCGCGCTCGGCGACCGGGTCGTGCTGCAGTCGCCCGTGCGGGTCATCGAGAACGGCCCGTCCGGGGTCACGATGATTACCGACGGGGGCAGTTACCGCGCCCGGTTCGGGATCGTGGCCATGCCGCCGTCCTGCGCCGCGCAGATCTCCTTCGACCCCGCCCTCCCGGCCCGGCGCCTGCAGCTGGTCCAGCGGACCCCGATGGGCTCGCTGCTCAAGGTGCTCGCGGTCTACCCCACCGCGTTCTGGCGCGACGAGGGCCTGAGCGGGACGGCCACCGGCGACCTTCCCACTGTCCAGTTCGTGGCGGACAGCTCCCCGCCCAGCGGGCGGCCCGGCATCCTGGCCAGCTTCATCGCCGGGACCCGCGCGGTGGAGCTGGGGATGGCCAGCGCCGCGCAGCGGCGCCGCGCGGTGTTGGCGGACTTCGCCGGCTACTTCGGCCGCCGGGCTGCCCGGCCGGCTCAGTTCATTGACGTCAACTGGCCTGCGCAGCCGTGGACCGGCGGCGCGTTCACCGCCTATCTGCCGCCGGGGGTCTGGACTGGCTATGGTCCCGCGCTGCGCCCGCCGGTCGGGCGGCTGCACTGGGCCGGCACCGAGACCGCCACCCGGTGGCCTGGCTTTTTCGACGGCGCGGTCCGCTCCGGCGAGGACGTGGCCGGGGCGATCCTCAGCCACCTGTGAGTGGTGATCCGGCGGCAGCCGACTAGCCTGGGGACATGCCAACCGGGGTCCAGCACCGTGCGCCTGCCATCCGTGAGCTGCTGGCCTCGGGCGGTGAGTCTTATTCGTTCGAGTTCATGCCGCCCAAGACCGCGGACGCGGAACGGCGGCTGTGGCGGGCGATCCGGGAACTGGAGCCGCTGCGCCCCACGTTCGTCTCGGTCACCTACGGGGCGGGCGGCTCGACCCGCGACCGGACCGTCCGCATGACCGGGCGGATCGCCGCGGAGACGACGCTCACGCCGGTCGGGCACTTCACGGCGGTGGATCACTCCGTCGCCGAACTACGGCGGGTGATCGGCTCGTACGCGGCGGTCGGCGTGCGCAATGTGCTGGCGCTGCGCGGAGATCCCGCCGGGGACCCCAACGCCGACTGGGTCGCGCATCCGGAAGGCCTGGAACACGCCGCGGACCTGGTCCGGCTGATCAAGGCCTCAGGTGATTTCTGCGTGGGTGTCGGCGCGTTCCCCGAAGGGCATCCCCGCTCGCCTGATCTCGGCGCCGACACCGAGTACTTCGTGCGCAAGTGCCGGGCGGGGGCCGATTTCGCGATCACCCAGATGTTCTTCTACGTCGAGGACTACCTGCGGCTGCGGGACCGGGTGGCGGCCGCCGGCTGTGACGTGCCGATCATTGCCGGGATCATGCCGATCACCAGCCTGCGCACCCTGGAGCGGATCGTCGTGCTCTCCGGGGCCCGGTTCCCCGGCGAACTCGGGGACCGGGTGCGGGCGGCCGCCGACGACAGCGCGGCGGTGCGGGAGATCGGCGTGCAGTATGCCGCGGCCATGAGCGAGCGCCTGCTGGCCGAGGGCGCCCCGGGGCTGCACTTCTACACGCTCAACGGGTCCCGGGCGACCAGGGAGATCTACGAGTGCCTCGGGCTGGCCGGGCGGGCGGCCGGCGGCAGTCACCCACCGGCCCGGCGCGAGCGCAGCGGCAGCGCCGCCCCCATCACTGCGTAGGGCGGGTCGGTTCCCGGGAAGCGGTATCCGGTCAGCAGGTCGCTGAAGCCCAGGCTCCGGTACAGGCGGCGGGCGCGGCTGTCGGCGTCCTGGGTGGACAGCAGGGCCGTCCGTTCCAGCCGGGGATGAATCAGCGCGGGAACCATGGCCCGCCCGATCCCGCGGCCCTGGTAGCCAGGGTGGACATGCACCTCGGCCACCTCGAACGAGTCGCCCAGCCAGGTCTGGGCCAGGTCCCGGCCGCCGGTCGCGGCCAGGGCGCTGCGCACCAGGTCGTGCCACCACTGGCCGCTGGCGCCGTGGAAGCCGTAGGCGAACCCGATGACCGTGAGCCGGCTGCGGCCAGACTGCGTCCGCAGCTCGGGGAGCGCGTTCCCCGGATCGCCGGTGAGGGTCATGACCACGCAGCGGAACGAGGGGAAGTCCGCGTGCCGCGCCATGATCGCCCGCCGTCCCGGCAGCTGGTGCTGCGGCGGCTGCATGGCGGCCGCATAGACGTTGACCAGGACGCCCAGCTCCGCGAGGAAGCATGCCTTGCCGAATTCCAGCAGCTCCGGGCCCGCGCGCACCCGCGCAAGCGTACGCGAGGGCGGCCGCGGCGTTTTGTCGGACCCGCCGGATACCTTCGAACTCAGATACAGACAGCTGGACTTTGAAGCGAACCTATGTTCGAATAACTAGCGGGACCGCCGGGACGTTCCCCCCTGATCCTGGGCGGCCGGGTCTGGGTCGGGCGGCGTGCGGAATCATCCGCCTGATCCTGGCTCCGCGACGGAAGGAAGGCCAATGAGTACGGTCATGTCGGTACGACCAGGCCAGCCACGCTGCCGTATAGCGCCAGCGGCGCTGACCCTCATTGAATCGGCCCGCCGCGGGCTGGCTGATGCATCAGGTGAGGCCAGCCCGGGCACGCGCTACGTAGGAGCACACCTGGCCGCGCTGCGCGCCGCCGCCGCGATCGTGGCGGTCAAGATGGGTCCGGGGCAGAGTCCCCGGCGGAAAGCTCCCCGCAGCGTCTGGGAGCTCTTGCCGCGGGTGGAGCCCGCCCTGTCGGAATGGGCCGCGTTCTTCGCCGCCGGCGCAGGCAAGCGGGCTGCCGCCGAGGCGGGCCTGGTTCGGGCGGTGTCCGCCCGAGAGGCTGATGATCTGCTCAGGGATGCTGAGACGTTCCTGAACCTGGCCGAGGAGGCGCTGGGCCTGCCTGGCCAGCCGGCCCTGCCGCTCCGCCCGGCCGGGTAGGCGCTGATCCAGACCCCGGAGCTGACGGTGCCAGGTACGCCAGCGGCCTGCCAGCCAAAGGCCGGCAGGCCGCCCAAGGGGGGCCGCCCGAAGGTCAGAAGGCCTCGACGGCGCCGCGGGCCTCGGAGTCGAGGACACCCCAGCTGATCAGCTCTTCAGTGAGGTCAATCGGCGACTTGTCGTAGATGACCGCCAGTGACCGTAGGTCTTCCTGGCGGATGGACAGCACCCGGCCGTTGTAGTCGCCGCGCTGACTCTGGATCGTCGCCACGTAGCGCGCTAGCGGCCCGGCCTTGTCCTTGGGGAGCTGGGCCATCCGCTCCAGGTCGATGACAAGTTTCGGGGACGGCGCCAGCGGGGCGGGTGTCGCATCGCCGGGCAGCAGCTCAGACACCGGCACGCCGTAGAACTCCGCGAGCTCGGCGAGCTTCTGCACGGTCACCGAGCGGTCGCCGCGCTCGTACGAACCCACAACCACGGCCTTCCAGCGGCCGCGCGACTTCTCCTCCACTCCGTGCAGGGACAGTCCCTGCTGGGTACGGATGGCACGCAGCCGTGCACCGAGAGTCTTGGCGTATTCAGATGGCATGTCGTCGGCCCCCGGCCAGTCGTCGCTTTCAGTAACGGTTACGGACAGTGACGGTAGGCCGCAAGCGCGACCAGGTCAAGCCGAATAGCAAAAAGCGGGTCAACTTACGCGTCTTGTCACTCAGGCCCGCGGCGACGGTGATCGCCCAGACACCTGCTCTCGATTCCCGGAAAGCCTGCTGGGACAGGTGTTCTCGCTGTCCTGGTGACCGCGTCCGGCCGGCTTTCGCGACTCTCGCTGATCCGTGCCGTTCCAGTGTGACACGAATCACTCATCGTCACCCAATTCACGCGCGGGCCGGACTGCAGTTTTCCGGTTGGCCGACGCCGGCCACGAGCCCGGTGGTCATCCTCGTGGCCGGGCGGCCGGACGCGCCGCCCCATGAGGCTGGCGGCGCCACGCCCGCGGCGTCCCACGTCACAGCGCTCCTCCTGGTACGGTGGGCGGGACAGATCATCCTTTAAGACCCGTCCTGTGAGGCGGGAAAGGGGGTCCGTGGCGTGCATGCGCTGCATCCTGCCCGCGATCAGGACGGTGCGGAAGGCGGCGGCCCGGCCAGACCCGGCCCGGCCGACCCGAAAACAGTCCTGGAGCCCGCCGAGATCGGCCGGGCGCTGACCCGGATCGCACACGAGATCCTGGAACGTACCGATGGCGCAGCCGACGTGCTGCTGCTGGGCATCCCCACCCGCGGCGTCCCGCTGGCGCGCCGCCTGGCCGAGCGCATCGAGCAGGTCGAGGGACGCCCGGTACCCCATGGGTCACTGGACATCACGATGTACCGGGATGACCTCCGGCTGCGCCCGGCCCGGGCCCTTGGCCGCACCGAGGTGCCGGCCGAGGGCATCGACGGGGCCATCGTGGTCATCGTCGATGACGTGCTCTACTCCGGCCGGACCGTGCGGGCCGCCCTCGACGCGCTCAACGACCTTGGCCGCCCGCGCGCAGTCCAGCTGGCCGTCCTGATCGACCGCGGGCACCGCGAGCTGCCGGTGCGGCCGGACTACGTCGGCAAGAACCTGCCCACCTCCAAGCAGGAAGTTGTGCGGGTCCTGCTGGCCGAGGTGGACGGCCAGGATGCAGTGATCATCGGGCGCGCGGCCACAACGGAGCAACGGAGCGGCACGTGAACCGTCACCTGATTTCCGCGGCCGACCTAAGCCGTGACGATGCCCTGCTCATCCTGGACACTGCTGACGAGCTGGCCCGGATGGCCGACCGGCCGATCAAGAAGCTGCCCACGCTGCGCGGGCGCACGGTGGTCAACCTCTTCTTCGAGGACTCCACCCGGACCAGGATCTCGTTCGAGGCCGCTGCCAAGCGGCTGTCCGCCGACGTGATCAACTTCTCGGCCAAAGGGTCCAGCGTGGCCAAGGGCGAGAGCCTGAAGGACACGGCGCTGACGCTGGAGGCCATGGGCGCCGACGCTGTCGTGATCCGGCACAGCGCGTCGGGGGCGGCGCACCGGCTCGCGGGCTGGGTGCGCGGGACCGTGGTCAACGCCGGCGATGGCGCGCACGAGCACCCGACCCAGGCCCTGCTGGACGCCTTCACCATCCGGCGCAAGTTCGGCCGCCCCGTCGGTGAGGGCCTCGACGGCCTGCGGGTCACGATCGTCGGCGACGTGCTGCACAGCCGGGTAGCCCGGTCCAACGTGCTGCTGCTGACCACCCTGGGGGCCGAGGTCACCCTCGTCGCCCCGCCCACCCTGCTCCCGGTGGCGGTTGGCTCGTGGCCCTGCTCGGTCGGCTATGACTTCGACGCCGCGGTGCCCAAGAGCGACGTGGTGATGATGCTGCGGGTGCAGCAGGAGCGGATGAAGGCCGCCTACTTCCCCAGCGTGCGCGAGTACAGCCGCCGCTACGGGCTGGATGGCACCCGGATGGCGCAGTTGCCCGAGCAGGCCATCGTGATGCACCCCGGCCCGATGAACCGCGGCGTCGAGATCGCCGCCGAAGTGGCGGACTCGCCCCGGTCCACGATCGTGGAACAGGTGGCCAACGGGGTCAGCGTGCGGATGGCCGTGCTGTACCTGCTGCTCGGCGGAGCGGAGGCCCAGTCGTGAGCGGAGGACAGAGCTTGAGTACGAGCCCGGGGACCTGGCTGATCAAGGGAGCGCGGCCGCTGGGCGGCGACCCCGCCGACATCCTGATCCGCGACGGGGTGATCGACAGCATCGGTGACGGTCCTGCCCCGGCCGGCGCACAGGTCCTGGACGCGGGGGGCCTCATCGCCCTGCCGGGCCTGGTGGACCTGCACACCCACCTGCGCGAACCGGGCCGCGAGGACGCCGAGACCGTGGAGACCGGCACCCGGGCGGCGGCGCTGGGCGGGTTCACCGCCGTGCACGCGATGGCCAATACCGACCCGGTGGCCGACACGGCAGGCGTGGTGGAGCAGATCTGGCGGCTCGGACGGCAGGCCGGGCACTGCGACGTCCACCCGATCGGGGCGGTCACCGTGGGCCTGGCCGGAACGCGGCTGGCCGAACTCGGCGCGATGGCTGAGTCCCCGGCCCGGGTCCGGGTGTTCTCTGACGACGGGCGGTGCGTGTCTGATGCCGTGCTGATGCGCCGCGCCCTGGAGTACGTGAAGGCGTTCGACGGGGTCATCGCGCAGCACGCGCAGGAACCCCGGCTCACCGAGGGAGCGCAGCTCAACGAGGGTGAGATGTCCGGGCGGCTCGGGCTGACCGGCTGGCCTGCCGTGGCCGAGGAGGCCGTCATCGCCCGGGATTGCCTGCTCACCGCCCACGTCGGCTCGGCGCTGCACGTCTGCCACGTGTCCACCGCCGGATCGGTGGAGATCATCCGCTGGGCGAAGAGCAAGGGGTGGCGGGTCACCGCCGAGGTCACCCCGCACCACCTGCTGCTGACCGACTCTCTCGCGGCCGGCTACGACCCGGTATACAAGGTCAACCCGCCGCTGCGCACCGCGGCGGACGTGGCCGCGCTGCGCGAGGGCCTGGCCGACGGCACCATCGACTGCGTGGCCACCGATCACGCGCCGCACCCGGTGGAGGACAAGGAAACCGAGTGGGACACGGCGGCGTTCGGCATGACCGGCCTGGAAACCGCGCTGCGCGTGGTGCAGGAGGCGATGGTCGACACGGGCTTGCTCGACTGGGCCGGGGTGGCCGACCGGATGTCGCGCCGGCCGGCCCGCATCGGCCGGCTCCCCGGCCCGGAGGGCGCGCTGGCAGCCGGCCTGCCGGCCAGCCTGGCGCTCTACGACGCCGCGGCCCGCGACACAGTGGACCCGCGCGCGCACGCTTCCCGGAGCCGGAACAGCCCGTTCGGCGGGATGGAGCTGCCGGGCCGGGTGGTGGCCACGTTCCTGCGCGGTACTCCCACCGTCCTCGACGGGAAGCTGGCCTGATGGCCGGGAACGGGACGGCCCGGTCCAGCGGGCCGGACGTGCCCGCGATCCTGGTCCTGGAGGACGGCACCACGTTCCGCGGGACCGCGTTCGGGGCGGACGGCGAGACCTTCGGCGAGATGGTCTTCAACACCGGCATGACGGGCTACCAGGAGACGCTGACCGACCCGTCCTACTGCCGCCAGATCGTGGCGATGACCGCGCCGCACATCGGCAACACCGGGATCAACGACGAAGACCCGGAGTCGCGGCGGATCTGGGTCAGCGGGTACGTGGTCCGTGAGCCGGCCCGGCTGGCCTCGAACTGGCGGTCGCAGCGGAGCCTGGATGCGGAACTGCGCGCCCAGGGCGTCACCGGCATCGCGATCACCGGCACCCGGGCGCTGACCCGGCACCTGCGCGAGCGCGGGGCGATGCGGGCCGGCATCGCCACCGGCACCACGGACTCCGGCGCCCTCCGCGAGCGGGTCCTGGCTAGTCCCCAGATGACCGGCGCGGACCTGGCCCGGGAGGTGTCCACGGACGCCGCCTACACCGTGTCCCCGCCGGACGGCGTGGGTGTCCGCTACCGGGTCGCGGCCGTGGACCTGGGCATCAAGGCCGCCACGCCGCTGGCCATGGCCCGGCTGGGCTGCCAGGTCACCGTGCTCCCGGCAGCCAGCACCGCCGACGAGATCCTGTCCGGGGGCCCGGACGGAGTTTTTTTCTCAAACGGTCCGGGCGACCCGGCTGCGGCTGGCTACGCCATTGACGCGGTCCGGGGGGTCCTCGCCCGGGGCGTCCCGGTGTTCGGCATCTGCCTGGGCAGCCAGCTGCTGGGGCGGGCCCTCGGCCTGGGCACCTACAAGCTCCGTTTCGGGCACCGCGGGGTGAACCAGCCGGTCAAGGACCTGGCCACCGGCCAGGTGCAGATCACCAGCCACAATCACGGCTTCGCGGTGGCCATGCCGGACGGCGCCGCTGCGGGCACCACGTTCGCCACCGACTTCGGGCCGGCCCAGATCACCCACGTGAACCTCAACGACGGCGTGGTCGAGGGCCTCCGCCTGCTCGACCGGCCGGCGTTCAGCGTGCAGTACCACCCCGAGGCCGCGCCGGGCCCGCATGATGCGGCCGGACTATTTGCGAAATTCTGTGCCCTGATGGACGGGGCGAGGGGAGGTGCGCATGCCCAGGCGTGAGGATCTGCGGTCGGTGCTCGTCATTGGCTCCGGGCCGATCGTGATCGGGCAGGCGTGCGAGTTCGACTACTCGGGCACCCAGGCCTGCCGGGTCCTGATGCAGGAGGGCATCCGGGTCAGCCTGGTGAACTCCAACCCGGCCACGATCATGACCGACCCGGAGTTCGCCGACGCCACCTACGTGGAGCCGATCACCCGGGACGTGCTGGAGAAGGTGATCGCCAAGGAGCGGCCCGATGCCGTGCTGCCCACGCTGGGCGGGCAGACCGCCCTGAACGCCGCGGTCGACCTGCACGAGTCGGGCATCCTGGCCAAGTACGGGGTCGAGCTGATCGGCGCCGGCATCGAGACCATCAGGGCCGGCGAGGACCGGAAACGGTTCAAGGACATCGTCACCGGGCTCGGCAGCGAGGTGCCGCGCAGCCACATCTGCCACACCATGGACGACTGCCTGGCCGCCACGGCGGACCTGGGCTACCCCGTGGTCATCAGGCCATCGTTCACCCTGGGCGGATCCGGGTCCGGCATCGCGCGCTCCGAGACGGAGCTGCGGCGGCTCGCCGGGGCGGGGCTGGACGCCAGCCCGGTCACCGAGGTCCTGCTGGAGGAGTCCATCCTCGGCTGGAAGGAGTTCGAGCTCGAGCTGATGCGGGACCGCCACGACAACGTGGTGGTGGTCTGCTCGATCGAGAACATCGACCCGATGGGCGTGCACACCGGGGACTCGGTGACGGTCGCCCCGGCGATGACCCTGACCGACCGCGAGTACCAGCACATGCGCGACGTGGCCATCGCGGTGGTCCGGGCGGTGGGCGTGGACACCGGAGGGTGCAACATCCAGTTCGCGGTAAACCCGCGGACCGGCCGGATGGTCGTGATCGAGATGAACCCCCGGGTGTCCCGGTCCTCCGCCCTCGCCTCCAAGGCGACGGGCTTCCCGATCGCCAAGATCGCCGCCCGGCTGGCCATCGGGTACACGCTGGACGAGATCCGCAACGACATCACCGGCGAGACGCCGGCCAGTTTCGAGCCCGCGCTGGACTACGTGGTGGTCAAGGTGCCGCGGTTCGCGTTCGAGAAGTTCCCGGGGGCCGACCCGGAGCTGACCACGCACATGAAGTCGGTCGGCGAGGCCATGGCCATCGGGCGGAGCTTCCCCGAGGCGCTGCAGAAGGCGCTCCGCTCGCTGGAGAACCGGGCCGCCCCGTTCAGCTGGGACGGGCCGCCGGGGGACCGGGAGGAGCTGCTGGCCCGCTGCGCCGTCCCGCACGACGGCCGGATGTCCACGGTCCACCAGGCGCTGCGGGCCGGGGCGACCGTGGCCGACGTAGCCGGGGTGACCGGGATCGATCCCTGGTTCGTGGACCAGATCCAGGCGATCGAGGAAATCGCCCAGCGGCTGGCCGAAGCGCCCGCGCCTGCCCGGCCGGGCCCGGAACTCGACACCGCCGCACTGTGGACGGCAAAGCGGGCCGGGTTCTCCGACGCCCAGATCGGCCAGCTCAAGGACCTGCCGGAAGATCAGGTGCGGCTGCTGCGGCACGCGTTCGGGATCCGTCCCGTCTACCTCACGGTGGACACCTGCGCCGCGGAGTTCGCGGCCCGCACGCCCTACCTGTACTCGACCTACGACGAGCAGACCGAGGTCCCCCCCGGCGGGGCGCCCAAGGTGATCATCCTGGGCAGCGGGCCGAACCGGATCGGGCAGGGCATCGAGTTCGACTACGCCTGTGTGCACGCGTCGTTCGCGCTCACCGCCGCGGGCTACGAGACCGTGATGGTCAACTGCAACCCGGAGACCGTCTCCACCGACTACGACACGTCCGGGCGGCTGTACTTCGAGCCGCTCACGCTGGAGGACGTGCTCGAGGTGGTGCACGCGGAGCAGCAGAGCGGGCCGGTGGCCGGGGTGATCGTGCAACTCGGCGGCCAGACTCCGCTCGGCCTGTCGCGCGCCCTCGCCGCCGAGGGCGTCCCGGTCGTGGGAACCAGCCCGGAGGCGATCCACCTGGCCGAGGACCGCGGCGAGTTCGGGGCGGTGCTGGAGGCGGCCGGGCTGCCGGCGCCCCGGTACGGCACCGCGCTGTCCTACGACGAGGCCAAGGTCGTCGCGGACGAGATCGGCTACCCGGTCCTGGTCCGGCCGTCCTACGTGCTCGGCGGCCGGGGCATGGAGATCGTCTATGACGACGCCACGCTGGAGGACTACGTCGGCCGGGCCGCGGCGGCCAGCCCCGGGCACCCGGTCCTCATCGACCGCTTCCTCGACGACGCGATCGAGATCGACGTGGACGCCCTGTACGACGGGGAGGAACTGTTCCTCGGCGGGGTGATGGAGCACATCGAGGAGGCCGGCATCCATTCCGGCGACTCGGCCTGCGCGTTGCCGCCGATCACCCTGGGCCGGGCGGACATCGCCAGGATCCGCGAGTCGACCGAGGCCATCGCGCGGGGCGTGGGGGTGCGCGGGCTGCTCAACGTGCAGTACGCGATGGCGGCCGGGGTGCTGCACGTGCTGGAGGCCAACCCCCGGGCGTCGCGGACCGTGCCCTTCGTGTCCAAGGCCACGGCGACGCCACTGGCCAAGGCGGCGGCCCGGATCATGATGGGCACGAGCGTCGCCGGCCTGCGGGCCGAGGGCATCCTGCCCGCCACCGGCGACGGCGGCACGCTCCCCCTGGACGCGCCGATCGCGGTCAAGGAGGCGGTCCTCCCGTTCGGCCGCTTCCGCGACGCCCGCGGGCAGGGCGTGGACACGGTCCTCGGCCCTGAGATGCGCTCTACGGGCGAGGTGATGGGGATCGACGAGGCGTTCGGCACCGCGTACGCCAAGTCCCAGGCGGCCGTCTACGGGCCGCTGCCGGTCAAGGGACGAGTGTTCGTGTCGGTCGCGAACCGGGACAAGCGGTCCATGGTGTTCCCGGTCAAGCGCCTGGCCGACCTGGGCTTCGAAATCTGGGCCACCGAGGGAACCGGCGAGGTGCTGCGGCGCAACGGCGTTCGTGCCACCATCGTGCGGAAGCACAGCGACGGGCCAGGACCAGGCGACGAACCCGATATCGTGGCCAGGATCCTCGCCGGCCAGGTGGATCTCATCGTGAACACGCCGTTCGGCAGCCCGGGACAGTCGGGTCCCCGGCTGGACGGGTATGAGATCCGGACCGCCGCGGTGCGGCGCGGAGTGCCCTGTGTCACCACCGTCCAGGGGCTCGGCGCCGCGGTGCAGGGCATCGAGGCGATCCAGCGTGGCGAGGTGGGGGTGCGGTCTTTGCAGGAGTACGCGGCGCGGCTGCGCGCTGTGCCGGTCCGGGGGGATACCCCCCCGGACCGCCCGGGGACGGCGTCATGACCGCTGCCGAGGGCGAGCAGGATGCCGTCCAGGTCCAGGTCCGCGGCACCGTCCTGACCGTACGGAAGGTCGATGCCTACTACGCGATGACCGTGGTCGCCCCGGGTATCGCGGCGCGCTTCAGGCCTGGCCAGTTCGTGGCGGCCGCGGTCGGCGGCCCGGACACGTCCATGCTGCTGCGCCGGGCCTTCTCGATCCATGATGTGCGGCCGGACCACGGCGGGACGGTGGAGTTCGTGTTCGCCGCCAAGGGGCCCGGCACCCGGTGGCTGGCTGAGCGCCGCACCCGGGACGTCGTCGACCTGACCGGGCCGCTCGGCCGGCCCTTCCCGGTGCCCCGCGACCCGGTGAGCTGCCTGCTGGTCGGGGGCGGCTATGGCAGCGCGCCGCTGTTCCCGCTGGCCGACCGGCTGCGCAGCCGGGACTGCCAGGTGGACTTCCTGCTCGGCGCGGCCAGCGCGGACCGGGTGTTCGGCGCGCTCAGCGCGCGCCGGATCGGCCGGACCGCGGCGGTGACCACCGAGGACGGGTCGATGGGCGTGCGCGGCCTCGTCACCGACCGGCTCACCCAGGTCATCCACGAGGCCCGCACCGACGTGATCTACGCGTGCGGCCCGATGGGCATGCTGCGCCAGGTGACGGCGCTGGCCGGCCGGTATGACATCCCGGTGCTGACCCTGGTGGAAGAGTCGATGGCCTGCGGCATCGGGGTGTGCATGACCTGCGTCCTCCCGGTTATCGGGGACGACGGCGTGACCCGGATGGTCCGGTCCTGCGTGGCGGGCCCGGTGTTCCGCGGCGAGACGGTCCGCTGGGACGACATCGGCACCATCCCGTTCGACGCGCTGGGCGCCCCCGGCTGGAACCCGCGCCAGCACGCGGGGAGCAGTGGCGCCGCGGCCCGTGAGGCCGGGGGAGCTCCGCCCCAGGGATCACGGGCTGGATCAGCACGGGCCGGATCAGCACCGGCTGGATCACCAGCGGCTGGATCACCACCGGCCGGGGCCAACGGGACAGCCGGGACGTCCCACGCGGCCGGAGCGGGCCGCGCCGCCGCGCCGGATCCCGCGCGGAGGGAGCAGCATGGCGGTTGACCTGCGGACCAGGCTCGGCCACGTCGAGCTGCCGAATCCCATCCTGACCGCGTCGGGGTGTGCCGGGGCCGGCCGGGAACTAGCCCAGTTCTTCGACGTTGCCAAGATCGGCGCGGTCGTCACCAAGTCCGTCATGGTCGCCCCACGGGCCGGCCGGCCGACGCCCCGGATGGCGGAGACGTCGAGCGGGATGCTGAATTCCATCGGCCTCCAGGGGCCGGGAATTGATGCGTTCCTCCAGCGTGACCTGCCCTGGCTGCTCTCGCGGGGCGCGCGGGCGGTGGTGTCCATCGCCGGTGGCAGCGTCGACGAGTACGCGGAACTCGCGGCCCGGCTTTCCGACGCGGCAGGAGTTACTGCCATAGAGGTGAATATTTCCTGTCCGAATGTCGAGGACCGGGGGCAGGTGTTCGCCTGCGATCCGGGCGCATCCGCCACGGTCGTCGAGGCGGTCCGGGCGCGGGTCCGGTACGACATCCCGGTGTTCGCGAAACTGTCACCGGACGTCACGGACATCGTCACGATCGCCCGGGCGTGCGTCGACGCGGGCGCGGACGGGCTCTCGATGATCAACACCCTGCTCGGCATGGTGATCGACACGGACACCATGCGCCCCGCGCTGGCCGGCGTCACCGGGGGCCTGTCCGGCCCCGCCATCCGGCCGGTGGCGGTGCGCTGCATCTGGCAGGTCCGCAAGGCCCTGCCCGACGTCCCCATCATCGGCATGGGCGGCGTCCAGACCGGCCGGGACGCGCTGGAACTCATCCTGGCTGGCGCGTCCATGGTGAGTGTCGGCACCACCATCTTCCACGATCCCTCGGCCTGCGTCCGCATCCTGCGCGAACTCGATGAGGAACTCGGGCAGCGCGGCATCGAGCGGCTCAGCGACGTGGTCGGGCTCGCGCACGAGCCACGTGGCACGCCGCTCCGGCGGCTGTCCGGGACCGTCCTTTGAGCAGGCGACCTGCCTGCCCGGCATCACCCGTACCCGAGGAGGAGAGTTGAGCCAGCCAGCGCCGATCGCCGTGGCGCTTGACGCGCCTGATCTGGAGACCGCGGCTCGCTGGGCCGGGCTGGTAACGCCGCACGTCAGCACGGTGAAAATCGGGCTGGAGCTCTATCTGCGCTACGGCCCGGGGGTGGTCGCCTCGATCAGGGGCGCGAGCGGCGTCCAGGTCTTCCTCGACCTGAAGCTGCACGACATCCCGGCGACTGTGTCGGGTGCCGCCCGGGCCGTGGCCCGGCTGCGGCCGGACATCGTCACGGTGCACGCCTCAGCGGGCCCTGAGGTCATCAGGGCGGCCGCGCAGGCCGCCCCGGACACGGTCATCGCGGCGGTGACCGTGCTCACCTCCCTGGGCTCTGCAGACCTGGAGGCGATCGGCCTGCGCGGCCCGGTGCTGGACGCGGTGCGCCGCCTGTCCGTCCTCGCGGTCGGGGCCGGGGCGCGGGCGCTGGTGTGCTCGCCGCGTGAGGTAGCCGCGGTCCGGGCCGAAGTGGGACCGGCCATCAAGCTGATCACGCCGGGCGTACGGCCGCCCGGAGCGGCCCGTAACGACCAGGCGCGGGTCGCCACGCCCGAGGAGGCGCTGCGGGAGGGGGCGGACCTTCTGGTCATCGGGCGGCCCATCACCGGCGCCCCGGACCCGGGCGCGGCCGCGGCGGCCATCGCGGCCCCGTTGCGCAGGCTCGCGCCGGCCGACTGAGCATCCGGCCGCCGGCCCTCTGGCGCCTCTTCGGGCTCACCCGGATGATCATGGAAAGTGCGGGCTGATCATGCAATCTGGTCGATGATCACGTGGGCCGGCAT
The DNA here is from genome assembly GCA_036509255.1 of Streptosporangiaceae bacterium. Lineage (GTDB taxonomy): Bacteria > Actinomycetota > Actinomycetes > Streptosporangiales > Streptosporangiaceae > RYN-230. The sequence goes on from DATCFY010000045.1 coordinate 49,145, forward strand.
GTTTCGAGCACTCTGCCGCGGGCTGGATGATAGGCCCATGGGGATAGCCCGTTTGACTACGTTAGGTATTCGGTCCCATCCGGAGAGTAATATCGTCCAATTTATGACGTAACAAACGGGTGTTTGCGTTGCCCTGGCGGGCTGAACTCGCTACTTTCCCTTCCCGTCCGCAGTTTTCGATTCTGAAACCCGAGGTGACCCGGAGT